>NZ_JBVHJO010000012.1:0-224531 GCF_055559995.1 Streptomyces sp. NPDC023541
CCAGCCCACGACCGGGCATCAACAAGTTCCCCACCCATGAACTGACCAACGACCGACCTGCCCAACCGTCACGGCAAACACCGTTGCAGTACTAGGCTCGGTTGCGCACATGGGGGGCGCAAGGGAGAAGGAGGCCGAGGTGGCAGAGGTGACCGGGACGGCGCTGGCCGATGCGATGGCCGAACTGGCCGCACTGGAGGACCCGAAGGCACGCGCCGTGAACGAGAAGAGGACACCGCGGCGAGGCTGCTGGCGCTCCTGATGTGCCGCCCGAAGGCGTTCGGGCGTGACGAGTTGGACTCCATGCTCCGCGGGGCGCGTACGCCCAAGGTGCACGACTGGCTCTGGACTACGTGGTGAAGAAGAACCCGCACGCGCGGGAGCTGCGCCTGGCCTGGCTCGCCGACCCGGATCCGGTGGTCGCGAGCGCCGGCTGGGCGCTGCCCCCCGGTTGCACGTCCCCCTTCGCCCCGGCCTGGATCGCCGAGATGGTCCGCCGCCAATCGGCTCCGCCGGTGGCGTGAGACCGGGAACGTCGCCTTTCCGCACGGCGTGACCGGCCCGTCAGTCAAGGGAGTTCACTTCACGCACTTCGGCAATCTCCCTCGGTGCTGGGGGAAAGAGGCGGTACCTGCAACCGGCCCTCGCGGAGGCCGAGTCGGAGCGCTCAGTCCGGTTCGTCCGCGTCGTGGACCAGCAGGGCGATCTGGACGCGTTTGTTGAGGTCGAGGCGGGTCAGGGTCCGGGACACGTGGGTCTTCACCGTCGGCGGTGCCAGTGGAGTTCCCGGGCGGTCTGCGCGTTGGACAGGCCCCGCCCGACCGCCGCCGCCACCTCCCGCTCGCGTTCGGGCAGCAGTGCCGGCCGGGCGCGGGCGGTGGCCGTCCGGGAGTCGTCACCGGTTCCGGCGGCCACCTGGTCGATGAGGCGGCGGGTGACGGCCGGGGAGAGCACCGGACCGTCCGCGGCCACCGTACGGTTCGCCGTCACGATCTCCTGCGGCGGGGTGTCCTTGAGGTGGAACCCGGCCGCGCCGACGCGCAGCGCCCCGCAGGACGTGCTCGCCGGTGTGGAAGGGGGTCAGGACGGCTACTTCCGGGGCTTGCGGCCGCGCCCGGAGCGCCTCGGTGGCGGCCAGGCCGTCGACACGGCGCATCCGGATGTCCATCAGCACCAGGTCGGGTCCGTGCCGCGACCAGCCCCGCCACCTCGGAGCGGTCCGCGGCCTCGGCGACGAGCTCGATGTCCGGGGCGCCGCCCAGCATCAGCCGCAGCCCGGCACGGACGATGGCGTCGTCGTCGACCAGCAGTACCCGGATCACCCTGTCCTCTTCCCCCTCACCCGTCCCGGTCAGGTCTGCCGGGGTAGCCAGGGACGCACCCGGAAACCGCCGTCCGCGGGGAGGGCGGTGAGTTCCCCGCCCGCCAGCCGGGCGCGCTCCGCCGGCCCGGTCAGCCCCTGCCCGCCGCCGGGGCCCGGGCCCGTACCGCCGACCACGGGTGCGGCGTGCTGGGCGGGCGGCCGGGAGTTGCGGACGTCCACCGTCAGCCCTCCCCCGGGCCGCCGGCCACCGCACGGCGACGGCCGCGCCGGACGCAGCCTTCGGACCGATCCGCCGCCCTAAGCGCCGCCCCTCCGGTCGGACCATGGCCTCCCTCCCCACCAACCCGAAGTCCCCGCCGGCAGCCGTGAGGGGCTGCTCAGCTTCGTCCTCGGCGTGGCAGCGGCGCGGCGGGAGACTCGCTGACCCGCCGCGCCCGGACCTGACCGGTGCTCTGCGACCGTTTACCGGTTCCCGCCGTCACCGCCGTTCCCGCCACCGCCGTTCCCGCCGTCACCGCCGTTCCCGCCGTTCCCGCCGTCACCGCCGTTCCCGCCGTCACCGCCGTTCCCGCCGTCACCGCCGTTCCCGCCGTCACCGCCGTTCCCGCCCCCGTCGTCGCGGGGCCGGTCCGTCGGCGGCTCGATGGCCGTACGGGCCGGTTCCGGTTCCGGTTCCGGCTGCGGCGCGACCGGTGACTGCGGAGCCGCAGACCTGGTCGGCAGGGAAGGCGTGCGGTCGGTCGGCGGCGGCGTCCGCGACGGCAGTGAGGGGGTGCGGTCGGTCGGCTGGGGCGAACGCGCCTCAGAGGGTGACGGCGACGGCCTGGGCGAGGGCGATGCCGCCGGGGACCCCGAGGGGGAGCCCGACGGCGACGGAGGTTCCGACGGGGACCCCGAGGGCTGCTTCGACGGAGAAGGCGACGCCGACGGCGTCGGCGAACCCGAGGGGGCCACCGTCGGCGAGGGCGTCGGCGAGGGCCTCGGCGAGACCGACGGGGATCCCGAGGGCGACGCCGACGGCGACTGGGACTGGGAACCCGAGGGCGACTTCGACGGCGACTTCGACGGCGATTCGGAGCCGGAAGGCTTCCCGGACGGGGACTTCGAGGGCGACTTGGACGGCGACTTCGACGGCGACTTCGACGGCGATTCGGAGCCGGAAGGCTTCCCGGACGGGGACTTGGACGGCGGCTTCGAGCCGGTGTGCGAAGGCGACTTCGACGGCGGTCCCGGCGGCTTCGGCCCGGTGTGCGTCGGCGTGATCCACGGGCTCGGCGTGGTCGGCGGCGTCGGGATCACGGGCGGCGGGATCGGCCGGTCGGGCCGCCGCTCCGGGTGGTGACCCTTGTCACGTTCGAACCAGTGCCGGTTCTGGTGGTCGTAGATCACGATCTTCTTCACGGGCTGCACCGCCGGTGCGATGACCACGACCTTCGCCGGCTGGTACGAGGGCCAGGTCTGCCCGTAGCGCTTGGGGGAGGCCTTGAGCGGCACCGGCGGACCGAGCGGGTTCCCGCACGCGCACCGCACCCGCGGCACGCCCCGGTCGTCGACGAGCACGGCCGTTCCGGCCTGCAGGACGGCCTGGTAGCCGGTGACCTTGCCGTTCTGGAAACCGTGGTTCGTGACCCGGGTGTCCATCCGCAGCTGCACCGGAGTGAGCGAGCGCAGGTAAGCGGGAACGGCCGCCTGCTGGATGCCGAGCGTCGCGGCGAAGGCCGCGTTCTTGGCGGGCTCCGCGGCCAGCACCCTGATCTGCTTCTCGACGTCGCAGCTCGCCACGTCCTGGGTGCCCCCGTACACGCCCGGGGCGGCACCGCTGACGCTCCTGGTGCCCGTGGCGGTGCCCTGGGTGGTCGGAGCGGCGCCGGTCCCGCTGGGGGACGGCACCGGGCTCTGCGGTGGCGGGCTCTCCGGTGGCGGTGCGTCCTCCTTCACCACGGTGGACTCGGTGAAGGGATCGGGGCCCGCGGCGGCGGCCGGCTGGAGGAACACCTCGCCCCCGGCGCTGGGGGCACCGCTGGGCCGGGTCAGCACGACCGCCAGGGCCACGACCGCGACCACCGCGACGAGCGCGGTGGCGAGCCGTGGAACGGACCGCCACCAGGGACCCTTGTCCGGTCCCGGACCGCCGGGACCGGCGGAACCGCCGGAACCGGGGGGACCGGCCGGACCGCCGGGCGGCCCGGTCGGCGGCGGGGGCGGCGGTCCCTGCCGCCCGCCCGACAGCGGCCCGGAAGGCGGCCCGGTGGGTCGCTCTGACGACGGCTGCCAGCCGGAGGGATGTGTGCTCACGGGCTCTTCTTCCCAGGAGGAGGGAGTTCCCATCGGACCATTGTGTGCGCCGTCCGGGTGGTGCCCGCAAGCCGGGAGTGCCACGGTTGCATGGTGAGCCAGACGCCGAGACCAGCATCGACCGGGGGCTCCGCGAGGGCTTGGCGCGACGCCCTCGTCACCGTCGTCGCGGGCTTCGCGGCGATGACCGCGGTCGCCGCGGCCGGGCTGGCGTGCGCGGGCATCGGCGACCTTCCGGAAGGGGCGTTCCCGCACGTGCTCGGCGCGGTCGTCGTGATGGCGGCCGGCGGTAGCGTTGAGATGTCCGGTGACGCCGGTCTGCTGGGCGGCGTGGACGCGAACCTGGCGGTGCTCCCGCTCTCGGTGAGCCTGGCGGGCGCCCTCGCGGCCGGCTACTGCTTCCTGCGCCCGCTGCGCAACCGGGCCGTGGCCGGACCCCGCGAACTCGTCGGCCGGGCCGTCCCGTTGGTCGTGCTGTGGCTGCTCGCGCTGGTCGGTGCCGCGCTCCTGGCCCGGCAGGACTTCGGCATCTCCACCGGCGACCCCGCCGTCGCGGTGATCGGTGAACTCCTGGACTCCGCACCGACGGTGGGCTTCCGCGCCGACGTGCCCGCCACGCTCCTGTTCGGACTGCTGTGGATCTTGGGCCTGATGGTGATCGGCCTGCTGGTGTCGCGTCGGGCACCGCTCCCGGCCGGACTGGTCCGCTTCCACACGGCGGTGCGTCCGGCCGCTTTCGCCACGACCCTGCTGCTCTTCACGTACGTCGCCATCGGCGTCGTCGTCGGGCTGGTGGTGGCCGCGGCCCAGGGCAACGCCGGCCGAACGCTCGCCGTGGTCCTGCTCGGTTTGCCGAACCTCGTCTGGATCGCGCTCACCCTGGGCTTCGGCGGATCCTGGGAGGCCCTGGTCGAAGGGGCCTTCGGGCTGCCGATGCCGCAGCTGCTGGACGAGGTGCTGCGCGATGCCGACGGGGCCCCGGTCGACGTGGCGTCGTTGGCGGCGCGCGACCCGCGGGCGTGGTGGCTGGTGGTGGTGGCCGCCGTCCTGCTGCTGGGCACGGGTGTACTGGCGGCCGTGCGGTCCCCCGCGCACGTCCGGCCCTGGCAGCACGCGCTCCATCTCGGCGCGGCCTTCGCCCTGGCCACCCTCGCGGTCTGCCTGCTGTGCCGGATCGAGGCCGCGTACGGGCTGTCCCTCCTGGGCATCGGCGAGGTGGACGCCCTCGGCGGGGAGCTGCTATTGGACCCCGTGCTGTGGCGGACGGTCGGCCTCGGCCTGCTCTGGGGTGCGGTGGCGGGCTTCCTCGGCGGCGTCCTGGCCCGCCGGCTGCACCGCCGCGTGCGGGTGGACGCGCCCGCCTCGACTCAGACCCACGGGTGACCCGCGTCCCTCGGCGGGTGTCGCCCACCTTCCGGCCCTTCCGTGGCCCTTCACTCCGCTTCGGGGTCGTGCGTGTCCACGATCCGGGTCGGGCCGGCATGCCGGTCGTGGGTCGGGCCGGCCTGCCGGTCGTGTCCGCCCGCCTCCGGGCCGACGGGGGGCGCGGCAGGCCCCGCACCGGCCCCGCCGCCGTCCGGTCCGGCCGGCCCCGGCTGGGGCCCGTGGGGGCTCCCCGGCCCTTCGGTCACGGCGTAGGTCGCCAGGCGGGTCCCGTCGCCGTACATCCACCGCCCCGAGGTCTCGTCGTAGAGCCAGACCGACTCGCCGTCGACGACGACGCCCGCCCGCAGCCCCCGCAGGGACCGCCGGAAGGCGTCGCTGTCGGCCCGGCCGGAGGCGAGTTCGTCCACGGCGTGCCGGTAGCGTTCGAGGGCGTCGGCGCCGCGCTCCAGCAGCGGCCTCGGGTCCTCGGCGCGTACCGACGGCCGCTCCCCCGTGGTCGGCGGCGGCTGCGGCACCGCGATGAGCAGCCGCCCGTCGACCCAGGCGCTCCATCCGTTGGCGCAGAGGATCTCCCCCCACTCCCCCCGCCGGGACAGCAGCTGGACGGGCAGGAAGGCGTCCAGGGCGGCGGTCGGCCGGGAGACGTCGGGGGCCTCCCAGGCGGACAGCCCGGGAGGCGGCACCACATGGGTGGGCTGGAAGTCGGCCACGGCGATCCCGGGATCCATCGAGCTGCCCATGAGGCCTACTTCCGCATGATCACGGGCTCGTGCCGGCGCAGCAGCCTCGCGACCAGCACCCCGAAGAGGACGGACAGGACCACCAGCATGCCCAGGTTCAAGAGCCACACCGCGGGGGTGTGGGCGAACAGCGGGTCGTCCGTGAGGGGGCCGGGCACGATCGCGCCGAGGTCGATGGTGCCCGCCATGGCGCCGAGGGCCCAGCGCGAGGGGACCAGCCAGGCCAGCTGCTCGATCACCGGGATACCGTCCAGCTGCAGCAGCGCGCCGCAGAAGACCACCTGCACGATGGCGAGGAGGACCAGCAGCGGCATGGTGACCTCCTCCTTGTGGACCAGTGCGGAGATCAGCAGGCCCAGCATCATGGCGGTGAACGCGAGCAGTGCCACCGCGATGGTGATCTCGACGAGGGGTCCCGTGATCACGCCGTGGCCGCCCGGGGCGCTCAGGTTCACGCCGTAGAGGGCCACCAGGGTCAGCACCACGGCCTGGGCGACGGTGACGGCGCCCAGCACCACGACCTTCGACATCAGGTAGGCGGAGCGGGACAGCCCCACGGCCCGCTCCCGCCGGTAGATGACCCGATCCTTGACCAGTTCGCGCACGGCGTTCGCCGCTCCGGTGAGGACGGCGCCGACGGACAGGATGAGCAGGGCGTTGATCGCGGTTTCCTGGGTGAGCCTGCTGCCGGCCAGGGCGCGGGCCATGGCGCCCATGACGAAGGGCAGCGCGATCATGATGGCGAGGAAGGTCCGGTCCGCGGAGAGCGCGGCCGCGTAGCGCCGGACGAGGGTGGACAGCTGGGAGCCCCAGCTCTGTGCCTTGGGCGGCGGGGCGGCGTACGCGGCCGGGGTGGCCGCTGCCCGGCGCTCACCGCCGTGCCACGGCTGGCGGGCGGCGCCCAGGACGTAGGTGCGGTGGGCCGCCGAGGCGGTGTACTCCCCCGCCCAGTCGCGGCCCGGCTGGTTCTCGAAGGCTTCGAAGGCCTCCGGCCACTGGGCGGCGCCGAAGTAGCCGAGGGTCTCCCCGGGCGGTCCGTAGTACGCGATGCGACCGCCCGGGGCGAGGACCAGCAGCCGGTCGCAGACGTCGAGGCTGAGGACGCTGTGGGTGACGACGATGACCGTGCGGCCGTCGTCGGCGAGCTCGCGCAGCATGTGCATCACCGAGCGGTCCATTCCCGGGTCGAGGCCGGAGGTGGGCTCGTCCAGGAAGAGCAGGGAGGGTTTGGTGAGCAGCTCGAGAGCGACGGACACCCGTTTGCGCTGGCCGCCGGAGAGGCTGTGGATGGGCTGCGCGGCGCGCTCGCGGAGGCCGAGTTCGCCGATCACCTCGTCCACCCGGGCCTGGCGTTCGGCCTTCGCGGTGTCCTGGGGGAAGCGCAGTTCGGCGGCGTAGGTGAGGGCGCGCCGGACGGTGAGCTGGGAGTGCAGGATGTCGTCCTGCGGTACGAGGCCGATGCGGCTGCGCAGTTCGGCGTAGTCGCGGTAGAGGTCGCGGCCGTCGTAGAGGACGGTGCCGCGGTCGGCAGGGCGCAGGCCGGTGAGGGCGCCGAGCAGGGTGGACTTTCCGGCTCCGCTGGGGCCGATGACGGCGAGGAGGCATTTGGCGCCCACCGGGAAGGACACCTCGTCGAGGAGGGTCTTGCGGCCGCGGTCGACGGCGACGGTGAGGCCCTGTACGTCGAGGGTGACCTCGCCTGTGTCCTCGTACTCCTGGAGGCGGTCGCCGACGAGGCAGAAGGCCACGTGGCCGATGCCGACGATGTCGCCCTCGGCGAGGGGGACCGCGCCGGTGACGGGGGCGCCGTTGAGGTAGGTGCCGTTGTGGCTGCCGAGGTCGGCGATCTCGTAGCTGCCGTCGGCGAGGGCCCGCAGCTCGGCGTGCCGGCGCGACACGTCGAGCTCGTCGATGACGAGGTCGTTGTCGGTGGCGCGGCCGATGCGCACGGCGGTACGGGCGGGCAGCGGCAGTACGGCGCTGGGCCGCCGGAAGGTGGTGGTCATCGACGGGTTGGAGACCCGGGCCGGCCCGGCGCCGGGGCTGCTCGGCCCGGGCCGGGGAGCGTTGAGGACGGCCCGGGGGCCGTCCTGCTCGTCGCCGAAGCGCAGTTCGCTGCCGGCGCCGACGATCCACTCGTGGACGCGGTGGCCGTCGGCCCACGTGCCGTTGGTGCTGTCCTCGTCCTCGACCGTCCAGTGGTCGCCGTCGGGGCGCAGGACCGCGTGGTGCCAGGAGACGCGGGCGTCCTCGAAGCAGATCTCGCAGAGCGGGTCCCTGCCCACGTTGTAGGTCCGGCCCGGGCTCAGCTGTGTGGAGCCCGTGTCGGTTTCCAGGACGAGCTCGGGCGCGGTCGGCACACCGGGACGCTGGACCATGAGCAGATTTTCCCACGATCGCGGCGCTCCGGCAGCGACCCGACAGAACCGCAGGTCAGAGGCCTCTTATACGTAATGACAACGGTCCCCGTTGCAGCCTTTGCCCATCTCGCCGGGGTGCGCTTCACTTCACGCGACGGACCCGGACGAACGGGTGCCGCGACGAGACGGGGGATGTCATGAGCGGGCACGACCACGGGCACGACGACCACGGCCACGGCCATGGACCGGGGGGCCACAGCCACGGCGTGGCCGCCGACGCCGACCGCCGCTGGCTGGCCATCGCGCTCGGCCTGATCGGCGGCTTCATGGCCATCGAGGTGGTCATCGGCGTCATGGCCCACTCCCTGGCCCTGATCTCCGACGCCGCCCACATGCTCACGGACGCCGTCTCGATCGTCCTCGCGCTGATCGCGATGCGGCTGGCGGCCCGGCCCGCCCGCGGCGGTTTCACGTACGGCCTCAAGCGGGCGGAGATACTCTCCGCCCAGGCCAACGGCCTGACGCTGCTCCTGCTGGCCGCCTGGCTGGCGTACGAGGCGGTGCGCCGGCTGATGGACCCGCCGCCGGTGGAGGGCGGGCTGGTCCTGGTGACGGCGCTCGCGGGCATCGTCGTCAACGTGGCCGCGGCCTGGTGCATCTCGCGGGCGAACCGGTCCTCGCTGGCGGTCGAGGGCGCCTACCAGCACGTCCTCAACGACCTGTTCGCCTTCATCGGGACGGCCGTCGCCGGCCTGATCGTCATGACGACCGGGTTCCGGCAGGCCGACGCGATCGCCACGCTGGTGGTCGTGGCCTTGATGGTGAAGGCCGGCTACGGGCTCGTCCGCGACTCCGGCCGGATCTTCCTGGAGGCCGCGCCCGCCCACGTGGACCCGGACGCGGTCGGCGACCGGCTCGTCGGGCATCCCCCGGTCACCGAGGTCCACGACCTGCACATCTGGACGATCACCTCGGGCCAGGCGGCGCTGTCCGCGCACGTGCTCGTCGAGCCGGCGGGCGACTGCCACGCCGTACGCCGGGAGCTGGAGCGGCTGCTGGACAAGGAGTACGGCATCACGCACACCACCCTCCAGGTGGACCACGCGCAGGACTCCCTCCTCTCGGTCGGCCGGCGGGGCGAGGCCTCGTACGACCCGCACTGCGCGGACGCGCACGGTCCGGTCCACCTCCAGGGCCCGCACGATCACTGACCGGCGCCGGTACGGGGCATGTATGGGCCCATGACGTACAAGCGCAGCGCCGGACTGCTCCTCTTCCGGCGGACGGGGACCGGCTCGCGGCCGGAGCCCGGGGACGGTGACGGGGACGTGGCCGAGGTCGGGACCGAGGTCGGGACCGAGGTCGGGGTCGAGGTCCTGCTCGGGCACATGGGCGGCCCGTTGTGGTCGGGGCGGACGTCCGGTGACTGGGCCATCCCCAAGGGCGAGTACGGGCCGGAGGAGACCCCGCGCGACGCGGCCCGCCGGGAGTTCACCGAGGAGATCGGGCTGCCGCCGCCGGACGGCGAGTACCTCCCGCTGGGCGAGGTGCGGCTGTCCAGCGGGAAGCTGGTGACCATCTGGGCGGTGGAGGCGGACCTCGATCCGGCGCTCATGGTGCCGGGGACCTTCACCATGGAGTGGCCCCCGCACTCCGGGAACGTGCAGGAGTTCCCGGAGCTGGACCAGGTGGCCTGGTGCACTCCGGAGATGGCCCAGAGCATGCTGATTCCCTCGCAACTCCCTTTCCTGGAGCGCCTGTTGGTGCTGCTGAAGGCTTGACCAGAGCTCGTACTTGCCAACACCCCCACGTGCCTGGACATTGCACATATGACGAACGTCGTGCTGGTGGGAACCCTGGACACCAAGGGTGTGGAGTACGGCTGGCTGCGCGAGAGGCTGCTGCGGGCCGGAGTCGAAGTGGTACTGGTCGACACAGGAATCATGGGCGAACCCCGGGTGGCCGCGGACGTGCCGCGCGCCGCGGTGGCCCGGGCCGCGGGAACCGAACTGTCCCTCCTGCGATCGGCCGCCGACCGGGGCGCGGCCGTGGCCACGATGGCCCGGGGCGCCGAGGCGACCCTGTTGCGCCTGCACGCCGAGGGCCGGCTGCACGGGGTGCTCGCGATCGGGGGCAGCGGCGGCACCTCCATCGCCACCCGAGCGATGCGCGCCCTGCCGTTGGGCGTCCCAAAACTGATGGTCTCGTCCATGGCGTCCGGGGACACCGCCCCGTACGTGGGCTCCTCGGACATCACGATGATGTACAGCGTGGTGGACATCGCGGGGATCAACAGTGTCTCCGCGCCGATCCTGGCCAACGCCGTGGCGGCCGTCGCCGGGATGGCCGCATCCTTCGCCCGCGCCGGGACGGACCGCCCGCCCCGGCTGGGGGCGGGCCCCCATCCGCTGGTGGCGGCGAGCATGGCGGGCGTGACCACGTCCGGCGTGGACGCGGCGCGTGAGCGGCTGACCGAGCTGGGCTATGAGGTGCTGGTCTTCCACGTCAGCGGCACCGGTGGCCGGACCCTGGAGACGCTGGCCGGCGAGGGCGTGTTCGCCGGGGTCCTCGACCTCACCCTCAGCGAGCTGGCCGACGACCTGTGCGGGGGGATCCTGACCGCGGGGCCCGACCGGCTCAGCGCGGCCGGGCGGGCCGGTGTGCCGCAGGTGGTGAGCCTGGGCGCGCTGGACATGGTGAAGTTCGGCCCGCTGGAGTCCCTGCCCCAGCGGGTCCTGGACCGGGGCGTCCACGTCCACAACCCGTCGATCACGGTGATCCGCACGAGCCGGGCCGAGTGCGCGGAACTCGGCCGCCGGGTGGCCGCCAAGCTCCGTGCGGCGACCGGGCCCACGGCCGTCTGCGTCCCGCTCCGCGGACTGTCCACACTGGGCGCGCCGGGCGGCCCGTACCATGACCCCCGCGCGGACCGGGCGCTGTTCTCGGCGCTGCGCGAGGGCTTGCGGGGCAGCGCCGCGCGGCTCTACGACTACGACACGCACATCAACGACCCGGCCTTCGGGCGGGCGGCCGCCGACCGGCTGCACGCCATGATCGGCACGGTGTCGGCCGCGGCCTGAGACACCGGCCGCGGTCGGGAACCGGCCGTGGCTCGAACCACGTCCCATGGGGAGTCCGGTACGGGGCGGGCCGGTGAGCAGCCGGTCCCGTACCGGCCGCTGACATGGGCGGTTCGGCGCTACACGGCAGGCAGCAGGCAGGGGGCAGGAACGATGAACGACACTCGGGCGGCATGGTCGGTCCCCGGTTACACGGAGGTCCGCGAGCTCGGCTCGGGCGGCAGTGGCCGGGTGGTGCTCGCCGTCCACGACGCCACGGGCACGGCGGTCGCGGTGAAGTACCTCAGCGACCGTCTGCGCGAGGACCCGGCCTTCGTCGGGGAGTTCCGGGCCGAGGCCAGGCTCCTGGGCGGGCTGGAGTCCCCCTACGTGGTGCGCCTGTACGAGTACGTGGAGGCGCCCGGCGGCGCGGCCATCGTGATGGAGCTGGTGGACGGCATCTCCCTGCGCTCGCTGCTGAAGCAGTCCGGGCGGGCGGACGCCGAGGCGGCGCTGGTGGTCCTCAAGGGGTCGCTGCTCGGGCTGGCGTCGGCGCACCGGGCGGGCGTCGTCCACCGGGACTACAAGCCGGAGAACGTACTGGTCGCGGCCGACGGCTCGTCGAAGCTCGTGGACTTCGGGATCGCGGCGAACCGCGGCTCCACGCCCGGTGTCGCCGGCACGCCCGCCTACATGGCGCCCGAGCAGTGGCAGGGCCGGCCGGCGTCGCCCGCCGCCGACGTGTACGCGGCGACGGCGACCTTCTTCGAGTGCCTCACCGGGCGCAAGCCTTACGACGGGGAGAACTTCGCCGAACTCGCGGTGCAGCACATCGAGGCGCCGGTGCCGGAGACCGAGGCCCCGGAACCCGTGCGTCCGCTGATCCGGCGCGGCCTCGCCAAGGCACCCGAGCAGCGGCCCGAGAACGCCGAGGCGTTCGTGGCCGAGCTGGAGGACGTGGCGCTGGCCGCGTACGGCCCCGAGTGGGAGGAGCGCGGGCAGCGCAAGCTGGCGGCGCTGGCCGCGCTGCTGCCGCTGCTGTTCCCCTCTGCGGGGGCGCCCGCGGCGGGCACCACCGCGGTGGCGACGACGAAGCTGGACGGCGGGTCGGGCTGGGCTCCCGGCAAGCGCGGCTGGATCGCGGCGGGGGCGGCGCTGGTCCTGGGGGCGGTGCTGGTGTTCACGACGGACGCCATCGGGGCGGCCCCGGGCGGGGCCTCGGCGCTCAGCGCCTTCGCCACGACGAGCGCGGCCCCTCCCGGGCCCGCGTCACCGACTCCCGGTGCGTCGGCTTCCGCTTCGCCGTCGGCGAGCCCGAGCGCCTCGGCCTCGCCGAGCCCCACGCCGTCCGCGTCCGCCTCGGCTTCGGCGTCGGCGTCGGCCTGGCCGTCGCTGTCGCCGAGCCCCACCCCGAGTCCGACGGTGAGCGGGCCTGCGACGCCGACACCCACTCCGACGCCCACGCCGGCCCTGCGGGTCACGAACGTCGCGGTGTCCCTCAAGACCGGCGTGTACCGGGGGGACGCGTCCGTCACCGTCTCCTCCCAGGGCACCGGGCCGGTGACCGTGGTGGTGGAGTGGTTCCTGGGCGGAGCGCAGGGCTCGTTGTCCGTCCCCGACGGCACTGATTCGTTCACGGTCCAGGCCGGTTCGACCGTCACCACGAACAGGGTGCACACCTTCAGCCGTGACCGCGGCTGCTACGGCGGCGTCCGGGTGACCACCAAGCCGGCCGCCGGCAACAAGTCCGCGTCGGCCTCGCAGTACTTGCCGCGCTGCGTGGAGGTACCACGATGACCGATTCCCGCGCCCCCGAGGGCGACGACTACAGCGCGACCGTCCTCGGGAGCCACTGGTTCAGCGGACCGCCCGCGCCGCCGCAGGCGGTGGCACCCGACCGCGTCGAGGGGTCCGTGCTCCGGTTCGGACCCGGCGTCACCGCCGCCATGCCGGCGCCGTTCCCGCTGGACGCGGCCGTGGCCGTGGCCGCCGCGCCCCGGCGGCGGCGGGGCGCCGGGCTGCGCCGGTACACGCTCGCCGCGGTCGTGCTGGCGGCGGTCCTCGCCTACCTCGGATGGCAGCGGTTCGGGCCCGGGATCGAGGTCCGCGACGTGGCCGTGACCACCGATCCGGCCGGGCCCGCGTGCGACGCGACGGCCGACGTGGTGGCCGCCGTGGGCACCAACGGGCGGCCCGGGACGCTCACCTACCGCTGGGTCCGCAGCGACGGCACGAAGTCCGAGGAGCTGACCGAGCGGGTGCCGCGCGGGCAGCGCGAGGCCCGGCTGCACCTGCTGTGGACCTTCCAGGGCACGGGGAGCTACTCGGCGAAGGCGGAGCTCCAGCTGCTGTCGCCCGGACAGCGCACGGCCGCGGTGGAGTTCACGTACCGCTGTACCCCGTAGCGGGCATCCGGATGACGGCGAGACCGCCGTCGAGGTCCACGCGGGAGTGCGGCGGCGCGCCGTCCTCCTCGTCGTCGCGCAGGACGAGGGCGCTCCGGCGCTCCTTCAGTTCGTTCTGCTTGCCCGGCGAGAAACTGGCGTGCAGCTGCTCGAAGCCCGTGGAGGAGATCTGCCCCTGACGCCCGTTCCACCGCCAGGGGAGCAGGCCGGCCCGCCCGGCCCGCACCAGAGCGAGGTCGAGGAAGGCCATCGCGGTGAGCAGGATGGCCAGCCCCGGAAGGGTCATGAAGACGACGAAGCCCATGGCGTGACCGTAACCGACCGGTCCGGTCGGGGCCATGCCCGCACGGGGTTCAGAACCGGGCGTGCGCGGTGATGTCGGCCTCGAACTCGCCCGTCATCGCCGGGGTCACGGTCGGCCGGCACTGCCGGACGGCCTCCAGGTAGTCGCCGGTGGTCGCGCCGAGCTGTGCGGCCGCCGCGCCGCGCGCGCCCACCGCCTCCAGGTCCCGTTCGAAGGACACCTGCGCCGCGATCCGCGCCGCGTGCTCGATGTCGGCGGGCGTGAACAGCTCCGTCGCCTCGACCAGGGCGCTGACGTCGACGTCGGCGCGCCCCGCCGTGTAGCGGGCCCAGATCGCGGCGCGCGCCCCGGCGTCCGGGGTGCCGATCGGGATGAGGTAGTCGAAGCGCCCCGGGCGTAGGAAGGCCGGGTCGAGGGAGCGGATGGAGTTGGTGGCGCAGACGAGGAGCCGTTCGTCGCCCTCCCGGAAGCCCGGTATCAGTTTGAGCAGCTCGTTCGTCACGCCGTGGATCCCGCCGGGCTGTGCGGGCTCGGTCCGCACCGGCGCGATCTCCTCCACCTCGTCGATGAAGACGAGTACGCGCTCCAGTTCCGCGATCCGGGCGAAGGCGTCGCGCAGGGCGGCGGCCAGGTTGCCCTCGTCGGCGAGGCGCGAGGGCAGCAGTTCGACGAAGGGCCAGCCGAGCCGGGAGGCGATGGCCCGCGCGAAGGTGGTCTTGCCGGTGCCGGGCGGGCCGAAGAGGGTGATGGCGCGCGGCGGGCGGACTCCGTGCGAAGCAGCCCGTTCGGGCTCGGCGAGCGGCAGCACCACGCGCCGCTCGATGAGGTCCTTCTCCTTCTCCATGCCGGCGACCTTGGACCACAGGCCGTTCGGCAGGAAGCGGCCGCCGAGGTCGTCGAGGAGGCCGGCGGCCGGTCCGTGGAGCGGCTCGGTCTTCTCGAAGTAGGCGACGGCGGGCTGGCGGGTGTAGCCGGCGTTGAGGAGGCCTTCGCCGAGCAGGTCCTCCTCGGGCAGGACGTAGGCGATGCGTCCGACGCGGGCTGCGATGAGCCGCCGTTCCAGCTCGACGAGCAGGGCGCTGGCCAGGCCCCGGCCGCGCCAGCCGGCGGCGATGGCGATGCGCATGACCCAGGCGCGCTCCCCGGTGACGCAGGCGAGGGCCGCGCCGATGGGGACGCCCTGGTGGACGGCGACCACGCAGGGCTGCCGGCCGGTCAGTGCGCTGATGCACTCGGCGAGCGAGAAGACGGACTCCTGGCCGAGTTCGGCCGTGGTGTCGATCAGGTGGACCACCGCTGCGAGATCGCTCTCGCGGTAGTCGTGGATGAGCCAGTTCACCGGGTACCGCCCCTCGTTCGTGCTCCTTGCGGCCGAGGCTAGGGGCGGGCGGGCCCGGCGCTCTCGCTCCGCGATGCACAACAGGCCGTCCGGAAACCCTCCGTGGCGTCCATAGACTGGTAGCTTCCGCCCGAACGCCCGAGCGAGGATCCCAGCACCTTCATGCGTTGCCACATACCCGCGGCCCGACGCGGGCCCCTCCTCTGCCTGATCCCCTTCCTCTGGACCCTGGCGTTCGGTCTGTGGGGGCTCTCCCGGCAGGACAGCGTGTGGCGGGACGAGGCGGCGACCTGGCAGGTGGCCGGCCGGCCGGCGGGCGAGATCTGGCGGATGCTCGGGAACGTCGACGCCGTCCACGGCCTCTACTACCTGCTGATGCACGGCCTGTTCGAGGTCTTCGGTGCGAGTACGACGACGCTGCGGCTGCCGTCCGTGCTGGCGATCGCGGCCGCCGCGGTGTGCGTGGCGGTGATCGGGCGTCGTCTGGCCGGCTTCTGGGCGGGGCTCGGCGGCGGCCTGGCGCTCGGGCTGCTGCCGGCCGTGCAGTTCTACCTCCAAGAGGGCCGGCCGTACGCGCTGGTCGCGGCGGGGGCCGGGCTGTCGGCCCTGCTGCTGGTGTCGCTCCTGGGCGGCCGGCCCGGCCGGCGGGCGTGGCCGCGCTGGACAGCGTACGGGGCGGTCGTGCTGGTGTGCGCGCTGCTGAACTGGCTGTCGCTGCTGATGCTGCCCGCGCACGCGGCGACCCTGTGGTGGGTGCGTGCGGGCCGCGGTGTGTGGCTGCGCTGGGCGGCGTACGGCTCCGCGGCGGTCGCGGGGGCACTGCCGCTGGTCCTGTTCAGCCGGGGCCAGTCCGACCAGGTGTCCTGGATACCGCCGCTCACCTGGCACATGCTGATCGGGCCGGGGATCCTGCTGGCGATCGGCGCGCTCGGGGCGTGGGCGGACCGGCCGGACCGGTCGCGGCTCTCGGCGGCGGCGGTGGGGCTGCCGCTGCTGGCGGTGCCTCAGCTCGGCCTGGTCGGGCTGTCGCTCGTCCAGCCGCTGTTCCTGGACCGGTACGTGCTGTTCAGCATGGTGGGTCTGGCCCTGCTGATCGGCGCGGCCCTGGGTGCTGCCGTACGGGCCTGCGCGCCCCGGTTCCCGAAGGCGTCGGCCCTGCTGGTGCCGGGGGTGGTCGGGGTCTCGGTGCTGGCCCTGCTGCCGGTGCAGCTGGGCAAGCGGGCACCGGCCAGCCGGGTCGACGACGTGCTGGCGGTGGCCGGCGAGGTGGCCGCGCTGAAGCGGGACGGGGACGCCGTGCTGTTCGTGCCGGCCGCGCGCCGGGACACGGCGCTGGTCTCCCCGGACGCCTTCACGGGCCTGACGGACCTGGCTCTGGCCGAGAGCCCGGTGGCCTCGGCCACGCTCAAGGGCGAGGAGGCGCAGCCGGCGCGGATCCGGGAAGCGCTGCTTGAGCAGCGGCGGGTGCTGCTGGTGACGGACTCGGCGAAGGTCGCGAAGGTACCGTCGGCGGAGCGGGACAAGGCCAAGGCGGCCGTGCTGCGGGAGCGGTTCGCCGTGGTCGAGGACCGGCAGGTGCGGGGGCGGCGCGTGACGGTGTACGAGCGCCGCGACTGATCCCCCGGCGGTGCGCGGCAGGGCGTCTCGTCCCGGGCTGTGTCGTTCGGAACCGTCTCGTCCGGTCATGGCCCGGGTTTCACGGCGTGTTCACGGGATTCACAGGGGATTCATACGGAACTCCGCCCTCCGGTCATAGGTTCGGCGGGCAGGGTGGAATTCATGATCCCCGACGTGCTCCCCCGAACGGCCCGGCGCTCCCGTGCGCGGCGGGCATCACGGATCCTGCTCGCGCTGACCGCGATGGCCGCGCTGATGGGCGTGGACCTGCCCGATGCCGCCTCCGGTCCGCCGCTCGGCGTCACCGCGTGGGCCCGGCCCGGCGCCGAGGCCGACCGGGTGGGCGCGCTCTTCGCGGACGGCCTCGACGGCGGGCACTTCTGCACCGCCGCGGTGGTGCGCAGCGACGACCGCGACGTGATCGCCACTGCGGCCCACTGCCTGGAGGAAACGGACACCACCGTCTTCGCGCCGGGATACCGGGACGGGGACGCCCCGTACGGGCTGTGGAAGATCACCGGCGTGTTCGTGGCGCCCGCGTGGACCGCCGGGCAGGACCCGGACGCCGACATCGCCTTCGCGACGGTGGCCCCGGCGGACGGCGGGCAGACCCGTCGCGTCGAGGACCTCGTGGGCGGCTTCCCCGTGGCCGCCGAGCAGCCCGCCGGGGCCAGGGTGACGGTCATCGGCTACCCGAGGACGATGGATGCCCCGCTGCGCTGCGCCAACGGCACGGACCTGCTCTCCCCGACCCAGCGCCGCATCGGCTGCCCCGACCTCAGCGGCGGCACCAGCGGCAGCCCATGGCTGGTGGACGGCGCGCTGGCCGGGGTGCTCGGGGGTTTCGAGGGCGGCGGGACCGTGCCGGAGATCTCGTACAGCGCGGTGATGGGAGACCGGGCTGAGGAGCTGTACCGGGAGGCCGCCGTCGACGGCTGACGGCCGATGCCGGCGGCCGGTGTCTGGTGCCCGGCGTCTGGTGTCCGCTGTCGGCGGTCCCGGCAGGCCCTCAGGAGCGGACGGCCGGGATCCGTTCCGCCTCGGGCGCGGAGGGCTGCGCGGGAAGCCGGCCGAGCGTCGCCGCACACGGGGTGCCCGAGCGGATGTCCTGCACCCCGCGCCGCAGGCTGTCGCGCAGCAGGCGGCCCAGCGGGCGTTCGACGAGCCGGTGGACGAGCCAGGCGAGGGCCACCATGGCGGCGGTCACCCCGATCGCCAGCGGGACGGGCGCGAGGTCGCCCCGGAAGTGGTGGATGGCGGTCAGCCCGGCCATCATGTGGATCAGGTAGAGCGGGTAGGTGACCGCTCCGGCGTGCGGGAGCCAGCGCCACTGGACGCGGTCGAGGGCCCCGAGGGCGATGGCCGCCATGACGGTGAATCCGAGCACGATGACCAGGTGGGCCGGCCAGGCGGGCGTCTGCTGGGTGGCGCTCCGGCCGAGGCTGGAGATCATGCGGGCGTGCACGTGGTGCTGCGCGAGGAGGAACTGCACGCCGACCACGGCCCACAGGACGGCGTTCGGCCGGAAGCGGCGCATCAGGTAGAAGGCGATGCCGGCGATGAAGTACGGGGACGCCGACGGCACCGCGAAGAAGGACAGCACGCCGCTGTCGACGGTCGGCGCCACGACGCCGGCGAGGGTCCAGGCCCCGCAGAAGAGGACGCAGTTGCGGTAGGTCACGCCGCGCATGACGACCAGCGCGAACAGCACGTAGAACTTGAGCTCGACGAAGAGCGTCCAGTACGCGTCGTCGACATGGGGGACCCCGACCCCTGCCTGGAGCATCGAGAGGTTCACCACGACGTCGCTGAACGACGCGACCTTGCGCACCTCGGGCCAGTTGAACAGCACGAGTGAGGTGAAGACCACGGCCGCCCAGTAGGCGGGGAAGAGCCGGGAGACCCGGGAGACCGCGAAGTCTCCCACGGTGCGGCCCCAGGCGCTCATGCAGATCACGAAGCCGCTTACCAGGAAGAAGATCTCCACGCCGAGCCAGCCGTATACGGCCAGTGCATGCGCGGACGGGAAGACCCCCTCGGCCGGCTCGCCCCAGGCGCTGTCGAGGGCCGCGTAGTGGTAGAAGAGGACGGACAGCGCGGCGAGGACCCGGACGGCGTCGAGTGCCGCGAGGCGCGGGCCCGGCGCTCCGGCGCGCGGGGCGCCGTCCGGACGCCCGCCCGTCCTCGGTATGCCGGCCTTTCCACCTGCGCTCATTCCTTGGCCCCCGTGACTGTGTGACGGTCCCTGGCGGACCCGTCGGATCTGCGGAACCTTACAGCGCGCTCCCGGCGGGTCCGGCCGACGTCCACCCTGACCGGCAGGACGGTCACCGGGGGGTGTCCGCGATCACGGCGGGGACCTCGAACCAGGTGGGCTCGTCCCGCAGGGCGCGGTGGATCCTGTCCAGGGCGAAGGACTGCAGCGGTGGCAGCGCGTCCACGTCGAACCAGGCCACATCGAGGGACTCGTGGTCGTTGGCCCGCGCCTCGCCGCCGGTGGCCCGGCAGCGGAAGGTGATGTCCTGGAACTGGCAGACGTCGCCGTTGGGGTAGGTGATCGGTTCGAGCATCTGGACGAGGACCACGCGCTCGGGCACACAGTGCACGGCCGTCTCCTCGTACACCTCGCGCACGGCGGTCTCGGCGGGCTGCTCGCCCGGCTCGGCGATGCCGCCGACCACGGACCACCGTCCGGTGTCGGTGCGCCGACCGAGCAGCACCCTGCCCCGGTCGTCGAGGACGATGGCCGTGACCCCGGGCAGCAGGAGCAGCTGGTGCCCGGCGGACTCACGGATCCGCCGGATGAAATCAGGTGTGGTCATCCCCCGACCCTACGAGGCCGGATCGGCTCCGCCTCAGGCGGCGCGGCGGCCCCGGATCCGGCGGGCGGCGAGTACGCCGAACCCTCCCGCGGCGAGCAGCAGCAGGGCGTACTCGGGGAGCGGTCCGAGGACGGTGGCCGGGGTACGGCCGGAGCGCAGCGGGATCTCGGCGACGAGCGCGTCCGCGGTGAACATCTTCGTCTGCGAGACGATCCGGCCGTCCGGGCGGATGACGGCGCTGACCCCGCTGGTGACGGGGACGAGGACGGTGCGGCTGTGCTCGACCGCGCGGACCCGGTCCATGGCGAGCTGCTGGTAGGTCATCTGGGTGCGGCCGAAGGTGGCGTTGTTGCTCGGTACGGCGATCACCTGGGCACCGTCCTGGACGGTCGAGCGGACGGCGTCGTCGAAGGCGGCCTCGAAGCAGGTGACCATGCCGACGCCGCTGCCGGCCATGTCGAAGACACCGGGGTCCTTGCCGGGGCCGAAGTCGCGGCGCACCCGGTCCACGTCGGAGCTGAAGAGCCGGACGAAGGAGCGCATCGGGATGCGCTCGCCGAAGGGCTGGATCTTGCGCTTGTCGTAGGTCGCGGTGGGGCCCGCGACCGGGTCCCAGAGGATCACCGTGTTGCGCAGCGGGCCCGTCTCCGGGGCGACGACCGCGCCGATCGCGACAGGCACGCCGATGGCCTTGACCGCTTCGTCGATGACGGCGCGCGCGTCGGGTTCGGCGTACGGGTCGAGGTCGGAGGAGTTCTCGGGCCAGACGACGAAGTCGGGCTCGGGGGCCTTGCCGGCCTTGACGTCCTCGGCGAGCTGGATGGTGCGCTTGACGTGGTTGTCGAGGACGGCCCGGCGCTGGGAGTTGAAGTCGAGGCCGAGGCGGGGCACGTTGCCCTGGATGACGGCGGCCACGACGGTGCCGTCCTCGGCGGCGTCGGAGACGAGCGGGCGGGCGGCAAGGGCGGAACCGATCGGGGCGGCGACGGTGAGCGCGGTCAGCGCGGCGGTGGTGCGGCCGGGGTGGCGGCGCGCGATGCGCAGGGCCTCGTACAGGCCGAATCCGCAGAGGGCCACGCCGAAGGAGAGCAGCGGCGTGCCGCCGAGGGCGGCGAGCGGGGTGAAGACGCCGTCGGCCTGTCCGAAGGCGACCTTGCCCCAGGGGAACCCGCCGAAGGGCGCCCGGGCGCGCAGGGCCTCGCCCGCGACCCATACGGCGGCGGCGAGAACCGGCCAGGCCGGGAGGCGGCTGACGAGGGCGATGCCGAGTCCGGTGAGGCCGATGAAGAGGGCTTCGAGGGAGGCCAGCGCCAGCCAGGGCACCGGGCCGACCTCCTCCCCGGTCCACACGAGGAGCGGCAGCAGGTAGCCGAGGCCGGCGAGGGTGGCGAGCCCGAAGCCCGCGCGCGGACGGCGGCCGTACAGGCAGCCGGCGAGCAGGGCGAGGGCGAGCGGGGCCAGCCACCACAGGGGGCGGGGCGGGAAGCTGAGGTAGAGCAGCACGCCCGACAGCGCGGCCGGCACGCACCGGAGCAGCAGGGCTCCCCGCCGCCGCGGGGGCGCGGCGGGGCCGTCGGGGGGCGTCACGGAGGGCGTCCTGGGCTCGGCGGGGCCGTCGGCGGGCCGCTGGGGCTCCTCGCTCCAGGCGGCCTCGCGCGTCACACTGCTGCTCATCTGGCGGAGTGTACGTCCCCGCGCCCTCGGATCCCGTAAGCGCTCGGCCCGTGCGGCGCGGACGGGGCGCCGGCGGGTGGGGGGTCAGCCGGCGAGGGTGCGCAGGTGGGCGCGGATGACGCGGACCGCGTTCTCGGCGTCGTCGACGGTCACCGTGAAGAGCTTGCCGTCGTCCAGTGTCAGTTCCAAGCCCTCGCCGCGCCGGACGATCACGGCGGTGCCCTTCTCGGGGCGCCAGCGGTAGCCCCATCCGCCCCAGTGCTGCGGGGTGATCCGGGAGAGGTACGCGACCGAGGCCACGTCGGTGAGCTCGATCCTGCGGCGCGGCAACCCGACGTGCCCGCAGCGCACCAGGAGGGCCTCTGCGTCGATGGTGACGGAGACGTGCACGAAGGCGACCGTGCCGTACACCATGAGCAGTCCGGCGGCGAGGCAGCCGGTCACTGCCATGAGCAGCGGGACGAAGCCGGAGGTCCACGTGTTGTCGACGGCCAGCTCGACGCCGAGCGCCACGCAGGCCGCACCTGCGACCGCGAGCAGCCACTGCAGGGGGTTGGA
Organism: Streptomyces sp. NPDC023541; assembly: GCF_055559995.1. NCBI lineage: Bacteria > Bacillati > Actinomycetota > Actinomycetes > Kitasatosporales > Streptomycetaceae > Streptomyces > Streptomyces sp. NPDC023541. The sequence goes on from NZ_JBVHJO010000012.1 coordinate 21,884, forward strand.
GGCCCGGCCCGTCCAGAGCGGACCAGGAGGGTGACCCGTCATACGTAGCAGCGTACCCACGTTCAGCTACGGCACCACCGGCGGGCGCCCGAACGCCCGGCGAGATGCGGAAGACACGGCCTAGCGCGCCACGCGGTAGCGGAGGTGGACGACCTTCGAGCCGAAGGTGCGGGTCTCGACGAGTTCGAGATCGACCCGGCGCCCTTCCTGGGGAAAGAACGGAATGCCGCCGCCGACCAGTACCGGGTGGACCATGACCCGGTACTCGTCGATGAGGCCGAGCGCGGCCGCCTCGGCGGCGAGCGTCGCGCCGCCGATCGCGATGTCGCCGTCCTCCGGCCCGGCCCGCAGCCGCTCGATCTCCTCCGCCAGGCCGCCGGATGCCAGGCGGGCGTTGCCCTGCACCGCTGACAGGGTGCTGGAGAACACCACCTTCGGGAGCGGATTCCAGACCTCGATCCATTCGCGTGACGCGGCGTCGAGCGACGGGTCCTGGTCGGCGGTCTCCCAGTACAGCATCGTCTCGTAGAGCCGCCGCCCCAACAGGTGGACGCCGAGCTCGCGGGTCTCGTCGATCCAGAACCGGAAGACCTCCTCGTCGGGCTCCGTCCAGTCGAAGTCTCCGTCCGGCCCGACGATGTAGCCGTCGAGCGAGACGCCCATCGCATAGGTCACGCGTCGCATCAGGAGTCCTCCTCGGTGAGGGCTCGACCCTACGGCCGCCGGTCGCCGCGGAGCCCGCCGCGACGCGCGCGAACGCCGGGCGGGGCGTCAGCCGGGGAGCATGCGCAGGAGGGCGTCGCGCAGGGCCGGGCGGCGGGCGGTCATGAACCGGTGCAGGGTACGGGAGCCGAAGGCGACGCGCTGGGCGCTGCGGCGGCGCTCGGCGTCGTACGCGTCCAGGGCGCCGGGCAGCCCGTCCGGCCCGGCGGCGGCGACGGCGCGGGTCAGGGCCTCGGCGTCGAGCAGGGCGGTGCAGGCGCCCTGGCCGAGGTTGGGCGTCATGGCGTGGGCGGCGTCGCCGACGAGGGCGACCCGGTTGTCGGCGACGAAGGCGCGGAGCGCGGGGTACAGGTGGCGCATCTCGTACCGGACCCAGGTCTCCGGATCGGTCTCGGCCAGCACGCGCGGGATCGGGTCGTGCCAGCCGGTGAAGGCCTCCCGCAACTCTCGTGCGCTGGTGGCCGCGGGCACCGTGGCGTACCAGTTGGTGCGGCCGGGCTCGACGGGGGTCATGCCGAAGAAGCGGCCCTCGCCCCAGGTCTCGCCGTACAGGCCGGTCTCGAATCCGGCGATGCCGATCCAGGCGACCGTGCCGATCGGGCGGGGGCTACTGCGGGTGCCGAAGTACGCCGTCCGCACCGCGCTGTTGATGCCGTCCGCGCCCACGACCAGGTCGGCGACGAGTGCGCCCGGGTCGGTCAGGGGCCGCGCGTACTCGATCCGCGTGCCGCCGAGGCGGTCGAGCTCGGCCAGCAGGGCGTCGATCAGGTGGGGCCGGGACATGAGCAGTTCGGGGCGGCCCCACCTGCGTTCGATCCGCTCCAGCGGGAGGGCGGCGAGGACCTTGCCGTCGGGGCGTCGGATGCGGGCGTTCCGGTACGGCACGGTGCGCACCCGCAGCGCGTCGCCGAGGCCGAGGCGGTCGAGCGCGGTCTGCGCGGTCGGGTGGATGCCGAAGGCGGTTCCGTAGCGTTCGAGCGCGGCCCGCCGTTCCAGGACGGTCACCGTCCAGCCGGCGCGGCGCAGGCCGATGGCGGTCGCGAGCCCGCCGACCCCGGCGCCGACCACCACGGCCGTTCCCGCCCCGCGGCCGCTCAAGGTACTGGTTCCGTCCCCGGTCCCGCCGCTCATGGCTCCCCCTCCGTCCCCCACGGCCATGACCACCACAGCCGTGGTACTACACCTGTGGTACCACGGCTGTGGTTATGCTGGCAACGTGAATCAGGACCGGAGGGACCGGCTGCGGGACGCGGCCGTCGCCGTACTGGCGGAGTCGGGCGGGCGCGGGCTGACCCACCGGGCCGTCGACGCGGCAGCCGACGTGCCGACGGGCACGGCGAAGAACTACTTCCCCACGCGCGACGCGCTGCTGCGGGCGGTGGCGGAACGCTGCCTGGAGCAGTACCGGGCGCTGGCCGCGTCCCTGGCGGGGGACGGGCCGGGGCCGGCCGACGCGGACGGGCTCGCGGTGATGCTCGCCGGGCTGCTGCGGGACGTGGCGGGGCCCGGGCGGCCCCGCGTGCTCGCCTATCTGGAACTCCAGACCGAGGGGACGCGCAGGCCGTGGCTGGCCGCACTGCTGGACCCGATCGCCGCGGCGGACTTCGCAGCGCACGCGAACCTGCTGCGCACGGCCGGGCTGCCGGCCGGGGCCGAACGGGCCGGGGCCCTGACCCTCGCCCTGCACGGCGCCGTTCCCCATCTGCTGACCGGCGCCCCGGCCACCCTGGCCGCCGCCGGTCTGGACGACCTGGACCGCTTCGCCCGCGGACTGCTGGCCGCCGTACGCCCCGAGGAGGACCGGTGATCGCGCCCACCCGGCTGGACCGGGCCGTGGGAGCCGTGCTCGGGTCCGCCGCCGGTGACGCACTCGGCGCCCCGTACGAGTTCGGGCCGGCGGGGCAGTTGAGCAAGCGGGGCGAGGAGATGTGCGGGGGCGGCGGCTGGGACCCGGGCGAGGCGACGGACGACACCCAGATGGCCGTCCTGGTCGCCGAGTCGCTCCTGGAACGGGGCGGCCTCGAACTCCCCGACGTCTTCGGCCGGTTCCAGCGGTGGGCGGCCGGGCACCCGAAGGACATCGGGCTGCAGACGGAGGACGTGCTCACCAACGGCGAGCCCTGGGACCTCGCAGCGGCCCTGCACTTCCAGATCAACGCCCGGGCGGCCGGCAACGGTTCCCTGATGCGGGCCTCCGGCTCGGCCGTGTACTTCTCCGCCGCCGGACGGGAGGCGACCATGGACGCCGCGCGGCGGATCGCGGCGCTGACCCACGGCGACCGGGCCGCCTGGGAGGGGACCGCGATCCTGCACGAACTCGTCCGCGTCGCCCTGGACGGCGCCGATCCCCTCGCGGCCCTGCCGGCCACGCTCGACCACGTGCACCCGGACCACCGCGAACGGTACGCCCGGGTGCTCGCCCCCGACTGGCACCCGCGCCTGGCCACCGAGTTCAACGGGGCGGTGTGGCCCTGCCTGGGCTCGGCGGTGTGGGCGCTGCGGACCACCGCCGGGTTCGCGGAGGCCGTACGCGCCGCCGTGGATCTCGGCGGGGACACGGACACGGTGGCCGCGGTGACGGGTGCGCTGGCCGGCGCGCGGTACGGGCAGGGGGCGGTTCCCGCGCACTGGGCGGCGCGGTTGCACGTACCACTGCCCGGGTTCGGCGAGCGGGTCCTGTACGCGGACGACCTGCGGACGCTGGCTCAGCGGCTCGTGGCGGCCGGCTCCCCCTGAAGTTCCAAGCGGCGGCCGCGGAAGCCGGCGCGCAGCCGCCGGTCGTGCGTGACCACCACGAGGGTCCCGCCGAAGTGGGCCAGGGCCGCCTCCAGTTCCTCCACGAGGGCCGGGGCCAGGTGGTTCGTCGGTTCGTCCAGCAGGAGCAGGTCGAGGGGGCGGGCCACCAGCCGGGACAGCTCCAGCTTCCGGCGCTGGCCGGCCGAGAGGGTGCGCACCGGCCGGGTCAGGTCGGCGGGGGCCAGCAGGCCGAGCGCGGCGACGTACCGGTCGGCGTACTCGCGGCCGAACAGCTCGACGGCCGAGCGGTGTTCGCCCGCCCACGGGTCGTCCTGCCGCAGCAGCCCCACCCGCTCGGGTGTGCGTACGAGGCCCTGCGCCGACTCCAGTTCACCGGCGAGGAGGTGCAACAGGGTTGATTTTCCCGTTCCGTTGGGTCCGGTGACCAGGAGGCGTTCTCCCGGCGCGAGTTCCAGCGAGAGCGGTTCGAGCCGTCCGGGCAGCGCCGCGCCCGCCAGTTCGACGGCTCCGGCGGCGCCTTCGGTGAACCGCCCCGTGAAGGTGAGCGGCCGCGGGGGCGGCGGGACCGGGTTCCCGGTCAGCCGGTGCAGGCGTTCGCGGGCGGTGCGGATACGGCTCGCGGCGCCGTGGGTGCGCGACCGGGCGCGGAAGGCGCCGGCGCCGCTGAAGCCGCGGGGCAGCTTGCGCGGGATCGCGGCGAACCGCCCGATGTTGGTCTCGGCGAGCCGTTCGGCACTGCGCACCTCCTCGCGCCACTCCTCGTACTCCCGCTCGCGACGAGCCCGTTCGGCGGCGCGGCCGGCCAGGAACCCGGTGTAGCCGTTGCCGAACCGGCGTACCGTCCTGCGGTCCGCGTCGACCTCCAGGACGGCGGTCGTGACCCGGTCGAGGAAGAGCCGGTCGTGGGTGACGGCCACGAGGGTGCCGCGGCGTGCGCGCAGGTGCTCTTCCAGCCAGGCGACGGCCTCGTCGTCGAGGTCGTTGGTCGGCTCGTCGAGCAGCAGCAGTTCCGGCTCGGCGGCCAGGGCGGCCGCGAGGGCGAGCCGGGAGCGCTGCCCGCCGGAGAGGGTGCCGAGCCGGCGGTCGGGGTCCATGTCGGCGCGTTCGCCGAGGCGGCGCAGGGTGGTCGCGACCCGTCGCCGGGCGTCGCGGCCGCCGCGCGCCTCGTGGGCGGCGAGGAGGTCCGCGTAGGCGGTGAGTTCGTCGGGGCCGGCCCGGTGCAGGAGGGATTCGGCGGTGCGGATGCGGCGTTCGAGGGCGAGGAGGTCGGCGAGGGCGAGGTCGACGGCCTCGCCCACGCGGGCGTCCGGGGGGAGGTCGAGGGTCTGCGCGAGGTGTCCGGTGCCGCCGGTGGCGGTGACGGTGACCTCACCGTGGTCGGGGCGTTCCCGTCCGGCGAGGAGCCGGAGGAGGGTGGACTTGCCGGAGCCGTTGTCGCCGACGACGCCGACCCGCTCGCCGGGCCGGACCGTGCAGCTGACCCGGTCCAGGACGACGCGGGTGTCATAGGCCTTGGTGACCTCGGACAGGACGATCTGGGTGGAGGCGAGTGGAGCGCGCAAGGGCGGTTCCTTCCGGTGACGTCGAGACGAGACGTCTCGTCTTGTTGTGCTGAAAACGTAACCCGCATCCGGACGTTGCGCAAGACGGTTCGTCTCGTTGGCCGACGGCCTGGACTCCGGGCCCTTGGATCCGCCACGTCGGACGCCGCACAAGGGCGCAGCGGGTATGCGGGGGACGCAGGGGCGACCGGGCCCGACGGCCGGCAACCGCGGCCGCAGTGCGCGCGGCGGTTCGGGCAACGCCCCGGCAGCGTCAGCCGACGGGCGCGCCCTGGCCCGCCAGGAGCCGTCCCTCGGCGTACGCGAACGCCGCGGCGGGCAGCAGCGCTTCGCGGCCGCTGTGCAGGACGGTCAGGCCGCCCGTGCGGGGCAGGCCGGGCTCGGCGACGGCGCCGATACGGCGCAGCGCCTGGGTGGCGACGGGCTCGGCGGAACCGTAGTAGACCAGCCCCGCTCCCCCGGTCCGCACGGCGAGGGCGGCGCGGATGGGGCTCTCGGTCAGCTCGTAGTGGGTGCATCCGAGCACCACGTCGGTGACGTCGGCCGGGGTCAGCGCGGCCGCCGCGGCGACGGCCGCGGTCACCGCCGCTTCGTCGGCCGCCTCCACGGCGTCGGCCAGTCCGGGGCAGGGCACCTCCGTGACGCGGGCACCGGTGGCGAAGTCGCGGATCAGCCCGCGCTGGTAGGGGCTGCCGGTGGTGGCGGGGGTGGCCCAGATGGCCACCCGGCCGCCGGCCGCCGCGGCGGGCTTGATCGCGGGTACGGTTCCGATGACCGGGATGTCCGGCTCCAGTTCCGCCCGCACGGCGTCCAGGGCGTGCACGGTGGCGGTGTTGCAGGCCACGATGAGCGCGTCGGGGCGGTGCGCGGCGGCGGCCCGGGCCACTGCGAGGGCCCGACCGGTGAGGTCTTCGGGGGTCCGCGGACCCCAGGGCATTCCGTCCGGGTCGGAGGACAGGACGAGATCCGCGTCCGGCCGCAGCCGCCGCACCGCCGCGGCCGCCGCGAGGAGGCCGATTCCGGAGTCCATGAGCGCGATCTTCACCCGGCCACTTTAGTCGACACCGGGTCCGGCCCGACCCGGCTCCGGCCGGATCCCGCCCCCGCGCGCCGCCCGCCGGGCGCACCGCCCGCAGGGCGCACCGCAGCGGACCACCGCACCCGGCCCGCACCGGAGCAGCCGGGCACCACCTGCCCGCCCGCAGCCCCGGCCCCCGCACGCCGCCGCGCCCGCCCGGACCGCCGCGGGGCCACCGCGACGCCGCATCCGCCTGCCCCGCCAGGGGCGCCGCACCGGAACGGCCGGATGCGCGACAGGCCCCCGCCGGCCCGGCACACTGCCGCCATGGGCCTCCTCACCGGCGCCGCCGTCGCCACCGCCGCGTCCTACGCCTCCCTCGCCGCATGGCTCTGGCTCACCCTCGCCCAGGGCATGTTCTGGCGCACCGACGTCCGCCTCCCGCCGCGCACCGCCCCCGCCCGCTGGCCGTCCGTCGCGATCGTCGTGCCCGCCCGGGACGAGGCCGGGGTGCTGCCGCTCAGCCTGCCCTCGCTCATCGCCCAGGACTATCCCGGGGAGGCCGAAATCATCCTCGTCGACGACGGCAGCACGGACGGCACCGGCGGTCTCGCGCTCCGGATCGCCGCCGGACAGCCGGGCCTTCCGCTCACCGTCGTCTCCCCCGGCGAGCCCGCCCCCGGCTGGACGGGCAAGCTGTGGGCGCTGCGCCACGGCATCTCGCTGGCCCGCACCGCGCACGCCACCGAGCCCGACTTCCTGCTGCTCACCGATGCCGACATCGCGCACGAACCCGACAGTCTGCGCGAACTGGTCTGCGCCGCGACCTCCGCCGACCTCGACCTCGTCTCGCAGATGGCCCGCCTGCGCGTGGTCGGCCTGTGGGAACGCCTCGTGGTCCCGGCCTTCGTCTACTTCTTCGCCCAGCTCTACCCCTTCCGCCGGATCAACCGTCCCGGCGCCCGCACCGCCGCGGCCGCGGGCGGCTGCGTCCTGCTGCGCACCGCGGCCGCCGTACGGGCGGACGTGCCCGACGGCATCCGCCAGGCCGTCATCGACGACGTCTCCCTGGCCCGGGCGGTGCAGGACTCCGGCGGCCGGATCTGGCTGGGGCTCGCGGAGCGGGTGGACAGCGTGCGCCCCTATCCCGCGCTCGCGGACCTGTGGCGGATGGTCTCGCGCAGCGCCTACGCGCAACTGCGCCACCAGCCCCTGCTGCTCGCCGGGACGGTCGCCGGGCTGGCGCTCGTCTACCTGGTGCCCCCGGCCGCCCTCCTGGCGGGCCTCGCCACCGGACGGACCTCCGCGGCGTGGGCCGGGGGCCTCGCCTGGCTGCTGATGGCCGGCACCTACCTGCCGATGATCCGCTACTACCGCCAGCCCGCCGCGCTCGCCCCGCTGCTTCCGCTCACGGCGCTGCTGTACCTCCTGATGACCGTCGACTCGGCCGTTCAGCACTACCGCGGACGCGGGGCATCGTGGAAGGGCCGCACCTATGCCAGTCCGAGCGATGCCTGAAACGGCGGACCCCTGTCCGGACCCGCGTCATCCGAGGTCACCGCGTTGTGACGCTGTGTCAGCAGAAAGTCGGTGCAACGCACAACCGGTAGGTACGAGTTGGAGCAAGGTGGGATGGAAGTGACGAAATCGTGCACGTGAACGCCAAGTGAAAGGCGTGGCTCTGACCTGCGAATATGCAGGTCAGCGCGGTGTTGACGGCACCTTGCTATGGACCCGGTGAATTCGTGGGCTTAACTTATGTCTCATGACCTCCCCCCGCTCCACTTATGGCGGCGGTTACTACTCCGCGCCCTCCTTCCCGGACACCCCCATCTACGACTCCCTCGTCGCCGAACGCGGCACTCCGCAGATCGCTCCGATCCGCGTCCCGGCCGCCTACGAGTCCCCGAGCGCGGGTTATTCGAGCGGTGGGTACCTGCCGGCCCTCCCGTCGGCCCTGCCCGCACTCCCCCCTGCCGCCCCTCAGCAGCAGGCACCGGCGTACGGGTACCCGTACCAGCAGCAGGTCGCTCCGCAGCCGATGCCGCTGCAGAACGCGCCCGCGCCCTACATTCCGCAGCAGCAGCCGGTGGCCGCCCGCGCCGGGTACATGCCGCAGCCCCAGCCGCAGCAGCCGCGCCCGGCGGCCATGGCCACCGGCTACGAGGCGATGCGTCCGGCCGCGCCGCGCCCCATGCAGGTGCCGGCTCCGGTCGCGGGCGCCTCGTACGAGGATCCGTACGGCCGCCCCTACCAGGGGCGCGGCTACTGACCGGGCCCCTCACGCGCGCCGGGACGGCGGAGCGGGCTGGCAGTATGCCCCCATGTCGAAGTTGCACGTTCAGGCGCTCCACGTCCACCCCGTCAAATCGGTAGCGGGGACCGCTCCCGACGAGGTGGCGGTGGAGCCCTGGGGGCTGTCCGGGGACCGGCGGTGGGCCCTGATCGACCCCGAGGGGACGGTCGTCACCCAACGCCGCCATCCCCGGCTGGCCTTGGCGTCCGCGCGCCCGGTGGGCGGCGAAGGGATCGCGGTGACCGCTCCGGACATGGCGGAGCTGGTCGTGGAGGTGCCGGGGCCCGGTCCGCTGGAGCCGGTGTCGCGGTTCGGGAAGAAGGTCGAGACCGTGGTCGCGGCGAGGGCCGCGGCCGACTGGTTCAGCGCGTTCCTCGGGGTTCCGGTCCGGCTGGTGCATTTGGACGACCCGGCCGTACGCCGTCCCGTAGACCCTGACTACGCCCTGCCGGGCGAGACGGTGAGCCTGGCCGACGGCTATCCGCTGCTGCTCACCACGCTCGCCTCACTGGACGCCCTCAACTCTCTGATCGCGGCGGGGGACCATCCCGAGGAGGGCCCGCTGCCCATGAACCGTTTCCGCCCGAACGTCGTGGTCTCGGGGGCCGAGGCCTGGGCGGAGGACCACTGGCAGCGCCTCGCGATCGGCGACGCCCTCTTCCGCGGCGCGCGCGAATGCGGCCGGTGCGTCGTCACCACGACCGACCAGCGAACGGCGGAGCGGGGCAGGGAACCGCTGAAGACGCTGGCCAGGCACCGGCGGATCGGCAAGTCGCTTGCCTTCGGGCGGCTGCTGGTGCCGCTGCGGCCGGGCACCCTGCACGTCGGCGACGAGGTCCGCATCCTCGCATGACGGGCCGCGTCCGGGTGGCGACCGGACCACAGGAATGACACCTTCGAGGGGCTCCGCCCCCGAGCTGGAACCAACCGGCGTGACCAGGCCGTTGGATCAGTCAGAACAGGTGGGTACCCGCACGGGCCGTGACACCGGACGACCGGTTCCGGAATCGGGTGGCACATGTCTCGTGCGTCCCGGAACGCGTCCCCCGGGGCATGCGGAAGGCGTGGGCGCGCAGACAGACGGAGACTGGCGCTAGGGGGTGTCTTGTCGATCAGGCCGGATCAGGGAGCGGCGCATGGCGCCATGGGGCCTCCCCGGGCCCGCAGGGCCGAGGGGAAGCATCGCAAGGCGGACGGGGGAGGCGACGCGGAGCGTCGTCCAGTGAGAACGACGCGGCGAGGCGCGGTGCCGGGCGCCGCGAGCCCGGCATGACCGGCAAGACGCCCCCTGGCAGGGGGAGCCGGACCGTGCGGACGGCAATGGGTGTGTGGCGCTGGCGGCGCAATCCGCTGCGCCGGCCGACCGATCTCTTCGAGGCGTGGGTGGCGTTCGCGGCGCTGGTGTGCGTCGTGGTGGTGGCGCCGGCCGTCGGCTGGGTCGCGGGCCTGCGCGTGGACGGCACGCTTCAACAGGCCGCGTACGAGCAGCGGCAGGAGCGTCATCTCGTCCCGGCCGTGGTGGTCCGGCCCGCCCCGACCGCGGACGAGGCGGTGTCCGCCGACCCGTCGGCGCAGCGGACGGCGCCTCGGCGTACGCAGATCGTGGCCTCGTGGACCGCGCCCGACGGCAGCAGCCACGAGGGCACGGTGCCGGCCGCGGAGGAACCACCGCTCCCCGGCGACCGGTTCCGCATATGGACCGACGACCGGGGCCGGCTGGTGGGGCAGCCGCTGGACCCGTCGGCCGCCTCCTTCCACGCGGGGACGGCGGGTCTGGCCGCCGCTGCCGGAGTGGCCGCATTGGCCGTGACCGTCCGCCGCCTGGTCGTACGTCGGCTCATGCACCGTCGGTACTTACGTCTGGACCGGGCGTGGGCGGCCGCCGGACCGGACTGGGGCCGGGCGGGCGCCGGTGGCTGACCTGGCGGCCCATCGGCCCGGCGCGCGCTACGGTGGAGCGGCCGGACCGGTCTCTCCCGTGGCAGCAGCCACCCGAGTGGCCTCGGACATCAGCGGCTCCGGCCGCATCGGCAGCGCGAGCACGAGGGTGGGGGCACGACAGCACCATGGTTCAGGGCACGGTCCAGGTGACGCACGGCGGCTCTTCGCGGTGGCGGCGCCGCTCCGGTGAATATCCGACGCTGACCGCCGCGCTCGCCGCCGCGGGCGACGGGGACGTGCTGTCCATCGCCCCGGGCACCTACCGGGAGAACCTGGTACTGCACCACGCCGTCACCCTGCGCGGGCCCGAGGACGGGTCGGGTTCGGTGCGGATCGCGCCGCTCGACGGGGTCGCGCTGACCCTGCGCGCCTCGGCCGTGGTGCACGACCTGTACCTGGAGGGCCAGGACCGGGCGGCCCCGGCGCTGCTGGTGGAGGACGGCTCCCCCGAGCTGACCGACCTGCGCGTGAGCACCCACTCGGCGGCCGGCATCGAGGTGCGCGGCCCCGGGGCCCGGCCCCTGGTGCGCCGCTGCACCGTGGAGAACCCGGCCGGCATCGGAATCGCCGTACTGGACGGCGGCGGCGGGGTTTTCGAGGAGTGCGAGGTCGTCGCCTCGGGTCAGACCGGGTTCTCGGTCCGCGGCGGCGGCCGGCCGCGCCTGGAGCGGTGCCGCATCCACCACTCCACCGGCGCGGGCATCTCCGTCACCGGCGAGGGCTCGGGCCTGGAAGCCCTGGGCTGCGAGGTGTACGAGGTCAGGGGCGCCGGGGTGCAGATCGCCGCGCGCGCCGCCGCCCGCCTCACCGACTGCGCCGTGCACCGCACCTCGGCCGACGGGGTCACGCTCGACACCGACGCCGTCCTCACCCTGGCCGGGTGCGACATCCACGACATCCCGGAGAACGCCGTCGACCTCCGGTCGCGTTCGGTGCTCACTCTCAGCCGCACGTCGGTACGCCGGTTCGGGCGCAACGGCCTGTCGGTGTGGGACCCGGGCACCCGGGTCGACGCCGAGTCCTGCGAGATCCACGACAGCACCGGCGACTATCCGGCGGTGTGGGTCAGCGACGGGGCCACCGCCTCCCTGGACTCCTGCCGGGTCCACGACGTGCCGGACGCGCTCTTCGTCCTGGACCGCGGGTCGAGCGTCGAGGTCACCGACAGCGACCTGTCCCAGGTCCGCAACACCGCGGTCTCGGTCAGCGACGGCGCCTCGGCGCAGCTCGACGACTGCCGCATCCGCGAAGCGGCCACCGGGGCCTGGTTCCGCGACCACGGCAGCGGCGGCACCCTCGCGGGCTGCACCGTCGACGCCGTGCAGACCGGTGTGATCGTCACCAAGGGCGCCGACCCGACCCTCGAACGCTGTACGGTCACCTCACCCGCCGAGGCGGGTTTCTACGTGTCGGCGGGCGGCCGCGGCACTTTCAAGGCCTGCCGGGTGACGGACAGTTCCGGTTTCGGCTTCCACGTCCTCGACGGCTGCCGCACCACGCTGACGCGCTGCCACACGGAGCGCTGCGCGCGCGGCGGCTACGAGTTCGCGGAGGACGGGCCCGTCGCCGAGGAGTGCACCGGCGACGGGTCGGGCCCGCGGTCGGCGTCGGCGGCCGCGGCCGCGGCCCAGTCGGCGCCCGGCGGCGGCTTCGCCGGGGCGCAGAGCGGGGTGCGTACGGTCACCGCGGCGCGGAGCCCCGTGGCGCAGCCGTCTCCGGCGGCCCCGGCCGGCTCCGTCCCGCGGCCCGCGCATCCGGAGCCGGCCGGGGCCGCGGCGGGCGCGCGGGCGCCCGGAGCGGTGCTGGGGCATCTCGACGCGCTGGTGGGCCTGGACAGCGTCAAACGCGAGGTGCGTGCCCTCACCGACATGATCGAGGTGGGCCGTCGGCGGCAGCAGGCTGGCCTCAAGGCCGCCTCGGTGCGCCGGCACCTGGTCTTCACCGGCTCCCCCGGCACCGGGAAGACCACGGTCGCCCGGCTGTACGGCGAGATCCTCGCCTCCCTCGGCGTGCTGGAGCGGGGGCACCTGGTCGAGGTGTCGCGCGTGGACCTGGTGGGCGAGCACATCGGCTCCACGGCGATCCGCACGCAGGAGGCCTTCGAGCGGGCGCGCGGCGGGGTGCTGTTCATCGACGAGGCGTACGCGCTGGCTCCGGAGGACTCGGGCCGGGACTTCGGGCGCGAGGCGATCGACACGCTGGTGAAGCTGATGGAGGACCACCGGGACGCGGTGGTGGTGATCGTCGCCGGCTACACGGCGGAGATGGACCGCTTCCTGACCGTCAACCCGGGTGTGGCCTCGCGGTTCTCCCGGACGATCGCCTTCGGCGACTACGGGCCGGGGGAACTGCTGCGGATCGTGGAACAGCAGGCGGAGGAGCACGAGTACCGCCTCGGGGAGGGCACCGCCGAGGCCCTGCTGACGTACTTCACGGAGCTGCCCAAGGGGCCCGCCTTCGGCAACGGCCGCACCGCGCGCCAGACCTTCGAGTCGATGGTGGAGCGGCACGCGGGGCGGGTGGCCCAGCTGTCGGAGCCGAGCACGGACGAGCTCACCCTGCTGTTCCCGGCGGATCTGCCGACGCTGCCGGCTCCTTGCTGACGCCGGGGCGCTGAGCGGGTACCTCGGCCCGGGCCGCCGTCTCCAGCCGGGCGAGGAGAGCGGCGCGTTCGGCTGCGAAGGCGGGGTCCGCCTGGTAGTCGGCGTGGCCGAGGATCGGCGCGGGCAGCGGGTGGCGGGCGCTGCGCCCGTAGGCGAGGGGGTCGGCGAGCGGGCCGCGGTCCACCTCCGGTGAGGCGGGGCCGGGGAGCGCGGGGCCGCCGATGGGGTCGGTGGCCCGCCAGAGGTTGCGCCAGCAGTCGACGTCGCGGTGCAGGGCGGTGAGCGGTCCGGGACCGAAGTAGGCGGGGAACCAGCGGCCGTAGAGGCGGGCGAGGGGGGATCCGTAGGTGAGCAGCGCGACGCGGCGGCGGACGGGCGGCGGCAGCTGCCAGACGGCGGCCGCGGCGAGCACGCTGCCCTGCGAGTGGCCGGAGATCACCAGTCGGCCGCCGGTGCGGCCGGTCCAGCCGGCCATCCGCCAGGTCAGGTCGGGGACGGCGCGCTCGGCATAGCAGGGCGGGGCGAAGGGGTGGGCGGCGCGCGGCCAGAAGGTGCCGACGTCCCAGAGGATCCCTATGGTCCGCCGGGCTGCCGGGTCCCGGTAGGCGCGGCGGCCCCAGGCGGCGAAGAGGGCGATGCCGAGGCCGATCAGCCAGGAACCGGCGTCCTGGGCGGCGCGGGCGGCGCTCTCCAGGAGCGGCGGGCCGCCGCGGGCGGCCTCGCCCGGGACCTGCCCGCTGAGCCAGGCTCCGGCGAGTGCGCCGGCCCCGAGCACCAGGGTGATGCCGGAGACGGCCGCGACGAACCAGGGCGCGGAGTCGGTGAGCGCGGCGGCCGTCCGCGCCCCGGCGATACGGCGGCTGCGCGCCGTATCGGGGATCTCTCCCGGGTATTCGGCCGCGACGGCCGCCGCGAGGCCGCGCCGGGCCCGGGCCGCACGCACCGCGAACCAGGCGGCGAGCAGGGCCAGTACGAGGAGCAGCGGCGGCAGTACGGCGGCCTGCCAGGACAGCAGGACGGGCGGCCCGGGCAGCGGTGCGCCCGCCATGCCGGGGGTGGCTGCGCCGTCCAGCCAGTCGGCGACGCGCTGGGCGACCCCGCCGGACATGACCCCGCCGAGGGCGCAGCCGAGCATGGCGACGGCGGGGCCGCCGAGGCCGCGCAGGGCGGACGCGGGATCGGGGGCCCTGCGGTACAGGTACCGGGCGACGGCGGCGAGGGCCAGTACGCAGAGGCCCTGCCCGAGCATGAGCACCCCGAAGGCGAAGTCCCCGGGGAGGCGTCCGGTGGAGGTCCAGCCCGGTCGCGACCAGCAGGCGTGCAGGAGGACGGCGGCGAGCAGGGCGAGGGCGGCTCCGGGCAGCAGGCTGACCGCGGCCCGGTCGAGGCGGTGGTCGGGGCGGTCCTCGCTGCGGCCGCGCCGGCAGACGACCCAGGCGACGGTGACGGCCCCGACGGCGAGGAGGGCCTGGGTGATCCAGCCGAAGGTTTCGAGGGCGGGGGCGGCCGTGGTCCGGCGGTCGTGGGCGGCGGTGGGCGCGGAGACGGCCACCGCGACGGTGAGCAGGCCGGCCGCGGTGTGTGCGGCTCGCAGCCGGGCCACGATGCGGCGCCCGTACCAGAATCCGGGACGGCCGAGCGCGGGTGCGGTGTCGGAGGCGGTGTCCGGGTCGGCGGAGCCGGCGGGCGGCGGCTGGGATTCGTAGGCGCTCCAGGTGCGGTTCGACAGGAACCAGAGCAGCCCGGTCAGCGCGGTGGGGACCAGCGCGCCGAGGGCGAGGCGGCGTCCGGGCTGGGACCACCAGCCGCCGCCTTCGGGGGCGAGGAATCCGAGGCGGGAGCCGGTGGCGGTGCAGGTCGCGGAACCCGCGCACTGCCAGACGGCGAGGTCGAGCGCGACCTCGCAGGCGGCGGCGATCAGCAGGACGGTCAGGCTGAGCGCGAGGATGCGTACGAGGACCCCGTACGTACGCACCGCGCGCGGCGCGGGGTCGGCGCCGGGCCCGGTGGGGGCGGCCGGCCGGGCCCAGTGGGCGAGGTTGGCCACCATGAAGGGCAGGAGCAGAAGCCACAGGGCGCGGGCGCCGTTGCCCGAGGTGAGCCGGGACCAGCAGTAGGCCTCGGGGACGGGCAGGCCCGCGTACCGCTCGGGGTGGGCTTCGGCGTCGGCGTCGTCGATGCGGCGGAACACGGCTGCGGTGGAGTCACCGGTGACGCGCACGGTGCGCGGGTCGCCGAGCAGCTCGGCGGGAGAGGCTCCGGCGACTCCGTGGACCATGAGTTCGAGGGCGAGGGGAGAATCGGTGGAGGGGCGGTCGGGCACGGAGGCCTCCGCTCGCGGGGGGGATCGGCGCTGCTCCAGGATCCCGCGCGGCGGGGGCGCTGCCCAGGCCCCGTCCGGGGGAATCGGCGGGCGGCTCGGGGACGGAAGGGGAGCCTCGGCCGTGGGAGTTCCGACGCGGAAGCCGTGGGGAGATCACAGCGGTCACAGCGGACTTCTCGGGGGCGCACGGCTATGGTGGCGCGGCACGTCCGCCGGAACATCACCTCAGGAGGTACCGCCATGGCTCGCCGACTCCGCCCGGTGGGGCTGGACTTCATCGACGACGCGCCCGTCCGGCTGGTGTTCGCCGCAGAGGCGTCGGCGCCGCCCGAGGACGTGTATCGGGCGCTCGCCGATGAAGTGGAGGGCTGGCCGCGCTGGTTCAGGGCCGTGACACTGGCCCGACCGACGTACGGCGGTGCGGGCCGCGAGGTCAAGCTGCTGGGCGGGGTGCACATGCAGGAGACGATCATGGCCGCGGACCCCGAACGGCGTTACGCGTACCGGGTCGACACGACCAACGCGCCGGGCGTCCGGGCCCTGCTGGAGGAGTGGAGGCTGACCCCGGCCGGCTCGGGGACGCACGTCCGCTGGACGTTCGCCGCGGACGGCCCGGCCGCGTTCCGTCTGGCCCTGACCGTCGCCCGCCCGGGCCTGGGCCACTCCTTCCGCACGGCGGTCCGCACCCTGGACGCCCGCCTCACGGGCGTCAGCGGCCCCCACCGCTGAGCGTGGTGGATGCGGTGGCAGTGGCGGGAGCGGTGGCAGTGGCGGGAGCGGTGGGAGCGGTGAGGCGGGCGTACTCCCACGGGTCGTGCGCGCTGAAGACGGTGACCTCGTCCCCGTGGTCGCGGACGAGGTCGCGCAAGCGGTCGCGGGTCGCGGTGCGTGCCGTGGCGTCGGTCTGGGCTCCCTGCTGGACCGGATCGAAGACCGGGTGGTCGAGGGGCGGGGTGTCCTCGAGCTCGCCGTGATACATGTACGCGTCGCCCGCGTGCAGCAGCCACCGGCCGTCGTCGTCGCGCACCGCGACGCCCGCGTGGCCGGCGGAGTGGCCGGGCAGCGGCACCAGCAGGAGCTCGCACCCGAGCCCCTGCGGCCGTGCGACGCCGGGGAAGCCGAACCACGTCTCCTGCCCGTCGGTGCTCGCCGGTGCCAGCAGCGGGCCGTGCGCCCGGTGCGCCGGCATGAAGCCGTCGAGGCTGTGCCGGTGGTGCGCGGCCGAGGGGTCGGTGACGGCCCGGTACTCGTCGGGGTGCACGTGGACCCGCGCGTGCGGGAAGTCCGCCAGCCCTCCCGTGTGGTCCCGGTGCAGGTGGGTGAGGACGATGTGCCGCACGTCCTGTGGTGCGTACCCGAGGCGGACGAGCCGGCGCAGCGCGCTCTGCGCCGGGTCCGGCACGGGCTGGGCGTGCGCCACCCAGTCCGCGCCCAGCGTCCGGTGGGGCTCTCGCAGGTCCGCGGTGCCGAGGCCGGTGTCGACCAGGACGGGGCCGTCCGCGTCCGTCTCGATGAGCAGGCAGTGGCAGACGGCGGCCAGTTCGCGGCGTCCGGCTCCTGCCGTGGGTGTCGTGCCGAGCGGTGCGATCGTCCGGAGCGAACCGCAGTTGAGATGATGGATGCGCACAAAGACCCCCTGGAGGTATGCGGGCGGGCTGTTCGCAACGGACGTTAGGACGGGCTTTCGTGACTCACCAAACGGTTGGACACGCGGCGGCGGGTGCCCCGGACGGTCCGCTGGCGGACTGCCCGGACGGCGCGCTCGTCCCGCCGGCCCCCGAACCGCACTGCCCGGTCGACATCACCCTCACCGCGCTGGGCGGCCGGTGGACACCGCTGGTCCTGCGGGAGTTCCTCCGCCGCGGCCAGGCCACCTACTCCGAGCTGTCCGCGGCCCTGCCCGCCCTGTCCGACAAGGTCCTCTCGGACCGGCTGGCCCAGTTGACCCGGGCGGGCGTCGTCGAACGCCACCGCACTCCCGGGTGGCCTCCCCGGGTCCGCTACGTCCTGACCGGTCGGGGCCGCGCACTGGAACCGGTCGTGCGCAGCATGTGGGAATGGGGCCGCGCCTGACGGACGACCGGCCGGCTCAGGCGGTCGGTTCGCGCCAGACGCCGGTCGTCAGCAGTGTGTCGAGGGTCTTCGTGTAGGGGGCGATGTCGAGGCCCTGCGCCGCCACCCACTCGTCGGAGTAGTACTTGTCCAGGTAGCGGTCGCCCGGGTCGCACAGCAGGGTGACGACGCTGCCGGTGCGGCCCTCCGCCACCATCTCCGAGACGATCTTCAGGGCGCTCCACAGGCCGGTGCCGGTCGAGCCGCCCGCCTTGCGCCCTATGGCGGTCTCCAGGGCGCGGCAGGCGGCGACGCTCGCCGCGTCCGGGACCTTCATCATCCGGTCGATGGCGCCGGGCACGAAGCTCGGCTCCATGCGCGGGCGGCCGATGCCCTCGATGCGCGAGCCGCAATCGCTGCTCGCGTCGGGGTCGTTGCGGGTCCAGCCCTCGAAGAAGCAGGAGTTCTCCGGGTCCGGGACGCAGATGCGGGTGTCGTGCTGCATGTAGTGCACGTACCGCGCGATGGTGGCCGAGGTGCCACCGGTGCCGGCGGTCGCCACGATCCAGGCGGGCTCGGGGAAACGTTCCAGCTTGAGCTGCTGGTACATCGATTCGGCGATGTTGTTGTTGCCGCGCCAGTCCGTGGCGCGCTCCGCGTACGTGAACTGGTCCATGTAGTGCCCGCCGGTGCGGGCGGCGAGTTGCGCCGACTCCTCGTACATCTTCATCGGGTCGTCCACGAAGTGGCATGCGCCGCCGTGGAATTCGATGAGGCGGCACTTCTCCGGGCTGGTCGTGCGCGGCATGACGGCGATGAACGGGACACCGATCAGCTTGGCGAAGTACGCCTCGGAGACCGCGGTCGAGCCGGACGAGGCCTCGATGACGGGGCGGCCCGGCCGGACCCAGCCGTTGCAGAGGGCGTAGAGGAACAGCGAGCGGGCGAGGCGGTGCTTGAGGGAGCCCGTCGGGTGCGTGGACTCGTCCTTGAGGTAGAGGTCGATGCCCCAGGCGTCGGGGAGGGGGAACTTCAGCAGGTGGGTGTCCGCGGAGCGGTTCGCGTCGGCCTGGACCTTGCGCACGGCCTCTTTCAGCCAGGCGCGGTAGTCCGCGTCGCTGCGGTCGACGTCGATGGTCGTGGCGGTCGTACCGGTGGTCGTTCCGGTGGTCGTTCCGGTGCCGCTGGTGCCGGTGGTGCCGGTAGTGCTCATGCGCCGCGCTCCTTCATGGGTCTACTTCGCCCCTCCTTTCGCAATGTACCTCTCTCACCTGCACAAACAGTCACTTTGGGTATCTATGCGGATCGCTTTCGATCGCGTTCGGTTGCACAGCGCGGCACCGTGGGTGACCCTGGTGGAGCATTACCGAGGGTGCAGCACCCGTAACACTCATGTCGGGGAGTCGCAGCCGTGATCAGTCATTCCCGCAGGCACTGCGTCGTCGAACTGCAGGCCTTGCCGTCGCGGATCGGCCAAATCCGCAGAATCGTCTCGGCCCAACTGCGCCACTGGCAGCTCGATCCGCTCATTGACCGGGCCGCGCTCGGGGTGACGGAGCTGCTGAGCAACGTCCACCGCCATGCACAGCCGGACAAGACCTGCGTCGTCGAGATCGAGCTCCGGCTCGGGCGGCTGACGGTCTCGGTCATCGACAGCGATCCGCGGCTTCCGGTGCTGCGCCCGGCGCCGGCCGGGCCGCTGGAGACCTGCGGTCGCGGGCTCGCCCTCGTGGAGGCGCTCAGCGAGGCCTGGGGGGTGCGTGAACGGCCCGACGGGCCTGGCAAGGTGGTCTGGTTCTCCCTGACGGCTGCGCCCGCGCCGGTGACGCCGATGCTCCCGGTCTCGATCGTGGCCAGGCCCGCGCGGGAACCCGCGCGCACGGTGGTGGTGGCCGTCGACCCGGCCACCGTCCCGGCGGCGCTGCCCCTGCCCTCCCCGGTCGCCGTCCGCCCCGGCTGACCCCGGGCCGCGTGCCCTGCCTCAGCCTTGCCGGGCAGCGCGGGCCCGGCAAGATGCGAAGGCCGTGCCCTAGGGAGGGTCGTCAAAGTAGCGCCGGCCAGGCGGGACTTTGACGGCACTCCCTAGGCGAGGGCGCCCAGCGGGTCGTCGAGCACCGGTTGCCAGGCCAGTTCCGCCGCACCGACCAGGCTGTTGTGGTCCAGGGTGCACGGAAGGATGGGCACGCCTCCGCTGCGGCCCCACAGGCTGCGGTCCGCGACGACCGCCCGGAGCCGCTCCGGGTCGGCGTGGAGCAGTTCCCGGTGCAGACCGCCCAGGATGATCCGGTCCGGGTTCAGGATGTTGACCAGGCCCGCCAGGCCCAGGCCGAGCCGGTCGATCAGCTCTTCCGTGGCCGCCCTTACCGCCGGCTCCTCGGGCTCCTCGCGCAGCAGGTCACGGGCCTGCTGGAGCAGCGACACCTCGGGGCCGGGGCTGCGGCCCGCCGCGGTGAGGAAGGCCAGCGGGTCCGCCTCCACGTCCAGGCAGCCGCGGCCGCCGCAGTGGCAGGCCCGCCCCTCGGGGTTCACGGTGAGGTGGCCGACCTCCAGGGCCAGGCCGGAACTGCCGCTGTGCAGACGGCCGTCCAGCACCAGGGCCCCGCCGACCCCGCGGTGCCCCGTGGCGACGCACAGCAGGTGCTGCGCGCTGCGGCCCGCGCCGTGCCGGTGCTCGGCGAGCGCCGCGAGGTTGACGTCGTTCCCGGTCAGGGCCGGTCCGTCGATGCCGGCGGCCTTCACGCACTCCGCGAAGATGTCCCTTACGGGAGAGCCCGCAGGCCAGGCCAGGTGCAGCGGGTTCAGGGCCGTGCCGTCCGGCTCGGCGACCGCCGAGGGGACCGCGAGGCCGGCGCCGACGCAGCGGCGGCCGCTGTCCGCGAGCAGCTCCGCACCCGCCCGCACGACCGCGCCGAGCACCTGTGCCGGGTCCGCTGAGACGGTGACCTTGCCGGGGGCGGTGGCCACGATCCGGCCGCCGAGCCCTACGAGGGCGGCCCGGAAGCCGTCCGAGTGCACCTGGGCCGCGAGCGCCACCGGCCCGTCCTCGGCCACCGAGAGGCGGTGCGAGGGGCGGCCCTGGGCCCCGCCGGTGCCTCCGGTGCCGCCCGAGGCGCCGGGGCGGGAGTCGACCCGGATCAGTCCGAGCGCCTCCAGCTCGGCCGCGACGGCCCCGGCGGTGGCACGGGTGACCCCCAGCTCGGCCGTCAGCACCGCACGGGTCGGCGCGCGGCCGGTGTGGACGAGCTCCAGCGCCGGCCCGAGCGCGCCGCGGCCGCGTTCCAGTTTGGTCCGCGTGCCGGTGCTCGAGACCGGTGCCGTGGTCGCATCCCCCATCCGCGGTGGGGCCCCGTTGCCGTTCATGGCATCGATCCTCGCATGATCGGAGGGCGCCGGACGCCGTCCCGCTCCAGGCCGCGTCCAGTGGATCATGCCGGGCTCGCGGCGTCCTCATCCGCCCTGATCCACACGACACGACCGCTTCGTGTCGTCAAGGTCTCGTCCGGCCGGGGGGGTCCTCCGGCGGCCGGCGCCGCGTCGACGACACTCCCCGGCCCAGCCCGCCGACCCTGAGTGTGATGTTGAGCCGCCCGGTCAGCCCGAGCGCCCGCGGACCGGTGCCCGGCAGCACCTTCGGCACCCCGTGGTACGCCTGCCGGCTGGGGCCGCCGAAGACGAAGAGGTCCCCGCTGCGCAGCTCGACGTCCCGGTAGGGGCGTCCGCGCGAGACGGTGTTCCCGAAGCGGAAGAGGCAGCTGTCGCCGAGGCTGAGCGAGACCACCGGCGCCGGGGACTTCTCCTCCGCGTCGCGGTGCATGCCCATGCGGGAGTCCCCGTCGTAGAAGTTGATCAGTGCGATGTCGTAAGCGGCCGCGCCGGGCTCCGGCGGCACCCCGTAGGCGGCGGCGACCGCTTCCCGGCCCAGCTCGGCGAGCCAGTCCGGCATCGGCTTGACCGGCTCCCCGTCCCCGTCGACCGCGGTGCGGGCGTAGCCGTACGGGTACCAGTGCAGGCCCAGGCACACCTGCCGGGCGGTCATCACCCCGCCGCCCGGGGTGCGTACGGTGCGCAGGCCGGCCGGCGGGCGGGCCCACTCGCGGCAGGCCTCCAGCAACTCGGCCTGCCGGCGCTCCCCGAGCCAGTCGGGCACGTGCACCGCCCCGGGGGCGATCAGGGTCCGCTCGCGCGGGAAGAGTTCCCCGTCCATCCCTCCATTGTCGCCGCCGGGGCTGCAAGACTCCCGGTATGGAGATCACCGAGTACGTGAAGACCCTCGCCCGGGAGGGCGAACTGCTCGCCGACGTGGCAGAACGAGCCGGTACGGACGCCTTCGTCCCGTCCTGCCCGGGCTGGCACGTCACCGACCTGCTGCGGCACACCGGGTCGGTGCACCGCTGGGCCGCCGCCTACGTCGCGGAGGGGCGGCTGGAGCCGACGGGCTTCCCGGAGGCGCCGGAACTGGTCGGCGGCGAGCTCCTGACGTGGTTCCGGGAGGGCCACGCGGAGCTGGTGCGGACGCTGACGGAGGCGCCGGACGACGTGCAGTGCTGGACCTTCCTCCCGACGGCCCCGCCGTCGGCGGTCGCGTTCTGGGCCCGGCGGCAGGCCCACGAGACCACCGTGCACCGGATGGACGCGGAGACGGCGCTGGGCGTCGTCTTCTCGCCGGTGGCGGCGGAGTTCGCGGAGGACGGGGTGGACGAGCTCCTCACCGGCTTCCACGCGCGCCCGCGCAGCCGGGTGCGGACCACGGAGCCGCGGACGATGCGGATCCGGGCCGCCGACACGGGTGCGGTGTGGACCGTGCACCTGTCGCCTGCGCCGCCGCACACGGTCCTGGGCGACTTGGGCGACGCGGTCGACTGCGAGGTGACCGGTGAGGCGGCCTGGCTCTACGCGGCGCTGTGGAACCGGCAGCCGCTGGCTGGCCCCGGGGTGACCGGCGATCTGTCGCTGGCGGCGCTGTGGAGGGAGACGGCCGGAATCTGACTCTTCGGGTGGGGGCGGGCGCCGTCGGACGTCGTGGGGCGCCGCCGCCGACGCCCGCCACCCACCCCCGGCCGGATACCTGCGCGGACCAGCGGTTATGGTCGCCTCCTCAACGATCACGGGGGTGGCAGATGTTCGGTTCCACGGTGCGCGGCGCGGCGGTGGCCGCGGTGGTTCTGGCGGGGTTCGCGGTCTCCTGCGATTCGGGTCCGGCCACGCCGGCCGCCGCGTCCTCGGCGTCCTCCGCGTCCGCGTCCGCGTCCTCCGCTCCTTCGGCTCCCTCCACGCCGTCCGCGTCCTCGCTGCCGGGGCCGTCGGAGGCGGGCCCGGGCGGGCCCTCGGCATCCCGCGGGCCGTCCTCCCCGGCCCAGCCCGGCGCCGCGCCGGAGAAGGTCCGGGACGCCTTCGCGGGGCTCCAGGCGACGCTGGACGGTTCGTGCACCCCCGCCGAATGCGCCTACTTCCTCGGCCGGGTCTACGACGAACTCCACGGCCTGGACGCGGCGATGAAGGCGGATCCGAAGGGGCCCGGGCACTTCCCGGAACCGATCGCGCTGGTCGCGAAGCTCGACGCGGAGCTGGGCGGGGACCGTGGCTTCAAGAACCTGAAGGAGCACCAGAGCCTGTTGATCGGCACCCGCGACAAGATCAACACCTGGATGCAGGGCCACCCGGACGACTACCGCTGACCCGGACCGGGCGTACCCGCTCCGCGAAAGGCCCGCGCGGGTGATCGTCGCGGCTGGGGTGCTGGCCGCATGACCGACGCCGATACCGACTCGCGGCCTAGACGCAGCGGCGGGCGGTCGTCACGAAGGTGTCGATCAGCTCGCGGGTCGTATCCCGCCGGGTGACGAGTGCGGCGAGGTCCGGCGCGCGGTCGATGGCACCGACCGCGGTGAAGGCCTCGACCGCTGCGGCGCCGAGATCGGGGTCGTCGGTGATCAGCTGGAGCCGGAAGAGTGCCTGCTGCGTGTTGGCGCGCGTCTCGAACGACCGCCTGCGCAGGGCGGCTTCGTCCTCACCGTCGCGACCCTGGTGCACGCAGAACCAGTGGTGCAGCATGGCCTGGCGGAACTCCACGAGCAGGCCCGCGTACGCGCCGTAGGCGTCGAGCCGTTCCTGACGCCGCTGCGCCTCCAGGGCGTTCTGCTCCGTACGCCGCGCGGCGCGCTGCTGGAACGCATGGGTCACCACCGAGCCCAGCAGCGTACCGAGCACGGCGATGAGGCTCGTGGCCATGGCGTTCATGGGGTCATGCAATCAGAGGACCGGCCGCGAGACGGGGGCGGGGCTGGGAGAACGGGGGTAGGAACCCGGCTCCGCAGTCGCGGTCCAAAAACGCCTTCCGGGACGCGGAGTTGTGCGTACGGGCGCCCGACGAGACCTTCACCGGCCGGCGGAGCTTCGACACGGCCCTGAAGGAGTACCAGGCGGCCGGGGACGAACAGGTCATGGCGATGGACGAGTTCACCGCCGGGCCGGCCGCGCCGGATCCGCCGTCGGGACTGGGCCGGCTGCTCGCCGCGGTCTCCCGGAGCGGACCGGCCGTGGACGCCTTCGCCCGGGTCACGGCCGGCGTCACCTCGCCCGCCGAGTTCTCCGCACCCGGCAGCGCCGAACAGCCCTTGGGGCAGACGCACCCGACACCGGCACGGCAACGGTCGTACGAGGCTCAGGACACGTCCTGGCCGAGCGTGGCCGCGTAGGCGGTCTGGGAGGTGTACTTCCACGTCGGGCCCGTGTTCCACGGGTTGGGCATGACCGTGTCCGTGGCGTACGCGTAGCCCGCGCCCCGGCCGAAGGCGGTGCGGAGGGTGGCGTGCATCGCCTCGTCGCCGGGGACGTCGTGGACCAGGTGCCAGAAGGCCGTGCCGCTCGGGTCGAGTTCGGTGCCGGGGCGGTAGCCGGAGTCGTGGTCGAAGACGTTGCCGCCGAGCCAGCCGGCGCCGGTGTACGCGGCGTAGGTGTCCTCGTAGGTGACGAAGACGTCCGCGGTCCGGCGGCCGGGCTCCAGGTAGCAGTCGGCTATGGCGGTGCCGGGGTTGTTGACGACGAGGTCGGGGACGGCGGGGTCGGCTGCGTTCATGGTGTCCTGGACGTAGCGGCGCAGCTCGGCGTAGTGGTCGCGGGTGGCGTTGGCGGGGCCGCAGTCGCGGCTGACGACGTCGAAGAAGATGCCGTCGACGTGGAGGCGGCCGTCGGGGGTCTTGAGGTAGTTGTCGACGGATGCCCTGACGGCGGCGATGTCGCGGTTGCCGTGGTCGGTGTGCACGTAGCCGAGCACCTTGGTGCGCTCGCCGGTGGAGGTCGTGCGGGCGCGAAGCGCGTCGGCGCGGGCCCGCCAGGGGGTGTCGAAGGGGGCGTCGCCGTTGCCCGGGTTCAGCACGACCACAGAGGGCGCCGGGCCGGTCTTCGTGAGGTCGGTCAGCATCCGGTCGTCCGCCATCACGTAGGCGGGGACGCCGATCTCCAGACCCCGTACGCCGGGCATCCGGGGGGTGGGGGGCGGGGCGGGCGCCGGGGCGGCGGCAGGAGCGGACCCGGTGGACGCTTCGCGCTGCTGCGGGGCGGCGGACGGCGCCGGCGCGGCCAGTAGGACGGTCGCCAGGACCGCGTACAAGGCCTTCTCGGCGCGAGGCATGAAACGTTTCCTCCGATGGAGGCGGGGCTGGGGGACCCGAGGAACACTAGACGGACGGCCCGTCGTTCAAGGCTGAACCTCTTGTATTGGCCGGAGGAACAGCAGAGCGAACCATCGCCCCATCACGTGAATTCCCCCGGGGACGCCCCCCTCCCCCGCCCTTCTGTCATACGGCGGGCAGTCCGACCCCGTGCGCCAGTTGCCCCGCGGCGTGGGTGAAGAAGGCGGAGCGCTCCTCGACGACCCCCTTGAACTGGCCGAACAGTTCGAAGGAAACGAGCCCGGCGAGCTGCGCCCAGGCGGCGACGAGGGCTGCGACGACCGCAGGCGGCAGGCCCTCGGCGAACTCGGCGGCCATCCGGCCGGCCTCGGGGCCCAGGGCGGGCGGGAGCGGCGGGAGGGCGAGGCCGCGCCCCTCGTACGCGCCGCGGGCGATGCCGATGAGGACGTTGCCGACCCGGGAGGCGGGGCCGACGGTGTCGGCGGGGGCGCTGTAGCCGGGGACCGGGGAGCCGTAGACGAGGGCGTATTCGTGCGGGTGCTCCAGCGCCCACGTGCGGACGGCCTCGCAGACGGCGATCCAGCGGTCGCGGGGCGGGGCGCCGGCGGCGAGGGCGCGGGCGTCGGCCTGCTCGGCGGCGGCGCCGAGGCTGTCGTAGGCATCGATGATGAGCGCGGTCAGCAGCTCGTCGCGGCTCGGGAAGTAGCGGTAGAGGGCCGAGGAGACCATGCCCAGCTCCCGGGCGACGGCGCGCAGGGAGAGTTTGGCGGCGCCCTCGGCGGCGAGCCGGCGGCGGGCCTCGTCCTTGATGGCGGCGGTGACCTCAATGCGGGCCCGTTCCCTGGCCCCTCGCACGGTGTTCATGCGGGCCAGTCTGCCACGCGGGCGGAGCACTGCCCGGAAAGTGGATCCCCGATCCTTTTCAAGAGCACTGCTCTTGCTTTGGTGCACCGCTCCGATGCACACTGTTCTCAAGCGAGAGCACTGCTCTCCCAATGCAGATGACGGCCCGGAGGTCCTCGTGAACGCCCCCACCCCGTATTACGTCCAAGCCGGCCCGCTCGTCACCCGCTTCAACTCGTTCTTCGGAAAGCTGGCCCGCTTCGGCATCAGCCTGGCCGGCAGCGCGGAGCTCTCTGTGCGCGGCCGCACGTCCGGCCAGATGCAGCGCATCCCGGTCAATCCGCACACGTACGAGGGCGCGGAGTACCTCGTCTCGGCCCGCGGCCACTCCCAGTGGGTCCGCAACATGCGGGTGGCGGGCGGCGGCGAGCTGCGCGTGGGGCGGAAGGTGCGCGCGTTCACCGTCGTCGAGGTCACCGACCCGGTCGAGAAGGCCGCGATCCTGCGCACCTACCTGGAGAAGTGGGGCTGGGAGGTCAACCAGTTCTTCCGGGGCGTCGACGCGAAGGCCTCGGACGCGGAGATCCAGGCCATCGCCGGCGACCACCCCGTCTTCCGGATCGTCCCGGCGTCGAGGTGACCCCGCGCGGGCCGCTCCGCAGACGCGGGGCCGGCCGGGGCGCAGGTGCGGCTGCCGCCGTGCCCGCAAGCGGGTGCGCCACGAAAGCGGGGCACGTGTCCGCGGCTGGCTGCCGCGCGGGGCAGCCAGCCGCAGGGCAGCTCCGGACAGCGCAGTTCCCCCGCCCCGTGGGCCCCGCGGCGTTCGCCGCGCGGCGCCCCCTGGCTGCGGACCTCCCGTCCGGCCCGCGCCCCCGGCGCCCCCTCGCCGCCACCGGCTACACCGCCTGACAGGGGGTCGGGCGTCAGCGCGGTCACCACCGCCCCGGCCACCGGCGGCGCTGCGCGCGCAGGCGCCGAGGCCCCGCCCGGCCGGCCCGCCTCGGGGGTCTGTCCGGGCGGTCGAGCTCGGCTCCCCGGTCCGGCCCGCGGCCTTCGCCGCCATGGGCCTTCCCCGGTTCTCAGGCTCTCAGGGCCGAAGGGAAAAACGGCACGGCGGACCGGGCACCCGAGTACGAGACGCACGCGAGCGCCCGACGATGCAGCGAGGCGGCGGTGCCGGGGCGCCGCAGGCCGGGCGTGACCCTGCCGCGGCGAGGCGGCGCGGTGCCGGGCGCCGCGGGCCGGGCGTGACCCTGCCGACCGGACCTACGCCCGGTCGCCGTTCCGGGCCGCCGCCGCCTGCCGGGCGTCCAGCGCGTGCAGTGCCCTGCGCGCCAGCGGGTACGTGCGCACCATGTCGGCCAGGGTCGTCGCGCCCCGCGTGATGCGGGCGAAGGCCCGCCACGCCGGACGGAACCCGGTGATCGCCGCGTGCAGCAGCCCCGGCCTGGCCTCGAAGACGGTCAGCATCCGCTTGCCGACGCCCATCTCCACGCCCAGCCCGGCCTTCACAGCGAAGGCGTAGTTGAGGGCCTGGCGGCGCGCGTCCACCGCGTCCTGCGCCTCGGCGATCTTCACCGCCCACTCCCCCGCGAGCCGCCCCGAGCGCAGCGCGAAGGAGATGCCCTCGCGGGTCCACGGCTCCAGCAGTCCGGCCGCGTCGCCCGCGACCAGGACCCGGCCGCGCGAGAGCGGCGAGTCGGGCTTGCGGCACCGCGTGAGGTGCCCGGAGGAGACGGCCGGTTCGAAGCCGGAGAGTCCGAGCCGGGCGATGAAGTCGTCCAGGTACCGCTTGGTCGCGGCCCCCTCGCCCTTGGCCGAGATCACCCCGACCGTGAGGGTGTCGCCCTTGGGGAAGACCCAGCCGTAACTGCCGGGCAGCGGCCCCCAGTCGATCAGCACCCGCCCCTTCCAGTCCTCCGCCACCGTCACGGGGACGGGGATCTCCGCCTCCAGGCCGAGGTCCACCTGGTCCATCTCGACGCCCACGTGCGCGCCGATCCGGCTCGCGCTGCCGTCCGCGCCGACCACCGCGCGCGCCAGGACGGTCTCCCCGTCGGCCAGCACCACCGCGACGGTGCGCCGGTCGGGCACGGCCGCCCCGTGCTGCTCCACGCGGGCCACCGCCGTGCCCGTGCGGACGGTGGCGCCCGCCTTCTCCGCCTCCGCGACCAGGCCGGCGTCGAACTCGGGGCGGTTGATGAGCCCGAACAGCATGTGCTTCGAGCGGCGGGTACGGCTCAGCCTGCCGTCCATGGAGAAGGTGACCGCGTGGATGCGGTCCTTGAGGGGCAGGACGAAGCCCGGCGGGAGGGCGTCGCGCGAGGGCCCGATGATGCCGCCGCCACACGTCTTGTACCGGGGCAGTTCGGCCTTCTCCAGCAGCAGGACGCGCCGTCCCGCCGTGGCCGCCGCGTGCGCGGCCGAGGATCCGGCCGGTCCGGCTCCGACCACGACCACGTCCCACACCTCGCCGGCTCCCCCGGCCCCCTCGTCGCCCGCCCCCTGCCCGGCCGGGCCCGCGCCCGGGCCCATGCCTGCGTCCGCTCCGGCCGCGGCGTCGAACCCCGCGCCTTCGCCTGCATCCGCACCTGCGTCGCGTACGTCGTCGTCGCTGCTCACGATGTGTTGCTGCTCCTGATCACCCGGTTGCTCCGATGCCGGGGAAATCCTACGGCGAGACGCCGCCCCACCCTGCTGTGCGAAGATCGGACCGTCCTTCCGCCGCACCCGGCATACGCCCGGCCCGCGCATGCGCGGGCGGCGTACACGGATACAACGTCGCACCCAAAAGGAGCGTGCCCATGTCCCAGAATCCGATCGCCGAGACCATCGCCTCGCTGATGCCCCGCGCCAAGCAGGAGCTGACCGAGCTGGTGGCCTTCCAGTCGGTGGCGGACTGGGCGCAGTTCCCGCGCAGCGAGAGCGAGGCCGCGGCGAACTGGGTGGCCGATGCCCTGCGCGTCGAGGGCTTCCAGGACGTGGCGCTGCTCGACACCCCCGACGACACGCAGTCCGTGTACGGCTTCCTGCCCGGCCCCGAGGGCGCGCCGACCGTACTGCTGTACGCGCACTACGACGTGCAGCCGCCGCTGGACGACGACGCCTGGATCTCCCCGGCCTTCGAACTGACCGAGCGCGACGGCCGCTGGTACGGGCGCGGCGCGGCCGACTGCAAGGGCGGGTTCATCATGCACCTGCTGGCGCTGCGCGCCCTGAAGGCCAACGGCGGTGTGCCGGTGAGCGTGAAGGTGATCGTCGAGGGCTCGGAGGAGCAGGGCACGGGCGGCCTCCAGCAGTACGCGGAGGCGCACCCGGAGCTGCTGACCGCCGACACCATCGTCATCGGCGACGCGGGCAACTTCCGTCTCGGCCTGCCGACGGTGACCGCCACCCTGCGCGGCATGTGCCTGCTCAAGGTGAAGATCGACACGCTGGGCGGCAACCTGCACTCGGGCATGTTCGGCGGTGCCGCGCCCGACGCGCTGGCCGCGCTGATCCGCGTGCTCGACTCGCTGCGCGCCGCGGACGGTTCCACGACCGTCGACGGGCTCGCCTCGGACGGGGTGTGGGAGGGCCTGCAGTACCCGGAGTCGGACTTCCGCACCGACGCGAAGGTGCTGGAGGGCGTCGAGCTGATCGGCGAGGGCACCATCGCCGACCGCCTGTGGGCCCGCCCGGCCGTCACCGTGCTCGGCATCGACTGCCCGCCGGTCGTCGGCGCGACGCCGTCCGTGCACGCGAGCGCCGGCGCGCTGATCAGCCTGCGCGTGCCGCCGGGCGCGGACACCGCGGAAGCCGTCAAGCTGCTCCAGGCCCACCTGGAGGCGCACACGCCGTGGAAGGCGCGTCTCGAATTGGAGGTGGTCGGCCAGGGCCAGCCGTTCCAGGCGGACACCGACAGCCCGGCGTACGCGTCGATGCGCTCGGCCCTGGAGGCCGCCTACCCCGGCCAGAAGATGCAGATCAGCGGCATGGGCGGGTCGATCCCGCTGTGCAACACGCTGACGTCGCTGTACCCGCGGGCGGAGATGCTTCTGATCGGGCTGAGCGAGCCCGAGGCGCAGATCCACGCGGTCAACGAGAGCGTGTCGCCGGAGGAGCTGGAGCGCCTGTCAGTGGCCGAGGCGCTGTTCCTCGTCAACTACGCGGAGTCCAAGCGCGCCTGATCCGGCCCGACGGGTACCCGCCGCCGCGGTACCCGCCGCTTTCGTTCGCCCAGGGCGCGGTGTGCCCTGGGCGAACTCCACTCACGGTGAAGTCGCGCGCCCGGGCGGCGGGCCGTCCGTACGTTCACCGTATGGATCTTGGCGAATGCTCCCGAACCGGCTCCACATGCTCCGCTTCCCCATCGGCCAGGCGTTTCTCTGGCAGGACGGCGGAGCGCTCGCCCTCATCGACGCGGGCCGTGCCGAATCCGCCGCGGCGATCGAAGGGGTGACACGTTCCCTCGGGCTGCTCCCCGAGCGGCTGGAGCGGGTCGTGCTCACGCACTGCCACCGTGACCACGTGGGCGCGCGGGTGAACTCGCCGCACGCTGGGGGGCCCGGGTGCTGGCGCACCGGCTGGACGCGCCCGTGATCCGCGGCGAGCGGCCCGTTCCCGAACCGGTGCTCCTGGACTGGGAGATCCCGCTGTACGCGCGCGGCCTGGCCGTTCCCGAGGCCCCGCCCACCCCGGTGGAACCGCGACCTGGAGGACGGGGACGCGCTGGGCTTCGGGGACGGGGCGTACGTCGTGCCTGCGGCGGGCCACACCGACGGCAGCATCGGTATCCACCTGCCCCGCCACGGTGTGCTGTTCACGGGGGGCTGCGTCGCCGCCGTCGGCCCGCTGATGCCGGGTGCCTTCACGTCGACCGCGTCCGGGCGGTCGGGTCCTTCCGGCGGCTGGCCGGCCTCGAACCGTCGGTCGCCTGCTTCGGCCACGGCGATCCCCTCACGGCGGACACCGCCTCCGCCCTGGCCGAGGCCGCCGCCGAGACCCCGGCGTGAGGACGGGCGGGCGCGTGAGCCGAAGCGGTACGCCGTCACGAGTCGACGCCGCCACGAGTCGGCACAAGGTGCCCCGGAGGCACACCGCCCCCGGGAAGCGGGCCCTCAGCCGGTGGGGACGCCCGCCTCCAGGTAGAGGGGGCGGCCTCGTTCCCGGGCGCGCAGGGCCCAGCGCAGGCGTTCGCAGCGGTGCTGCGGCAGCAGTTCCGCGGCCTCGGCCTCCGTCACGAAGCGCCAGGCCCGCAGTTCGGGGCCGGGCAGCCGGAGGCGGGCGGCCGCCTCTTCCGTGAGGCGGCCCCCGTCGAAGAGCAGGCGCAGCCCTCCGAAGCCGGGGGGCTGCGGGCGTTCCCAGTCGACCACGAGGAGCCCGGGCGTCCGGTCCAGTACGAGGCCCAGTTCCTCCGCGACCTCTCGTACGCCGGCGCACGCGGGTGCCTCGCCGGCTTCGACGACGCCTCCCGGGAACTCCCAGCCCGCCTTGTACGTGGGATCCACCAGCAGCACCCGGTCCTGCTCGTCGAAGAGCAGCACCCCGGCCGCCACCGTCTCCCGCGTGGGCTCAGGGGTCTGCACGATGTCGCAGACCCGGGCGGTCTCCGAGCGGACGGCTTCGGCGATCCGCTCGGCGGTCTCCCGCACGGTCAGGGCCCCGTTGTCGATGACGTGCGCGTCGCCGGTGAGCCAGCCGAGGGCCTGCTGGTAGGCCGGGATGTGGTCGTAGGCCCACTGCCGGACCCGCAGGTCCACGTCCGCGGGCTCGCCGGGCTCGGTGCGGGTCGCGATCCGCTCCCGAAGGATCGTTTCCTCAGGAGCGAGCAGCACGTGCCTCACGGGAATGCGCCGCGCCGCCAGCCCGCCGAAGATCTCGTCCCGGTAGTCCTGGCGCAGCAGCGTCATCGGGACGACGAGCACACCGCCCACTTCCGCGAGCATCGCGGCGGCCGTGTCCACGACCAGCCGCCGCCAACTCGGCAGGTCCTGGTAGTCGGTGACCTCCGCCAGCCGTTTGGGCGGCAGCAGCACCCGCAGGGCGTCGCCGATGAACTCCGGGTCGAACAGGGTGCTGTCCGGGAGGATTGCGTTCAGTTCACGGGCCGTGCTGGTCTTCCCGGCGCTGAACGTGCCGTTGATCCAGACAATCACGTCTACCCCTCTCCCCATGGCTCGTCCGGAGCCCCCAGTGGCTTGCCCGCCCCACCCTGCCACGAAAACCTCACTATCGGCCGAGTGCTTATCCTCAAGGTCACGAGCCCGCACGCTCGCCCGAGTACCAGGGAGGATTCACGACCGTGCCCCACAACCGCCGCACGTCCGACCCCCGCTACGGCAACCGGCCGACCATGAAGGACGTGGCGGCCCAGGCGGCCGTCGGCCTCAAGACGGTGTCCCGGGTGGTCAACGGCGAGCCGGGTGTCACCCCCGAGACGGAGAAGCGGGTCCTGGAGGCCATCGAGGCCTTGGGCTTCCGCCGCAACGACAGCGCGCGCGTGCTGCGCAAGGGCCGTACCGCCACCGTCGGCCTCGTCCTGGAGGACCTCGCCGACCCCTTCTACGGTCCGCTGAACCGGGCCGTGGAGGAGGTGGCCCGCGCGCACGGGGCACTGCTCATCAACGGCTCCAGCGCCGAGGACCCGGAGCGGGAGCGGGAGTTGGCGCTCGCGCTGTGCGCCCGCCGGGTGGACGGCCTGATCGTGATCCCTGCCGGGAACGACCACCGTTACCTGGAGCCGGAGATGCGGGCGGGCGTGGCCACGGTGTTCGTGGACCGGCCGGCCGGCGGGATCGACGCCGACGTGGTGCTGTCGGACAACTTCGGCGGGGCCCGCGGCGGCGTCGCCCACCTGATCGCGGGCGGCCACCGCCGGATCGGTTTCATCGGGGACCACCCCCGCATCCACACGGCGACGGAACGCCTGCGCGGCTACCGCGCGGCCATGGCGGAAGCGGGCCTCGCCGTGGCCGAATCCTGGATCTCGCTCGGCTCGACGGACCCCGACCGGGTCGCGGCGGCGGCGAGGTCGATGCTCGGCGCGGGCCCGGAGCCGGTGACCGCTGTCTTCGCCGGGAACAACCGGGTGACGGTCACGGTGGTACGGGTCCTGGCCGCGCTGGAGCGCCCGGTGGCCCTGGTCGGCTTCGACGACTTCGAGCTGGCGGACCTGCTGCGGCCGGGCGTCACGGTGGTCGCCCAGGACCCGGCGGCGCTCGGCCGGGTGGCCACGGACCGCCTCTTCCTGCGCCTGGCCGGAGCCGGGCTCCCCCCGTCCCGCACCGAACTCCCCACCCGTCTCGTCCCCCGCGGCTCGGGCGAGATCCCGCCGGCGCCCTGACCCCCGCCCACGCCGACGGCCCGGCCCCGTGGAACGGGGCCGGGCCCATGGGGTTCAGGGTCAGGCGGTCGCCGTCAGGGTCGCCGAGCGGCGGGGGATCGCGAAGGCGTCGAGCTCGGCGCGGGTCAGACCGGTCAGGGCGGTGACCTCGTCGGCGCCCACCGCTCCGCAGTCGAGGCCGCGGACCAGGTATCCGGCCAGGGCCTTGGCGGTCGCCGGCTCGTCCATCACGTCACCCTCGATCTTGGCCACGTACGCCTTCAGGCGCGCGGCGGCCGCCTCCAGCCCCTCGCGGTAGAAGGTGAAGACGGCCGCGTAGCGGGTGGGCAGGTGCGCCGGGTGCATGTCCCAGCCCTGGTAGTAGGCGCGGGCCAGGGCGCGCCGGGTGAGGCCGTAGTGGAGCTTCCAGCCCTCGTGGACCTTCTCGGTGGTGCCGATCGGCAGCACGTTGGTGGAGCCGTCGGAGACGCGTACGCCGGTGCCGGCGGCCGCGACCTGCATGATCGCCTTCGCGTGGTCGGCGGCGGGGTGGTCGCTGGCCTGGTAGGCGGCGGACACGCCGACGCAGGCGCTGTAGTCGAAGGTGCCGTAGTGCAGGCCGGTGGCGCGGCCCTTGGAGGCCTCGATCATCCGGGCGACGGTGGCGGTGCCGTCGGAGGCCAGGATGGACTGGCTGGTCTCGATCTGGATCTCGAAGCCGATCCGGCCCGGGCGCAGGCCGCGGGTGCCCTCGAAGGCCTCCAGCAGCTTGACGAAGGCGCTGACCTGCTCGGCGTACGTGACCTTGGGGAGCGTGAGGACGAGGCCCTCGGGCAGACCGCCGTGCTCCAGGAGGCCGGAGAGGAAGACGTCCGTGGTGCGGATGCCGCGGTCGCGGACATTGGACTCCATGCACTTCATGCGGATGCCCATGTACGGCGCGTTCGTGCCGTTGGAGAAGGCTTCCGAGACGAGGCGGGCGGCGCGGGCGGCGGCCTGGTCCTCCTCCTCGTCGGAGCGGACGCCGAAGCCGTCCTCGAAGTCGACGCGGAGGTCCTCGATGGGCTCGCGCCGCAGTTTGGCGCGGACGCGGTCGTATACCGGTACGGCCAGTTCGTCGGAGATGCCGAGGACCTTGGCGAAGGTGGCCGCGTCCGGGGCGTGCTCGTCGAGCGCGGCCAGGGCCTGGTCGCCCCACGAGCGGATGGTGTCCGCGGCGAAGACGTCGCCCGGCACGTAGACGGTGTGGATGGGCTGCCGGGTGCCGGGGTCGCCCGGGTAGTGGCGCGCGAGGTCCGCGTCCACCGGCGCGAGGGAGGCGCTGATGCCCTCGCTGACCGCGCCTGCGAGGCTCGTCGCCACCTTCTCCTGCTGACCCATCGTGCACTCTCCTCTTTTCCGCTTCACGGAAGCTTAGATCCGCATAGCAGAATTTAGTCACGCGGTTCCGCTCCGTCAATGGTCCCTCGGCCGTCCTGGACAAACGACTCGGGGCCGCGCGGTGAGAATCACCACACGGCCCCGAAGAAGCGGTGCTACGAAAAGAAGCGCAGGTCAGGCGGTCAGCCCTTGCGCGCCTTGATCTCGTCGGTCAGCTGCGGGACGACCGTGAAGAGGTCGCCGACCACGCCGTAGTCGACGAGGTCGAAGATCGGGGCCTCGGCGTCCTTGTTGATGGCCACGATGGTCTTCGAGGTCTGCATGCCGGCCCGGTGCTGGATCGCGCCCGAGATGCCGGAGGCGATGTAGAGCTGCGGGGAGACCGACTTGCCGGTCTGGCCGACCTGGTTGGTGTGCGGGTACCAGCCGGCGTCAACGGCGGCACGCGAGGCGCCGACGGCCGCACCGAGGGAGTCCGCGAGGGCCTCGATGATGCCGAAGTTCTCGGCACCGTTGACGCCACGGCCACCGGAGACCACGATCGCGGCCTCGGTCAGCTCGGGGCGGCCGGTCGACTCGCGCGGGGTGCGGCCGGTGACCTTGGTACCGGTGGCCAGGGCGCCGAAGGTGACGGCGAGCGCCTCGACGGCGCCGGCGGCCGGAGCGGCCTCGACCGGGGCCGAGTTCGGCTTGACGGTGATGACCGGGGTGCCCTTGGAGACGCGGGACTTGGTGGTGAACGAGGCGGCGAAGGCCGACTGCGTCGCGACCGGACCCTCGTCACCCGCCTCCAGGTCGACGGCGTCGGTGATGATGCCGGAGCCGATACGGACCGCCAGGCGCGCGGCGATCTCCTTGCCCTCGGCGGAGGAGGGGACGAGCACGGCGGCGAGGGAGCCTGCGGCGGACACGGAGTCGTACGCGGCCTGCAGCGCGTCCACCTTCGGTACGACGAGGTACTCGGCGAACTCGGGGGCGTCGGCGGTGAGGACCTTGACCGCGCCGTGCTCGGCGAGCACCGCGGCGGTGGCGTCGGCACCGGCACCCAGGGCGACGGCGACGGGCTCGCCGATGCGGCGGGCCAGCGTCAGCAGCTCGAGGGTGGGCTTGCGGACGGCGCCGTCCACGTGGTCGACGTAGACGAGAACTTCAGCCATGGGACTGCTCTCCTGCTATTGCGAAGTGTCTGGGGGCGTTGAGAGGGATGGCCGAAGCTCTTAGATGAACTTCTGGCCGGCCAGGAACTCGGCCAGCTGCTTGCCGCCCTCGCCCTCGTCCTTGACGATCGTGCCGGCGGTGCGCGCCGGGCGCTGCGCCGCGGAGTCCACCGCGGTCCAGGAGCCTTCCAGACCGACCTCGTCGGCCTCGATCTCCAGGTCCTCCAGGTCCCAGGACTCGACCGGCTTCTTCTTCGCGGCCATGATGCCCTTGAAGGACGGGTAGCGGGCCTCGCCCGACTGGTCCGTCACCGAGACGAGCGCGGGGAGGGAGGCCTCCAGCTGCTCGCTCGCGGTGTCGCCGTCGCGGCGGCCGGTCACGGTGCCGTCCTCGACCTTGACCTCGGAGAGCAGGGTGACCTGCGGGACGCCCAGGCGCTCGGCCAGGATCGCCGGGAGGACGCCCATGGTGCCGTCGGTGGACGCCATGCCCGTGATGACCAGGTCGTAACCGGCCTTCTCGATGGCCTTGGCGAGCACCAGCGAGGTGCCCATGACGTCCGTGCCGTGGAGGTCGTCGTCCTCGACGTGGATGGCCTTGTCGGCGCCCATCGACAGCGCCTTGCGCAGCGCGTCCTTGGCGTCCTCGGGACCGACCGTCAGAACGGTGATCTCGGCATCGTCGGCCTCGTCGGCGATCTGCAGCGCCTGCTCGACGGCGTACTCGTCGAGCTCCGACAGCAGGCCGTCGACGTCGTCACGGTTGACGGTCAAGTCCTCGGTGAACTGCCGGTCGCCAGTGGCGTCGGGCACGTACTTCACACAGACAACGATCCTCAGGCTCACGCCGGCTCTCCTACCGCATCGTCTTTTCGTGTACCGCCTTATGCAGGCAGCATAGGCGCCTTGTCGGGCGGATCCCGATCGGGGCGGCCCGCGCCCCGATGGGAATGTTACTCGTCAGTACACCGTGGGTCCCACCAAGTCGCAAGGTCGGCGAACTGTGATCTGCCCAACGCGCCCGACCCGCCCCAACAGGGACGATTCAGTCGCGCAGCGCGTTGAAGCGCCCCTGGTGGTACAGCAGGGGACGGCCTTCTCCGGCGGGGTCCCCCACGACCACCTGAGCGATGATCACACGGTGCTCACCGGCGGGCACCCTCGCCACCACCCGGCAGACCAGCCACGCCAGCACGCCGTCCAGCACCGGAACCCCGTGCGGGCCGGCGGCCCAGCCGGTGGCGGGCCCGAAACGGTCCGCTCCGCTCCGTGCGAACAGGCCCGCCAGCTCCCGCTGGTGCTCGCCGAGTATGTGGACGCCGAGGTACTCGCTGTCGCGCACCGCCGGCCAGCTGGAGGCACCGGTGCCGATCGTGAAGGAGAGCAGCGGCGGGTCGGCGGAGACGGAGTTCAGCGAGGTGGCGGTGAAACCCACCGGCCGTCCGCCGTCCTGGGAGGTGATGACGGCGACTCCGGCGGCGTGCTGCCGGAATACGGAGCGCAGGAGGTCGGGCGAGCCGGGACGGCCGGCGCGGGAAAGGGGGGAAGCGGCCGTCGGGACCGTCGGGACCGTCGGAGCACTCATCAGGGTTCTGCCTTCTGCCGCAGACGCGCGGGCACAGTGGGGATCACGGGCGGGTCGTTCAGTGATCCTGACAGCGCGCGCTCGCGTGGCGGACGAGGTCCACATGAGGCCGTCCGTGGAGCAGGAGTTCATACCGCATGCGGCCAGCCTGGCGATCTCCCGTGGACCCAGTCAAGCGGGATCGGGCAGATGTCAGGCGCGTCACGCGGTGTGCGGGCGCGCGCACCGGCGCGCCCGGGCCCCCGGTTGCGGGCCCTCCGCCGGCCGCACCGCCCGCCGTCCCTTCATACCGCGGCGCCGAGCGCGGCGATCACATCGGCCTTGCGCGGCATGCCGGCCGCCCGCCGCACGATCCTGCCCGCGGCGTCCAGTACGAGCACGGTCGGGGTCTTCTCGATCCCCAGGGCCCGCACCAGGTCGAGGCGCTCCTCGGCGTCGATCTCGATGTGCGCGACTCCCTCGACCATGGCCGACACCTCGGCGAGGATCCGCCGCGTGGCCCGGCAGGGCTGGCAGAAGGCGCTGGAGAACTGCACCAGGGTGGCCCGCCGGCCCGGCTCCGCGCCCAGTTCCGCGGCGCCCAGCAGCGCCGGCACGCCGTCGGCCCGACTGCCGGCCCGACCGCCGGACCGGTCGTCCCGTCCGTGTTCCCGCCCGAGCACCCGCACTCCCGTCACCGCTGCCGCCTTCGTGTACGTACATGATCGTCGTACGCTCGTACGTGGATGGACGCCCGGCGGGCCCCGGGCATTCCCGGCGTGACGAGAATCTCCCCGGGCACGGGCGTCTGGACTGGCCAGCGGCCCGCGTTTGGGGCACCATCCCCAAGGGTCGCGTACCTACGCTTCCGTAACTTCCGGCCGGGAGCACCTCCCCAGGCAGAAAGCGGGTCTCCCCATGGCTGAGTTCATCTACCCTCCGGTGATCGGTGCCGCGCACGGGCTGTTCCGGGCGCTCGACATCCGCATCGACATGAAGGGCACCGAGAACATCCCCCGCAAGGGCGGTGCGGTCCTGGTGTCGAACCACATCGGCTACCTCGACTTCATCTTCGCCGGCCTGACGGCGCGCCCGCAGAAGCGCCTGGTGCGGTTCATGGCGAAGGAGTCGGTGTTCCGGCACAAAGTGTCCGGCCCGCTGATGCGCGCGATGAAGCACATCCCGGTCGACCGCAAGCAGGGTGAGACGGCGTACCAGCACGCGTTGGAGTCGCTGCGCTCCGGTGAGATCATCGGGGTGTTCCCCGAAGCGACGATCTCCCAGTCCTTCACCCTGAAGAGCTTCAAGTCGGGTGCGGCCCGCATGGCGCAGGAGGCCGGCGTCCCGCTGATCCCGGTGGCGCTGTGGGGCACCCAGCGGCTGTGGACCAAGGGCCGTCCGAAGAACCTCAAGCGCAGCCACATCCCCGTGACGATGCGCGTGGGCGAGCCGATCGAGGCGCCCACGGACCAGTACGCCGGGGCGATCACGCGCCGGCTGCGCGAGCGAGTGCAGGAGCTGCTGGACGCGGCCCAGCGCGCCTACCCGGAGAAGCCGCGGGGTACCGAGGACTCCTGGTGGCTGCCGGCCCACCTGGGCGGTACGGCGCCGACCCCGGCCCAGGTGCGCGAGGCGGGCTGAGCCCCTCCCGCGCACGGTGCGGCTCCGCCCCCGAGGGGAGCGGAGCCACCGTTCAGTGCTGGTGGGGCCGACCGCCGCCCCCGGTGCTGTCGGGAGGGCCGCAGGGGGCTTTGACGCACTGCCACTTCGGTTCCTTCGGGACGTGCGGCCCGTGGTCCGAGCCCTTCCCCGGGCTCCCGGGAGGTCCGCACGGGGCGGTGATGCACTGCCACTGCGGGTTCTTCGGGGTGTGCGCCCCACCGTCGGAGCCGCCCTTGCCGGGACGCTTCTTGCCCCACGCGCCGTCCTTCTTCCACGTGCCGTGGTGGTCCTTGCCCGGCCGGTCCTCGTGCCGGTCCGCCACGACCGCGTGCGCGGTGGCGGGGGCGGCGGCGAACGAGGTCGTGGGCACCAGTACGGCTCCGGCGGCCAAAGCGGTCGTGGCCGCGAAGAGGGCCAGGCGTCGCGTTCGAACGGTGTGGGTCATGGTGGTTCTCCTCCGGCGAGAGAGCGGAACGGACATCTCCAGTACGCCCCGCCCCGCGCCGCGCGTCACGCCCCTGCATCCCGTGGCTTGACGGCCGCCGGCCACCCTGTTACCGGGTCCGGTTCGTCAGCATGTCGAGGCCCGTCCCGCAGCGGACCCCTGGAGCGCGGTCGGCAGCTTCCGCCACAGCTCCTGGCGGTCGGCGGACTCCCGGAGGGCCGTGAGCACGGCCGGGTGGGGGGCGGCGTACAGCTCGGGGTGATCGACCTCGCCCAGCTCCGGGCGGACGGGGAAGGCCAGGCGTTCGTCGGCGAGATCGAACCGCGCGTCCACCCCGGGCTTGTTGCCGCGCGGGTCGAGCCGGCTCCAGCGGTCACCGCCCGGCAGCCGCAGGGCGATCAGCCCGTGGACGAGGGGGTTGGAGCCGTCGTCGTCGGCGAGGCGCTGGTAGCACAGCCCGGCCGGGATCCCCTGGGCGCGCAGCAGGGCGACCAGGGCGTGGGACTTGGCGTGGCAGATGCCGTTGCGCGTGCCCAGCACGTCGGAGGCCCGCCAGGTGACCCGCGGGTCCCCGGAGTCGGCCGAGTGCGGGATGGTGTCGCGAACGTACTCGAAGGCGGCCTCTGCGTATGAGTATGCGTCGCCGGTGGTGGACCAGAGGGCTTCCGCTGTTTCCAGCACGAGGGGATGCCAGTGGTCTATGGCCTCGTCCGAGGCCAAGTACGCGAAGAGGTCGGGATCTTGCTGGATCAGCTGCATGGCCCGGAGCATAGGCATGCCACCCACCGGCAATCAAAGATTTACAGTGAGTGGCATACCTATGCAGTTGTGTGCGACCGTCCGGAACTAGCGGGCGAGTTCCTCCTTGAGGGCCTGGAGGAAGCCGTCCACGTCCTCCACCTGGGTGTCGAAGCCGCACATCCAGCGGACGTCGCCCGCGGCCTCGTCCCAGAAGTAGAAGCGGTAACGCTTCTGCAGACGCCGCGACACCTCGTGCGGCAGCCGCGCGAACACCGCGTTCGCCTGCACCGGGTAGAGGATCTCCACGCCGTCGGTCTCGCGGACCCCGGCGGCGAGCCGCTGCGCCATCTCGTTGGCGTGGCGGGCGTTGCGCAGCCACAGGTCCTTGGCGAGCAGCGCTTCGAGCTGCACCGACACGAAGCGCATCTTCGACGCGAGCTGCATCGACATCTTGCGGATGTGCTTCATCTGCCGGACAGCGTCCGGGTTGAGCACGACGATGGCCTCGCCGAACATCATGCCGTTCTTGGTGCCGCCGTAGGACAGCACGTCGACGCCGACCGTGTTCGTGAAGGTGCGCATCGGCACGTTGAGCGAGGCCGCGGCGTTGGCTATCCGGGCGCCGTCGAGGTGGACCTTCATGCCGAGCCCGTGGGCGTGGTCGCAGATGGCCTTGATCTCGTCCGGCGTGTAGACCGTGCCGAGCTCGGTGTTCTGGGTGATCGAGACGACCTGCGGCATGGCGCGGTGCTCGTCCTCGAAGCCCCAGGCCTCCTGGTCGATCAGCTCGGGCGTGAGCTTGCCGTCCGGGGTGGGCACGGCGAGCAGCTTGAGCCCGGCCATCCGCTCCGGCGCGCCGCCCTCGTCCACGTTGATGTGGGCGCTCTTGGCGCAGATCACGGCGCCCCAGCGGTCGGTCATCGACTGGAGGGCGGTGACGTTCGCGCCGGTGCCGTTGAAGACCGGGAAGGCCTCCGCGTACGGTCCGAAATGGCTGCGGATGATCTTCTGCAGGTGTTCGGTGTACTCGTCCTCGCCGTAGGAGATCTGGTGACCTCCGTTGGCGAGGGCGAGGGCCTCCAGGACCTCCGGATGGACGCCCGCGTAGTTGTCGCTGGCGAAGCCGCGCACTGCCGGATCGTGGTGCCGGCGGGCATCGGTCTTCACGGTTGCGGAGTGAGCCACAGACGCTGTCCGTTCACATCGATGGCGGGCCGTTCCCACACGCCGGCGATGGCCTCGGCCAGCTCCTTCACGTCGGTGAAGCCCGCGAACTTCGCATTGGGACGCTCGGCGCGCATCGCGTCGTGCACCAGTGCCTTGATGACCAGGATCGCAGCTGCCGCGCCGGGGCCCTCGTCACCCCCCGCCTTGCGGAAGGAGTCCGCCATGGCGAGGGTCCAGGCCTCGGCGGCCGCCTTGCCGGCGTTGTAGGCGGCATTGTTGGCCACCGGCTTGTGTGCGCCGGACTGGCTCACCAGGACGTAGCGGCCGCGGTCGCTACGCAGCAGCCCGTCGTGGAACGCCAGCGAGGTGTGCTGGACGGTGCGGATGAGGAGCTTCTCCAGGAAGGCCCAGTCGGCGAGATCGACGTCGGTGAAGGTCTTGCTGCCGCGCCAGCCGCCCACGAGGTGGACCAGACCGTCGATCCGCCCGAACTCCTTCTCGGTGTGCTCGGCCCAGGCCTTGGTGGCGTCCAGGTCGAGCAGGTCCACGGTGTCACCGGTGATCGTGGCGCCGCCGTGGGCGTAGCGGGCCGAGTCCACGGCTTCCGCGAGGCGCGCCGGATCGGCGTCGGACGCGACGACGGTCGCGCCCGCCTCGGCGAGGCGGAGCAGTGCGGCGCGGCCTGCGGGCCCGCCGGCCCCGGCCACCGCCACCACTGCTCCGTGCAGCTTTCCGTTGCCGTTCCCGGAGCCGTTCATCTGTGCAGCCTCCTGTGGGCGAGTGCTCACGCGGCGACCCGCTCGGCGTGCTCTGCGTTCAGAGCGGTGATGCCCTTGGTCGAGGCGATGGTCGCCTTGAGCTTCTTGGCGAGCGCCTCAAAGAACATGCTGAGCGGAAACTCGTCCGGAAGCACGTCGTCGACCAGCTTGCGCGGCGGCTGCGTCAGGTCGAGCGCGTCGGCGCCCTTGGCCCACTTGGAACCCGGGTGCGGGGCGAGGTAGGTCGAGACGAGCTCGTAGGCCTTCAACCAGTGGACCAGCTTCGGGCGGTCGATGCCGGCCCGGTAGAGGTCCTCGATCTCGGCGCACAGCTGGTTGGTGACCTGCGGGGCGCGCATCCAGTCGATCTTCAGCTTGTTGTCCGTCCAGCGCACGACGTCGTGCTTGTGGAGGTAGGCGAAGAGCAGCTGGCCGCCGAGACCGTCGTAGTTGCGGTTGCGGTCGCCCGAGACGGGGAAGCGGAACATCCGGTCGAAGAGGACGGCGTACTGCACGTCACGGCCGTGCTCGTTGCCCTCGGACTCCAGCTTCACGGCCTCCTTGAAGGCGGTGAGGTCGCAGCGCAGCTCCTCCAGGCCGTACATCCAGAACGGCTGGCGCTGCTTGATCATGAAGGGGTCGAACGGCAGGTCGCCGTGGCTGTGGGTGCGGTCGTGGACCATGTCCCACAGGACGAAGGCCTTCTCGCAGCGCTCCTGGTCGTCGACCATGCGCGCGATGTCCTCGGGCAGGTCGATGCCCAGGATGTCCACGGCCGCCGCGGTCACCTTGCGGTAGCGGGCGGCCTCGCGGTCGCAGAAGATGCCGCCCCAGGTGAAGCGCTCCGGGGCCTCGCGCACGGCGATGGTCTCCGGGAACAGCACGGCGGAGTGCGTGTCGTAGCCGGGGGTGAAGTCCTCGAAGGTGATGCCGAGGAAGAGCGGGTTGTCGTAGCGGGTGCGCTCCAGCTCGGAGAGCCACTCGGGCCACACCATCTTCAGCACGACGGCCTCGAGGTTGCGGTCCGGGTTGCCGTTCTGCGTGTACATCGGGAAGACGACGAGGTGCTGCAGGCCGTCGGCGCGCTCGGCGGCCGGGTGGAAGGCCAGCAGGGAATCGAGGAAGTCCGGCACGCGGAAGTCGTCCGCGGCCCACTTGCGCAGGTCGGCGATGAGCGCCCGGTGGTACGCGGCGGCGTGCGGGAGCAGCGGGGACAGCGCCTCGACGGCGCCGATCACGCGCTCGACGGCGGCCAGGACGGTGGCGCGGGCGTGCTCGCCCTCGGCCTCGAAGTCGATGGAACCGTCGGCCGCCTGCCAGGGCCGGATCTCCTCCACGGCGGCCTTGAGCTCGGGCCACGCAGGGTGGTCTACCACCCGCGCCCCAGCGGATATCACGGCACCGCCGACGCCCGGCACAAGAGTTTCCGTCATGTCACTTCCTCCACAGGAGAACCTCACGTCCGCACAGCGTATGCGTGCGAGGCTCTCCCGCTCAAGAGGCAATTCGGGAAATTATCCTGCGTCACCCCCTCCTTCACCGAAAGTCTTCCCGTTCGTCAGGGTGGAACTGATAGCTCCGCCCAGTCGCGCCAAGGCTTCACATGCCTGTGGCAGTACCCCGGCCAGTCCCAGGAAGCCGTGGAACATGCCGGGGTGGCTGTCCAGAACCGACCGGATCCCGCTCCGCGTCAGCCGGCGGTGGTAGGCATGGCCGTCGTCCCGCAGCGGGTCGCACCCGGCGACCACCAGGTGGGCGGGCGGCAGCCCGGTGAGGTCCGCGCGCAGCGGGGAGGCCAGCGGGTGAAGGCCGTCGCCGCCGGGGCCGAGGTACTGCTCCCAGAACCAGCGCATGTGCGCGGCGGTCAGGAAGCAGCCCTCGGCGGCGGTCCGGTACGAGCCGCGCTCCCGGGAGGCGTCCAGTGCGGGATAGGCCAGTGCCTGGAGCGCGACGGCCGGTCCCCCGCGCTCGCGGGCGAGCAGCAGCGAGGCGGCCGCCAGGTTGCCGCCGGAGCTGTCCCCGGCCACGACCAGGGCCGCCGGATCGCCGCCCAGCTCGTCGAGGTGGCCGCCGGCCCAGCGCAGCGCCGCGTACGCGTCCTCCACGGCCGCCGGGAAACGGTGCTCGGGGGCCCGCCGGTAGTCCACCGAGACCACGGCCGCGCCGGCCGCCCGCGACAGGTGGCGGGCGGTGGTGTCGTGGGTGTCCAGGTCGCACAGGACCCACCCGCCTCCGTGGCAGAACACCACCGTCGGGCGGGGCGCCGGCCACCGCTCCGGGTCGGGCAGGTAGATCCGCACGGGTACGGGCGGGGCGCCGGGCGGCCCGGGGACGGTGCGGTCCCGGGTGGCCCCGACGCGCGGCCGGCCGGCGGGCGGACGGGAGGCGGCCGCCAGGATCCGCCGGGCCTCGTCGGCGCGGGTGACGCCGCGGCCGAGGTCCGGGAACGCGGCGGCGAGGGCGTCGACGTGGGGCACGGCGGCCGGGTCGAGGCGGCCCCGGCCCCGGTCCCCTTCCCGGCCCGTGGCTGCGGCCATCACCGGCTCCGGAAGTGCGGGATGACCTTCTCGCCCCACTGGCGCAGGGTCTCCATGCACACGTCCTGCTCCACCGTGCCCATCTGGATCAGGCACATGATCTCGTCGGCCCCGGCCTCCCGGAGCCGCTCCACGTAGGCGATGGCGTCGTCGGCGGTCCCGTAGGCGTGGTCGGCGTTGAAGGTGGCCGCCGAAGTCGGCCGGACCGGGATGTCCAGCTCGTGCAGCCGCGCCACCACC
The DNA here is from genome assembly GCF_055559995.1 of Streptomyces sp. NPDC023541. Classification (NCBI taxonomy): domain Bacteria; kingdom Bacillati; phylum Actinomycetota; class Actinomycetes; order Kitasatosporales; family Streptomycetaceae; genus Streptomyces; species Streptomyces sp. NPDC023541. The sequence continues at coordinate 66,587 of NZ_JBVHJO010000012.1, forward strand.
TGCTCGGCGGCCCGGCGCATCTCCCCCGCCTCGTCGGCGCCCGCGACCACGGCCTCGTCCGGGACGCCCGCGCCGCCGTACCAGTGGCCGATGGACTGCGCGAAGAAGCGCTGGCCCCGGATGCCGGTCCGCCGCGCCTGCTCGCCGTCGTCGAGCACGATGGTCGGACACAGCACGGAGAAGTGGTCGTTCACGACCGTGGACACGAAACGGCTCCCGTCCCGCCCGGCGATCGCGGCGTCGTAGACGGACCGCATCCGCGCGATCGAACCGGGTCCGGCGAAGCCCATCACCAGCGCCCCGATGCCCAGTTCGGCGGCCTGGACCAGGGTCTCGCCGCGGCTGCACGCCAGGAACAGCGGCGGGTGCGGGGTCTGCCGCGGCCGCGGCAGGATGGGGTGCGGATCGATGTCGATCAGTTCGCCGTGGTACTCCAGCTCCTCCTCCTGCCAGGCCCGGCCGATGATCCGCAGGGCCTCCTCGACCTCCGCCGCGGTCCGCTCCTTGTCCACCCCGCACAGGGAGGTCTCCTGTTCGGTGCCGCCGCGCCCGGCGCCGAGGTCGAGGCGCCCGCCGGAGAGCAGGTCGAGCATCGCGGCCCGCTCGGCGACCCGCACGGGGTGGTTGAAGTTGAAGGGCATGCACACCACGCCGTGCCCGATGCGTATGGTGTGCGTCCTGGCCGCGACCCAGGTCAGGAAGATCTCCGGGGCCGACATGTGCGCGTACCACTTCAGGGAGTGGTGCTCCACGGCCCAGATCCGGTCGAACCCCATGCGTTCGGCGAGCACCGCCTGCTCGACGCAGTCGCGGATGAGCCGGTGCTCGCGCTCCACCGTCGGATCGGCCAGCTGCGCTTCGAAGATGACGGAGAACTTCACGGTGCCTCCAGGGTTGCGTCCCGTGCCCGGTCTTACTTCAATGCGGAATATGACTAGTAGTCACACGTCGAAGAAGCAAGAGAAGAAGCAGGGCCCGGGCCTTCCGCCGACCGCCTGGGCCGTTCTCGGCCTGCTGTCCTTCCCCGGCGAGCGCACCGGCTACGAGCTGAAGAAGTGGGCGGACTCCTCGCTGCGCTTCTTCTACTGGTCACCGGCCATCAGCCAGATCTACGCGGAGCTGCGCCGTCTGGAGGAACTGGGGTACGCGTCCTCCGCCCGCTCGGGGCCCGAGGAGGTACGGGCCAAGCGCCGCTACTCCATCACCGCAGCCGGGCGCGGGGCGCTGTCCGGGTGGGCCGCCGACACCGCGGAGGCGGGCCCCCCGGTGCTCAAGCACGGGCTGCTGCTGCGGATCTGGCTCGGCCACCTGGCCGAACCGGCGCGGCTGCGCGCGATGGTCGGCGAGCACCTGGAGCGCACCCGGGGCGAACTGGCCGCCGTACGGGAGGCCATGGAGCAGGCGGCCGGCGTGGCGGAGTGGGCCTTCCCGGCCCTCGCGCTGCGCTGGAGCGAGCGGCAGCACCTGGCCGAACTGGAGCTGGGCGAGGCCCTGCTGGACGACCTCGCGCAACTCTCCCCGCGGGAGGCGGCGGGTGGGCGTCAAGGCGGTGGGGACTCGCCCACGCCCGGGTGACGCGGCGGGGCCGCGGAAGGCCCGCCGGGGGCGCACAACCCTGGCGGGAAGCGGTCGGTGGCGCTTCCGCGGGTGCGTGCACGCACGGTCCCTATCCACGACCGGCGCACTAGCATGCGACCTCATCGCGCGCGGCCGGTAGGGACACCGCGACCGCGCGGGGAGCCGCCGTCGACGGAAGCGAGAGAACCTTGACTTTCCTCACCATCGGTCACCGCGGGGTCATGGGTGTCGAACCGGAGAACACCCTGCGGTCGTATCTCCGAGCGGAACGTTCCGGCATGGACGCCATCGCCCTGGACCTCCGGCTGAGCAAGGACGGCGTCCTCGTCGCCGTGCACGACGCCGAGGTGGACCGGACCACCGACGGCTCCGGGGCCGTCGCCGACCTGACCCTGGCCGAACTGCGGGGGCTGGACGCCGGTCAGGGCGAGCGCGTGCCGGTCTTCGAGGAGGTGCTGGACGCGGTGCGGACGCCGCTCCAGGTGTCCGTCGGGGAGCAGGCCGCGGCCACGGCGCTCGCGGAGCTGGTCCTGCGCCGCGACCTGGTCTCCCGGGTGGAGATCGCCTCCGCCGACGGGGCGCTGCTCGCCGAGGCGGCCCGGCGGGTGCCGGGCGTGCGGACCGCACTGTTCGCGGAGCCCCTCGGCGGCGACACGGAGGCCGTCGTGAACCGGGCGCGGGCCGCGGGCGCGGCGACGATCTCCCTGGACATCCACCGCATCGCCCTGGAACTCGTGGAAGCGGCCCACGCGGCGGGCCTGCGGGTGACCGGCCTGGCGGTCGACACCCTGGACCGGCTGCGGCTGGCACGGGCGCTCGGACTGGACGGCGTGACCACGGGCTTCCCGGAGATCCGCAGCACGGGCCGTTTCACCGCCTGAGCGGCCGGGGCGGGCAGAGCGTGCGTCCAGGACCTAGAGCGGCTTGACCAGCAGTTCGAAGGCGAGGTCGTCGCGCAGCGGGATGCCGAAGCGCTCGTCGCCGTACGGGAAGGGGCTCAGCTCGCCGGTGCGCCGGTAGCCCCGGCGCACGTAGTAGGCGATGAGCTCCTCCCGTACGTTGACCACCGTCATCCGCATCTCGTCGGCGCCCCACATGTCGCGGGCGCGGCGCTCGGCCTCGGCCAGGATCTCCTTGCCGAGGCCGCCGCCCTGGAGGCCGGGGCGGACGGCGAACATGCCGAAGTAGGCGTGGTCGCCGCGGTGTTCGATGTGGCAGCAGGCCACGAGCTCGCCCGCGCGCTCGACGACGAGAAGGACCCCGTCCGGGCCGGCGATGACGGCGCGCACCCCGTCCGGGTCGGTGCGCTGTCCGTCCAGGTAGTCGGCCTCGGTGGTCCACCCGGCCCGGCTGGCGTCCCCGCGGTAGGCGGACTCCACGAGCGCCACCAGTTCCGGTACGTCCGCCTCGACGGCGCTGCGGAAGCTGAGGGCTGCGGACTGGGCGGTCGACATGGGCGCTCCGTTCGGTGCGGTGGCATATGACATGCCTGGGACGGCGGGGAGAGCCTATCCCGGAGCCGCGTGAGCCCCGCGCGAGAAGGGCATCTCTCCCCGTGACGCCGACGAACCGGGAGGTTCCGCCGTGCACGGATCCGCCTCGCCCCTGTCCGCCTCCGTCTCCTCCTGGCTGCTGGTGCTCCTGTGCGCGGTGAGCGGTGCGTACTGCCTGCGGCGGGTACGCGGGTGGGGTGGAGCCGCCGCCGGTGAAGCGGTGATGGGGTTCGGCATGGCGCTGATGGCGGTGCCCCTGGGGGGCGGCGGCGAGTGGCGGACGTCCGTGCTCGGCGCGGTCTTCTGCGCGGCGGCCCTGCACGCCCTGTGGCTGCTGCGGGGCGGGGCGCACCACGCGCACCACCTGGTCGGGTCGCTGACGATGGTCTACATGGCCGCCGCGGCGGGATCCGGGCACGGGCACGGCGCGGGGCTGCCGCTGCTGACGGGCGCGCTGCTGCTCTACTACGCCGGCTACGTGGTGCTCGGCGGAACGCGGCTGATCACCGCGGGCGGTTCGGCCCCCGGGCCCCCCGGGCCCGTCACGCAGGCCACGCACGCCGCGCACGCCGACCAGGCCGCGCCCACGGAGCTGATCAGGGCCTGCCGACTCGCCATGGGAACGGGGATGTTGGCGATGCTGCTGTCGATGTGACGGCGTCCGGGAAACGTGTCCTGCGTCACCAATGCCGCCGTCCCATACCCGCAGGTAGCCCCTCGCTCATAGGCTGGTGGCCATGATGGTCCCCGCCGCTCTCCTGATGCTCGGCGTCCTGACCGCGGTGCTCGCTCCCCGTCTGCTGGCCCGGGCCCAATGGACCGAGCGCGAACCGGTCGTGGCCCTGTGGGTGTGGCAGTGCGTCGTCGGGGCGGTGCTGCTGTGCTTCGGACTGTCCATGCTGCTGAGCGCCGCCGCGGCCTGGCAGGCGGTCCGGGGCCGGCTCTTCGCCGTCGCCCCGCACGGGGTGGTCGACGCCTACGCCCTGGGCGCGTCCGGCGGCCCCTGGGCCGCCGGGACCGCCCTCGTCCTCGCGGGCGGTGGCCTGTGGACCGCGGCGATGCTGACCGGGGAGGTCCTGCGGGCCCGGGCCCGGCGGCGCGCGCAGGGCAACGAGCTGCTGGAGCGGGCCCCGCTGCTGCCCGGGGAGGACCCCGCCGGCGCACGGCTCGTCGTACTGGAGGGCCCGCGCCCGGACGCCTGGTGGCTGCCGGGAGCGGCCCCGCAGCTGGTGGTCACCACGGCGGCGCTGGGCCGGTTGAAGGGCAGCCAACTGGACGCGGTCATGGCGCACGAGCAGGGGCACGCGGCGGCCCGCCACGACTGGCTGCTGCACTGTTCGCGGGCGCTGGCCCGGGGCTTCCCGCAGGTACCGGTGTTCGCGGCCTTCGAGGCGGAGATGCACCGGCTGGTGGAACTGGCCGCCGACGACATGGCCTCGCGGCGGTTCGGGCGGCTGACGGTCGCGCTGGCGCTCGTCGGACTCAACGAGGACCGCGGGGTGTTCGCCGCCTCCTCGGCGGCCCAGGCGCACGTCCCGCAGCGGGTGCGCAGGCTGCTGTCGGCGGCGCCCCGGCTCTCGCCCGGCCGCCGGCTGCGGCTGACGGCGCTGGCCACCCTTGCGCCGGCGATCCCCCTGCTGGTGGCCTTCGTACCGGGGCTGAGTGCGCTGACGTGAGCGGACACCCCGTCGGGGTGTCCGGCTACCGCACGGGCGGCCGCCGGTGCAAGGATCCCCGTATGCGGAACGATCACTTTCGGTGGGTGGGGATCGGCTGCGCGCTGCTCGGGGCGGTGTTGACCGCCCTGGTGGTGGCGGGCTGGCAGCCGCTGCTGGCCTGGGACGGCCGGGTCGCGCAAGACCTGCACGCCCACGCCGTCGTCCACTCGGGGGTCACGCGGTCCATGCGGGTGCTCACCGACTGGGTCTGGGACCCGTGGGCCATGCGGGCGCTGGCGGCGGTCGCCTGCTTCCTGCTGTGGTGGCGGGGCGACCGGGAGAGGGCGCTGCGGGTGGCGCTGGCCGTGGTGGCGGCGACGGTGGTGCAGCAGGGGTTGAAGGCGGCGGTGGGGCGGGAGCGTCCGGTGTGGTCGGACCCGGTGGACTCGGCGCACTACGCGGCCTACCCCTCCGGGCACGCCCTGACGGCGACGGTGGTGTGCGGGATGCTGCTGTGGCTGATCCCCCGCCCGGCTCCGCAGTGGGCCCCGGCCGCCTGGGCCTTGGCGGCCCTGTCGGTGCTCGGCGTCGGTTTCACCCGGCTCCACCTCGGCGTCCACTGGTTCTCGGACGTGGTGGCGGGCTGGCTGCTGGGCGCGGCCCTGGTGGTCCTGGCGACGTCGGCATGCGTACGGCGCGGGCGCGACGGCGAGCGGCCGGAGCGCTGAGGATGCGGCGCGCCTGCCCTGGATGATCCCCCGTGTCACCCAGAGCAGGCGACCCCGTGCGCTGAGTACATTGGCCGTGAGCCAGTCAACGCAGGAGTAAGCATGTCCCCGCGCAGCGCATCGGTCAATGAAGAATTGCGCAGACGTTCCCGGGGAGCGGCTGCTGCAGTCCACGGTGGAACTCGTCGCCGAGCGCGGCTACGAGGCCACGACGCTCGGCGACATCGCGGACCGGGCCGGCACGGCGCGGGGCCTGGTCTCGTACTACTTCCCGAGCAAACGGCAGTTGCTGCAGTCGGCCGTGCACCGGTTGATGCACCTCACCCTGCACGCCGCGCTGGAACGGGAGCCCCGCAGCGAGGACGGGCGCGAGCGGCTGGCGCGCGCCGTCGACGCGGTCCTGGGGCTCGCCCGGGACGAACCGCTGCTCATGCGGACGCACGTGGCGGGCATCCTCGCGGCCGACGGTTTCGTGCAGTGCCCGGAGCAGCGGCGGCTGGCCGAACTGCTGCGGGACACCCTCGGCCGGTACGGCTCGGCCGACGTGGACGCTGACTATCCGCTGCTGCGCGCCCTGCTGATGGGCGCGGTGGTGGCGGTCCTGCTGCCCGGGGCCCCGATGCCGGCCGTCCGGCTGCGGGCGGAACTATTCCAGCGCTACGGGCTGGACTGGGAGCTGGGTGTCCCGCCGGACGGCGGACCGCCCGGCGGAACGTCTCCCTCACACCTCTGACCTCACGCGGTTCAGTGGTATTCGGGCTGGGTCTGCACGTTGAGCCGGTCCATGCGGACCCACTTGGCGCTGTCGGTGCGCCGGTCGTCGAGCCGCAGCACGTCGAGGCCCTTGGCGATGTCGTTGGAGTAGATGTGCCCGTTGTAGTAGTAGGCCGACCAGGATCCGCCGAGGCCGAGCCGGTCCGTCGTCAGCGGTCCGCGCTCGAAGTAGGCGATCTCCCTGGGCCGGTCGGAGTCGGTGAACTCCCACACCGAGACACCGCCCTGGTACCAGGCCTGCACCATGATGTCGCGGCCGCCGCCGACCGGGACCAGCGAGCCGTTGTGGGCCACGCAGTTCTCGGTGTCGGCCTGGTGGCGCGGAATCTTGAAGTAGCTGCGGAAGGCGAGTTTGCGCTGGTCGCCGCGGCCGGTGATGTCGTAGATCCCGTCAGCGCCCCGGTCGGGGCCGGTGGCCTCGTTGCAGGTGGCGCCGCCACCGCCGCCGAGTTCGTCGGTGAACACCACCTTGTTCGCCCGCTCGTTGAAGGTGGCCGAGTGCCAGAACGCGAAGTTCACGTTGTCCTGCACCCGGTCGATGACGCGCGGCTGCTCGGGCCTGCTGATGTCGAAGAGGATGCCGTCGCCCATACAGGCGCCGGCGGCCAGGTCCTTCGACGGCAGCACGGTGATGTCGTGGCAGCCCGTCGTCTTGGAGACGCCCGGGTTGGTGGGCGCGCCCGGGTTGCCGCCGTCGGGGAAGAGCACCGGGAAGGCCACGACCGCGGCCTTCGTCGGACTCTTCTTCGGGACCTTCACCACCGAGATGCCGTCGTGCGGCGGCTTGCAGTCGGGGAAGGCCTCGTTCGGGGAGTAGGAGGCGACGTAGAGGTAGATGTCCTTGCGGTCCGGGACCAGGGTGTGCGTGTGGGAACCGCAGGCCGTCTCGACGGACTTGATGTAGCGGGGGTTCTTCTTGTCCTTGATGTCGAAGATCTTGATGCCCTCCCACGAGGACTTCTCCGTCGCCGGCTGCGAGACGCTGTTGCAGGAGTCGTCGCTGCGGGAGGAGTCGGTGGAGAGGAAGAGCAGGTCGCCGTCGACGGAGATGTCGTTCTGCCCGCCGGGGCAGAGCACCTCGGTGACCTTCTTCGGCGCCTGCGGGTTGGCGATGTCGTAGATCGTGAAGCCGTTGTAGCTGCCCGCGTAGGCGTACCTGCCCTGGAACGCGATGTCCGAGTTGATCACCGCGGGGTCGGTGGAGGGGATGTTGGCCAAGGGTTTGATGTTGGCGCTGTGCACGATCTCGTCCTGGCCGGGGATGCCGCCCGAGGCGAGTTCCCCGCCGTCGGAAGGGGCGGCGCTCTGGTGGTTGCCGTGGCCGGGCGCCAAGTCGCCCGGGTCGGGGGTGGCCGCCGCCGGTCCGGCGGCCAGGAGGGTCGTGAGGAGTCCGGCCGCTGTTGCGACCACCCCCACCCTCCTCTTGTGCGCTCTCCTGGTGTGTAGCGAGGTCACTGTGCCTCCCATGGGAGCCCGATCGGTTCCTTCCGCGGGGGAACGGAACCAGGACCCCGGCAGTATCTTCCCTTCATGGACATGGCAAAAGACCCCCGGGGCCGCGAGGCCTCGACCCTGCGGCCCCTCCGGTTCGCCGCGGCGATGGCGACCGCCGGCCTCCTGCTGACACTCACCGCCTGCCAGGACGACGGGGCGGACCGGGCCGACGACGGGCGGGCCCCGATCGTCGCGCCGGGCCGACCGGGCGAGAAGTCACGCACCCTCACCCCCGAACAGGCCGCCAAGGCGAAACCCGACGACAGCCCGAACGCCGCCGACCACTCCTACGTGCAGCGGATGATCGAACACCACCGGCAGGCGCTGACGATGAGCGCGCTGGCACCCGAGCGGGCCTCGGCCGATCCGGTCAAGCGGCTCGCCGAGCGGATCACGGCCGCCCAGAAGCCCGAAATCGGCGCGATGCAGAAGTGGCTGGCCCGCCACCCGGCACCGTCGGCGGGCACCGGCGGACCCTCCACCGGTCACGGCCACGGCCATGCCCAGGACCACGGTTCGATGCCGGGCATGGCGACCGAACAGCAGCTCAAGGAACTCACCGACGCCAGGGGCGCCGACTTCGACCGGCTCTTCCTCACCCTGATGACCGCTCACCACGAGGGGGCCCTGACGATGGCGGGCGAGGCGCTGGCCGGCGGGAACAACCTGGCCGTCGAGGAGATGGCCAACGAGGTGGTGGCCACCCAGAGCGCCGAGATCCACCGGATGCGCGCGATGGGCTGACTGACGCCAGGGCCGGTGTCATGCTGGGACCACCTGCGGGAGGAGCTCCGCCGTGCTTCGTGTCGCCGTCGTCGGATCGGGCCCCAGCGGGGTCTACGCGGCCCAGACGCTGGTCCAGCAGCGCGAGGTGCCGGGTGTGCGGGTGGACGTACTGGACCGGCTCCCCGCCCCGTACGGGCTCGTGCGCTACGGGGTCGCGCCGGACCACGAGAAGATCAAGTCACTGCAGGGCAGCCTGCGCACCGTCCTTCAGGACGAGCGGATCCGCTTCCTCGGGAACATCGAGGTCGGCGGGCCCGCCCTGCCCGCGGAGCGGCTGCTGGACCTGTACCACGCGGTCGTGTACTGCGTGGGCGCGGCGCGGGACCGGATGCTGGGGATCCCCGGTGAGGAACTGGCCGGGGTGCACTCCGCAACGGCTTTCGTGTCCTGGTACAGCGGGCACCCGGACGCCGCCGCCGAGGTCTTCGACCTGCCCGGGGCCGACGCGGCTGTGGTGGTCGGGGCGGGCAACGTCGCGGTGGACGTGACCCGGATCCTGGCCCGCGGCCCGGCCGAGCTGGCCCCGACGGACATGCCGCAGCCGGCGCTCGGCGCGCTCGCGGACAGCGGGGTGCGCAGGGTGTCGATGGTGGCCCGCCGCGGGCCGTCGCAGGGCAAGTTCACCACCAAGGAGCTGCGGGAGCTGGGCACGCTGCCGGGCGTGGACGCCTGGGCGGACCCGACCGAGCTGGCGCTGGACCCCCTGTACGCCGATCCGGGCGCGGCCGCCGCGCTGCCGGCGGTGGCGCGGCGCAATCTGGAGGTGCTGCGCGGCTGGGCCGGGCAGGCTCCGGCCGAGGGGACGCGCCGCATCGCGCTGCGGTTCTACCTGCGCCCCGTGGAGATCCTCGGCGGGCCCGACGGGCGGGTCGCCGGGGTGCGCTTCGAGCGGACCGCCCCCGACGGCCGCGGCGGGGTGACGGGGACGGGTGTCCACGAGGACGTCGAGGCGCAACTGGTACTGCGCTCGGTGGGGTACATGGGCGTGCCCCTGCCCGGGCTGCCCTTCGACCCGGCGAAGGGCACGGTTCCGCACGCGGCGGGACGGGTGCTGCGCGCGGGCCGTGCCTCGGTCGGCGAGTACGTGGCGGGCTGGATCAAGCGGGGCCCGACCGGGGTGATCGGAACGAACCGCCCCTGCGCGAAGGAGACCGCGTCCTCGCTGCTCCAGGACGCGGGGGCGCTGGCCCGTCGCGAGCTGCCCGGGGACCCGCTGGACGCCCTGCGCGCGGCGGGCCTGAGCCCGGTGGAGTGGCCGGGCTGGCTGGCCATCGAGTCGGCCGAGGCGGACCTGGGACGCTCCCTGGGCCGCCGCTCGGTCAAGATCCCGGACTGGCCGGGCCTGTTGGGCGCGGCCGGGCTGCGGGGCACGGGCTGGGGAGTGTCGTCACAGTAGCGTCGGCCGCCCGAGGGGCGGGGCCGGCGGGGCCTGGTGCGTACGATCGCAAGGCGGGTGGACCAGCGCGCGGCGTCAGATGCGGTGCGCCGCAAGGCGGGGGAGCGTCCTGATGCCGGGCGTATCCAGGAGTTCCGACAGCGCGGCGGGGTGCCGTGGCAGTCGTCATGGGCCCGCCGGGGACGACGGGACAGCCCTTGGGTGTCTTTGGATCACGCCGGGCGCCGCGGGGCCGGCGTGATCGGCGAGAGACACCCCCCCTTACGGGAGGGTCCGCAAAGCGGCGCCGGCCACCCGAAGGGGCGGGCGCGCCGGGCAGGCGGGACTCCGCGGGCAGGAGTAAGGGCGGCACGGGCCAGGGCCCGGCTTCCGGATCTCGCCGGCCCCGGTGGGGCGTCAGGCGCCGGTCGTCACGCGGGTGAGCCGGGACGACTCGGCCGCGGCCGCCGTCAGGATGCTGTCGAGGAGGCCGGGGAAGAGCGCCTCGAGGTCGTCCCGGCGCAGGGCGTTGAGCTTGGTGGTGCCCCGGTAGGCCTGGCGAACGACGCCGCTCTCCCGCAGGACGCGGAAGTGGTGGGTAGTCGTGGACTTCGTGACCGGCAGGTCGAAGTGCGAGCAGGCCAGGTCGTCCGCCGAGCCGGCCAGGTCCAGGACGATGGAGAGCCGCACCGGGTCGGAGAGGGCGTGCAGCACGCCCTCCAGGCGGATCTCGGCCGCCTCCGGGTGGGCCAGGGTGCGGGAGGTGTCCCGATCCGTCATGTCCCTGCTCCGCTCACTCGGCTTGGTCCCGAGCCCCCATGGTACGAGAGTCGTCGAAGGAGACGTGGGGCTCGGGGAAATCGGCGGGAACGCATGGTGCGGCCGCGGCTCCGGGCCGCGGCCGCAGCGCCGTCACCAGGATCGGTGGTACTGCTCGGGCGTACGGATCTCCGCGCCCAGCTCATCGGCCGCGCGCCGGGCCCAGTACGGGTCGCGCAGCAGCTCGCGGCCCAGCAGGACCGCGTCGGCCTCGCCGTTGGCCAGGATCTTCTCGGCCTGCTCCGGCTCGGTGATCAGGCCGACGGCGGCCACGGGGAGGGTCGTCTCGGCCTTCACCCGGGCGGCGAACGGCACCTGGTAGCCGGGGCCGAGCGGGATGTCCACCCCGGGGGCGAGGCCGCCGGTGGAGACGTCGAGGAGGTCCACGCCGTGTTCCTCCAGGAGCCGGGCCAGACGCACGGTCTCGTCGGCGGTCCAGCCCTCGTCCTCCAGCCAGTCGGTGGCGGAGATGCGGAAGAACAGCGGGAGCTCCTCGGGCCACACCGCCCGGACGGCGTCCACGACCTGGAGGGCGAAGCGGGTCCGGTTCTCGAAGGAGCCGCCGTAGGCGTCGGTGCGCCTGTTGCTGTGCGGGGAGAGGAACTCCCCGATGAGGTAGCCGTGGGCTCCGTGGATCTCGACGACCTCGTAGCCGGCGGCGAGCGCCCGCTCCGCCGCGGCCGCGAACTGCCCGGCGATCTCGGCGATCTCATCGGCCGTCAGCTCGTGGGGCACCGGGTGGCTCTCGGCGAACGGCACGGCGCTGGGGGCGACCGGCTGCCAGCCGTGCGCGTCGGTGCCGACGGGTGCGCCTCCCTTCCAGGTCCGGTCGGTGGACGCCTTGCGGCCGGCGTGGGCGATCTGGATGCCCGGGACGGTTCCCCGGGCCTTGAGGAAGCCGGTGATCCGGCGCAGGGCCTCGACCTGGGTGTCGTTCCAGATGCCGAGGTCGTACGGGGAGATCCGGCCCTCCGGGGAGACCGCGGTGGCCTCCTGGATGATCAGGCCGGTGCCGCCGACCGCGCGGGCGGCGTAGTGGGCGAAGTGCCAGTCGTGGGCGACACCGGCGTCCGGCCCGAAGGCCTCGGCGCTGTACTGGCACATCGCGGCCATCCACACCCGGTTCGGGACGGTGACCGATCGCAGGGTGTACGGCTCGAACAGGGCGGCGAAAGCGGCGGGTACGGCGGGGGCAGCACTCATCGGGGCTCTCCAGAGGTCACCGGGCGCGCCGGGATCGGCGGCTAAGTACGAGGATCACCATACTACGAATCCTCTCGTACTACGAGACCTCCCGTACAAGTGCGTCGAGCTCCGCGCGCAGCGCGCCCGCCAGCGCCGCCAGGTCCGGAACGGCTGCCGCGTCGGCGACCAGCCCGTAGTGCACGGTCCCCTTGTAGGTGGAGACGGCGATCGCAAGGGACTGGCCGCGGGCCAGCGGGGCGAGCGGGTAGACCTCGTGGACCCGGCTGCCGCCGAGGGAGAAGGTGAGGCCGGGCAGGGGGACGCTGGTGACGAGGATGTCGTAGAGCAGCCGGGCCGCCTGGGCGACGAGGGGGCCGCCGAGCCGGTGGCCGAGGGGGTGGACGTGGTCGGCGAGGAGGGCGACGGCTCCCGCGCCCCGGGCCGGTCCGGCGTCCTTGTTGCGGTCCATGCCGGCGCGTACGTGGTCCAGCCGGCGCAGCGCGTCGGGCTCGGCCAGCGGCAGCCGGAGCAGGTAGCCGGAGAGCCGGTTCCCGGCGCCTGCGCCGCCCCGGGGCCCGCGGCGGCGGGACACGGGGATCAGGGCCCGCGGCCCGGCCCCCAGGGGTTCGGGGTCGCCGCGTTCCGCCAGCCAGCGCCGCAGGGCGCCCGCGACCAGGGTGATCAGCACGTCGTTGACGGTGCCGCCGGCCCCCTTGCGGATCAGGTTGACCTCGTCCAGGTCGAGGGCGAGACCGGCGACGGTACGGGTGCCCGCGCCGGCCGGGTCGGCCGTCAGCGCGGCCGGGACCCCGAGCGGCAGTCCGCCGCGGGCCATGGCGGCGCCGATCTCCAGGGCCTGGCCGACGCCCTGGACCCGGGCGGCCAGGGCTCCGGGGAGACGGCTCAGGACGGAGCCGGCCCGCTGTCCGGGGACCGGGCGCACGGGCGCCCGCGGCCCGGGGACCTCGTCGAACAGTGCCGCCGCGAGGGCGAGGGCGCCCAGGCCGTCGGCGAGGGCGTGGTGGAACTTGAAGAGCACGGCGAAGGTGTCCGGATCCGGCCCGGCCAGCACGTGCGCCTCCCACGGCGGCAGCTCCCGGTCCAGCGGACGGGCCATCAGCGGCCCGGCGAGCTCGTGCACGCGGGTGCGGTCCGTGCGGACGAGGAAGACGTGCCGTGCCGGGTCGAAGCCGGGGTCCGGCGACCATGCGGCCGCGCCGAGTGGCAGCAGTACGTCCCGGATCCGGCGGCGCAGGCCGGGCACGGCGGCGCAGCGTGCGGCCAGGAGCGCGGCGGCGCGCTCTGCGGCGTGCCCGTCGCCGGAGCCGGGGTGTCCGGCGGCGCGGAAGACGGCGAGGGCGCCCAGGTGCATGGGGTGGTCGGCGGTTTCCATCCGCCAGAAGGCGAGGTCGAGCGGAGACAGGTGCTCGGTGGCCACATACGTCCTCTCACGTGCGGCAAGCAGTGGCTTGAAGTCAACCCATCGCGAACACCCCTATGCAAGGCGCAATCATTTCCGAGTGGTAAATGATCGGTATAGATCATCCGATGTGAGCTGCGCCGCGCCCGCCGGGCCTCTGTCGGTGGGCGGGTGCAGACTGGCCGGAAAGATGCTCCGCGAAGAAGGCGACGAGGTCCGGAGGTGCCGGCCATGGCCGACGTACTGCTGCTCGTGGGAACCCGCAAGGGACTGTTCATCGGCCGCCGCCGCGGCGACGGGCCGTGGGAGTTCGACGGGCCCCACTTCAACGCCCAGGCCGTATACGCGGTCGCCGTCGACCGGCGGGGGCCGGCCCCGCGGCTCCTGGTCGGCGGGGACAGCACCCACTGGGGTCCGTCCGTCTTCAGCTCCGACGACCTGGGGGCGACTTGGAGGGAACCGGCCAGGGCGGCCGTGAAATTCCCCCAGGACACGGGGGCCTCGCTGGAACGGGTCTGGCAGCTCCAGCCGGCCGGGACCGAGGCTCCTGACGTGGTGTACGCGGGGACGGAACCGGCCGCGCTGTTCCGTTCGACGGACCGGGGCGAGTCCTTCGAGCTGGTCCGCCCCCTGTGGGAGCACCCGAGCCGCGGCAAGTGGGTCCCGGGCGGCGGTGGCGAGGGACTGCACACGGTGATCACCGATCCCCGCGACCCGGACGCGGTGACCGTGGCCGTCTCCACCGCCGGGGTGTTCCGGACCAAGGACGGCGGGGCCAGCTGGGAGCCGTCCAACCGGGGGGTGTCGGCGGTGTTCCTGCCGGATCCGAACCCCGAGTTCGGCCAGTGCGTGCACAAGATCGCCCGGGACGCAGGCGACACGGACCGGCTGTACCTGCAGAACCACTGGGGCGTCTACCGCAGCGACGACGCGGGGGCCCGCTGGACCGACATCGGCGGCGGGCTGCCCTCCGACTTCGGCTTCGCGGTGGCGGCCCACCCGCACCGGCCGGACACGGCCTACGTCTTCCCGCTCAACGCCGATTCCGACCGGGTCCCGGCCGACCACCGGTGCCGGGTCTTCCGTACCGAGGACGCGGGCGCCACCTGGGAGCCGCTGACGCGCGGGCTGCCGGACTCCGACCACTACGGCACGGTGCTCCGCGACGCGCTCTGCACGGACGACGCGGACCCGGCGGGCGTCTACTTCGGCAACCGCAACGGCGAGCTGTACGCCAGCCACGACGACGGCGACAGCTGGCAGTTGCTCGCCGAGCACCTGCCCGACGTCCTGTGCGTGCGGGCGGCGACGATCGGCCAGTAGAGTGATCCACCGTGGCAGCACGACCGTTGAACGAGATCGTCGAGCCGGGCTGGGCCCGTGCTCTGGAGCCGGTGGCGACGCAGATCGCCGCGATGGGCGACTTCCTGCGAGCCGAGATCGCGGCGGGGAGGACGTACGTCCCCGCCGGGGCCAATGTGCTGCGCGCCTTCCAGCAGCCCTTCGACGAGGTCAAGGTCCTCATCGTCGGCCAGGACCCGTACCCCACCCCGGGGCACGCGGTGGGCCTGTCCTTCTCGGTGGCGCCCGACGTGCGGCCGGTGCCGCCGAGCCTGGACAACATCTTCCTGGAGATGCACCGGGACATGGGGACCGGCCGGCCCGCGAACGGCGACCTCACCCCGTGGACCCGGCAGGGCGTGCTGCTGCTCAACCGTTCGCTCACGACGGCGCCCCGCCGGTCGAACGCGCACCAGGGCAAGGGCTGGGAGGCGGTCACCGACCAGGCGATCCGGGCCCTGGCCGCCCGGGGCAAGCCGCTGGTCTCCATCCTGTGGGGCCGGGCGGCCCGCAACCTGCGGCCCCTCCTCGGTGACCTGCCGGTGGTGGAGTCCTCGCACCCCTCCCCCAAGTCGGCGGATTACGGATTCTTCGGGTCGCGGCCGTTCAGCAGGACGAACGAGCTGCTGGTGCGCCAGGGTTCACAGCCTGTGGACTGGCGCTTGCCGTCCGTCAGTTGAGCGTATCTGCAATTCAACGGATAAATACGGACAGATGCGGCACGAGAAGGCCCTGCCCGAACACCTTGTTCCGATAAGCCAGTAGCATGCGGCGCCATGAGCTCCCCCACTGGCCCCGCAAATGGCCTGCCCGTACGAATGCCGCGACCCCGCCCGACCGGACGGCACCGCCGGCCCGAGCCCGCGGCGGCGCCCGAGGGCGCGCCCGCGCTGGTGCTCGCCGTGCCCGGTGGGCCCTCTGCCGCCTCGCGGGGGCTGGCGGAAGAGATCATCAGCATCGGCCGCTCCGAGCTGCCGGGCCTCGACGCCCGCATCGGTTTCCTCGAGGGTGACGACGCCTCCGAGTTCCCGTCCCTGTCCGGCGTGCTGAGTGCCATCGCGGCCGACCGGACCGCGCGTGCGGAGTTCGCGCGCGCCGCCGGCCACGAGGTGCCCGAGCAGACCGGCCCGGACGCGGTGGTCGTCCCGCTGCTGGCCGGTCCGGACAGCGACCTGCTGCGCCGGATGCGCCAGGCGCTGATGGACTCCTCCGCCGCCGCCGAACTGGCCGACGTCCTCGGCCCGCACCCGCTGTTGGCCGAGGGCCTGCACGTGCGCCTCTCCGAAGCCGGCCTGGCCCGCGCCGACCGCGCCCGCCTCTTCACCGTGACCACCGCCGCCGACGGCATCGTCCTGGCGACCACCGGTGGCGAGGAGGCCGTACAGGCCGCCGGGATCACGGGCATGCTGCTCGCCGCCCGGCTCGCCGTGCCCGTCCAGGCCGCCGCGCTGGACCAGGAGGGCTCGGTGGCCGCGGTCGCCGAGCAGCTGCGCCGCGAGGGCTCCACGCAGCTCGCGCTCGCCCCGTACCTGATCGGCCCGGAGGCCGCGGACGGGTTGCTGGACACCGCCTGCAAGGAGGCCGACTGCGCCACCGCCGAGGTGCTCGGCGCCTACCCGGCACTCGGCAAGCTGGCCGTCGCGCAGTACACCGCGGCTCTGGGGATCCCCCAGGGCTCCCCTGCGCGCTGATCCGCCCGATACGACGCGAAGGCCCCCGCCGACACCGGTTTCCCCGGTGGGCGGGGGCCTTCGCGTCGTCCGGGCCTCGGGAGCGTGCCGGACCGCGCCGCGCAGGCGGAACTTCGCGGACCCCGACCGGGTCCGGTCAGCCGAGGACCACGCAGGTGGCGGCGGGCACGGCCAGCGAGCCCGCCCGATGGGGCTGGCCGGTCAGCGGGTCCACGTCGAACCAGGTGACGTCGCCCGAGTGCTCGTTGGCCGCGTAGAGGCGGCTCCCCGCGGCGTCCGCGGTGAGGTCCCGGGGCCATGTGCCGCCGCAGTCGACGGTGCCGGTGAGCCGCGGTTTCCCGGGGCCGTCGGCGAGCGACAGGGTGACGATCACGTCGGCCCCGCGGACGGCCGCCCAGACGAACCGCCCGTCGGGCGCGGCCACGACCGCCGAGGGGTACGCCCGTACGGGGCCTGAAGCCCCCGAGGAGGCGACCGGAACCTCGCTGACCGGTTGCAGGTGCCCCGATGCGCCGTTCCAGCGGCAGACGGTCACCTGCGGCTCCAGCTCGTGCAGAACGTAGACGGCGCCGCCCCCCGGGTGGAAGGCCAGGTGGCGCGGCCCCGTCCCGGCGCGCAGCGGCGTCTCGGCATGCACCCGCAGCTCGCCCGTGACCGCGTCCGGCACACAGACCCGTACCGAGTCTGTGCCGAGGTCCACGCTGAGCACCCAGCGGCCGGTCGGGTCGGGCAGCACCTGATGGGCGTGCGGACCCGCCTGCCGTGCGGTGTCGGGGCCGGAGCCCCGGTGCGGGAGGACGCGGGCCGGTCCGGCCGGGCTGCCGTCGGCGGCCAGCGCGATGCTGCTGACGCTGCCCGAGGTGTAGTTGGCCGTGAAGAGGCGGCGGCCGGCGACGCTGACGTGGGTGGGGCCGGAGCCGCCGACGCGCACGGGGGCGCCCTGTGGGGCGAGGCCCCCGGCGGTGGGCCGGAAGGCGGCGACCTCGCCCCGCTCGGTCTCGCTCACCGCGTAGAGGAGGCCGGTGTCCCGGGCGAGGGCGAGGTACGACGGATCCTCGGCGGTGGCGACCGAGAGCGGGGTCAGCGCCCCGGTCGTCGGTTCCACGGCCGCGATGGTCACACCGCGGCCGCCCCCCGAGGTGAAGGAGCCGATGTAGGCCCGGTGTTCGCCGCTTGGGTCCTTGCTGTCAGCGCCGCCCACAGGAAACCCCTCTCACCGCTGTCGGATCCGTCCGGAGCCGACGGTAACAGAAGGTCTAGACCAAGTCCCGCCCCTGGGCCCGTTCCTGCGCGCCGGGGTGGTGGACGTAGGCCGTGCTGCTGGGGCGGTCCTCGTAGGTGCGGTGGAAGACCGGGGTGGCGGAGCCGGAGATCGGCGGCACGATCCATGACCAGTCCGCGCCCACCTCGCGCCCCTTGCGCTCCTCCCGTTCCATGTGGGAGAGGAAGCGGCGGGACTCGCTGTGGTGGTCGGCGATGGTGACCCCGGCACGGTCGAAGGAGTGCAGGACGGCCCGGTTGAGCTCGACGAGGGCGCGGTCCTTCCACAGGGAGCGGTCGCTGGAGGTGTCCAGGCCCAGGCGGCGGGCGACGGCGGGCAGAAGGTTGTAGCGGTCGGTGTCGGCGAGGTTGCGCGCGCCGATCTCGGTGCCCATGTACCAGCCGTTGAAGGGGGCGGCCGGGTAGTGGATGCCGCCGATCTCCAGGCACATGTTGGAGATGGCGGGTACGGCGTGCCAGCGCAGGCGCCAGTCGGCCCAGCCGTCGCCGTCGGGGTGGTCGATCGGCACCTCCAGTACGGCGTCCGCGGGGGTGTCGAACCACCGGGGCTTGTCGTCGACCCCCTGGACCACCAGGGGGAGGAGGTCGAAGGGGGTACCGGCGCCGCCGGACCAGCCGAGCTGCAGAAGGGCCCCGGTCAGCGGGGCGTTGCGGGCGTCGCCGACGGTTATGGAGGGGTGGTCGCCGTAGCCGGCGTACCTGACGAGCTGCTCGCTCCAGATCACCGGCCCCGGCCGGTCCGGGGTCTCGGGGGCGAAGACGGTGATGGTGGGCCTGACGCGGCCGCCGTTCGTGGCCTCGCGCAGGTGGTCGAAGCACTCGGCGGCGATCGCGTCGGCGTCGGTGAGCCCTCGGCGGTCGCGGACCCGCAGCGAGTTCCAGTAGAGCCTGCCTATGCAGCGGTTGCTGTTGCGCCAGGCCACGCGCGCTCCGTGGACCAGCTCCGCGGGCGTGTGCACGTAGGTACCGGTGTCCGCGAGCTCCGCCCTCACGACGGCGAGCCGGGCGCGCGGGTCACCCGCGCCGGCGTTCTCCCGGTGGAAGAGTCGGATGAACTCCTCGGCCGCCTGCCACACCTGTGCGGTGGTGGAGCGCTGTTGAAGAATTTCCATTCCGGCGGGTTACCCCCTGTCCGACCAGATCCACCCTGTACGTGCCGGATGAATGTGCAGTAAACAATTACCCGTTGTACCTGCCGCAGGTCAGCGGCGTGCGGCATGGGCTCCCGGAACACTCCTCCGGGTGGTCCTCATGGATCGGGCTGCGGGCAGGGGGCGTGAACGCGTACGATCCGGCGCGTTCGGGGAACTGACGGAGTGTCGGGCGCCCCCGCGCCCGGGGTGCGCGGCAAGCGTGCGCGGCTCCTGCGCGTCAGCGGCAGGGGCGGCTCATGAACAGCGCCTGCTCGCCCGCGGAGGGCGTGCCGCCGTAGAGGGCGGTGTCGAGGCCGCAGAAGGTGAATCCCATGCGCCGGTAGGCGTGCACGGCGGGGGCGTTGACCGAGCTGACCTCCAGCCAGAGGTGCTCCGCTCCCCGCTCGCGGGCGAATGCGGCGGCACGCTCCATCAGGGCGCTGCCGATCCCGCGGCCCCGGTGGCCGGGCGCGACCTCGATGTCCTCGATGGTCAGCCGCCGGTTCCACGCGGCGTAGCCGACGGCGGCGAACCCGCACAGCTCGTCGCCGTCGAGGGCCACGAAGGTGCGCGCGTCCGCGTCCACGTCGGGGCCGCGGGCGCCGGCGAACCCCTGCTCGTCGTGTTCCTCCGGCGGGAACACCTTGCGTACGGGCGGGTCCACGGGGACCTCGCGGAGCAGGAAGCCCCAGCCGTCGCCGGAGGCGGTCGCCTCGAAGACGGTGGGGGTGGTGAAGGAACTGTCCAGGGCCTCGATGGCGCCCGCGTCCTCGGGGCGGGCGAGGCGGTAGACGATTCCGTCGGCCGGGCCGTGTGCGGTGGTCATGAGATCCACCGTACGCAAAAAATCCCCCGGCCGAATTCGTTGCCGAGGGAGCGGAAGGCGTATATTGATGATTTCGCGACTTCACTTCGAGCGAGGCGCGAAAAGATTACGAGGACACTCTATCGCGGCAGGAGTGCAATTGTCAACCGAGGAATTCCGGAAAGAGCAGCAATTCATCACCGATCTCTATCGGCGCCTCGACGACCTGCGCGACCAGGCCGAACAGGCGGTCGAAGGGGCGTTGCGGGACGTCGGAACCGGTTTTCAGGCGCGCCTGGAGCGCGATGTCCTGGTGGCCGAGCAGTCCGGTCTGCTGTCCGCCCTGAATGCCGGTGAGAACGGCCTCTGTTTCGGGCGTCTGGAGTTCTCCGACGGCGGCGACCACCACATCGGCCGCATCGGGATCCGCGCCGACGACACGGAACGCACCCCGCTGGTCCTGGACTGGCGGGCCGAGGCCGCCCGCCCCTTCTACCTCGCCACCGGGCACACCCCCATGGGGCTGCGCCGCCGCCGGCACATCAGCAGCCGGGGCCGGGTGGTCACGGCCCTGCACGACGAGATCCTCGACCTGACCGACGCGGAGCGCACCGGCCACGAGGGCGCCGACGCGGACGCCGTGCTGCTGGCCGCGCTCGATGCCGCCCGGACCGGCCGCATGCACGACATCGTGCGGACCATCCAGGCCGAACAGGACCGGGTCATCCGCTCCACGCACCGCGGGGTGCTGGTCGTCGAGGGCGGGCCCGGCACCGGCAAGACCGCGGTCGCGCTGCACCGCGCGGCGTACCTGCTGTACGCCCACCGCGAGCTGCTCGCCAAGCGCGGGGTGCTGATCGTGGGCCCGGGCCCGGCCTTCCTGGGCTACATCGGCGGGGTGCTGCCGGCGCTCGGCGAGACGGGAGTGCTGCTGTCCACCCCCGGCGAGCTGTTCCCCGGGGTCCACGCCACCGGCACCGACCGCCCCGGGGCCGCCGCCGTGAAGGGCCGCGCCTCGATGGCGCAGGTCCTCGCCCGGGTCGTGGCCGACCGGCAGCGCCTGCCGGAACACGTGCCGGCGGACACCGGCGAGGAGTACGACACCGTCCCCGAGGCCGCGCTGGAGATCGACCACGACGACTACGGGACCCTGCTGCTGGACCGCACGATGGCCCACGAGGCGCGGGACCGGGCCCGGGCCACCGGACTGCCGCACAACCAGGCGCGTCCGGCCTTCGCCTTCCGGATCATCGACGCGCTCACCGCGCAGCTCGCCGACCGCCTCGGCGCCGATCCGTACGGCGGTCCGAACCTGCTCGGCCCGGACGACGTCGCCCAGCTCGGCAAGGAGATCGCGACGAGCCGCGCCGTGCACGCGGCCATCGACTCGCTGTGGCCCTCCCTCACCCCGCAGCGGCTGATCGCCGACTTCCTGGCGGACCCCACGCACCTGCCCGCGGACGAGGTCCGGCTGATCCGGCGTGCGCCCTCGGCCCGGCCCGACTGGACCCCGGCCGACGTACCGCTCCTGGACGAGGCGGCCGAGCTGCTCGGCGAGGACGACAGCGCGCTGCGCGCCGCCGAGGAGCGGCAGCGGCAGCGGCGCATCGCCTACGCGCAGGGGGTGCTGGACGTGTCCGCGGGTTCGCAGTCGTACGAGTTCGAGGACGAGGAGAACGAGTACCTCGCGGCGCACGACATCATCGACGCCGAGCGGATGGCGGAGCGCCACGAGGAGGCAGACCACCGCAGCACCGCCGAGCGTGCCGCGGCCGACCGCACCTGGGCCTTCGGGCACGTCATCGTGGACGAGGCGCAGGAGCTGTCGGAGATGGCGTGGCGGCTGCTGATGCGCCGCTGCCCGACCCGTTCGATGACGCTGGTCGGGGATCCGGCGCAGACCGGTGACGAGGCGGGCTGCGGGTCCTGGGAGCGGATCCTGTCGCCCTACGTCGGCGCGCGCTGGGAGCTGGTCCGGCTCGAGGTCAACTACCGCACGCCGGCCGAGATCATGGAGGTGGCGGCGGCCGTGCTGCGGATGCGCGATCCCGGCTTCGAGCCGCCGCGGTCGGTCCGGGCCACCGGGGTGCGGCCGTGGGCGCGGGCGGCCGCGGACCTCGCCGGGGCGGTCGCGGAGGCCGTGGAGCGGGACCGGCCGGCCGAGGGGCGGCTCGCGGTGATCGCGCCGCGGGAGCGGCACGCGGCGCTGGCGGCCGTTCTGCCGGGGGCACGGGAGGGCGCGGAGCCCGATCTGACCCAGAAGGTCGTCCTGCTGGATCCGCGGCAGGCCAAGGGGCTGGAGTTCGACACGGTGCTCGTGGTGGAGCCGGCCGAGTTCGAGCCGAGCGACCTGTACGTGGCGCTGACCCGGGCCACCCAGGCCCTGGGGGTGGTGCACAGCCCCGGCCGGCCGCCCGCGGGGCGGGCGGCCTGGGGCGGGCTGCTCAGGCGCTGATGACGAACGGCGCCTTCGGGTCGCTGCCCAGCGGGGTGGCCAGTTCGGTGAGGGCCCGCTCCAGGCCCTGGAGGTGGGCGAGCGCGGGCTCGGCCGTGCCGGCGGGCGCGGCGGTGGTGCCCGCCGCCGCGGGTCCTTCGAGTTCCCGCTCGCCCGCGGTCAGCGCCTGTACCGCCGCCTCGACGCGCCAGCAGGCGGCGGCGAGGCGGGCGTCGTGGCCGGCGTCCGGGTCGGCGGCGACGGTCACCAGGCCGCGCACCTCGCGGGCGCAGTCGTCCAGCAGGGCGATGACCTGGCCGGCGCGGGCCTTGCGCGCGCGGAACGGGCTGAGCGGGTGGACCAGCGGCGCGAGCGCCATCCGGACCCGGGCCAGCAGGGTCTCCAGCTCCGCGGCGTGCGGGGCGGGATCGGCGGTCGGGGAGCCGGCGAGGCGGGCGGTGGCCTGAGCGGTGGCCGCGTGCACACAGTGCAGGGCGCGCTGGATCCAGGCGTCGTTCGTGGCGTGGGTGGTGACGGGCAGGACGAGGACGACGGCCAGCGCGGCACAGGCGGCGCCGACGGCCGTCTCCTCCAGGCGCAGCACGAGCAGGCCGGGGTCGAGCACGCCCAGGAGGCCGTAGAGCAGCCCGGCCATCAGGGTGACCGCCAGGATCATCCAGCTGTACGAGACGGCGGCCGTGTAGAAGATCCCGAAGACGCAGGCGGCGACGAGGAGGGCGGTGGGCAGGGGGGCGCCGTCCAGCGGGAGGGCGATCAGTACACCGGCGGCCACGCCGACGACGGTGCCCAGCACCCGGCGGAAGCCGCGGACCAGCGTCTCGCCGCGTGATGCGGTGTTGACGAAGATCCACCAGGCGGTGCCGACCGCCCAGTACCAGCGGTCCTCGGAGAGCACTTGGCCGACGGCGAGGGCGACGGCGCAGGCGGCGGTCGCCTGGAAGGCCTGGCGGGTGGTGTGCCTGGCCAGGCCCCGGCCGGGCAGCGGCGCGGGGGCGGCGGGCGGCGGGGTGCGCCGCTCGATGGGCCAGAGCAGGAACCGCACCGCGGCGGACGCGGCCAGGGCCAGCCCGACGGCGGCGTACAGCTCGGGGAGCTGGGCGGGCAGTGCGTGCAGGAACTGCGTGATGAAGAAGTTCATGAACGCGAAGATGCCGAGCGCGTGTCCGCGCGGGCCCCATCGGCGGGCGTAGACGCCGCAGAAGACGACGAGGACGAAAGCGGCGTCCCGGAGCGGGGTCACCCCGTGCAGGGCGGTGGCCAGGGCCAGGACCGGGAATCCGGCGGCGGGCAGGAGGGCGGTGGTGACGGCCTGGCGGCGCACGGTCGGATCGGTGACGGTGAAGAGCGCGAGCAGGGCCGCGAGTCCGCCGGTGATGGAGGCGGTCAGGGAGAGACCGCACAGTTCGGCGAGGGCGACGGCGGCGCCGACGCCGATCACCGCGCGGGCCGCGTTCCTGAGCCTCAGACGCCCCGGATCCGGAGCTACGAACATCCTCTTCACAGCGGTGTGCCGCCCCCCTGGAGTGGTGCGCGCCGGGCCGGCGCCGCCCGGGGGTGGTGGGCGGCGGACGGGCACGGCGAAGGCGCCGCGCTCCGGAAACGGCCTCGTTGCCGTCCGGCGCTGCGCGGCGCCGTAAGTACATGGATACGCCACAGATAAGCACCTGAGGGCCCACTGGCTCAACTCGACCTCGATGACCAAGGCCATTGGCACACTTACTGGGAAGTTTTGGCGGCCATGGGACTGCCAACGGACCAGCCCGGCCCGCTACCTCCGCTCCGGCTCCGCACGGCTCTCGTGCGCGTGACCACGCGCTGTTATCGTGCAGCGACCCGGAAGACGTACGGAAGGGGACCGGCGTTGACGCGTACAGCGGAGTCCGGGGAGGCCGAGGCGTTCAGCCGGGCCGCCGTGGCCGTCTTCCGTCTGAACGGCCGGTTCACCGCGGCCGTCGACCGGCTGGCGCTGTCGTCGGGTCTGAGCGCGGCGCGCTGGCAGGTCCTGAGCACGGTGGCCGACGAGTCCCTGTCGGTTTCCGAGGTGGCCCGGCGGGTGGGGACCACCCGGCAGAGCGTGCAGCGCATAGCCGACCTGCTCGTACGGCAGGGGCTGGCGGTCTACCTGGACAATCCGGCGCACCGGCGGGCGAAACTGCTCGCCGCCACCGAGCGGGGCGCGGCCGCGAAGCGGGAGATCGACTCCAGTCTGGCCGAATCGGCCCGGCACCTGTGCGAGAGCCTGGGCGGCGAGGAGGAGGTGCGGCGAACGGCCGAGATCATTCGGGGACTGTCGGGCGCGCTGTCCTCGGTCGGCACCGGCGACTCTCCGTGAGGAGCCGGCGCGGCCCTCACGCCATACGGACAAGGCGGCCTGAAACAGCCGACGGTTTTCCCAAGAGTTGACTCCACCGAGGAATCGTCTTTGCGGTACCGTTCGCGCCTGACGCGCGGGGGTTTCAAAGGCCGGGGGACCTGTTGAATCGGTTTGTCTTCAGACTGCTGGGGCCGCTGCTCGTCCAGGCCGATGACGGCCCCTTGCGCATCAACGGCCGGCGCCAGGCGACGGTCCTCGCGATGCTGGTTCTCTATGCGGACCGCGTCGTCTCGGTGGACACCCTGGTGGACGCCGTCTGGCCGGATTCTCCTCCCGCGACGGCGCGGAACCAGATCGCCATCTGCGTGGCCACCCTGCGCAAGACCTTCAAGCAGGCCGGGGTGACCGATCTGCTGATCACCTCTCCCCCGGGCTACCTGCTGGCCAAGGGCGAGCACCGCATCGACGTCCAGGAGTTCCTGGAGCGGGCCGACCAGGGCCGCGACGCCGCCCGGCACGGCCGCACCGAAGAGGCGTGCACGCTGTTCGAGGAGGCGCTGAGCATCTGGCGGGGCTCGGCCCTCGACGAGACGCCCGGCTCCCGTCTGGAGGCGGAGGCGACGCGGCTGGAACAGACGAGGCTCACGCTCATCGAGGAGCGCGCGGGGCTGATGCTCCAGCTGGGCCGCCACCGCGCACTCACCGGTGAACTCACCGAGCTGGTGGCGCGGCACCCGCTGCGTGAGCAGTGCCGCGAGCACCTCATGCTGGCCCTCTACCGCTCGGGCCAGCGGGCCGAGGCCCTCGACGTGTTCCTGGCCGGCCGCCGGTTACTGACCGAGCAGCTCGGGATCGAACCCGGTCCGGGGCTGCGGCAGTTGCACGACCTGATCCTGCGGGACTCGCCGGAACTGACCCGCCCCCCGGCCGTGGTCGCCCCCGCGCCGGCCGCCGTGCACACGATCCCGGCGCAACTACCCGCGGGCGTCATGGCGTTCACCGGGCGGCAGCGCGAGATGGCCTCGCTGGACCGGCTGCTGAAGGAGCCGTACAGCCCCCACACCCCGGCGCTGGCGACGATCGTGGGCGTGGGCGGCGTGGGCAAGACGGCGCTGGCGGTGCACTGGGCGAGCCAGGTCGCGGACCAGTTCCCCGACGGCCAGCTCTTCGCCGATCTGCGCGGCTACGACGAGGAGCAGGCGCCGGTGTCCCCCGCCGCCGTGCTCGACCGCTTCCTGCGCGCCCTCGGGATCGCCGCACCCCAGGTCCCGGCCGATCCCGACGAGCGGGCCTCGCTCTTCCGGAGCCTGCTCAGCACCCGCAAGACGCTGATCGTCCTGGACAACGTACGCTCCTTCCACCAGCTCAGACCCCTGCTGCCCGGCGGCGGACGCAGCGTGGTGCTGGCCACCAGCCGGGAGAACCTGGGCGACCTGACCGGGGACTACACGGCGCTCAGCATCCGGCTGCGGATGCTGGAGCCGACCGAGGCGACGGCCCTGCTGATCAAACTCGCCGGGGCGGACCGGTTCGGCAGCGACCCGGTGGCGGTGGAGCAGCTCGGCGCACTGTGTGACTGCCTGCCGCTGGCGCTGCGGATCGCCGGCGCTCGGCTGGCGGCAAAGCCCAACCTGAGCGTGCGCAGCCTGGTGGAACGGCTGCGCGACCACCGGTCCCGGCTCGACGTGCTGAGCCCGGGCGAGGGCGGGGTGCGCGCCGGCTTCCGGCTGACCTACCGGGACCTGCCGGCGGAGGCGGCCCGGATGTACCGGCGCCTCGGGCTGCTGCGCACGGCGGACTTCGCCGCGTGGGCGGGGGCGGCCGTGCTGGACACCAGCGTGTGGCACGCGGAGGAGCTGATCGACCACCTGGTCGACGCCCAGCTGCTGGAGGTGGCCGAGGCGGCGCCGGGCCGAGCGGCCCGCTACCGCTTCCAGGACCTGCTGCGGCTGTTCGCCCGGGAGCGGGCGGAGTCGGACGAGCCGGAGGGGGAGACGGACGCCGCGCTGGAGCGGGCCTTCGGCGCCTGGCTCTGGCTGGCCGAGGAGGCCCACCGGCGGATCGACGGACGGGACTTCCCGGTGGGCCGGGCGGCCGCGCCCGCCCCCGGCTTCCTGGGCGAGCTCGCCGACGAGCTGCTGGGCTCGCCGATGGACTGGTTCGAGTCGGAGCGCACGGCGGTGACCGACGTGGTGGCGCAGGCGGCGGAGACGGGCCGGGCCGGCTACGCCTGGATGCTGACCGAGAGCGCGGTGCCGCACTTCGAGACGAAGAACTACCTGGAGGACTGGCAGCGCAGCGCCGAGCTGGCCCTGGCCTCGGCCCGGCGGGCCGGCGACGAGCCGGGCGAGGCGACGATGCTGCGGCTCCTGGGGTCGCTGGCGATCTACCAGCGGCGCTACGAGCAGGCCGAGGGCTGGAACATGGCCGCGCTGCGGCTGCTGCGCAACACCGGTGACCTGGGCGGGGCGGCGCTCGCCCAGCGGAACCTGGCGATGTGCGCGCGGTTCCAGGGCGACTGGGGGCGGGCGCTGGAGTACTGCGAGGCGGCGCTCAGCGGTTTCCACGAGTCCGGGGACATCGGGAACGAGGCCCATCTGCTGGGCTTCCAGGCGCAGATCGAGCTGGACCGGGGCAACGTGGGCGGCGCGCTGCCGCTGGCGGAGGAGGCGGTGGCGCTCAGCCGGCGTACCGGCTCGGTGCGGGCGGAGGCCCAGAGCGTGTACCGGCTGGCCGAGGTGCGGCTGCGCGCGGGGGATCTCGGCGAGGCGGCCGAGGCCTTCGGTGCGGTGCTGCGGCTGACCCGCGGGGAGGGCGACCGGGTCGGTGAGGCCCACGCGCTGCGGGGCCTCGGGCAGACGCAGTGGAGCCAGGGCCTGCTGCAGGCGGCGGGGGACACGCTGCGGCAGGCCCTGGAGATCACTGACGAGCTGGCGGACCGGTTCCTGTACGCCCGGGTGGAGACGGACCTCGGGTGCGTGGACGCGCTGGGGGGCCGCTGCGGGGAGGCGGCGGAGAGGTTCCGGCGGGCCTGTGCCGGCTTCGGCGAGGTCGGCGCGCAGCCCTGGCGGGCGCAGGCGGGCCGGCTGCTGGCGGCCGTGCAGGATGCGGGGGGTGAGGAGGCACCGGGCGGTGGGGGGCCCGGAGGGCTGCCGCATCGTTCCTTCACTCCGGCGGAACTGACGGAGCTGCTGGCGCATCCGGCGAACTGACGCCCGTCCGGTACGGATCGGGCCGCCGCTGCGAAATGCGCGGACGTTGCGGGGCTGCGGTGGTGCGGTTGTGCGGTGGTGCGGATCCGCAAGGGTGCGGTGGTGCCCTTCTGCCGTGGTGCGGCGGAGCGGAGCGGGGCGTGGGTGGGGGGCCGGCGGGCGGTCAGCCCCAGGGCATGTCGCCGTTCGTGCCGGCGGAGCCCGGGTGCGAGGGGTGCAGCGGCTTGACGACGCCCCAGGGCATGTCGTCCGCCTGGACGCTGGTGCCGGCCTGCGCCGTGCCGGCCGAGGCGGCCCCGGTGCCCACGAACATCCCCGCAAGAACGACCAGGCAAGCGGCCGTCGTCTTCGCCGTCCGGGTGCTGCGCATCTCGGATTCCCCTCTCGGTGGATCATCTCTGCACCGCTTGCTGCGGCACGAATGGAACAGTAGGGACGGCTCCTTTCTCTTCCGTGTTCCATCGATTTCGTGACCCGAGCCCCCCGCGAAATCGACACGATATCGAGGGGACAACGGACTCCTCTAGCTTCGTTCGAAGATTCTTCTCAGGAATCACGGATGGGGCGGTACATGGAATTCCGAGTGCTCGGGCCAGTAGAGGTACGGCGGGACGGCCACCGGGTCGCGTTCTCCGGGGCGAAGCTGCACACCGTGCTCGCGGCGCTCCTCCTGGCCCGCGAAGAGGTCGTGTCGGACGAGCGGCTGTGCCGGCTGCTGTGGGGCTGGGCACCCCCGGCCACCGTCAGCGCACAGCTCTACACCTATATTTCGCGCCTGCGCAAGATTCTCGGCGACGAAGTAATGATCGATCGCAGACCGCCGGGATATGCCATGAGCATCGGTAATGCGACCGTCGACCTGAACGAATTCGAGAAGCTGGCGCTCGGCGGCCGCGAGGCACTGGTCAAAGAGGACTTCGCACGTGCCGGTGAGCTGCTGCGCGACGCCCTGGCCCGGTGGAACGGGCAGCCCTTCGCGAACGCCACGGAATACCTCGCCGACGCCGAGGCCCCGCGGCTGACGGAGGCGCGGGCCGTGACCCTGGAGCACCGCATCGCCGCGGACCTGGCCCTCGGCCGGCACGAGCAGATCACCGGTGAACTGACCGGTCTCGTCGCCGAGTTCCCGCTGCGCGAGCGCATCCGGTGCCAGCTGATGACGGCCCTGTGCCGGTCCGGGCGGCAGGCGGACGCCATCCACCTGTACCACCACGGCCGGGCGGTGCTCGCGGACGAGCTCGGGGTCAATCCCGGCGAGGAACTCCGGGCCACCTACCGGGCGCTGCTGGACGGGACGCTCGACCGGTGGCCGGGCTCCGCCCCGGCCGTACGGGCGGGCGCCCGGCCGCGGGCCGCCGGACCGTCGGCCGGGACTCCGGCCATGCTGCCCCCGGACACCGTCGACTTCACGGGGCGGGGGCCGGAGCTGGAGCTGGTGTGCCGCGCCCTGGCCCCCGACGGGCAGGGCGCCGGACGGCCCCGCCGGGTCCTGGTCACCGGCATGGCGGGGCTGGGCAAGACCGCTCTGGCCGTCCACGCGGCCCACCGCTGCCAGCGGCACTTCCCCGACGGCCAGTTGTACGCCGACCTGCGCGCCGCGGACGGCACGCCGCGGCACCCGGCCCGGGTGCTGCGCCGTCTGCTGCGGGCGCTCGGCCCGATGGACGACGTACCGGTCACCGACGACCAGGACCAGCTGGTGCGCCTCTACCGGGAGCGGACCCGGGGCAGGCAGCTGCTCATCGTGCTGGACAACGCCTCGGGGGCCGCCCAGCTCGGTCCGCTGCTGCCCAACACCCCGGAGCCGGCCGTGCTGGTGACCGGGCGTACGGCCCTGCCCACCGTGGCCGGAGCGCACACCGTGGCCCTCGGGCCCCTGGAGCCGCGGGACTCCCTGGAGCTGCTCGCCGCGGCCGCAGGCCCGGCCCGGGTGGCGGGCGCTCCCCGCGCCGCCTCCGCGATCGTCGAGCACTGCGCGGGCCTGCCGCTGGCGCTGCGGATCGTCGGTACCCGGATCGCGGCCCGGCCGCACTGCACCCCCGACCGGCTCGCCCGCCGGCTGGCGGACCCCGTCACCCGGCTGCGGGAGCTGCACTCGGGCGACATGGACGTGCACACCTCCCTGCTGCCGTCCTGGCGCGCGCTGGAGCCCGAGGTGCGGGCGGTGTTCCCGGCGCTGGCCGCGCTGGGCCCGGAGCCGTTCCCGGCCGCCGAGGCGGCGACGGCGCTGGACCTGCCGGAGGCCGAGGCCGAGCGGCTGCTGGAGGCGCTCGCCGACGCGGCCCTGCTGGAGGTCAGCGGCGCGGACGAGTGGGGGCAGCCCTGCTACCTGTTCCACCCGCTCGTACGGCTCTTCGCGCTCTCCCTGGAGGAGGGGCGGGCGCCGGTGCCCGGCGACCGGGCCGGCCGCACGGAGCATAACCGGCGGCTAACTCACCGCCCCTAGCCTCGCCCTGCCCCGCAGCAGGGCGTCCCGGCCCGTATCCACCCCGAGCACGCACAAGCCAACGGCCCGTAACACCGAATGGAGTTGGACCATGACCGAGCTCCTGCCCGCTCGCGCGGACAGTGCCGCGTCCTTCCCGATGACCGAGACGCAGCAGGCACTGATGATCGGGCGAGGCGAAGCCGTCGAGATGGGCGGCATCGGCTGCTACGGATACTTCGAGTGGGAGCGCGCGGACCTCGACCCCGAACGGTTCGCCAACGCCTGGCGCAAGGTGGTCGCCCGGCACGACATGCTCCGCGCGATCGGCAGCACGGACGGCACCCAGTGGGTGCCGTCCGACCCGCTGCCGTTCGCGATACCGCTCGTGGACCTGACCGACCTGTCCGCCGACGCCGCCGGGGAGCACCTCGCCGCGCTGCGCGAGGAGATGAGCCACGTGGTCTTCCCGGTCGGCAGCTGGCCGCTGTTCGACCTGCGGATCATCCGGCTGGGCGGTCCGGAGAACCTCGGCCGGGTGCACCTGGGGATCGACCTGCAGGTGCTGGACGCCTCCAGCGCGTTCCAGGTGCTCTTCCCCGAGCTGGTCGACCTGTACGAGGACCCGGACGCGGAACTCCCCGAGCCCGGCATCGGCTTCGCCGAGTACGCCCGCTGGCGGGCCGACGCCCTGCCGCACACCGAGGCCTTCCGGGCCGCCCGCGACTACTGGGTGCAGCGCGTGCCCACCCTGCCGCCGGCCCCGTCGCTGCCCACGGGCGGCTCCGCCGGGGACACCGGCGAGGTGCGCTTCGACCGGCGCGAGCACCGCCTCTCCCCCGCGGACTGGCAGCGGTTCACCGAGCGGGCGCGCGGGGCGGGCCTGACCCCGTCGGTCCTGCTCACGGCGGCCTTCGCCGAGGTGGTCCGGGCCTGGTCGGAGGAGTCCGACTTCACGATCAACTACCCGGTCTTCCAGCGCCCGGCGGTGCATCCGGACATCACCGGCGTGCTCGGCGACTTCACCAACGCGGTGATGCTCGCCGCAGACGGTTCGGGGGCGACCTTCCTGGACCGTGCGCACGCCCTGCGCGACCAGCTCGCCCGCGACGTGGAGCACGGCTCCTTCAACGGTGTCCGCGTGCTGCGGGAGCTGACGCGCCTGCACGGGGTGGGGGCGCAGGCCGGGATGCCCGTGGTCGTCACCAGCCTCCTCGACTACCCGGTGCGCCGGCCCGTCACGGACCTGGGCCGGGAGGTGTACTCGATCTCGCAGACCCCGCAGGTGACCCTCGACGTGCAGCTGCGCGAGCTGGCCGGCGAACTGCGCGTCATCTGGGACTTCGTCGACGGCGCGTTCGCGCCCGGGTTCGTCGACGCCGCCTTCGGCGTGTACGTGGACCTGCTGGCGCGGCTCACCGACGACCCGGACAGCCTGCACACGGCGCGCTTCGACCTGGTCCCGCCGGCCGAGCGGGAGCTGCGCCGGCAGGTCAACGACACCGCCGGGCAGATCCCGTACACCACCCTGCACGAGCTGTTCGCCCGGCAGGCCGAACTCACGCCCGACGCCGAGGCCGTGGTGGACTCCGGCCGGCGGCTCAGCTACGCCGAACTGGCCTCGTACGCCTGGCGGATCGGGCACACGCTGCGCGAGCACGGGGCGGCTCCGGGCGAGCTCGTCGCCGTGGTGATGGAGAAGGGCTGGGAGCAGTACGCCGCGGTGTACGGGATCCTCGCCTCCGGCGCCGCCTACCTGCCGCTGGACGCCTCCGTGCCGCCGGAGAGGCTGCGCCGGCTGCTCGCCGAGGCCAAGGTCGACCGGATCCTCACGCAGTCCTCGCTGGACTCCCGGATCAGCTGGCCGCCCACGGCCCGCCGCTACCGCGTGGACAAGGACTTCGAGACCGGCCCCGCCACCCGGCCCGACAGCGCGCAGACCCCGGCCGACCTCGCGTACACGATCTTCACCTCCGGTTCGACGGGCGAGCCCAAGGGCGTGATGGTCGACCACATCGGTGTGGTCAACCTGATCCGCGACGTCGCGGAGCGCTTCGAGGTCGGCGCGCGGGACCGGCTGCTGGCCATCTCGGGGCTGCACTTCGACGCCTCGATCTACGACGTCTTCGGGGTGCTCACGCAGGGCGGGACCGTGGTGGTGCCGCCGCCGTTCGAGCACGCCGAGCCCGACGTCTGGGCGGACCTGGTGCAGGCGGAGCAGGTCACGCTGTGGAACTCCGTGCCCGTGCTGATGGAACTCCTCGTCGGCGAGGCCGAGGTGCGCGAGCGGCGCGGGGGCGGTCGGCCGCTGGAGTCCCTGCGGCTGTCGGTGCTCTCCGGCGACTGGATCCCGCTGACGCTGCCGGACCGGCTGCGGGCGCAGAGTCCGCGGATCCAGGTCGTGGGTTCGGGCGGCCCCACCGAGACGATCTGCTGGTCGCTGTTCCAGCCGATCGGCGAGGTCGACCCGTCCTGGACGAGCATCCCGTACGGCAAGCCGATCACCAACCAGCGCTACTACATCGTCGACGGGGCCGCGTACGAGCGACCGCTCGGCGTCGTCGGCGAGATGGCCGTGGCCAGCGACGTGGGCCTCGCGCTCGGCTACTGGAACGACGCCGAGCGCACGGCGAACCGCTTCGTACGCCTCCCGGAGACCGGCGAACGCGCCTATCTGACCGGTGACCTGGGCCGGTACCTGCCGGACGGCAGCATCGAGATCCTGGGCCGGGACGACTTCCAGGTGAAGATCCAGGGACACCGGAT
The DNA here is from genome assembly GCF_055559995.1 of Streptomyces sp. NPDC023541. NCBI lineage: Bacteria > Bacillati > Actinomycetota > Actinomycetes > Kitasatosporales > Streptomycetaceae > Streptomyces > Streptomyces sp. NPDC023541. The sequence continues at coordinate 99,320 of NZ_JBVHJO010000012.1, forward strand.
CGAGCTGGGCGAGATCGAGGGCGTGCTGCGCCAGGACGCCGAGGTCGAGGCGGCCGTGGTCGTGGCGCCCGCCAGCGCCCACGGGGTGCGCCGGCTGCACGCCTTCGTCGTGGCCGGTGCCGGCTGCGACGCCGGCGCGGCGGACCGGGTGCTGGAGCGGCTCGCCGCCCAGCTCCCCGGTTACATGGTGCCGGCCGCGATCACCGCGCTGGAGGAGCTGCCGCTGACCCGCAACGGCAAGGTCGACCGGCTGCTGCTGGCCTCCTCCGCCGGGAGCCGGCAGTCCGCCGACGACGCGGCCGTGCGGGACGGCGGTGACGGGCCGGGCAGCGCGCTGGAGCTGGTGCTGTGCGCGGCGGTCGCCGACATCCTCGGCCTGGACGGGGTGGCGCCCGGTGACAACTTCTTCTCCCTGGGCGGCGATTCGCTCAGCGGGACCCGGCTCGCGGGACTGCTCAAGGAGCTGCTCGGGGTGCCGGTGCCCGTCAAGACCGTGTTCCAGAACCCGGTGGTCCGCGAGCTGGCCGAAAAGATCGCCGCGGACGAGCAGCACGGCGCGCAGGCGGTCGCGGCGGCGGAGGCCTTCGGCGAGCTGGAGGCCGACGAGACGGACACCGCCGATGCAAACGGCTGAGGGCACCGCCCGGTTCAGCACGGCCATCACGGACGATTCCGAGAGGGGACAGTCATGAGTCTCACCCTGCCCGCGCCCGTCACCGGTCCACTGGACGAGGACAGGCTTCCGGACGGCACCCCACCGGCGCCCGCGCCGGACCTGGTCGAATTCGCCGCGCACGCCAACGCCCGCCTCAGAGAACGCGATTCCGCCCTGTACGACCTGCTCGCCCGGGAGTCGGCGCGCCAGCGCGACACCCTGATGATGGTCGCGGCATCCAGCGTGGCGGACCCCTCCGTGCTGGCCTGCGAGGGCAGTGCGCTCGGGAACCTGACCGCCGAGGGATTTCCCGGCAACCGCTACCACGCGGGCTGCGGCGTCGCCGACGAGATCGAGCGCCTGGCGATCGAGCGGGCGTGCGCGGCCTTCGGGGCGCAGGACGCGATCGTGCAGCCGCACTCCGGGTCGTCCGCGAACCTCGCCGTGATCACGGCGCTGCTGAGCCCGGGCGACAGCCTGCTCGGCCTCGACCTGGACTGCGGCGGCCACCTCACCCACGGCTCCCCCGCCTCGGTGACGGGCCGGTACTACCGCGCCCACGGCTACCGGGTGACGCCGGAGGGGCTGCTCGACTACGACCAGATCCGCGAACTGGCCCTGGAGCACCGGCCGAAGCTGATCGTGTGCGGGGCGAGCGCGTATCCCCGCAGCATCGACTTCGCCCGGTTCCGGGAGATCGCGGACGAGGCCAACGCCTATCTCCTGGCCGACATCTCGCACATCGCGGGACTGGTCGCGGCCGGCCTCCACCAGAGCCCGGTCGACCACGCCCACGTCACCACCACCAGCACCTACAAGCAGCTGTACGGGCCGCGCGGCGGGCTGATCCTGCTGGGCCGCGAGGCCCGCAGGGCGGGCCCCGAGCGCGGCACCCTGGCCGCGACGCTGCGCCGGGCGGTGTTCCCCTTCACCCAGGGCACCCCCGACCTGGCGTCGGTGGCGGCCAAGGCCCGCGCGCTGGACTTCGTGGCCAGCCCGGACTTCGCCGAGGTCGCCAAGCGGCTGGCCGACGGCGCGCAGGCCATCGCCGAGCGGCTCCTGGACCGGGGCTTCCGGCTGGTCACCGGCGGTACGGACACCCACATGGTGCTGCTCGACCTGCGGGGCACCGGCGTCACCGGGGACGTCGCCGAGGAGGCGCTGGAGTCCTGCGGGATCGTCGTCAACCGCAACCGCGTCCCCGGGGACACCACACCGGTCCGGGTGACGGGGGGCTTGCGGTTGGGGACCAACACGCTGGCCGCCCGCGGGATGGACCGGACGGTGGCCGCCGAATGCGCCGACCTGGTCGCGGACGTCCTCGCGGCGCTCGCCGCGCCCGGCGGGGTGCTGCCGGACGCGCTGCGCGACCGGGTCCGCGCCCGGGTGTCCGAGCTGTGCGCCGCCCACCCCCTGCCGGGGTACCTGCCGTGACCTTCAGCGGCTTCCCGCCCTCGGCACTGCGCCTGTACGAGGACCTCGCGGCCGACAACAGCAAGGAGGCGTGGCGGCTGCGCCACCGCGAGCGGTACGAGCGTGACGTGCGTGCGCCGATGGACGAGCTGGCCGCTGAACTGGGCACGTTCTTCGAGGAGTGGGCCGGGCCGGGCGGGGTGCAGGTGCTCGGCCCGGTCCGGGACACCCGGATGTCCCACGACAAGTCCCCGTACAAGACCTACCAGGGCGCCTATCTGGACCTGCTGCCCTGTCTGGGCCTGTGGGTGCACCTGGACCGGGACGGGCTGTACGCCTCCGGCCGCTGGTACCCGTACGCCGGGGCCGAGGTCGCCCGCTACCGTGCCGCCGTCGAGGAGGAGGACGGCGGCACGGAGCTGGCGCTCATCACGGGCCGGCTGGCGCAGGCGGGCTTCGTCCTCGGCGGTGACCGGCTCAAGTCCCGGCCGCGGGGAGTGTCCGCGGACCATCCCCGGCTGGACCTGCTGCGCCACCGCAAGATCGACGCGGGGCGCCGCTTCGGTCCGGCCGAGGGCCTGCACACGGCGCGTGCCGGGGAACTCGTACGGGAGACCTGGCTGCTGGTACGGCCGCTGCTGGACTGGATGGCGGCCCGTGAGCTCACCCCACCGCCCCGCGAACGAGGAGTTGACGATCCGTCATGACCACAGGTGGTTGCGGCATTGCCGATCTGCGCAGCGACACGGTGACCCGGCCGGGTCCCGGGATGCGGGCCGCGATGGCCGGCGCGGAGGTCGGCGACGACCTCTTCGGGGAGGATCCGACCGTCCGCGCCCTGGAGGAGCGCCTCGCCGGGCTCTTCGGCTTCCCGGCGGCGCTGTTCACGCCGTCCGGGGTGATGGCCAACCAGATCGCGCTCCAGCTCCTCGTCGCTCCCGGCGAGGAGCTGGTGTGCGACGCCGAGGCGCACGTCCTGGCCCACGAGGAGGCCTCCCCGGCCCGCTACGGCGGGATCCAGACCCGTACGGTGACGGCCGAGCAGGGGGTGATCACCCCGGCCGTGCTGGCGGGGGTGATCCGGCGGGGGAACGCCTACACCCTGGGCACGCGCGCGGTGGAGGTGGAGCAGACCCACACCCGGGCCGGCGGCACGGTCCATCCGCTCCGGACGCTGCGGGCGGTGCGCGAGCTGACGGCCGGCGCGGGCGTGGCGGTCCACATGGACGGCGCCCGGATCTGGAACGCGATGGCCGCGACCGGGACGCCGGCCGCGCGGTACGGGGAGACGGCCGATTCGCTGTCCGTGTGCCTGTCGAAGGGGTTGGGGGCGCCGGTCGGTTCGGTGCTGCTGCTCCGCGCCGAACACCTGTCGCGGGCGAGGAAGTTGCGGCACGGGCTGGGCGGCGGCATGCGGCAGTCGGGCATCCTGGCCGCTGCGGGGCTGTACGCCCTGGACCACCACGTGGAGCGGATCGCCGAGGACCACGAGCACGCCGCGCTGCTGGCGGCGGGGCTGCGGGACGCGGGGTTCCCCGTGCGCCCGCCCGAGACCAACATCGTCCTCGTCGGGGTGCCGGGCGCCGACGAGGTCGTCGTGCGGGCCGCGCAGGAAGGAGTGCTGGTGACCGCCCCGGACCCGGACACCGTCCGGCTGGTCACCCATCTGGACGCAGGACGCAAGGCGTGTCGGCGCGCCCTCGAGGTGCTGGCCGCCGTTATGACCGATGTCGTCGCCGGAGCGCGTGAGAGCGCGCCCGCGGGACGTACGCAAGAAGCGGAAGAGAGCGAAGTAGCAGCATGAGTTTAGAAGTCCGGCCCGCCACGGCGGATCTGTGGGACGACGTCCGCCGGGTGCTCCAGCCGAAGAAGAGCGCGCACACGTGCTGGTGCATGGCGTGGCGGCTGACCACCGGCGACTACGGGCGGATGACCGCGCAGGAGCGGGGCGAGCACCTTCGCACCCTCACGGAGAAGGCCGACCCGCCGCCGGGGGTCCTCGGGTTCCTGGACGGCGAGGTGGCCGGCTGGTGCAACGTGGCGCCGCGCCGCCAGCTGGACCGGCTCACCTCCTCGAAGACGATCACACCGGTGGACGACGTGCCCGTGTGGTCGGTGACGTGTTTCGTCGTGCGCAAGGAGTTCCGCGGTAAGGGGGTCGCCTCGGGTCTGCTGGAGGGGGCCGTCGAGCACGCGCGGGCGAACGGCGCGCCCGCCGTCGAGGGCTATCCGGTGGATCCCGAGGGCGGCCGGGTGAACCCGACCCTCGCCTACGTCGGGACGATGGACATGTTCGAGCGGGCGGGCTTCCGCCGGATCCAGCGCACCGAGGCGAAGAGCGACAAGCGGCACCGCTGGATCGTGCGCCGCGACCTGGTCTGACCGTCAGCGCCGGTACCGGTACCCCGGGGAAGGGGCTCCCGCAGTGCGGGGGCCCCTTCCCACGTCGGTGGGCGGCTCAGGGGGTGTGCGCCGCGGTGTCCCACAGCTGGGCGGGACGCCCGCAGCGCAGTGCCTCCCATGCCGCGCGCCGGTAGCAGCCGGCCACCAGGCCGTCCCGTACGAGACCGGAGGCGCCGTGCAGGTGCACCGCGTCACGTGTCACGTCGAGGGTGGTCTCCGCCGTGAGGGCGATCAGACCGGCGGCCTCCCCCGGGGTGAGCCGTCCCTCGTCGAGGTCGCGGGCGGCGTCGCCGACGGCCCAGCGGACGGCGTCGAGCCGGGCCAGGAGCCCGGCCACCCTCAGCCGGGGCCCCTGGTGCTTGACCAGGGCCTGGCCGAACTGCTGCCGTCCTCGGATCCGGGAGACGACGGCGGTCAGGGCGGCCGCGGTGATGCCGGCCAGCAGCGACGCCTGGTGGACGGCGGCGCGCAGGCCGACGCGGGCGAGGGCGTGTTCGGCGGCGACACCGCGCAGCAGCACCGATCCGTCCGGGATCCGTGCCTCGTCGAAGACGGCTCCGGCGACGGCTCCCCCGCCGTGGTCGCGCAGCGGGCGTACGGTGACGCCCGCCGTGGGGAGGTCGACGAGGGCTACGCAGGGGCCGTCGGGGCCGCTCGCCAGCACCAGCAGGGCGTCCGGCCCGACGCCGGCGGCGAACGGGCCGGACGTGCCGGTGAGTACGACGCCCCCGCCGTCACCGTCCGGTTTCCAGGCGATGCCCGGCGGTACGGCGCCGCGCGGGTCGGGCAGCCGGCCGGGGACGGCAAGCTGGAGCTCCCCGGCGCGCACCCGGTCGAGCCGGTCGTCGGTGCCCTCGGGGGCGAGGGGGCCGAGGCCGGAGAGCACGTCGAGCGCGAGGAGGGTGTCGGCCAGTGGGACGGGCTGCATCGCGTTGCCGGCCTCCTCGCAGACCATGGCGAGGACGGCCTGGCCGAGGTCGAGGCCCTCCTTCTCGATGGGGAGGGCGAACTCCCAGGCTCCGACCTGGGTGAGCGCCTCCCAGGCGCCCTCGGGGGTGTCCCCGTCGACCTCCAGGCCCTGCCGCACGGTGAGCCGGAGCTGCCGGAAGAGCGAGTCCTCGTCCTCCCGCTCCCGCCACCGCTCGGGCGCCGCGCCGGCCGCCCCGCCCGTACCGCTCCCGTTGACCGCCTGGGTCGTCATGGCCGTACCTCCGCCCCTGAGTCGAGACGCAGCCGGGCCAGCGTCTCCAGCATCATTTCGGCGGTGCCGCCGGATATCCGCATCCCCGGGGCTTCGCGCATCGCCGAATCGAGTGGGTGTGCCACCCCGTCGACCTCCGGGTCGTCGAGGGTCATGCTGGTGTCGCCGTCGAGTTCGGCGGCCCACCAGGCCACCTCCGCGGCGAGTTCGGTGGTGTACCACTTCGCGGCGGCGGCCTCGTCCTCGTTGAGCTCGCCCCGGTCGAGGCGGGTGAGGACGCGGCGGACCAGGGTGCCCGCCGCGAGCAGCCGGGCGTTGAGCTTGGCCAGGCCGATCTGGTCGTGCTGGCCGGCCTCCAGCCGGTCGGTGTGGGCCTCCAGCCGTTCGACCGCGGCCCGGTACCAGCGCAGTGCCTTGACGTAGTAGTCGAGGCCGGTGCGTTCGAAGGCCAGTGTCTTGACGACGATCGCCCAGCCCTGGCCGATGCCGCCGACGACGTCGTCGGCGGTGACGGCCACGCCGTCGAGGGCGACCTCGTGGAAGGCGTCGTCACCGATGCCCGGGATCTGCCGGATCGTGACGCCGGGCTGGGCCAGGGGCACCAGGAAGAGGCTGAAGGCGTCGTCCTCGCCGCGGGCCAGGCACAGCCCGTAGTCCGCGAAGCGGGCGAAGAGGGAGTGGACCTTGGTGCCGTAGAGCTTGTAGCCGCCCTTGCCGTCGGAGACGGCGCGGGTGGAGAGGATGTTGAGATCGGAGCCGGCCTGCGGTTCGCTGAAGAGCACGCAGCCGAAGGACGTGCCGTCGGCGAAACCCGGCAGGTGGCGCGCCTTCATCTGCGGGCTCGCGACGTTGAGCAGGGTGGAGCCGACGATCTGCACGGTGAGCGTGTGCAGCAGGTCGGGGACGTCGTGCATGGCGAGTTCCTCGACCAGTACGGCGGCCGCGACCTGGCTGACGCCGCGGCCTCCGTACTCCTCGGGCCACTGGGGTGCGAGGAGGCCCCTCTCGCCCAGGGCCCGGTGGATGGGCCGGGGGTCCCGGGTGCGCCGGGCTTCGGCGACGGGGGCGGACACCAGGATGTCGTGGATGTCCTCGCGCAGGGCCCGCATGGGGGTGCGGGGCACGCCGGCCCCGCTCCGTACGAGCCCGCAGTCCGCGGGCGCGCGGTAGAACTCGGTGGTGAGCACGGGCAACTCCCTAGGCGGGTCTGGGTGGGTCCGGGTGGGGATTGAGGAGGGGGCCGGGGCCCGCGGGCCCCGGCCCCGCTCAGTGCCGGGCGGTGGTGACCGGGGAGGCGGGCGCGGCGACGGCCCGGTCCAGTACCTCCTCGATCCCGGTGAGCAGGCCCCGCACGTCCTCGGGCGTGGCCGCGTGCCGGTTGTACTCGGCGGTGCCGCCGATCTCGCCGTCCCGCTCCACCAGGCCCACGCAGGCGAGGGCGGCGGCCGGGTCGGGGCTGTAGAGCTCCAGGTGGCGTGCGGGCGGCCCGGGCAGCTGGCCGACCTCGACGCCCGGCAGGTCCAGCGGTACGGCCGGGTAGTTGTGCAGGGCGAACAGGACGTTGTACGGCGGGGGCGTGCCGTCGCCGAACAGCACGTCCACGGGCAGGCGCTGGTGGGCCAGGGCTTCGGCCACCGCGGTGCGGGTGCGGTGCAGGAGCTCGCGGAAGGAGGGCCCGCCCGCGAGGTCGAGCCGGATCGGCACGACGGTGGTGTACTGCCCGACGGCGCCTTCGAGCGGTGCGGCGAACCGGCCGGCGGCCGGGGTGCCGATCACCACGGAGGTACGGCCGTCCCTGCGGGCCAGTACGACGGCGAGCGCGGCGAGCAGGGTCATGAACGGGGTGGCGCCTTCGGCCGCGCCCAGCTCCAGCCCGGCGCCGACGGGACCGCGGGCCAGCCGTACGGGCAGGTGCCCGCGTTCGAAGCCGCCCGGGATCCGGGGTGCGGGCGGGTCCGCCGCGAACACCGCCCGGCGGCGGGTGAGTTCGGCGGTGCCGTCCGGTCCGGAGAGCCAGCGGTGCTGCCAGTCGGCGTAGTCGGGGAACTGGAGTTCGGGCGGTGTGAGGGACTCCGGGCCCTCTCGGTAGCCGGCGGCGAGGTCCGCGAGGAAGACCCCCGAGGACCAGCCGTCGAAGACCGCGAGGTGGGAGGCGAGGATCAGGACGTGCTCGTCGGGCGCGGTCCTCAGCAGCCGGAAGGCGCTGGTGCGGCCGCTCTCCAGGTCCAGGACGGTGGAGGCGCTCTCGGTGATCTGCAGGGCGACCCGCTCGGCGGCGGCCTGCGGGGTGAAGCCCGAGAGGTCGGCCCGGGTGAGCCGCAGGACCGGTTCCCCGTCCACGTGCAGCCGCGGCTGGTCGGCGGTGGACCGGGCCAGCCGGGTGCGCAGCGCCTCGTGGCGGCGCAGCACCCCCGTGAGGGCCCCGTCCAGCCGCCGGGCGTCGAGGGGGCCGGTCAGCCGGAGCGCGTGGGAGCCGGTGGCGACGGCCGGATGGGTGCGCTCCCGGCGCCACAGCCGGGTCTGGAGGGCGGTCGGCGGGACCGGCCCCGCGCCGGAGCGCGGGGCCGGGTGGGCGGGTACGGGCCGACGGGCGGCCAGCATCAGGCGGGCGAGTTCGCGCTTGCCCTCGGGAAGCGCGGCGAGCGCTCCTTCCATCCCGGCCGGTCCGGCCATCAGGGTCCCTCCGGCTGCTGGAGGGAGCCGAGGAGGGCGGCGGCCTCTTCGTCGCTCATGTTCTCGATCTGCTCGAAGACCGCGAGCAGCCGGTCCTGTTCGCCGGCGGCCTCGGCCTTCGCGGCGCGGACGAGTTCGGCGAGGCCGGAGACGGTCGGGTGGCCGAAGAAGTCGGCGAGGGCGATGTCGATGCCGAAGAGGGCCCGGACCCGGGAGACCACGATGGTGGCCTGGAGGGAGCTGCCGCCCAGGGCGAAGAAGTCACCTTCGACGTCGGGGTTCTGCCATTCCAGGAGCGGGGTGAGGATGTCGCGGCAGATCTGCTCCTCGATGGCGTCGCGCGGCGGGGTGCCGCCCTGCGCCGACTGCTCCGCGGGCAGGGGCAGGGCGGCGGTGTCGACCTTGCCGTGCGGCGTGAGCGGCAGCTCGTCCAGGACGACGACCACCGGGACCATGTAGCCGGGGAGCCGGACGGCCGTGTAGGCGCGCAGGCCCTCGGCGTCGGCGACCTCCGAGGCGTAGGAGCCCACCTGCTCGACGGTGACGTAGGCGGCCAGCATGCGCTCGCCGCCGGCGGCGGGCTGGGCCACCACGACGGCCTGCTGCACGGAGGGGTGCCCGGTCAGGACGGCCTCGACCTCGCCGGGCTCGATGCGGTGGCCGCGTACCTTGAGCTGGCGGTCGGTGCGGCCGAGGAAGTCCAGGTTGCCGCCGGGCAGCCAGCGGACCAGGTCGCCGGTGCGGTAGAGACGGGCGGTCTCGGGGCCGTCGGCGTAGGGGTTGTCCGCGAAGCGTTCGGCGGTCAGGTCGGGGCGGCCCAGGTAGCCGCGGGCCACGCCGGGGCCGGCCACGCAGAGTTCGCCGGGGACGCCGGGCGGAACCGGCCGCAGCCGCTCGTCGAGCACGAAGGCCTGGTGGCCCGGCATGGGGCGGCCGATCGGCGGGTTGCGGTCGTAGCTGCCGGTGCAGTCCATCAGCGTGACGGCGACGGTCGCCTCGGTGGGACCGTAGCCGTTGACGAACCGCCGCTCCCCCGCGGTCCATTCGGCGACGAGACGGCCGGGGAAGGCCTCGCCGCCCACCGAGACCAGGCGCAGGTCGGGCAGGGCCGCCTGGTCCAGGAGCGGCAGGAGGGCGGGCGGGAGTTCGGCGACGGTGACGGCTTCCTCGCGCATCCGCGCCTGGAGCAGGGCGGGGTCGCGGCGTTCGTCGTCGGTGGCGATGACGAGCGAGCCGCCGGCGAGCAGGGTGGTGAAGATTTCGAAGACGGAGACGTCGAAGGTGAGGGGGGCGAACTGCAGGACCCGGTCCTCGGCCTTGATCTCGTATGCCTTGGCGATCGTGCGGGAGAAGTGCGTGACCGAGCGGTGCTCGATCATGACGCCCTTGGGGGTCCCGCTGCTGCCGGAGGTGTAGAGCACGTAGGCCAGGTCGGCGGGGGTGGAGCTGAGGGCGAGGGAGGGGACCTCCCGGACGGGGGCCGCGGTCCCGGTGTTGACGAGTTCCAGGGGAACGGGCAGTTGCGCGCTCTCGTCGACGAGGGCGTGGCGGACCTTGGCGTCGGCCAGGACGGTTCGGGTCCGCTCGGCCGGGGCGGCCGGGTCGACCGGGATGTAGTGGGCGCCCGCCTTGAGGACGCCTAGGACGCCTGCGACGGCGGCGGGGCCGCGGGCCACGCACACGGCGACGGGGTCCCCGTGCGCGACACCCCGGTCGCGCAGCCGGTGGGCGATGGCCTCGGACCAGCGGTCGAGGGCGGCGTAGTCCAGCCGCGTGGCGCCGTGCCGGACGGCGACGGCGTCGGGGTGGATGGTGGCCCGCTCGCGGAAGGCGCGGTCCAGGGTGGTGGTCCAGGCCGCTTCGTCGACGGGGCCGCCGCGGGACAGCTCGCGGGCGTGCCGGGAGGCGGCCGGCTCCTCGACCAGGCTGATGTCGCCGACCCGGAGGTCGGGGTTCTCGGCGACCTGCTCCAGGACCTGCCGGAAGGCGGCGAGGAGGGCACTGGCCGTGCCGTGCCGGTAGAGGGAGGTGTTGTATTCGAGGGAGAGTTCCAGGCCGTCGTTCTCGCCGACGAGGAAGCTCATGTCGAATTTGGCCGCGCCGTCGTGCAGTTGGTCCATGGCGAACTCGACGTCCGCGGCCTGCGCCCGGTGGGTGCCCCAGCGGCCGAGCGAGGTGAACTCGATCTGGAAGAGCGGGTGGCGCAGCGGGTCGCGGACCGGGCGGACGGCCTCGACGACCTGTTCGAAGGGCAGTTCGCTGCTGGTGAAGGAGTCCATCACGGAGGCCGCGGTGCGGGTGACCAGCTCGCGGAAGGTGAGCCCGTCGGTGACCTCGGTCCGCAGGGTGATCATCTGGACGAAGCAGCCGATGACCTGTTCCAGGTCCGGGTGCGGGCGGGAGGCGCTGGCGGTGCCGACGACGACGTCCTCGGTGCGGGTCCAGTGCCGCAGCAGCGCGTTGAAGGCGGCCAGCAGGGTGGTGAAGACGGTGGTGCTGTTGGCATCGGCGAGATCGGTGAGCCGGTCCAGCAGCTTCTGGTCGAGGGTCAGTTTCAGGCCGCGGCCGTCGCCCTTCGTCTCGGGACCGCGCGGGTGGTCGGGCATGACCTCGGTGGCGACGGCGCCGGCGAGGATCTGGCGCCATTTGGCGGCGAGCGCCCGGCCGTGCTCGTCGTTCTCCAGCTTGGCCCGCTGCCAGGCCGCGAAGTCCGCGTACTCGACGGCGAGTCTCGGGGCTTCGGGGCGCTTGCCCGCGGCGGCCGCGGCGTAGCTGGTGGTCAGCTCCTCGGTGAAGATGCGGGTGGAGCCCGGGTCCCAGGCGATGTGGTGGACGACCCAGAGCAGGACGTGCCGGTCCGCGGCGAGGCGTACGAGGTGGGCGCGGACGGGCGGGGCGGCGGCCAGGTCGAAGGGGGCGGCGGCGCAACCGGCCGTCAGCTCGGCGAGTTCGCGCTCGGCGTCCTCGCTGCCGGAGAGGTCGGTGCTCTGGACGCCGAGGACGAAGGAGGGGACCGGTTCCTGCCAGGGGACCCCGTCGATCTCGACCAGTTTGCTGTGGAGCACCTGGTGGCGGGCGACGACGGCGTTGAGCGCCTCGTGCAGGGCGGCCCGGTCGAGCGGACCGCCGAGGGTTATGGAGAGGGCTATGTTGTTGCGCGCCTTGCCGGCGCCGAGCTTGTCGACGAACCACATCTGCTCCTGCTGGAAGGAGGAGCGGGAGCGCGGTCCGTGGTCGGCGCGCTTCAGTTCGACGCGGCGGCCCACGCCGGCCGTCATCTGGTTGCGCATCCTGCCCAGCAGCCGGGAGCGCTGTCCCTGGGGCAGGCGGCCGAGCCGTTCGGCGAGATCAGACATGGTTTCCTCCGTTGCGGTGCAGGTCGGCGAGCAGGGCGGCGAGCCGGTCGGGGAGGTGCTTGGCGAAGTAGTGGCGGCCACCGGGGATCACGGCGAGCCGCACGTCGGCCGCGTAGCGGCCCCAGGCGCGGTAGCCGTCCTCGTAGCCGTCGGTGGCGTCGTCGGCGTCGCCGATGATGCAGGTGAGCGGGGTGGCCAGGGGCCGGTCGTAGCCGGCAGGGGTGCGGGCGAAGAAGCGGGCGGCCTCGGTCATGTCGTGCCGCACCATCCGCAGGACCGCGGTGAGGTCGCGCTCGTCGAGGACGCCGTCGAAGCCGTCCATGGTGGTCAGGTAGGCGACGAGGTCGTCGTCACCGGAGACGCGTTCCATCTCCAAGGCGTACTCCGGGTCCTCCTCGGGGAGGGCCGCGGCGAGGTCCAGGGCGATCGGGCGCTGCCCGAGGCGTTCGAGGACGTGGGTGGTCTCCAGCGCGGTGACGACTCCGGCGCAGTGGCCGTAGACCGCGTACGGACCCCGTACGGTGCGGGCGATCTCCTCCGCGGCGAGTTCCGCGAACTCGGGTACCGGCAGCATCGGGCCGGGGCGCAGCGGGTCGTGTCCGGGCGGGGAGACGGCCAGCAGCTCGATGTGCGGCGCGAGCTGGGCCGCGAGCGGCTGGTAGGCGATGGCGTCGCCGCCGCCGTGGGGGAAGCAGACCAGGGTCAGGGCGGTGGCGCCGGGCGGGCGTTCGGGGGTGAGCCGGTGCAGCAGGCGGTGCGCCCCTGTGCCGGCTGCGCCGAGTTCGGCGGTACGGGCGGCGAGGCCTGACGGGGTCGGGTTGCTGAAGAGGTCGACCACGCGCAGGGCGGCGGCACCGCCGTCGGGCAGGGCGGCGGCGACGGCCCGTACGGCGCGCACGGCGGCGAAGGAGTCCCCGCCCAGGGCGAAGAAGTCCTCGTCGGGGGCCACCTCGGCCACGCCGAGCACCTCGGCCCAGACGGCGGCGATGCGCAGGGCGACGGGGTCGCCGTCCGCCGGCGCGGCGGCGGGCCGGTCGGGGGCGGCGGGGCGCGGGTCGGGCAGGGCGCCGCGGTCCACCTTGCCGTTGGGGCTGAGCGGCAGCCGCTCCAGCAGCACCAGTTCGGCGGGGACGCAGTGCGGGGGCAGGACCGCGCCGAGCGCGGTCCGCAGGGCGGCGGTGTCGAGGCCGGCGCCGTCCTCGGGGACGACGTATCCGACGAGGCGGTCGGAGCCGGCGGTGGTGCGGCGGGCGGCGACGACGGCTTCGCGGACGCCGGGGCGGCCCCGCAGCGCGCTCTCCACCTCGCCCGGTTCGATGCGGAGCCCGTTGAGCTTGATCCGGAAGTCGGTGCGGCCGAGGAGTTCGATGGTGCCGTCCGTGCCGTAGCGGGCCAGGTCGCCGGTGCGGTAGAGGCGTTCGGTGCGGCCGGGTTCCAGTTCGACGTGGACGAACTTCTCCTCGGTGAGCTCGGGCCGGTTGAGGTAGCCGCGGGCCAGTCCGACGCCGCCGAGGTGGAGTTCGCCGGGCACGCCGACGGGGACGAGCCGGTCGTGCGGGTCGAGGACGTAGGTGCGCTGGTTGGCCATGGGGCGGCCGTAGGGGAGCTTCGTCCACCGCGGATCGACCCGGCCGACCCGGTACTCCACCGAGTGGATGGACGCCTCGGTCGCCCCGCCGAGTGCCACGAAGGACAGCTCCGGCGCGAAGGCGCGGATCCGGTCGGGCTGGGTGACGGGGATCCAGTCGCCGCCGAGGAACGCGGTGCGCAGCTTCGGCAGTCGGGGGCCGCCGGCGTGTTCGAGCTGGTCGACGAGGAGGCCGAGGAGGGCGGGGGCGGAGTTCCAGACGGTGACGCCGTGCCGCTCGACGAGGTCGGCCCAGTGGGCCGGGTCCTTGGCGGCGGCCGGGTCGGGCAGGACGAGCGTGCCGCCCGCCGCCAGGATGCCGAGGGTTTCGTAGACGCTCATGTCGAAGCTGGGCGAGGACAGGGCGAGGACCGAGTCGTCGGGGCCGATGCCGTACGAGTGGTTGAGGTCGAGGATGTTGTTGACCACGCCGCGGTGCTCCAGGGCTATCCCCTTGGGGGTGCCGGTGGAGCCCGAGGTGAAGATGACGTAGGCGAGGTCCCGGGCGGTGACGGGGACGTCGGGCCGGGTCGCGGGGAGCTCGGCGAGCGCGGCCCGGTCGGTGTCCAGGAGCACCTGCGCTGTACCGGCGGGGACGGGCAGCCGGCCGATGAGCTCCGCGTCGGAGACGACGATGGGCGGCGCGGCGTCCTTCAGCAGCAGGGCGAGGCGCTCTGCGGGGTAGTCGGGGTCGAGGGGTACGTAGGCCCCGCCGGACTTGAGGACGGCGAGGATCGCGGTGACCAGGCCGGGGCCGCGGCGCAGGCACAGCGCCACGGTCCGGCCGGGGCCGGCCCCGGCTTCGGCGAGCCGGTGCGCGAGCCGGTTGGCGCGCTCCTCCAGCTCCCGGTAGGTGACGCTCCAGCCGCCGACTCCGCCGAGGACCACGGCGGGCGCGCCGGGCCGGCGGTCGGCGTGCTGCTCGAAGAGGTGGTGGAGGCAGGCGTCCTGGGGGAAGGGGACGCGGGTGGCGTTCCAGTCGTCCAGGGCGGCGTGCCGCTCGGCGTCGGTGAGCAGCGGCAGGGCGGACAGCGGGGCGTCGGGGCGGTCGACGGCGCCTTCGAGGGTGGTGAGGAAGTGGCCGAGCAGCCGGTCCACGGTCGAGGCGTCGAACAGGGCGGTGGGGTACTCCACGAGGGCACGGACCGCGGTGCCGGTGTCGTGGACGCTGATCATCAGGTCGTACTTGGTCGCGTGCGAGGAGAAGTCGATGGGCTCGGTGGTGAGGCCCGCCAGGCCGGGGGCCGTGTCCGGGGTCTCGTCGAGGAGGAACATCACGGAGGTGAGCGGCGGCCGGCTCGGGTCGCGGGGCAGGCCGAGCGTGTCGACGATGAGGTCGAAGGGCAGTTCCTGGTGCGCGTACGCCTGCAGGGTGGTGTGGCGGGTGGCGCGGACCAGCTCGGCGAAGCCGGGGTCGCCGCCGGTTCTGATGCGCAGCGGCAGGGTGTTGACGAAGAAGCCGATGAGTTCGCTGAAGGCCGGGTGGTCGCGGCCGGAGACGGAGGTGCCGACGACGATGTCCTCCTGGCCCGTCCAGCGGCGCAGCGTGGCGGCGAAGCCGGCCAGCATCGTCATGTAGAGGGTGGCGCCCTCGGACTTGCCGAACTCCCTGAGCCGGGCGATGAGGTGGGGCGGCAGGTCGATGTAGCGGGAGGCTCCCTCGTGCCCGAAGACGGGGGGCCGGGGCCGGTCGGTGGGCAGGTCCACGGGTGCGGCGCCGCCCAGTTCCTCCCGCCAGAAGGAGGTCAGGCCCTCCAGCCGGTCGCCGCTCACGCGGCGGCGCTGCCAGGTGGCGAAGTCGGCGTACTGCAGGGCGAGCGGGGCGTTCGCGTCGGCGGGGGCGCCGGTGCGGGCGGCGTAGGCGCGCTCCAGTTCGGTGTAGAGGATCCGCATCGACCAGCCGTCGGTGACGATGTGGTGGAGGTTGAGGACGAGGACGTGGTCCTCGGCTCCGAGGCGGCCGAGCCGGGCCCGCAGCGGGACGGCGCCGGCCAGGTCGAAGGGGGCGCCCGCGTCCGCGTCGTAGAACGGCCGGACGGCCTCCTCGTCGGGCAGTTCGGTCAGCGGCAGGGGCAGCCGGAAGCCGTCCACCACGCGGGGCAGGGCCTCGGAGGCGCCCTCCTGGTAGGTGTAGACGGTGCGCAGCACCTCGTGGCGGTCCACGATGTCCTGGAGGGCGGCGTGCAGGGCGGGGACGTCGAGCGGGCCGCGGATGCGGGTGGCCACCGGCACGTTGTAGGCGGGGCTGCCGGGCTGGAGCTGGTCGATGAACCAGAGCCGGCGCTGCGCGAAGGAGAGCACCGGTGGGTCCGCGGGGTCACGGGGTGCCGGCTCGGGGTCCTCCCGTACGGCGGCGCGGCCGCCGGTGCGGCCCGTCAGGGCCTGGAACAGTGCCCTGCGGGACTTCGGCAGTGCGGCTATGCGTTCGGCGAGGGACTCGCTCACCTTGAGCCTCCGTGCGTCTTCGGGAGAGGGAGTACGACAGGGCGCGCCGCGGGAGCGCGGCGCGGGCGTGCGGGTGCTGGTGCGGGGTGCAGGGGTGCGCGTGTGCGGGTGGAGGCGGGGGTCGGGAGCGGGTGCCGTTCGGCGGGCACCCGCTCCCGTGGGGCGGGACCGTCAGGCGGTGATCCTGGTCTCGTCCGCGGCCGGAGATCCCTCCTCGGCGGCGTCGTCCCCGCCGGGCATTTCCTTGATCTTGGCGACCGGCCCGCTGAGCAGGGTCAGGCCGCCGATGATGGTGACGGCTCCGGCCACCGCGAGGCCGCCGGTCAGGCCGATCGCCTCGCCGAGCGCGCCGCCGGCGAAGTAGCCGAGGGACAGGGCGCCGTACACCGCGGAGAGCGCGGTGCCGCTGACGCGTCCCATCTGCTCGTTCGGGGTGACACCCTGCACGAGGCTGAGGACGTGGATGTCGAACATCGGGGACACGAAGCCGATGACGGCCTGGACCACGATCAGTCCGACGAAGCCGCCGACCGCGCCGCCCGTCGGGACCAGGATGTAGCCGGCGCCGAGGACGACGGCGGTGATGACCAGGAGGCGGCCCACCGAGAGGCTCTTGGAGACGACCTCGGAGAGCACCGCGCCGACGATGACGAAGACCGACATGACGGCGAAGGCCGCGCCGACCTGGCCGGGGCTGAGGTCCAGCACCTTGTACGCGTAGACGATCAGGAGGGCGTCGCCCATCGCCGCGCCGAGGTTGACCACGACGTTGGCGGTGAACAGGCCGCGCAGGACCGGGTTGCCGAAGAGGGTCCGCATGCCCTCCTTCATCTCCGCCTTCGCGGAGGCCTTCCGCTCCTCGGTCCGCTCGCGCACGTCCCGGTGGCGGATGACCAGCAGGGCGATGAGCGAGATGAGGAAGGTGAACGCGTCGGCGGTGATGGCGCGTGCGGCGCCGAGCAGCTGGATGAGTGCGCCGCCGGCGCCCGCGCCGACCGCCTCGGCGACGCTGCGGCTGATCTGGAGTTTGGTGTTGCCCTCGATGAGGTTCTCGGTGCCGATGAGCTGGGGCAGCCAGGACTGGTACGAGACCTCGAAGAAGGTCGTGAGGCAGCCGGTGACGCCGGCCACGATGAAGAGGTGGGTCATGCTGACGGAGTCGAGCGCGAATGCCAGCGGAATCGTGGCCAGGGCCAAGAAGCGGCCCAGGTCGGCGACGATCATGACGGTGCGCCTCGAGACCCGGTCGGCCACCAGCCCGGCGATCGGGGCGAGCAGCAGGAAGGGGAGGAAGCGCAGCGCGCCGAGCACGCCGACCTCCAAGGCTCCGCCGTCCAGCACCACGACCGCGAGGGTCGGCAGTGCCAGAAGGGAGATCTTGTCGCCGAAGTTGCTGACGGTCTGCCCGAACCACAGGCGATTGAAATCGGAATGCCGACCGAGTGCCATGTCGACGCCCTTTTCTGATTGGGTACGGAATTGTCGGACGGCACTGACGCTATGGACCCCCAGTTAGACCCCGGTTATGAATTCCGGGACTATAGAACGCTTGTAGACATGCGATGAGCTCAGCTGGAGAAGCGTGCGATGTCGGCGCTCTCGCGGGCGATTCCGGCGGCCACCGCCGGGCTCGGGGGCTCGGTTCCGGGAAAGGGTTCGACCTTGACCGGCGTCCCGCGGCGGCCGCCCGACCAGGTGCCGACGGCCAGGCCGTCGACGACCACGGTGGCCCGGATCTGTCCGCCGCCGGGCCACACGCGGCGTTCGTGCTCCGCGGGCACCGACAGGTCCCGGCTGCGGTAGCCGACGAGGTAGTTGTCGTAGGCCGGCAGCAGCCGTACGTCCGGTTCGCCGGGGGCGGGCGGGGCTTCGGGGCCGGTGTCCCGTACGGCGGCCCAGGCGTTCTTGCCCGTCGTGGTCTTCAGCCCCGACCAGTGGACGAAGTCCAGGGCGTCGGAGGGTCCGTGGGCCGCTCGGTAGCGGCGTGCGAGCTCCCGTACGGCCGCCTCCCCCGTGTACGGCAGGGGTCCGGTGGCGGGCAGCCAGTCGTCGAGGAGGACGAAGGTGGCCTCGCCGCCCTGCTGCGGTCCGTGGCAGATGCGGCCGGCGAGGGCGGCGCGGCGGATGAGGTGGAAGGCGGACTGCCCCTTCGGCTCGACCCCGAGGGTGGTGAGCCGGTCGGTGAGCCGGGCGCGGGTCAGCGGGCCCTCCGCGGCGATCGCGTCGGCGATGAGCTGCTCCGAGCGCGCGCACAGGGAGTCGCCCAGGCCCAGTTCGCGCAGGCGCCGGCCGGCGAGCGCCAGGTGGACGGGGCCGAAGAGGGCCAGCAGCCAGCGGGCGTCGGCGGCGGGCACCAGCTGGAGGGTGCCGCGCATGAACCAGCCGCGCACGGCGGTGCGTTCGGTGTCCGTGGCCCGGCGCACGGCCTCCCGCGTCAGCCCGCGGGCCCGCGCCCGCAGTCCGAGCTCCGCCGCGGGCAGGTCCTGGGCCTGGACGGCCAGCACCTGGTCCAGGACGGCGGCGACGGAGTCCTGCCGGACCCCGCCCCCGATCGCCTGTGCGCGCGCCCTGAGCAGCCGTTCGGTCGTACGTCGTTCCACGTTGTCCAGTCTTTCAGCCGAGCAGCCGCAGCCGCATCTCCTCGCGGGCCGCCACACATCCGACGGCCTCCGCGCCGCCCCAGTCCAGCAGCCGCCAGCCGTGCCAGCGCGGCGGCTCCTGCCCGTACACGGGAACGTCGAGGCGGGCGGGCTCGTCGAGCGTGCCCGCCCCGACCTTGACCAGGGACTCCTTTCGTACCCACTGGCGCAGGAAAGCGCGCCGCGGGTGGGTGTCCGACCGCAGGGCGGCCAGTTCCTCCTCCGTGCAGACGGACGAGGCCGTCCGCCAGTCCACGTCCCCGTCGCCGACGGCCTCCACGTCCACGCCGACCGGGCCGTCGGCCGCGGCGGCCGCGACCCAGCCCCGGGTGTGCGCGAGGCTGACGCCGGTGCCGGGCGCCTCGACCAGCCGCGGCCTGCCGTGCGGCCGGTCGCACGAACCGCAGCTCTGAACGACGGTGAGGCTCTGCGCCGGGCGGCCCAGGAGCCGCCCGGCGCAGAGCCGGACCAGTGCGTGCGCGGCCAGGAAGTCGTCGCGGTCGCCGGCCGACCGGAGGGCGCCGGCGCGGTCCAGTTCGGTACGGGTCAGCAGCTCCCGTACGTCGCCGGCCGCCGCCAGCACCGCTCCGGTCGGCCCGGCCAGTGCGAGACCGGCCATCAGCGCCTGCGGCGCAGCACCGCGTAGTAGCCGGGCAGCCGCAGGGCGTCGGAGTCCGACTGGGGGTCGATGGCGTGCAGTTCTATCGCCTCGTCCTCGACGATCTCCCAGCCCTCGTCGCCGAACGCCTCGGCCAGTTCGGGCCGGGTGAAACGGTGCGAGTGACGGACGCCGGCCGCCTCCAGCGGGCCGACCAGGTCCTCGGCGCGGCCGCGCTTGCCGCCCACGAAGCCCAGGTAGCCGAAGGAGTTGCTGGAGTAGTCGGGCTCGTGCACGATCAGCGTTCCCTCCTCGCCCAGCAGCCGGTCGGCGACCGCGGCGAGCCGGGCCCGGGCCTCGGTGTCCAGGACGTGGAAGACACCGCGGACGAAGATGTTGTAGGGCCCCTCCCCCAGGACCGCGGCCTGTGCGGCGTCGGTCATGTCGATCGCCAGGTAGTCGACGTTCGCCACGCCCTCGGCCTCGCGCTTGGCGTGGTCGATGGCGCTGGCGGAGACGTCGACGCCGATGACCGACGGGTAGTGCGGGGCGAGTTCCCGGCTGTAGCGGCCGTTGCCGCAGCCGAGGTCGATGAGCGGCAGGTCGGCGCGGAAGTGGCGCTGCGCCTGGTCGAGGAGCCACTGGAACTCCTCGCCGCTGTCGGCGTCCCAGATGACGTCGCCGCCGCGGCCGGTGCGCCGGATCCCGGCCCAGTAGCGCTCCCAGGCGTCGCCGGTGTCGCGCTCCTGCGCCTGGCCCGCGTCCAGGACCTCCTCGCCGGGCGGCGGGGAGTACCGCTCCCAGACCTCGTCCTCGCCGAGGGCCTCCAGCAGCGCCGTGAACTCCTCGAACATGGAGTCGATGAGCCCGTCGGGGTAGACGGCGGGCAGGAAGTCCCAGTTGAAGGTGAGTCCTTCGGGCTTCTCGAAGACCTGGAAGTCCAGGGAGACCTGCGGGGTCTGGGAGATCCCGTAGACCGGGGCGCCCAGTTCGGTCTCCTCGTACTGCGGCGGGTGGCCGGCCAGGCTGGTCATGACCACGGGCATGGCCGGGGCGAGGGAGCCGCGCAGCTTGGTGAGCTCGCGCAGGACCTGCACCCCGCTGAAGTAGCGGTGTTCCAGGTCGGCCCAGAGACGGCGTTGGACGCCCTGGGCGCGCCCGGCGAAGGTGGAGTCCTGCTGTTCGACGGCGAGCAGCAGGGTGGTGGTGGTGTCGGCGAGCAGCGCGTTGACCTGCGGGTGCAGCGGGAGCCGGTTGAAGAGCGGGAAGTTGATGGTGAACCGGGCCTGGCCGGAGGCCTTCCCGAGGATCTCGGCGTAGGCGGCGGCCAGCACCCCGGAGGGGGTCACCTCGCGGGCGTGTGCCCGCTCCTGGATCCGGGTCCACAGCTCCGGGGAGACGACGTGGCTGCGCCGCTCGAAGCGGACCGGCAGTTCGGGGGCGTCGGCGGGGCGCTGCGGCAGCTCGGGGGCGGGCGGGAGGGTGGCGAGGCGGTCGCGCCAGTACCACTCGGAGCGCCGGTAGATCTCGCTGTCGCGCAGCGAATTGCCGACGGCGAGCACGTAGTCGCGGAAGGTCAGCTCCAGCGGTGCGAGTTCGGCGTCCGGTTCCACGTAGTAGGTGACCAGGTCGGGGATGAGGACCTGGAAGTAGCTCCAGGCGTCGGCGACGAGGAAGTCGAGCGAGAGGTGGATCCGGGCCCGGCCGCCGCCGAGCAGGCTGATCCGGACGTCGAACAGCGGCCAGGCGTCGGCGTCGAGGACCTGGTGGGACAGCCGCTCGCGCAGGGCGGCCAGTTCGGCCGTGCGGGTCTCCTCGCCCTGGCCGCCGAAGTCGGTGACGGGGATCTCGTAGGCCGGGATCTCCTCGAAGACCTGCTGGGTGCCGTCGGGCAGGACACGGGTGCGCAGTGCGTCGTGGCGTTCGACCAGTCGGCGCCAGGCCCTCTCGAAGCGGGGTACGTCGAGCTTCTCGCTCTCCCACTCGAAGTAGCCGTGGCAGCCGACGTTGCCGAGTTCGACGAGTCCGCCGCGGCCGATCCACAGCGCCTGCTGGCTCTCGGTCAGCGGGAACGGCTCGAACCGTGCGGCCGGGTCGGGGACGATCGCGGGAAGGCCGCCGAAGGAGCCGCGGCCGCCGGCGCGTTCGGTGGTGACCAGGGTGGCGAGCTCGGCGACGGTGGGGCAGGTGGACAGGTCGGAGAGGCTCAGCTCGACGCCGTAGCGGCGGCGGATCTCGTCGATGAGCTGGAAGGCCAGCAGCGAGTGCCCGCCCAGCTCGAAGAAGTTGTCGTGGATGCCGACGCCGTCGGTGCGGAACGCCTCGGCCCACAGGCGGCTCAGCCCGTCCTCGACCTCGTTGCGCGGTGCCTCGTAGCCGGCGCCGACGCCGTCGCGGCCCTCCGGGGGTTCGGGCAGGCTGCGCCGGTCGACCTTGCCGTTGGGCAGCCGCGGGAGGGAGGGCAGCACGACGACGGCCGCGGGGACCATGTAGTAGGGCAGGGTGCGGGCGACTTCGGCGCGCACGGCGGCCGAGTCGGGTTCGGCCTCGCCGGTCGGGGAGACGTAGGCGATGAGCCGCTTGTCGCCGGGGCCGCGTTCCTGGGTGGCGACGACGGCCTCGGCGATGCCGTCGAGGCGTGCGATGTGCGTCTCGACCTCGCCGAGCTCGACGCGGAAGCCGCGGATCTTGACCTGGGAGTCGGACCGGCCGAGGAGCTCGACGGCGCCGTCCTCGCGGCGGCGGGCGAGGTCTCCGGTGTCGTAGAGCACCGGGTGCGGGTCGTCGGGGAGGAAGTTGGGGTGGAACTTGGCTGCGGTGAGTTCGGGGCGGCCGTGGTAGCCGGCGGCGACCCCGGCTCCGGAGACGTGCAGCCGGCCGACCTCCCCCTCGGGGACCGGGCGGCCGTCCTCGTCCAGGAGGTGGACGCGGAGGTTGGCGATGGGCACGCCGACCGGGACCTGGCGGGTGGCGCGGATCTCCTCGGGGGTGGCCTGGCTGGTGAAGTCGGTGCCGGCGCCGAGGTCGAGGCAGGACAGG
This sequence comes from Streptomyces sp. NPDC023541, assembly GCF_055559995.1. NCBI lineage: Bacteria > Bacillati > Actinomycetota > Actinomycetes > Kitasatosporales > Streptomycetaceae > Streptomyces > Streptomyces sp. NPDC023541. The sequence goes on from NZ_JBVHJO010000012.1 coordinate 121,369, forward strand.
ACGTTGGTGGTCTCGGTGGTGCCGTAGGTCATCACCACGCGGAAGGGGGTGTCGACGGGCGGCCAGGTGTGGACGCGCTCGGCCGTGGTCACCAGGATCCGCAGCGCCGTGTCCGCGGGCCAGTCCAGGCCCCACGCGGGCTCGGCCAGCGCCGCCACCAGCATGGTGTGGGTGATGCCCTCGCCGACCAGCCAGTCGCGGATCTGCTCGGGGGTCTGCGCCTGGCCCGCCTCGGGGATGTGGATCGCGGCGCCGGCCGGCAGGTAGGCGAGCCACTCCATGATCTGGACGGCGAAACCGGGGGTGGACATCCAGGAGGCGCGGTCGCCGGGGCGGACCCCGTAGGCGCGGGTGGTCCAGTGGACGAGGTTGGTCAGCGCGCCGTGCCGTTCCAGGACGGCCTTGGGGGTGCCGGTGGAGCCTGAGGTGTAGATGAGGTGGCTGACGGTGTCGGGTCCGGTGACGGACGCGGGCGCCGTGTCCGGCATGCCCTTTCCGGCGGTGGCGACCTCGTCCCGCGGGACGTCCTCGGGTATCCGGCGGCCGAGTTCGGCCGGGGTGAGCACGAGCAGCGGGTCCGCGTCGGCGATCATCGCGGCGAGCCGGTCGTCGGGGTTGACCGGGTCGAGGGCGACGATCGCGGCGCCGGTCTTGAGGATGGCCAGGGAGCCGAGGACGTATTCGGCGCTGCGCGGGTAGCAGAGCCCGATCCGGGTACCGGGCGCGGCTCCGCGGGCGATCAGGGCGTGCGCCAGGCGGTTGCTGGCGGCCTCCAGTTCGGCGTAGGTCCAGGTGCGGCCGCCCTGCGCGAGGGCGGTGGCCGTGGGGGTGCGGGCGGTCTGTCCGGCGAGGAGTTCCGGGTACCCGGTCGTGGGGAACGCGGCGTCCGAACGGTTGAAGTCGACGAGTGCGGTGGTCACAGTACGGGCCCTTTCTTACTTCGCGAAGGCTCGGCTGCGCAGCAGCCGCACGGGGAGACTGTTGATCCCCCAGGTGAAGTTGGACGAGTTGAAGGTGGCGGGGCCGGTCAGTTCGAACCCGTCCAGTACGGCGAGCATCTCGGTGAGCAGGGCGCCGAGTTCGAAGCGGGCGAGGCGGGCGCCGAGGCAGAGGTGGCGGCCGTGCCCGAAGGCGACGTGCCGGTTGGGGCGGCGGTCGACCCGGAAGGAGTGCGGGTCGGCGAAGACGTCCTCGTCCCGGTTGGCCGAGACGTTCCACAGCGTGACTCGGGCGCCGGCTGCGACGGGGATCCCGTTGATCTCGGTGTCGTGGGCGGCGGTGCGCAGGGCGTGCACCCCGGGCGTGGTCCAGCGCAGGATCTCCTCGACGGCGGGGGCGATGCCGTCCTGGCCGAGGCCGCGCAGCAGCCGCCACTGGTCGGGGTGCTCGGCGAACATGTGGACCGCGCCGGCCGCCGAGTAGCGGGTGGTCTCGTTGGCCCCGGACAGGACGCCGTTGAGGTTGAAGACGATCTCGTGGTCGCTGAGCGGCCGTTCGCTGCCGTCGCCCTCGTCCACCAGGGTGTCGTGGGCGATCTGGCTGACCAGGTCCTCGCCGGGGCGGGCCCGGCGTTCGGCGAGCAGCTCGATGAAGTAGAGGAAGATCTCCGAGTGGGCGCTGCTGCGCACCGCTTCGTCCGGGGAGTCGAAGGCGTCGGTGGTCAGGGCGCCGATCCAGGCCCAGTCGGCGCGCGGGATGCCCAGGATCGCGCAGACCACCCGGTTGGGCAGCTGTTTGGCGAGGTCGATGAAGTCCAGTTCGTCGCGTTCGGCGGCCTCGGTGACCAGTTCGCCGACGACCTTCTCGACGAGGGCCTCCAGGCGCGGCATCTGCTGCGGGCCGAAGGCCTGTCCGAGGGCCCGCTTGAGGCGGGTGTGGTGCGGGACGTCGGAGACGATGAGCATGCGCTGGGCGACCGCGGCGACGGCGGCCGGGTCGCTGCCCAGCCGCATCCCGCGGCCGGATGTGAAGGTGTCGCTGTCGGCGTAGACCTTCATGATGTCGCGGTGCCGGCTCAGCGCCCAGAAGCCGCCGTCCTCGCTGCCGGGCTCGGGGTGCCAGTGGACGGGCGAGTTGGCGCGCAGCCAGGTGAAGGTCGGCCAGAAGTCGTTGCGGCCGAAGGGGCCCGGGTCGAGCAGGTCGATCTCCATCTCAGGCTCCTCGCAGGCTGAGCGGGCGGGTGTCGGGCCAGTGGGCGTCGACGAAGGCGGCGCATTCGTCCTCGGTGCCGTCGAAGCCGGCCGGCGTCCAGCCGTCGGGCGTCTCGCGCGTGGCGGGGTACAGCGCGTACTGCCCCTCGTGGTTCACGAGGACCTGGTGGGTGGTGGGCACGGTGTCCTCCGGGCTCGGGCCGATGGGTGCGGGCGGGCTGTCAGGCGGTCGGGGAGAGGGGCGCGCCCTCGCCCCGCAACAGGGCGCTCAGGTGGTCCAGTACGGGCTGGGGGCGGCGCAGTACGGCGTGGTGGCCGCCGGTGGTGGTGTGCCGGGAGAAGCCGGCGGTGGTGACCGCCGCCCAGCCGTCCAGGTCGGCCGTGCTGACGGTCTCGTCGCCGTCGGCCCCCCAGGCGTGCACGGGCACGGAGAGCGGGACGCCCGGCCGGTGGACGTAGCTCAGGGACAGCTGGGCGTCCTTGCGAAGCATCCCGACCATCAGGGCGCGGGTGTCCTCGTCGAGCAGTCGGGGATCGAGGTCGGCGGTGTCGAAGAGCTTGTCGAGCTCCTCCCCGTCGTCGACGATGCCGCGGCCGGCTCCGGTCCAGTGGCCGGGCGCCCGGCAGCCGCTGACCACCAGGGCGCGCGGGGTGACCCGGCGCGAGACCTCGTAGCCGAGGAGGCCGCCGAAGCTGTGCCCGAAGACGATCAACGGCCGGTTCCCGACGGTGGACGCCAGTTCGGCCGCGATGGCCTCGACGGCCTCCTCGAAGGTGTCCGGCATGGGCTCCCGCCAGCGGTTCTCCCGGCCCGGCAGCTGTACGCCGTACACCTGCGCGGTGCCCTCCAGCGCGGGCTGCCAGGCGCGGAACTGCTGGCATCCCGCCCCGGCGGGGGGCAGGCACAGCAGTACGGGAAGGGCCGGGTCGGCGGGGTCCGCCGTCCAGGTGGAGATCCAGGTGCCCACGGCCTACGCCCCTTCGGCGGCGTCGGCCGCGTCGGTGGCGGCCACGCCCTGTTCGGCCGCGAGCCGGTCGATCTCGGCGGCGACGTCGGCGACCGTCGGCCGGGCCAGCAGCGCACCGAGGCCGACGCGCAGGCCGGTGGCGCGGCGCAGCTCCGACACCGCGCGGGCGGCGGCCAGGGAGTGGCCGCCCAGATCGAAGAAGTCCGCCTCGGGGCCGGTGACCTCGCTGCCGAGCACCTCGGCCCACACGGTCATCACGATGCGCTCGCTCGGGCTGACCGCGGCGCCGGCGGCGCCCGGTCCGTCGCCGCGTTCCGGCTCCGCCAGGGCCCGGGCCAGCGCCGCGCGGTCGGCCTTGCCGGTCGCCAGGGTCGGGATCCGGTCCAGTACCCGCACCGTGCCCGGGACCGCTGCCGCGGGCAGCTGCTTGCGGCAGCGCTCCACGACCCGGGTGGCGAGCCCCGCCGGGTCGGCCACGCCGGGTGCCGCGACGACGGCGAGGCCGAGGTTCTGCCCGGGGGCCAGCGGGCAGCAGGCGGCGGCGACGACCTCGGGGAGTTCGGCGGCGACGCGCTCCACCTCGCCGAGTTCGATGCGGTGGCCGCGGATCTTCACCTGGTCGTCCCGGCGGCCCCGGTACTCCAGTTCGCCGCCGTCGCGGCGGATCACCACGTCGCCGGTGCGGTACATGCGGGTGCCGCCTCCCTGGAAGGGGTCGGGCAGGAAGCGGCTGGCGGTGAGACCTGGGCGGCCCCGGTAGCCGCGGGCGACGGCGGGCCCGCCGAGGTAGAGCTCGCCCTCGGTGCCCGCGGGCACCGGCCGCAGCTCCTCGTCCAGCACGTACGCCCGGTAGCCGGGCAGCGGGCGTCCGATGCTGGTCACGTCGTCCCCTCGTCGGCTGTCGGCCCAGGTGGCGGCGATGGTCACCTCCGTCGGCCCGTACACGTTGAGCAGCCGGCGGCCCCGGGCGAACCGCTCGGCCAGTGCGGCCGGGCAGGCCTCCCCGGCGACGACGACCACCTCGGCGGCGTCGAGGCCCGCGCCGTGGGCGGCGAGCAGCGACGGTGTGAGGGAGACCGTGCGCAGTCCGGCGGGCAGCGGCTCGCGGCCCTCCGCGGCGGCCTGGCGCAGTCCGTCGAGGGAGAGGTCGGTGAGGGCCACCCCCTGGCCGTGGACGAGGTAGAGCAGGGTGCACCAGAGCCAGCCGTCGAAGGCGGGCGAAACGGCGTTGAGTCCGAGTCCGCCGGGGGGCAGGCCGAGTCCGCGGAGGGCCTCGACGAAGGTGTCCAGGCCGCGGTAGGTGACCTCGACGCCCTTGGGGCGGCCGGTGGTTCCGGAGGTGTAGATGAGGTAGGCGCAGCCGTCGGGGGCGGGCGGGGACACCGCGAGTGCGCCGGGGGCGCCGCGGCGGACCTCGCGGGGGGTCAGGAGGCCGATGCCGCCGGCCTCCAGGCCGGCGGGCACCGCGGGGGCGACCAGGACGGCCGCGCCGGCGTCGCGCAGTACCCCGCCGAGGCGCTCGACGGGATGCCCCGGGTCCAGCGGTACGGCCGTCCCGCCCAGGCTCCAGACGGCGAGCAGGGCGGGCACGCTCTCCCGGGACCGGCCCAGCAGGAGCGCGACCGGGGTCTCCGGGCCGACTCCGGCGCGGGCGAGGGCGGCGGCGTACCGGGCGGTGCGGGCGGTCAGCGCCGCGTAGGTGAGGTTGCCGTCCGCGGCCTTGACCGCGGTCTCGTTCGGCTGTTCGCGGGTCCACCGTTCCAGGCGGGCGAACAGCGGCGGGAGCGCGCCCGGGGCGCTCGCCCCGGCCTCCCCGGCATGGGGCTCGGTCATCCGTCGTTCCTCTCGGTGTCCGCGGGGCGGGCGGCCTCGGTGGCCCGCAGCCGCGGGCCGACCACCTGGCCCCCCGTGCCCTGCGGGAGCTGCATCGACTTGGTCTCCAGGAAGGCCTCCAGTCCGGCCGTGCCGCACTCGCGCCCGATCCCGGACTGCTTGAACCCGCCGAACGGCGCGGCCGGGTTGAACTGGCCGCCGTTGACGTCGACCAGGCCGGAGCGGAAGCGGCGCGCCATCCGCTGGGCGCGGGCGTCGTCGCCGGACCAGACCGCGCCGTGCAGCCCGTAGCGGGTGCCGTTGACGATCCGGACCGCCTGCTCCTCGTCGTCGTAGGGGATGACGGACAGCACCGGTCCGAAGATCTCCTCCTGGGCGATCGTGGTGAGCGGGTCGACGTCGGCGAAGACCGTCGGCTGGACGTAGTAGCCGGTGTCCAGGCCGGCGGGCCGGCCGGGGCCGCCGCGGACCAGGCGGGCGCCGCCCTCCTCGACGCCGCGGCGGATGTATGCGGTGACCCGGGCGTGCGCGGCCGCGGACACCAGCGGGCCGAGGTCGGTCGCCGGATCGCGCGGGTCGCCGGTGACGTAGCCGTCCATGGCCCGGCCGGCGAGCTCCACGGCCTCGTCCTGTCGCTCGCGCGGCACCAGCAGCCTGCTCCACTGCAGGCAGGTCTGGCCGGTGTTGAAGAGCATCTGGTCGACGGTGGCGGCCACGGCCGGGGCCAGGTCCGCGTCGTCGAGGACGAGGCCGGCGTTCTTGCCGCCGAGTTCGAGGTGGACGCGCTTGAGGCGGTCGGCGCCGAGGGCGCAGACCTGGCGGCCGGCCCGGGTGGAACCGGTCAGGGAGACCACGTCGACCAGCGGGTGGGTGACCAGGGCCGTGCCTATGGAGTCGCCGGTGCCGACGACCATGTTGAAGACGCCGGGCGGCAGGTCCGCCTCGGCGACGGCCTCGGCGAGCAGCCGGGCGTGCAGCGGGGTGATCTCGCTCGGCTTGTGCACGACGGTGCAGCCGGCCGCCAGCGCCGGGAGGATCTTCTGCACGGTGAGCAGCAGCGGGGTGTTCCACGGGGTGATGCAGGCGGCGACCCCGGCGGCCTCGCGCACGACGAGCGAGTGGCCCACCCGCTGCTCGAAGGCGTAGGAGGCGGCGGTCTCGACGCAGTGCGCGGCCATGCCGAGGGAGAGCCCGACGTGGGTGTGGCGGGCCATTCGGGCGGGCGCGCCCACCTCGGCGGTGATGATCTCGGCGAAGCGGTCGGCCCGTACCTCCATGGCCTCGACGACCCTGCGCAGCAGGGCGGTCCGTTCGCGCAGCGGGGTGGCGGCCCAGCCTTCGAAGGCGGCCGCTGCGGCACGCGCCGCGAGGTCGGCGTCCCGGGCGGTGCCGGCGGGGACGGTGGCCAGGGGGCGCTCGGTGGCGGGGTCGGTCACGACGAGGCGGCCGTCCGCTTCGGAGGCGACCCACGCGCCGCCGATCCACTGGTCGGTGTAACGCGGCGGCAGGGGGGCCGCGTTGGGGTCGTCGCCGGGTGGTCTGGAGCCCTGCGGCACGGTCGGCACGGTCAGCACGGTCACGGTGGAGTCCTCACTCGGTCGCGGAATTCACGGGCTCGCTGAACAGCGGTGTCGGTCACGCGGTCGCAGGGTCGGCGGTGCGGGCCAGGACGGCCGGGGCCCGGTTGTCGGGCCTGGCCCTGCGTACGGGCCGGGCCAGGGCGGTGGTACGGACATCAGCGCTCCACGCGGGTGTTCCGGGCTGGCGCCCGGCGGGCCGCAGGGCGCGGACCGCGGCGGGGGCGCCGCCGACGGAGGCGGGAGCGGGCGCGGGCCCTGGTGCGGCGGCGCGGGCGGCGCCCGGGATCAGGGCGCGCAGCAGCCGCTGGGTCTCGTGGCCGGGCGCCACGGCAAGTTCGTCGCGCATCCGGCGGGCGCACAGCTCGTACCAGCGCCGTACGCAGGCCAGTTCGCCGCGTCGGCCGTGCGCGGCCATCAGCGCCCGGTAGGTCTCCTCGTGGTGGCGGTCGATCTCCAGCGTGCGCTTGCAGAGTTCGATCAGCTCCACGAAGTCCTCGCGGTCCTCGGCGTCGGCGCGCAGCACGCCCAGGGCCCGCAGGACCAGCGCCCTGAGGTATTCGCGCTGTTCGACGACCCAGTCGGCGCTCTCGCCGCGCAGGAACTCGCCGCCGTAGAGGGCGATCGCCGCCCGCAGCCGCGTCCGGGCGAGCGCGGTGTCGCCGGCGGTGGCTGCCCGCAGCCCGGCGTGTACGAGTTCCTGGAAGCGGTCGAGGTCGGACCACAGTCCGGTGACGTTGAGGACGTAGCCGAAGTCGCGGTAGACCAGCTGGATCCCGGAGTCCCCGGGGCGGTCGGGGTGGGCGTCCAGCACCCGGCGCAGTGCGTGGGCGGCGACCTTGAGCGAGCTGCCCGCGGTGCTGTCGGTGCCCGGCCACAGGGAGGCGTAGAGCCGGTCGCGGGTGAGCATCTGACCGCGGTGGACGACGAGGTACTGGAAGAGGCCGCGGGCCTTGCCGGCCCGCCAGCGCCGTACGGGCGTCCCGTTCACGGTCAGCTCGAAATCGCCCAGGAAGCGGACGCGTACTGCCGGCCCCGCTGTCTCGGTCGCTGCGGTGGTCATCGCGTCCTCCCGGTCGTCGTCCGCCTGCCGCTGTGCCTGCGGGACGAGTGTGTTCGCGGGGCCTACAACGGGCCTACAACGGCTGGATCCTTTCGGTGTAGAGCGGTGATAGGGCGCTTTTCGACACTGATGAGCACGACCACCCGAACCGCCGACTCCGAAATGAGGGCTGTTTCATGACCAGCACCGACACCCGGCTTCAGAAGGTCGTCATCCTGGGAGGCGGCACGGCCGGCTGGATGACGGCCGCGTATCTCGGCAAGGCGCTCCAGGGAACGGTCGACATCACCGTGCTCGAAGCGCCGACGATCCCGCGCATCGGGGTCGGCGAGGCCACCGTCCCCAATCTCCAGCGCTCCTTCTTCGACTACCTGGGGATCGCCGAGGACGAGTGGATGCGGGAGTGCAACGCCAGCTTCAAGATGGCCGTGCGCTTCGTGAACTGGCGGACCGACGGACAGGGCGAGTCGACCGCCCGGGAACTGCCGGGCGGCGGTCCGGACCACTTCTACCACCCCTTCGGTCTCCTCCCGGACTACGACCAGACGCCGCTGTCGCACTACTGGTTCAAGCGCAAGTACGAGGGCCGCACCACCGAGCCGTTCGACTACGCCTGCTTCCGCGAGCCTCCCGTGATGGACGCGATGAAGGCCCCGCGCTGGCTCGACGGCCGTCCGGCCACCCGGTACGCCTGGCACTTCGACGCCCAGCTGGTGGCCGACTTCCTGCGCCGCTTCGCCACCGAGAAGCAGGGCGTGAACCACGTCCAGGACGAGATGGTCCGGGTCGAGCAGGACTCCCGCGGGTACGTGACGACGCTGCACACCAAGGGCGGACTGGCCCTGGACGCCGACCTGTTCGTGGACTGCTCCGGCTTCCGCGGGCTGCTGATCAACCAGGCGATGCAGGAGCCCTTCATCGACATGAGCGACCACCTGCTGTGCGACAGCGCGGTCGCGACGGCCGTCCCGCACGACGACGAGTCGAACGGAGTGGAGCCGTACACCTCGGCGATCGCCATGTCCTCCGGCTGGGCCTGGAAGATCCCCATGCTGGGCCGCTTCGGCACCGGCTACGTGTACTCCAGCAAGTTCACCGACCAGGACACCGCCACCCGCGAGTTCGCGGACATGTGGGGCCTGGACGTGGAGGAGACGAAGTTCAACCACATTCGCTTCCGTGTCGGCCGCAACCGCCGCGCGTGGGTGAAGAATGTGGTCAGCATCGGCCTGTCGTCCTGCTTCCTGGAGCCGCTGGAGTCGACCGGCATCTACTTCATCACGGCCGCGATCTACCAGCTGGCCAAGCACTTCCCGGACAAGACCTTCAACGAGGGCCTGGTCAACAGCTTCAACCACGAGATCGAGGTGATGTTCGACGACACCCGCGACTTCATCCAGGCGCACTTCTTCTACGCGCCGCGCAACGACACGCCGTTCTGGCAGGCCAACAAGAAGCTGGTCCTCCCCGACAACATCAAGCAGAAGATCTCCGCCTACAAGGCCGGCCTGCCCATCAACTCCCCGATCACCGACGAGTCCACGTACTACGGCAACTTCGAGGCGGAGTTCCGCAACTTCTGGACCAACGGCAGCTACTACTGCATCTTCGCCGGCCTCGGTCTGGAGCCGGACGCCCCGCTGCCCACCCTCGCGCACCGGCCCGAGTCGGTGGCCGGCGCCGAACCGCTCTTCGACACCGTCAAGCGCCAGCAGCAGAACCTGCTGGAGACCCTCCCCAGCGCCTACGACTACCTGCGCCAACTGCACGGCGCGTAAGGCCCTCCGCGACCGCGGCCCGGCAGCACGGCACTCCGCCGGCGGCCGGGCCGTTGTCGCTTCCAGCCACCTCAGGAGTCAGACATGCCCCACCGCTCCGCGCCCCATCCCGCCGCGCCGGACGAGTCGGCCAGAAACCGCCGCGCGGACCTCCGGCCCTTCATGGCTGCCTTCCCCACCGGGGTGTCCATCGTCACCACCCTGGACCCGGACAGCGTGCCCCATGGCCTGACCTGCAGCTCCGTCGCGAGCGTCGCACTCGAACCGCCCACGGTCGTGGTGTGCGTACGGGCGGCGAGCCCGACGCTCGCGGTGGTGCTCCGGCAAGGGGCCTTCGCCCTGAACCTGCTGCACGAGCGGGCTCGCGGTGCCTCCGACCTGTTCGCCTCGGGCGCGCCCGACCGCTTCGAGCGGATCGAGTGGCGGCTGCCGCTGGGGGCGGGCGGCCCGCACCTGACGGCGGACGCGCACGCCGTGGCGGACTGCGCCGTGGTCAGGACCGTCGGGTTCGGGGACCACACGGCCGTCTTCGCCGAGGTCCGCCGGGTGACCGTACGGGAGGACCCGCAGCCCCTGCTGTACGGCCTGCGCCGCTACGCGCAGTGGTCGCAGGCGGCCTCGGTCCCGCCGCCGGCCCCGCACCTCGTCCCGTCCGCCGCTCTGCGTCCCGGCGCCCCCGAAGGAGGCACCCGTGTCGTCCGTTGACCCGCTGCCCGCACTGCTGGTCGCCGTTCCGGTGGTGATCCTCGCCTGCCAGGTGGGAGCCGCGGTCTGCCGTCGCTTGGGCCAGCCCCCGGTGGTGGGCGAGATCGCCACCGGCATCCTGCTGGGCCCGTCCCTGCTGGGGTGGATCTGGCCCCAGGCCCAGCACGCGCTGTTCCCCGCGTCCGTCCTGCCGTACACCTCGGTGCTCGGCCAACTCGGCCTGCTCGCCTTCATGTTCCTGGTCGGCCTGGAGCTCGACCTGAAGAACCTGCGCGGTCACACCCGCGTCGCGGTCGCCGTGAGCCAGGCCGGAATGCTCCTGCCACTGGCCCTGGGCGCGCTCCTCGCGATCGCGATGTACGACGGTTTCGCCCCGGACGGCGTGGGCCGGATGCCGTTCACCCTGTTCATGGCCGTCGCCATGAGCATCACGGCCTTCCCCGTACTGGCCCGGATACTCATCGACCGGGGCCTGTACGCAACCCGGCTCGGAGCGCTCGCCATGGCCTGCGCGGCCGTGGACGACGTCGTCGCGTGGTGCCTGCTGGCGCTGGTGGTGGCCCTCTCCTCGGCCGGATCCCCGATGGAGGCGGCCACCACGGCCGGCCTCGCCGTGGCCTTCACCCTGGTCATGCTGTACGCGGTGCGGCCGCTGCTGGCGCGCTGGGCGGCCCGCGCCGACCGGGCCGGGGACGCGATGGTCCTGGTGGCGCTCTTCAGCGGGCTGAGCCTGTCCGCGCTGGCCACCGACCGGATCGGCGTGCACGCGCTGTTCGGCGCGTTCCTGTTCGGGGTGGTCACCCCGCGCGCCGGGGGGCGCATCGAGGTGGCGGCGGCCCGGCTGCGGGCCTTCACGGTGCCCGTGCTGCTGCCGCTGTTCTTCGTGCACACGGGGCTGCGCACCGACATCGGGGGCCTGACGGCCTCGCCCGAGCTGTGGCTGTGGACGGCCGCCATCCTGGCGGTCGCCTTCCTCGGCAAATGGGGCGGCGCCACGGGAGCGGCACGCGCGAGCGGAAGACCGTGGCGGGAGGCCCTGTCGATCGGCGCCCTGATGAACTGCCGGGGGCTGACCGAGCTGGTGGTGCTCAACGTCGGTCTCGAACTGGGCGTGATCGGGCCGCAGTTGTTCACCATGCTCGTACTGATGGCGCTGGTGACGACGGCGATCACCAGCCCGGCACTGACCCGGCTGCGCGCCACGGAGGCGGCCGGGCAGGACGGGGCGACCGCCCCGGAGGTGGCCCCGTCCCCGTCCGAGAACGCGCTGTCCCGCCCCTGACGACCGGCCCCGGCCGGCGGATGCCTGACGGTTGTTCAGGTACCCGCCGGCCGCTGCCTTTCCTCGGTCAGGTCCCGTACGTAGCGGACCGCCGGGCGGCCGTCCAGTACGGTCTCCCCCGCCGGCAGGAACCCGGTGCGCTGCAGGACCGTGCGTGATCCGGTGTTGTCGACGGTCGCGGCGGCGCGCAGGGTCCGCAGCCCGTACGTGTCCGCCGCGAGCACCAGGACCTGCCGGACGGCGCTGGTGGCCAGGCCCCGGCCGGCCGCGTCCTTCGCGACGCGGAAGCCCAGTTCGGCGGAGCCGTCCTCGACGTCGATCAGGTTCACCCGTCCCAGCACCTCCCCGTCCCCGCCGATGATCAGGTGCAGGTGGTCACGGCCGGCGGCCTGCCCGGCGAGGAGTTCGTCGTGGCGGGCGTCGAAGTCGGCGAAGTACGCGTCCGTGCGGTCGGGCACCGACTCCGCGAAGTAGGCGCGGTTGGCACGTTCGAACGCGAGCAGGGCCGGGGCGTGGTCGGCTCGGAGCCGCTGGAGTTCCGTCATCGGAGCATCGTAGGGGCGTGGACCCCTCCACGGCCTGCGGGTTTCAGCGTGGCGGCGGACCCTCGGTCGGTACGCAGAGCACGGGGACCGGCGAGAGGTGCAGGAGCTTGTGCGGGGTGGAGCCGAGCAGGGCGCCGCGCATCGGGCTGTCGCCCCAGCTGCCGACGATGATGACCCGGGCACTGTGGCGTTCGGCGGCGTCGAGCAGGGCCTGGGCCGGCTTCTCGTCGACGACCTCGACCGTCGAGGGGACACCGGCGGCGTCGGCCTCCTCCACGGCGTGGGCGAGGGCGCTGCGGCCCGCCTGGCGGACGGCTTCGCGGTGGGCCCGGTACTCCTCGCCGGTGCTGCCCGGGGCGGCGGCTCCGTAGACGAGGACGAGCGGTTCTCCGAAGGCGGTGGCCACCTCCAGCGCCACGGACAGGGCGCGTTCCGCGCCGGGCGACTCGTCGTATCCAAGGACCACGGACATCGGGCCTCCTGCCTCCTCAGCGCTTCCCGGCGTGGACGAGGGCCGGGTCGACCACTCCCCGGCGCTCCTGCCAGAACCGGCCGTCGCGGACCCGCCAGAAGCACATGACGAGCACGCCGACGAGGGCGATCGCGATTCCGATGACCAGCGGCGGGCCGAGCCCGAACCAGGAGGCGCCGCTCGCCGAGTTCTCCGGGTTCGACATGTCGCCGATCGACTCGACCAGCAACCAGATCAGCAGGCCGGCGCCGACCACCGGGCCGACGCCGATGAGCAGGAGGTTGTGCGGGCCCTCCAGCAGGTGGCGGCGGTAGTAGACGGCGCAGGCCAGGCCGGTGAGCGCGTAGTAGAAGGCGATGAGCAGGGACAGCGCGGTGAGCGAGTCCAGGAGCGCGTTCTCGCTGATCTGGTTGACGATCAGGTACCAGCCGATCGCGATGCCGGCCACCCACCACGTGCTGACGTCCGGGGTCCTGAACCGAGGATGGATGTGGGCGAGGTGCGGTGGCAGGGCGTGCCGGCGGGCCATGGACAGGGCGGTGCGGGAGGCGGGGATGATCGTGGTCTGCGTGGAGGCGAGTGCGGAGGTGCAGACGGCGAGGAGCACCATCCAGTCCCAGCCGCCCATGACCTCGTGGGCGAGCACGGCGAAGATGGCCTCCTCCTCGCCCGCGTTCTCGGCGAGGAAGACGGTGCCGGCGTAGCCGACGACCGCGAAGCCCACGGACAGGTAGGTGACCAGGAGGATCACCGTCGACCAGATCCCGGCCCGGCCGGGTGCGGTGGCGGAGTTTTCGACCTCTTCGGTGAGGTTGACCGCGGATTCCCAGCCCCAGTACATGAACACGCCGAGCAGCAGTCCGCCGGTGAGGGCGGCGCCGCCGGCACCGAAGGGGTTGAGCCAGCTGATGGACGGCTCGATCTCCTCGAGGGTGCTGGTGCCGGCGTAGACGCGGTAGATGGCGACCACCGCGAAGGCCAGGAGGAAGAAGACCTGCGCGAGGATGAGGATGTCCTGGAGGTGGGCGGACAGCTCGGTGCCGATGACGCAGATCGCGGTCATGGCCAGGATCACGGCGACGGTGAGGCCCTGCCGGATCCAGGCGTTGGCGGCCCAGTCGTCCAGGCCGAAGGCGAGCAGCCCGAAGTTGACGGCGACGTCCGCGAGCGAGCCGATGACCAGCACGCCCGTCATGGCGATCGCCCAGCCTCCGAGCCAGCCCGCCCATGGGCCCATGGCCCGGGTGACCCAGGAGAAGGTCGTGCCGCAGTCCTGGTCGACCTTGTTGAGGTAGTAGAAGGCGGCGGCGATGAGCAGCATCGGCACGAAGGAGGCCAGCATCACGCCCGGTGCGTAGATCCCGACCAGGGCCACGATCGGCCCGAGGACGGCGGCCAGGGAGTAGGCGGGCGAGGTCGAGTTCAGGCCGATGACGAGCGCGTCGAGGAACCCGATCGCGTTGGCCTTGAGCCCCGCTTCCTGCGTGGGCGTCGCGGGGCCGTCGCCCGCCCGGTCATGGCTCATGTACGCATGTTCACGCAGGCGGCCCGTGCGCGCGAGGCGAGAGGGGCGCGGCTCAGGGGCGGGTGTTCCAGCCCGCGATCACCGGGAGGCCGTGTTCGGTCGAGAGCGTGCTGACGGTGCCCGTGCGCAGCAGGAAGAGCCGCCCCTGCTCGGGCTCCAGGCGCAGGTAGCGGGCGGTCAGGACACGCAGGAAGTGACCGTGGGCGACGAGCACGACGTCGCCGTCGTCCGCGCGCAGCGCGGGGGCGGCCCGGGCCAGAACCCGGTCCGCGCGGGCGCCCACCTGGGCGGCGCTCTCGCCGGGGTGGTCCGCGTCGCCGGGCGGGACGCCGTGGGTCCACAGGGACCAGTCGGGCGTGGTCCGGTGGATCTCCACGGTGGTGATGCCCTCGTAGCCGCCGTAGTCCCACTCGTACAGGTCGGAATCGATGCCCGCGCCGGGGAGTCCGGCGAGCTCGGCGGTGGCGACGGCCCTTCGCAGCGGGCTGGTCAGCACCAGGGCCGGGCGCCGGCCCTGGAAGTAGGGCGCCAGGGAGATGGCCTCCTCGACCCCGCGCGCGGTCAGCGGTACGTCGGTGCGGCCGGTGTGCCTCCCGTTGGCGCTCCAGGCGGTCTCACCGTGTCTCACCAGCAACAGGTCACTCACCCTCCGGACCCTATGCCTTCCGGCATGTCGGCACCGCAGGACCCGGCGGGCGTGTCACTGTCGGGCTCATGGACGAGAAGCGGAAGGCCGCTGCGACGGCCGGTTCGCGGCTCCCACCGCACATGCCGGCGCTGATGGTCGCCCTGACCGCCGTGACCGGGGTGATCGAGGCGGTGAGCCTGCTCGGGCTCGGGCCCGCCTTCACGGCGATGCAGACCGGCAACGTGCTGTTCCTGGCCTTCGGTGCCGCGCAGGCGGGCAACCTGCCGACGCTGCCCGCCGGGATCTCGCTGGGCGCGTTCGTCTTCGGGGTGGTCTGCGGCTCCCATCTGGAGTCCGTGACGGAGTCGCGCGGGCGGCGCTGGTTCGTCATGGGCCTGATCGTCGAGGCCGGGCTCATCCTGGCCGCCGCGGCCGCGGCCTGGGGGCTGGCCCCGCAGTACGGGTCGCCGACCGCGCGGCACCTGGCGGTGATGGCGGTCCTGGCGGTGGCGATGGGCATGCGCAACACCACGATCATGCGGGCGAACGTGCCGGGGGTGCCGACGACACTGGTCACCCGGTCCATGACGGCCTTCCTCGGAGGCTCCGCCATGGGGCGCGACGCCGTCTACGGATACGGGACGGCCGGCTGGAAGCTGCGCGGACTGTCCGTGCTCGCCATGTTCACCGGCGGGGCGCTCGGGGCGCTGCTGATCCGGGCCGGCTGCGCGGTGGGCCGGCTGCTGCTGCCGACCGCCGTCGCGGTGCTGGTGGTGGGCCTGGCCTATCGGGGGCAGGCCGCGCTGCACACGGGGCAGACCCCTGGCCGGGAACGATCGCGCTGAACTATGCCATTGGTAAAGTCCCAGGCATGGCGGTGGACGAGCTCGACACCAGAATCCTGCGCCTGCTGATCGAGCAGCCGCGCACCAGCGTCCGCGAGTACGCCCGGATCCTTGGTGTCGCGCGCGGCACCCTGCAGGCCCGGCTGGACCGGTTGGAGCGCACGGGTGTGATCACCGGCAGCGGTCCGGTGCTCTCCCCCGCGGCGCTGGGGCACCCGGTGCTGGCCTTCGTGCACATCGAGGTCACCCAGGGCCATCTGGACGACGTGGGCGACGCGCTGGCCGCCGTACCGGAGATCATCGAGGCCTTCTCGATCACCGGCGGCGGGGACCTGCTGACACGCGTGGCGGCCCGGGACAACGCCCATCTGGAGGACGTGATCCAGCGGCTGATCCAGCTCCCCGGCGTGGTCCGCACCCGGACGGAGGTGGCACTGCGCGAGCGGGTGCCGCACCGGCTGCTGCCGTTGGTCGAATCGGTGGGGAGGAACGCCCGCAAGACCTGACAGGATGGCCGAGACGGGGCGGGACAGGCAGGACGGGCACATCGGATGATTTCCGTCATATTCGATCTCGACGGCACCCTCGTGGACAGCGAGCCGAACTACTACGAGTCCGGCCGCCGCACGCTGGAGCGGCACGGCGTCCCCGATTTCACGTGGGAGCAGCACTCCCGCTTCATCGGCATCGGCACGCTGGAGACCTTGGAGGTCCTCAGGGACCGTTTCGGGATCGGGGCGCCGGTCGAGCAGCTGCTCGCCGAGCAGAACGCCGCCTACCTCGACCTCGCGCGCACCCGGACCGAGGTCTTCCCGCAGATGCGGGGGCTCCTCGAACGGCTGCACGCCGAGGGGGTGCCGATGGCCGTGGCCTCCGGTTCCTCGCGCGAGGCGATCGACGCCGTACTGGCGGGCACCGGCCTGGACGCGCTGCTGACCACGGTGGTGTCCGCCGAGGAGGTCGCCCTGGGCAAGCCCGCTCCGGACGTGTTCCTGGAGGCGGCCCGCCGGCTGGGCGCCGAGCCGGCCGACTGCGTGGTCGTGGAGGACGCGGCGCCGGGGGCGCGGGCCGCCCGCGCCGCGGGCATGGGGTGCGTCGTGGTGCCGTACTCGCCGGACATCGCGGACGACCCGGCCTTCGCGACCGCCGGGCTCCTCTTCCGGGGCGGGCAGAGGGAGTTCAGCGCGGACGCCGCGTACGGGTGGCTGACCGCACGCGCCGCGCGCACGGCACACGGGACCGGCTGACGGCGGCCGGGGGGGCGGGGCGGGCGGCAGCACGTCGGTCCTGTCCCTGGTGCCCAGCGGGCGCGGCTGTCACCATGCCTGCGTGACCGCGACCCTGCACCCGGGCACCCGCGGCGGCGGCCCGCGCCGCTGGCCCCTGCTCGGGAACCTGCCCGCCTTCGCCCGCGATCCACTGGCCTTCTTCGAGTCGTTGCGCGACGACCACGGGGACTGGGTGCCCTGGTCCCTGGGCCCCCGGCGCAACGTGCTGGTCTCCCTCCCCGAGCACGCCGGTGAACTGCTCGGCGCCGTCGAATCCACCTTCGAGCCGAGCGAACTGGGCTGGGCCTTCCGCCAGTTGCTGGGCAACGGGGTGGTGGTCGCCACCGGGGACGACTGGCGGCGCAAGCGCGCCCTGGTCCAGCCGGCCGTACGGCCGCGGCAGGTGCGCTCGTACGCCGCCACGATGGTGGAGTGCGCGGACGCACTGGCGGGCGGCTGGCAGGAGGGCGACCGGATCGACGTGCACGCGGAGATGGCCCGCCTGACCCAGCGGATCGCCGTGCGCACGCTGTTCGGCAGTGACGCCGCCGGCCGGGAGGCGCCCATCAGCGCGGCGATGGCGACGGCGCAGCGCGAACTGGGGGCGGAGTTCCGCGGGCTGACGCTGTTCCTGCCGCCCTGGGTGCGCACTCCCGGACGGCGCCGCATGCGGGAGGCGGTGGCGGTCCTCGACCGGGAGATCGAGCACGTCATCCGCGAGCACGAGGCGGCATCGGCGGCCGGTGCGGAACGTGACGACCTGCTCAGCCGGCTGCTGGCGGCGCGCGACGAGCACGGCGGGCCGCTGTCCCGAAAGGAGCTGCGGGACGAGTCGATCACCCTCTACATCGGCGGGCACGAGACCACCTCGACCACTCTGACCTGGGCCTGGCAGCTGCTGTCGGGGGCGCCGGAGGTACGGGCCCGGCTGACGGAGGAGCTGGACCGCGTGCTCGGCGGGCGGCTGCCGACGTACGACGACTACGCGCTGCTGCCGTGGACCCGGCAGGTGGTCAAGGAGACGCTGCGGATCTATCCGCCGATCTGGCTGATCTCGGCGGTGGCCAGGCAGGGCGCGACCCTCGGCGGGCGCCCGGTGCCGGCGGGGACCTCGGTGTGGACCAGTCCCTGGTCGGTGCACCGCGACCGGCGGTGGTTCCCGGACCCGGAGGCCTTCCGGCCCGAGCGGTGGGACGCCGACGCCCCGCAGCCGGTGCCCGAGCACGCCTGGTTCCCCTTCGGCGGCGGCCCGCGGGCCTGCCTGGGCGCCCGGTTCGCGCTGGTGGAGGCCGCGCTCGTACTGGCCGTACTGGGACAGCGGTTCCACCTGGACAGCGGGAGCGAACGCGCCGGGGTCTTCCCCGGCCTCACGCTCCAGCCGGACCGGCCGGTGCGGGCCGCACTGCGCCGGCCCACCCGGCGCTGAGGGGGTCCGGGGACGGCGGGAAGATCCCGCGACCGCCGCAAGTTGGTAGAACCGTGAACGAGCTGATGTGGAACGCGGGTGCGGACGCGGACGCCGACGGGGGCGTGGCCGTGGACGTGGTGGTCGTCGGCGCCGGGCAGGCGGGCCTGTCCAGCGCGTACCACCTGAAGCGGGCAGGGCTCGACCACGTGGTCCTCGACCACGCACCCCGCCCGGGAGGGGCCTGGCAGTTCCGCTGGCCCTCGCTCACCTACGGCAAGGTCCACGGCATGCACGCCCTGCCCGGCATGGAGCTGACCGGCGCCGACCCGCTGCGACCGTCGTCGGAGGTGGTCGGGGAGTACTTCGCCGCCTACGAGGACCGCTTCGGCCTGCGCGTACGGCGCCCCGTGGACGTCTCGGCGGTCCGCGAGGGTGACGGCGGCCGGCTGCGCGTGGAGACCTCCGCCGGCGTCTGGTCGGCGCGGGCCCTGATCAACGCCACCGGGACCTGGGACCGGCCGTTCTGGCCGCGCTACCCCGGGCAGGAGGCGTTCCGCGGCCGCCAGCTGCACACCGCGGACTACCCGGGGCCGCGGGAGTTCGCGGGTGCGCGGGTGATCGTGGTCGGCGGCGGCACGTCGGCGGTCCAGCACCTGCTGGAGATCGCCGAGGTGGCGGCGGAGACCACCTGGGTGACGCGGCGGCCGCCGGTCTTCCGCGACGGCGGCTTCGGCGAGGCCGAGGGGCGGGCCGCGGTGGCCCTGGTGGACGACCGGGTGCGCCGGGGGCTGCCGCCGCAGAGCGTGGTCAGCGTGACGGGCCTCCCGCTGAACGAGGCCGTCCGGGCGGGCCTGGCCTCGGGCGTCCTGGCCCGCCGGCCCGTCTTCGACCGGATCACCGCCACGGGCGCCGCCTGGGCCGACGGCAGCCGTGTGGACGCGGACGTCATCCTTTGGGCCACCGGCTTCCGTGCGGCGGTCGACCACCTGGCCCCGCTGCGACTGCGCGAGCCGGGCGGCGGTATCCGGGTCGAGGGGACCCGGGCCGTGCGCGACGAGCGGATCCACCTGGTCGGCTACGGGCCGTCGGCGTCGACCATCGGCGCCAACCGCGCCGGCGGGGCGGCGGCCCGCCAGGTCCGCCGCCTGCTGACCCGCGAGCGAACCGCCACGCCCGTGCCGTGATCCGGCCGGGCGGGGGCCGCACCGGCACCGGTTCACCCGGGGCGCGGGCCCGCGTGGGCGCGGTGCTTGTTGAACTCCGCCACGTGCTTCTTGTGCTCCTCGTACGTCGCCGAGAAGCGGGTGTCCCCCGGCTTGACGGTGACGAAGTACAGCCAGTCGCCGGGCGTCGGCGCGACCGCCGCCGCCATGGCCTCCAGGCCCGGGCTGTCGATCGGCGTCGGAGGCAGGCCCTGGCGTTCGTACGTGTTGAAGGGGCTGTCGATCCGGGTGTCGCTCAGCGTGGTCTCGACGGTGCGGCGGTTGAGCGCGTAGTGGATGGTGGAGTCCATCTGGAGCGGCATCGACTTCGCGAGCCGGTTGTACACCACCCGGGCGACCTTGCCCCTGTCGGCCGGGGTCTCGGCCTCCGCCTCGATGATGCTGGCCATCGTGGCCGTCTGGTACGGGGTCATCCCGTGGGCCTTGCCGCCGTCGGCCACCGCCCTGGTGGCGAGCTTCTCGTTGGCCGTGCGCACCATGTGGGCGAGGAGCGCGGCCGGGGTGGTCTTCGAGGTCACCGGGTACGTCGCGGGGAAGAGGTACCCCTCCGGGTTGCCCTTGGCCTCGGCGGGCAGGGCCAGTCCGGCGGTGGCCACCGCCGACTTCGCGGATCCCGGCGGGAGCTTCAGTGCGCGGTCGACCGCGGAGTACACCTGCGTCGCGCGCCAGCCCTCGGGGATCACCAGCCGGCGTGGCTCCTCCGGCTCTTGCCCACCCCGCAGGACCGGGATCAGGACTGCCGCTCCGATCGCGAGCAGTACGCCGAGGAAGAGCGCCAGTCGGCCCCGGCGGGTGAGCCGGGATCGGGCCTGGGGCGGCCGGTACTCATGACTCATGCCGGAACGCTAACCCGCAGACCGCCACATTTCCGACATCCAGCCCGAGCGCCGGTCATATGGTCACACGTTCACCGGAGCCAGCTGCGCGTCCTCGGGCGGCTCGGGTGTGAGCGCGGCGTTCCGGTCCCGGCGGACCAGGGCCGCGTAGCGGCCGTCCGCCTTCAGGAGCTCCTCGTGGGTGCCGCGCTCGACTATGCGGCCGCCGTCGAGGACCACGATCTGGTCGGCGTCGCGCACGGTGGACAGGCGGTGCGCGATGGTGATGGTGGTGCGGCCCGCGGACAGGTGGTCGATGGCCTGCTGGACAGCGTGCTCGGTACGCGTGTCGAGGGCACTGGTGGCCTCGTCGAGGATGAGCACCGGCGGGTCCCTCAAGATGGTGCGGGCGATGGCCAGACGCTGCTTCTCGCCCCCGGAGAAGCGGTAACCGCGTTCGCCGACCAGGGTGTCGTATCCGTCGGGCAGGGACGCGATGTGGTCGTGGATCTGGGCGGCGCGGGCCGCCTCGGCGATCTCCTCGTCGGTGGCGTCAGGCTTGGCGAAGCGCAGGTTGTCCGCGACCGAGGCGTGGAAGAGGTAGGTCTCCTGGGAGACCACCCCGATGGAGCGGGCCAGCGAGTCGAAGTCGAGGTCGCGCACGTCCACCCCGTCGATGGCGACCCGTCCGCCGCTCACGTCGTAGAGCCGCGGCACGAGGTAGCTGAGGGTGCTCTTGCCGGAGCCCGTCGGGCCGACCACGGCGAGGGAGCCCCCGGCGGGGACGGTGATGTCGATCCCCGAGAGGGTCGGGCCGTTCTCGGAGTCGTAGGTGAAGTGCACGTCCTCCAGGGCGACCTCGCCCTTGGCCCGCTCCAGCCGGACCGGTTCGGCGCGTTCGGTGATGTCCACCGGCAGGTCGAGGTACTCGAAGATGCGGGCGAACAGCGCGAGCGAGGTCTGTATCTGAACGCCGGTCGACAACAGGCTCACGGCGGGCCGGAAGAGCCCCTGCTGGAGGGTGACGAAGGCGACGAGGGTTCCGACGGACAGCGAGGGGGCGCCGGTCTGCAGGGCGACGCCGGCGGCCCAGTAGATCAGCGCGGGCATGGCGGCCATGACGATGCCGATGGTGGACATCCGCCAGCGCCCGGCCATGCTGGAGCGCACCTCCAGGTCGACGAGCTTCTCGGACTCCGCGGAGAAGGCGGCGGTGAGCGACTCCGAACGGCCCATGGTGCGGCCGAGCAGGATGCCGCTGACCGAGAGCGACTCGGTGACCGTCGCGGCCATGGCGGCCATCTGCTTCTGCCGCTGCGTCGTGATCCTCTTGCGCTCGTGGCCGACCCGCCGGCTGATCCACACGAACACGGGCAGCAGGAGCAGCGAGACCAGGGTGAGCCGCCAGTCGAGCGCGAGCATGGCGACCACGGTGGCGATGACGGCCGTCAGGTTCGAGACGAGCGAGGTCGCGGTGGAGGTGACGGTGGCCTGCATGCCGCCGATGTCGTTGGCGATGCGGGACTGCACCTCGCCGGTGCGGGTCCGGGTGAAGAAGGCGAGCGGCATCCGCTGGAGCTGGGCGTAGACGGCGGTGCGAAGGTCGTGCATGACACGCTGGCCCACGGTGGTGGATATCAGCGTCTGGAGCACGCCGAAGACACTGGTGACGACGGCGGTGAGGATCATGCCGAGCGCGAGCAGGCTGAGCAGTCCCGTACGGCCCTGCGGGATCGCGACGTCGAGGATCTCCCTGAGCAGGAACGGCGAGGCGACGCCGACCAGCGAGGAGGCGCAGACGAGCAGGCCGACGACGGCGAGCCGGCCGCGGTAGGGCCGGAAGAGCGCGACGATCCGGCGCAGCTCCCGCGGCTGCTCCGCCGGGGCGGGGCGGCTCGGATCCAGGGGGTCTTTCGATGGGGTCCACTTCGGTTCGTCGTGAGGCATGGGCACCCTCTCGGGGTCGGGGGACGGGGGTCGGGGTCTTCGCGGAGCCGCTCCGCGGAGGCCGGCGCCATTGGAGCATAGGTCATTGTTACCTATGCTCACAATGAATGGGGTCCTGATATCGTTCCCGCATGAGCTCCGCCTCCGACACCGATCGCCTCCTCGCCGAACAGCTCCTGCGCCTGACGCGCAGGCTCCACCGGATCCAGAAGCGCCACATGGTGCCGCTCGGGATCACTCCCGCCCAGAGTCGGCTGCTGCGCCTCGTCTCGCATTACGAGGGCGAGCAGCCGCCCCGGATGGCGGACCTCGCCGCCCGCCTGGAGGTCGTCCCCCGTGCGGTGACCACCCTCGTCGACGGCCTGGAGGCGGCCGAGTGCGTGCGGCGCGTGCCCGACCCGGCGAACCGCCGCGTCATCAGGATCGAGCTCACCGACAGCGGACGCGCCACGCTGCGCCGTCTGCGCGACGCGCGGACCGACGCGGCGGAGGAGATCCTGGCTCCGTTGACCGCCGACCAGCGCGAGGTGCTCGGCGGTCTGCTGAACGCCCTGTCGGACGCCCCGGCGGAGCGCACCTGCTGAACAGGCCACCCGCGGGCCGCGACGAGGCGAGGGGTCCCACATGCCGCTGCTGGAACCGGAGCCGGGGGCCCTGCGCCCGCGCGGCGCCGGCGGCCCCTCCCCCGACCGGGTCCCTGCGCACCGCGCCGCCGGCACACCGGAACCCCTGCGCACCGAGCTGACCGAGCTGCTGGGCGCCGACAAGGTGCTGTGGAAGGTCTCCGACCTGGTGCGCTACGCCTCCGACGCCTCCCCCTACCGCTTCGTGCCCCAGGTCGTGGTGATCGCCGAGGACATCGACGACGTCTCCGCGGTCCTCTCCTACGCCCGCGGCCGGCGACGCGAGGTCGTCTTTCGCGCCGCCGGGACCTCGCTGAACGGCCAGGCCCAGGGCGAGGACATCCTGGTCGACGTACGCCGGCACTGGGCCGGCGTCGAGGTGCTGGAGGAGGGCCGGCGGGCCCGCGTCCGGCCCGGCACCACCGTGCTGCGGGCCAACGCCGCGCTGGCCCGCCACGGCCGCGTCCTCGGCCCCGACCCGGCCAGCGCCATCGCCTGCACCGTCGGCGGGGTCGTCGCCAACAACGCCTCCGGGATGACGGCGGGCACCACGCGCAACTCCTACCGCACGCTGTCCTCCCTCACCTTCGTGCTGCCCGGCGGCACCGTGGTGGACACCGCCCATCCGCTGGCCGACGGGGAACTGGCGCGCGCCGAGCCGGCCCTGTGCCGCGGACTGATGGAGATCAAGCGGGAGATCGAGGCCGATGCCGCCCTGGCGGCCCGGATCCGCGCCAAATACGAGATCAAGAACACCACCGGCTACCGGCTCGACGCCTACCTGGACGGCAACACCCCCGTCGAGATCCTGCGGGGCCTCATGGTCGGATCGGAGGGCACCCTCGGCTTCATCTCGGAGGTAGTCTTCGACACCCTCCCCCTGGACCGCGAACTGTGCACCGCCCTGCTCTTCTTCCCCTCGCTGCCCGCCGCGGCCGCGGCCGTACCCCGCTTCACCGAAGCGGGTGCCCTGGCCGTGGAGCTGATGGACGCGAACACCCTGCGGGCCTCGGTCAGCGTCGAGGGGGTGCCCGCCGACTGGGCCGCCCTGCCCGGGACGACGACGGCCCTGCTCGTGGAGTTCCGGGCTCCGGACGCGGCCGGCCGGGACGACTGCGCACGCCGCGCGGCGGCGGCCCTCGACGGCCTCGACCTGGTCGCCCCGGTGCCTTCGATCACCAACCGCTTCACCAGCGACCCGCGGACCATCAGCGGCTACTGGAAGGCCCGCAAGGCGTTCGTCACCGCCGTCGGCGGCGCCCGCGCCCGCGGCACCACGCTGATCACCGAGGACTTCGCGGTGCCGCCGTCGCGGCTGGCCGAGGCGTGCGCGGCGCTCCTCGAACTGCAGGCGGGGCACGGCTTCGACGCGGCCGTCGCCGGTCACGCCGCGCACGGGAACCTGCACTTCCTGCTCGCCTTCGACGCCGCGGACCCCGCCGACGTCGAGCGGTACGGCGCCTTCATGGAGGCCTTCTGCCGGCTCACCGTGGAGCGCTTCGACGGCTCCCTGAAGGCCGAGCACTCCACCGGCCGCAACATGGCCCCCTTCCTGGAACTGGAATGGGGCCCCGAGGCCACCGCCCTGATGTGGCGCACCAAACGGCTCGTCGACCCGGCCGGGGTGCTCGCCCCGCGGGTCCTCCTCGACCGCGACCCGCGGGCCCATCTGCGCGGCCTGAAGACCATCCCGCGGGTGGAGGCGGAGGCGGACCCCTGCATCGAGTGCGGGTTCTGCGAACCGACCTGCCCCAGCGGGGACCTGACGACCACACCGCGCCAGCGCATCGTGCTGCGCCGGGAGATGGTCCGGCAACAGCCGGGCTCGCCCGTGCTGGAGGGACTGCTCGGCGCCTACGGCCACGACGCGGTCGACACCTGCGCGGGCGATTCCACCTGCCGGCTCGCCTGCCCGGTCGGGATCGACACCGGGGCGCTGATGAGGGACTTCCGCCACCGCCGGCACGGTCCGCGCGAGGAGGCGGCCGCCGCGCTGGCCGCCCGGCACTTCCGCACCGTCGAGGCCGCCGCCCGGATGGCCGTCGCCACCGCCGGCCGGATCCCCGACCGGGTCGGGGACCGGCTGCTGGAAGCGGTCACCGGGGCCGTGCGCAGGGCCGTACGACCGGACCTGGTGCCGCGGTGGCTGCCGCAGATCCCCGGCGCCGCCGCCAGGGAACTGCCCGTGACACGGCGGTCGGGCGCCGCGGCCGTCTACTACCCGGCCTGCGTCAACCGGATCTTCGGCGGCCCGGCGGGCCGGCCCGGGCCGTCGCTGCCGCAGGCCCTGGTGGCCGTGTCGGAGCGGGCGGGCAAACCGGTGTGGATCCCCCGCGACGTCACCGGCACCTGCTGCGCGACGATCTGGCACTCCAAGGGCTACGGGGAGGGGAACCGGCTGATGGCCGACCGGATCGTCGAGGCGGCCTGGGGCTGGACGGCCGGCGGGCGGCTGCCCCTGGTCGTCGACGCCTCCTCCTGCACCCTGGGCATCGCGCGGGAGGTGGTCCCGTACCTGACGCCGGACAACCGGGCGCTGCACGAGGAGTTGCGGATCGTCGACTCCGTCGTGTGGGCGGCGCAGGAGCTGCTGCCGCACCTGGAGGTCCGGCGCAGGGTGGGCTCGGCCGTCCTCCACCCCACCTGCTCGATGCGGCACCTGGGCGACGAGCCGCAGCTGCGGGCGGTCGCCGAGGCCTGCGCCGACGAGGTGGTGGTCCCGGACGACGCGGGCTGCTGCGCTTTCGCGGGCGACCGGGGCATGCTGCACCCGGAGTTGACGGCCGCGGCGACGGCGCGGGAGGCCGCGGAGGTGACCGCGCGGCCCTTCGACGCCCACCTGTCGGCGAACCGGATGTGCGAGGTGGGCATGGACCGGGCCACCGGACGCCGCTACTACTCGGCCCTGCTCGAACTGGAGCGCGCCACCCGCCCGTGAGCGCCGGTGCGTGCGACCCCCGCGACCAGGCATCGAGCCGGAGCCGGCGTGCGCAAACCTCTTTTTCTCGGCTTCCGATGGACGGAAAATCGATTGCCCGACGCCGGTCCGGAAGGCGAACCTTGCACGGTTTGGACCACTCGACCAGTCATGGGGCGTCATGCAGATCAGCGATCTTCCGTATCCGGATCCGGGGATGCCCGACGCTCGTTCCGGCCCCCGTTTCCTGCTGTGGCTGGGACGTGGTCAGCTCGGCGGACAGCTCAAGAGCCTCGCCTGGGGGATGCTGCACTTCGGCGGGGTGGCCGGACTGCCGTACGCCGTGGGCCTGGGCGTCGACGCCGTCGTCGACCGCGAGCCGAACCGGCTGCTGCTCGTCGGCGCCCTGCTCGTCCTGATCGGCGTCGCCATCTCCGTGGGCGATGCCATGCTCCACCGCACCGCCGTCACCAACTGGATCACCGCCGCTGCACGGGTGCAGCAGCTCCTCGCCCGCAAGACCGCCGAGCTGGGCTCCGCCCTGACCCGCCGGGTCGCAGCGGGTGAGGTGGTCGCGGTGTCCACCGGCGACGTCGAGAAGATCGGATGGTTCGTCGAGGCGGTCTCCCGCTTCCTCGCAGCCGTCTTCGCCATCGTCCTGGTCTGTGTCGGCCTGGTGTTCTACGCCCCCGAGCTCGGCGTGGTCGTCGCCGTCGGCGTGCCGCTGATCGCCCTGGCCTCGCTGCCGCTGCTGCCGCGGGCCACCCGACGCGCCGACGTCCAGCGGGAGAAGGCGGGCAAGGCGACCGAGCTGGCCTCCGACACCGTCGCCGGCCTGCGCGTGCTGCGCGGCATCGGCGGCGAGGAGCTGTTCCTCGGCCGGTACCGCGAGGCCTCGCAGGAGGTCCGCAGGGCCGCCGTGCGCAGCGCCCGGATGTGGGCGCTGATCTCGGCGATCCAGGTGGTGCTCCCGGGCCTGCTGCTGATCACGGTCGTCTGGTACGGCGCCTCGCTGGCCCTGGACGGGCGCATCGCGGTGGGTGAACTCGTCGCGGCGTTCAGCGCGGTGGCGACACTGCTCTACCCGCTGCGGCACTTCGAGGAGATCGCCATGGCGTACTCCTTCTCGCGGCCCTCCGCGAAGCGGGCGGCGCGGGTGCTGTCGCTGACGCGGACGGACCCGGCGCAGCGCCCCGCGCAGGCCGGGCCGCCGGTCGGGGAACCGGCCGCGGGCGGGGACATGTACGACCCGCGGACCGGACTGCTGGCGCCCGCCGGCCGGTTCACCGCCGTCGTCTGCGGGGACCCGGACCTGGCGGGCCGGCTGGCGGAACGCCTCGGCGGCCATGCCATGGAGGAACAGGACCGGGACCGGAACGGCGAGGGGAACCGGGACGGCGACCGGGACCGGGACGGCGAAGGGAACCGGGACGGCGGCCGGGACCGGGACGGCGAGGACGGTCCTTCGGTGCTCCTCGGCGGGGTCGCCCTGGACGACCTCGAACTCGACACCGCCCGCAGGCTGGTCCTCGTACAGGACAAGGATCCGGTCCTGCTCTCCGGGACACTGCGGGAACTGCTCGACGTACCGGCCTCCGGGGCGGTCGAGCCGGGCGCCGCTCTGGCGGCCGCCCAGTGCGCGGACGTACTGGACGCGCTGCTGCAGTCGGCGCCGGACGGGGTCGACGACCCGATGGACGCCCGGATCACCGAGCGCGGCCGGTCCCTGTCCGGCGGCCAGCGCCAGCGTCTCGCGCTGGCCCGGTCCCTGGTCACCGACCCGGAGGTGCTCGTGCTCGACGAGCCGACCTCGGCGGTCGACTCGCACACCGAGGCACGGATCGCGGACGGCATCGCGGCTCTGCGCGGCGGACGGACCACGGTCGTCCTGGCGTCCTCGCCGCTGCTGCTGGACCGCGCGGACCGGGTCGTGCTCATCGACGGCGGCACCGTGGCGGCGGTGGGGACACACCGCGAGCTGCTGCACCGCGAGCCGCTCTACCGGGCGGTCGTCACCCGCGAAACGGACGAGGAGCAGCGGCTCGCCGAACTCGGACTGACAGAGCTGGAAGAAGTACTCACAGAGATCGAGGAATCCGCATGATCGGCGTGGCGCCACCGGAATACGATCCGGCGGCCCCCGAAACGGCCGCGACCCTGCCCGTGGGCACGCCGGCGACCGTACGGGGCTATGTGCGCGACCTGTTCCGGCGCCACCGGCGGCCCTTCCTGGTGCTGGTGGGCGTCAACGCGGTCGCGGTGATCGCCTCCATGGTCGGCCCGTACCTGCTGGGCCGGGTCGTGGACGATCTCGCGGCGGGGGCGCGCGAGCTGCATCTGGAGCGGATGGCGCTGCTGTTCGCGCTGGCGCTCGCCGTGCAGACGTTCTTCGTGCGGCTGGTACGGCTGCGCGGGGCGATGCTGGGCGAGGAGATGCTCGCCGATCTGCGTGAGGATTTCCTGGTGCGGTCGGTGGGGCTGCCGCCGGGCGTGTTGGAACGGGCCGGCACCGGCGACCTGCTGTCGCGGATCACCACTGACATCGACCGGCTGGCCAACGCGATGCGTGAGGCCGTGCCGCAGCTGGCCATCGGCGTGGTGTGGGCGGGGCTGCTGTTCGGGGCCCTCGCGGTGACGGCGCCGCCGCTGGCGCTGGCCGCGCTCGTCGCGCTGCCGGTCCTGGTGATCGGCTGCCGCTGGTACTTCCGGCGGGCGCCTTCGGCGTATCGGTCGGAGGCGGCGGGCTACGCCGCGGTCTCGGCCGTGCTCACCGAGACGGTGGACGCGGGCCGCACGGTCGAGGCGCACCGCCTGGGTCCGGAGCGGATCGCCCGGTCGGAGCGGCGGATCAAGGAGTGGACGGCGTGGGAGCGGTACACGCTGTTCCTGCGGACCGTCCTCTTCCCCGTCATCAACGTCACCTTCGTGACGATCCTCGGCTCGGTGCTGCTGATCGGCGGATACTGCGTGCTGCAGGGCTGGATGTCGGTGGGGCAGCTGACCACGGGCGCGCTGCTGGCGCAGATGCTGGTGGATCCGATCGGCCTGATCCTGCGCTGGTACGACGAGCTGCAGGTCGCCCAGGTGTCGCTGGGCCGCCTGGTGGGCGTGCGGGAGATCGAACCGGACGCGGGCGACGCGAAGGTGGCGCCAGACGGCCGGGACGTCCGGGCCCAGGAGGTCCGCTTCGGCTACCGGGAGGGCGTGGACGTCCTGCACCAGGTGTCGATGTCCGTGCCGCCGGGCACCCGGATGGCGCTCGTCGGCCCCTCGGGCGCGGGCAAGTCCACGCTGGGGCGCCTGCTGGCGGGGATCTACGAGCCCCGCACCGGCGAGGTCACCCTCGGCGGGGCCCGGCTGTCGCGTATGCCGGCGGAGCGGGTGCGTGAGCACGTGGCCCTGGTCAACCAGGAGCACCACGTGTTCGTGGGTTCCCTGCGCGACAACCTCCGTCTGGCGCGGACGGGTGCCGAGGACGTCGAGCTGTGGGCGGCGCTGGGCGCGGTGGACGCGGACGGCTGGGCACGGGCGCTGGAGGGCGGCCTGGACACCGAGGTCGGATCCGGCGGTACGCCGCTCACCCCGGCGCAGGCCCAGCAGGTGGCGCTGGCCCGGCTGGTGCTGGCGGATCCGCACACGCTGGTGCTGGACGAGGCCACCTCGCTGCTGGACCCGCGGGCCGCACGGCATCTGGAGCGCTCGCTGGCCCGGGTGCTGGACGGCCGTACGGTCATCGCGATCGCCCACCGGCTCCACACGGCCCACGACGCGGATGTGATCGCGGTGGTCGAGGGCGGTCGGATCAGCGAACTCGGCTCGCACGACGAGCTGGTCGCGGCGGACGGGGCGTACGCGGCGCTGTGGCGGTCCTGGCACGGCTGATCCCGCGGCGGAGCACCGTCAGCTGGTCCAGGGAAGTCGTACGGCCTCGATCACCGGGTCACGGAGCAGTGCTTCGGCCAGGCGCTCGGGGCCGACGACCTTGGTGGCCCACAGGTCGTAGTCGGTGCACAGGATCCACGAGCGGTCCTCGGGCCACAGGTTGGACGGGCTGAAGTCGGCGTCAGGGTTGTCGTAGAGGGCATGGGCGTCGCCCAGCCGGCCGGTGCGGACGTGGAGGACGTCGAAATCGACCGCTGGCAGCATCAGCGGGTTGTAGTAGGCGAAGACCCTGGTGTCCGGGCCCTGCGTGCTGTGTGCCACGAGCACGTCGACGAGCCGGTCCCATGTCGGGCGGTCGAGGCTGCCCTCCGTGGGCGGCTCGATGCCGAC
Organism: Streptomyces sp. NPDC023541; assembly: GCF_055559995.1. Taxonomy (NCBI): domain Bacteria; kingdom Bacillati; phylum Actinomycetota; class Actinomycetes; order Kitasatosporales; family Streptomycetaceae; genus Streptomyces; species Streptomyces sp. NPDC023541. The sequence goes on from NZ_JBVHJO010000012.1 coordinate 151,213, forward strand.
GGGCCAGCTGTCGTCCAGCCGCGCGGAGGGGAAGCACCGCAGGGACGGGTACTTCCCTTCAGGGACCATCGGGTCCCCGCACCGGGCGGAGAGTTCGGCCCAGCGCAGCCGGCGATAGGACGGTCCCGGATGCTCGGCGCGTCCGAGACCGCCGCCGGTGGCGGTGCCGAACTCGAGGTCGATGTTCCCCAGGCGGGCGGGCTGGATGACGCCAGCGGCGAGGGCCGCCTGGCGCCGTTCGTGGTGGGAGTGGCCCCCGGGTCCGCTCTCGTGCTCGTACATGGCGTTCAGCACCCAGACCGCATCGGGACGCCGGGGCGGCTCGAAGCTGGTCGTTCCGTCACCGCAGAGTTCGGCCAGCCAGTCGGCCTCGGAGGACGAAGCCTGCGGCCACAGGCGGTGCGTCTTAGACATCGGCCCAGGTTACGGGCGGTCTCGCCGGGTCGAGAGACCGGGCTGGCATGATCGGCAAGGCCGCTAGATGAAGCCGAGGGCTGATGCGCCTCCGAAGCCGCCGAGCAGGACGAAGACCGGCATCAGGACCTTCAGCTCCACCCAGCTGCCGGCCCGGAAGCGCATCGGCTTCGGCGGGCCGATCGGGTACCAGCGCTTTCCGGCGATCGGCAGGGGCCACAGGACCGGGCAGCCGGAGACCGTCAGCGCGTCGCCGATGTCGTGGACCAGGGCTCCGAGCACGATGGGCAGGCCGAGCCAGAGGTATTCCTGCCCCGGCTCGGTGAACAGCCAGTTCGCACCGTTTCCGGGCTGGTCGAGCACCCCGGCCATGATCCACGCGCTGGTCGCGCCGAGCAGCCAGACCAGGACGTCGCTGGACATGCGGGCGGCCCGCCACAGGAGGCCCTCGACCGCGAGCACCAGGTGCACGAAGAGCAGCGCGAGCACACCCCAGCGGTCGGCGGTGACGGCGAGCGCCGAGGCGCCGCCGCCGATCAGGACCGCCCAGAGCCAGGTGTGCGTCAGGGTGCGGTGGCCGCCGGAGCGGCGGGCGTCCTTCGTGGAGCGGGTGGCCTTGTAGACGGCATAGGAGATCTTGTCGACCACCTCGCACAGGCCCTTGGACAGCGGACCGAAGGCGCGGGAGATCGTCGCCGACTTGTGGTCGAGGTCCGGGGCGAGGGCGGCGCCGGCGCAGATCAGCGCGCCGACGACGAGGACCGGCCAGGGCATGGGATGGCCGGCGGCCGCAGTGGCCGCTCCCACCCCCAGCCAGGCCGCCGCCCCGGACAGTGAGTGCGCCGGACCCATCATGGTCGTTCCCCGCCCCGCTGGTGTGTATCGGGCCCTGTTGACCGGTTCGTTCGGGCCGCATCGACGGCACAGCGTACAGTCGGTGATCTTCGCTGCCTCCTCCGGTTCCCTGATCCGGGGGGAAGCCAGGCAAGATGGGGGCGTGACCCTCATTGATCAGCTCCCGCCGACCGCCGACCCCGACGCCCTCTTCGAGGCTTTCTCCTCGTGGGCGGAGGACCAGGGCATCACCCTGTACCCGGCTCAGGAGGAGGCGCTGATCGAGGTCGTCTCCGGGGCGAACGTGGTCCTGTCCACCCCGACCGGCTCCGGCAAGAGCCTGGTCGCGGCCGGTGCGCACTTCACGGCCCTGGCCCAGGACAAGGTGACCTTCTACACCGCCCCGATCAAGGCGCTGGTCTCGGAGAAGTTCTTCGACCTCTGCAAGCTCTTCGGCACCGAGAACGTCGGCATGCTGACCGGCGACGCCTCGGTGAACGCGGACGCGCCGGTGATCTGCTGCACCGCCGAGGTGCTGGCCTCCATCGCACTGCGCGACGGCAAGCACGCCGACATCGGCCAGGTCGTGATGGACGAGTTCCACTTCTATGCCGAGCCGGACCGCGGCTGGGCCTGGCAGATTCCGCTGCTGGAGCTGCCGCAGGCACAGTTCGTCCTGATGTCCGCGACCCTCGGCGACATGAAGCGGTTCGAGGACGACCTGACCCGGCGCACCGGCCGGCCCACCTCGGTGGTCCGCTCCGCGACCCGGCCCGTACCGCTGTCGTACGAGTACGTGACCACGCCGATCACCGACACGATCACCGAGCTGCTGGAGACCCGGCAGGCCCCCGTCTACATCGTGCACTTCACGCAGGCCCAGGCGGTCGAGCGGGCGCAGTCGCTCATGAGCATCAACATGTGCACGCGCGAGGAGAAGGACAAGATCCAGGAACTGATCGGAAACTTCCGCTTCACCACCAAGTTCGGCCAGAACCTGTCCCGCTACGTCCGTCACGGCATCGGCGTCCACCACGCCGGCATGCTGCCCAAGTACCGGCGTCTGGTGGAGAAGCTCGCGCAGGCCGGCCTGCTGAAGGTCATCTGCGGTACGGACACGCTCGGGGTCGGCGTCAACGTCCCGATCCGCACCGTGCTGTTCACGGCGCTCACCAAGTACGACGGCAACCGGGTCCGCACGCTGCGTGCCCGCGAGTTCCACCAGATCGCCGGCCGCGCCGGCCGGGCCGGTTTCGACACGGCGGGTTATGTGGTCGCCCAGGCGCCCGAGCACGTCATCGAGAACGAGAAGGCCCTCGCGAAGGCGGGCGACGACCCGAAGAAGCGCCGCAAGGTGGTCCGCAAGAAGGCTCCCGAGGGCTTCGTCGCCTGGTCGGACACCACCTTCGAGAAGCTCATCGCCGCCGACCCGGAGCCGCTGACCTCGCGCTTCAAGGTCACCAACATCATGCTGCTGTCGGTGATCGCCCGGCCGGGCGACGCCTTCCAGGCGATGCGCCACCTGCTGGAGGACAACCACGAGCCGCGCAAGGCCCAGCTGCGGCACATCCGGCGGGCCATCGCGATCTACCGCTCGCTGCTGGACGGCGGTGTGGTCGAGAAGCTCGACACCCCGGACGCGGAGGGCCGCACGATCCGGCTCACCGTCGACCTCCAGCAGGACTTCGCGCTCAACCAGCCGCTGTCCACCTTCGCGCTGGCCTCCTTCGACCTGCTGGACCCGGAGTCCCCCTCCTACGCGCTGGACATGGTGTCCGTCGTGGAGTCCACGCTGGACGACCCGCGCCAGATCCTGGCCGCCCAGCAGAACAAGGAACGCGGCATGGCGGTCGGCCAGATGAAGGCCGACGGGATCGAGTACGAGGAGCGGATGGAGCGTCTCCAGGACGTCACCTATCCCAAGCCCCTCGAAGAGCTGCTCCTCCACGCCTACGACGTGTACGCCAAGAGCCACCCGTGGGTGCGGGACCACCCCGTCTCCCCGAAGTCGATCATCCGCGACATGTACGAACGTGCGATGACCTTCACCGAGTTCACCTCCTTCTACGAGCTGGCCCGCACCGAGGGCATCGTGCTGCGCTATCTGGCGAGCGCGTTCAAGGCGCTGGACCACACCATTCCCGACGACCTCAAGTCCGAGGACCTCCAGGACCTGATCGAGTGGCTCGGCGAGCTGGTCCGCCAGGTCGACTCCAGCCTGCTGGACGAGTGGGAGCAGCTGGCGAACCCGGAGGTGGAGACGGCGGAGCAGGCCCAGGAGAAGGCCGACCAGGTCAAGCCGGTCACCGCGAACGCGCGCGCCTTCCGCGTCCTGGTCCGCAACGCGATGTTCCGCCGGGTGGAGCTGGCCGCCCTGGACCACGTGAACGTGCTGGGCGAGCTGGACGCCGAGTCGGGCTGGGACGCCGACGCCTGGGGCGAGGCCATGGACGCGTACTGGGACGAGTACGACGACCTGGGCACCGGCCCGGACGCCCGCGGCCCCAAGCTGCTGCAGATCGAGGAGGACCCGGCGCACGGTCTGTGGCGCGTCCGCCAGACCTTCGCCGACCCGAGCGGCGACCATGGCTGGGGCATCAGCGCCGAGGTCGACCTGGCGGCCTCCGACGAGGAGGGCCGGGCCGTCGTCCGGGTCACCTCGGTCGGCGAGCTCGGCGCCCTGTGACCTGATCCGGCACGCCGCCGGACCGCCCGGACCCGACAGTGGAGATCCTCTGATGACGAACCCCGCCGAGAGACTGGTCGATCTGCTCGACCTGGAGCAGATCGAGGTCAACATCTTCCGCGGCGCCAGCCCGCAAGAGTCCCTCCAGCGCGTTTTCGGCGGCCAGGTCGCCGGCCAGGCGCTGGTGGCGGCGGGCCGCACCGTCGAGACCGACCGCCCCGTCCACTCGTTGCACGCGTATTTCCTGCGCCCCGGCATCCCCGGGGTGCCGATCGTGTACCAGGTGGAACGGGTGCGCGACGGGCGGTCCTTCACCACGCGCCGGGTCACCGCGGTCCAGCAGGGCAAGACGATCTTCAATCTCACCGCCTCCTTCCATCATCCGGAGGACGGCAGCATCGAGCACCAGCTGCCTCCTCACCACGTCCCCCATCCCGACACGCTCCCCAAGGTCGCGGACGAGATCCGCGAGCACCTCGGGGCGCTGCCGGAGGCGCTGGAGCGGATGGCCCGCCGCCAGCCCTTCGACATCCGCTACGTGAACCGGCTCCGCTGGACCCCGGAAGAACTCAAGGGTGCCGATCCGCGCAGCGCGGTGTGGATGCGCGCCGTCGGCCCGCTGGGCGACGACCCGCTCGTCCACACCTGCGCCCTCACCTACGCCAGTGACATGACCCTCCTCGACGCCGTGCGCATCCCCGTGGAACCCCTGTGGGGCATGCGCGGTTTCGACATGGCCTCGCTCGACCACGCCATGTGGTTCCACCGGCCGTTCCGGGCGGACGAGTGGTTCCTCTACGACCAGGAGTCGCCCATCGCGCACGGCGGCCGGGGTCTGGCCCGGGGCCGGATCTACGACCTGGAGGGCAGGTTGCTGGTCTCCGTGGTCCAGGAGGGCCTCTTCCGCCCGTACCCCGCCGAGCCGAGCCGCCCGTACCAGCCGAGCCAGCCGTCCGACTCCGCACCGAAGAACTGAGCAGACCCATGCCGACCCCCGCCCCGCCGTGCCCCTGCGGGCTGCCCGCCGCCTACCCGGAGTGCTGCGGCCGCTTCCACTCCGGTGACGGCCAGGCGCCGACCGCCGAGCTGCTGATGCGCTCCCGCTTCAGTGCCTTCGCCGTCGGTGACACCGCCTACCTGCTGCGCTCCTGGCACCCCTCGACGCGCCCTGCCCGCCTGGACCTGGATCCCGGGCAGCGCTGGGAGCGGCTGGAGATCCTCGCCACGGACCGCGGCGGGATGTTCGAGACGGAGGGCTCGGTGGAGTTCCGCGCGCACTACCGCGAGGGCCGGCACACCGGATCGCTGCACGAGCACAGCGCCTTCTCCCGTGAGGCCGGGGCCTGGGTCTACGTCGGTCCCCTCTCCCCCGTCGACTTCGACTGAGCCCGGGCCCCGGCCAGGGCGAACTCCAGGCTGGTGCGGTACCAGTGGACCTCGTCCGGCGGCCCGGCCCGCAGCAGCCCCTCCGCCACCGCCGCGGCGGCGGGAACCTGCGGATGCCCGTACGGCGGGGGCGGGGCGAGGGCGGCCAGAACGATCCGTTCCGCCGGATCGGGCACGGCCGCGCGCAGCTCGTCCTCGGAGAGTACGCAGGCCAGTACGGCCGCGCGGGCCCATGGATCGGCGGTCCGTCTCAGCAGGAGCCCCACGTGCCGCCCGCGCCATGTGCGTGGCCGCAGGTCCCCCGTGGCCGCCAGCAGTTCCCGGTCCTCGGCGGACGCCGTCCCGCGCAGCATCCGAGGCTCCCGATCGGCGAACTCCCGCAGCTCCGCGGCCAGATAGAGCCATACGACGGCGCGGTAGCGGTTGATCCGGTAGCCGACCGGGGTGATGTGCCCGCAGCGCGCGAGCCGCGTGAACCGGCTCGGGCCGACTCCCAGCACCTCGGCCGCCGCCTGGGCCCCTGCCACCGTCTCGACCTGTCGGCGCAGCGCGTCGGGCGGGCCGACGGCCGCGTCCCGCACCCTCGCCAGCTCCGCCCGCGCGAAGCGCGCGGCCCCGCCGGCCACCGGCGGGCCGGTCCGCACGATCCCCAGCTGGACGGCCCTGGCCAACTCGCCGCGCGTCAAGCCCAGTTCTTCTGCGGCCAGTGCGCTTCCGACCAGCGCCGCGGCGGCGCCGTCAGCCCGGTCGGCCCGGTCGGCTGCCGCCTCCCCCTCGCGCACGGCCATGTCCTTCGGCGGCGCGGTCACCATCTGCGTCATCACGGTCTCCCCCACGAGCAGCGATTACTCTGTGTGAAGACCGTAACTCGTTGCTACGAAGACCCGCGAGGCCTGTGGACAACTCCGCCCCCTCGCCACGCGGCCGCCCACCGGGCGTTCAGCCGCCGGTGATACGCCGTTCCGCGACGCCCAGGTGCTCGCCGACCCGGTTGACCAGCAGCGTCATCTCGTACGCGACCTGGCCGATGTCCGCCTCGGCCGCGCTCAGCACGCACAGGGAGCTGCCCGCCCCCGCCGCCATGACGAAGAGGGCGCCGTCGTCGTACTCGACCATCGTCTGGCGGACCTCGCCGGCCCTGAAGTGGCGCCCGGACCCCTTCGCCAGACTCTGCAGCCCGGCCGCCACGGCCGCCAGGTGTTCGGCGTCCTCCCTCGGCAGCCCCGCGCTCGCCCCCGTCACCAGGCCGTCATTGGACAGCACCACCGCGTGCCGCACCTGCGGGACCCTGCGTGTCAGGTCGTCCAGCAGCCAGTCCAGTTGCTTGTCCAGTGCCATTCCAAGCCCCTCCCCGTTGACACGGCCCGCTCGGCCGCGCCCCACCCCTCGTACTCGTGCCGCAAGCCTTCCCCACCAGTGCCTTTCCGGCAAGGAGGATGTGCCCATGGCGAAGAAGATGACTCAAGAGGAATGGCGGGCATTCGTCTCCCGTTCCACCCGCACCGGAAAGCTCTCCACCGTCCGCGAGGACGGAAGTCCGCACGTCGCTCCCATCTGGTTCGTGCTCGACGGGGACTCCTTCGTCTTCAACACCGGTAAGGACACGGTCAAGGGGCGCAATCTGGCCAGGGACGGCCGCGTCGCGCTCTGCGTGGACGACGACCGGCCGCCGTTCTCCTACGTCGTCCTCCAGGGCCGCGCCGAGATCAGCGGATACGCCGACGACCCGGACGAGATGCTCACCTGGGCGACCCGCATCGCCGCCCGCTACATGGGCGAGGAGGCGGCCGAGGCCTTCGGCCGCCGCAACGCCGTCCCGAGCGAGCTCCTCGTCCGCGTCCCGATCGACAAGGTGATCTCCGTCGCCGGGGTGTCCGACTGACCCGCCCCCGCCGCCGGGCCGGCTCACACGGAACCGGCCTGCGGCCCCACCGAGTCCAGCAGCCGGGCGGTGTGCACCCGCCCGGCGTACTCGACCAGCCTGATCAGCACTTCCTTGCCCGAGTCCTTGTCCCGTGCGTCGCACAGCACCACCGGAGTCCCCTGCTCCAGGTCCAGGGCGCGCGAGACGTCGTGTGCTCCGTAACGCCGGGCTTCGCTGAAGCAGTTGACGGCGACCACGAAGGGGATGCGCCGGTGCTCGAAGTAGTCGACCGCCGGGAAGCAGTCCTCCAGCCGCCGTGTGTCGGCGAGAACCACCGCGCCGAGCGCTCCCTGCGACAGCTCGTCCCACAGGAACCAGAACCGGTCCTGCCCCGGCGTGCCGAACAGGTAGAGGGACAGCCCGGAGCGGATGGTGATCCGCCCGAAGTCCATGGCCACGGTCGTGGTCGTCTTCTGGGCCACACCCCCCGTGTCGTCGACCAGTTCGCCCGCCTCGCTCAGCTGCTCCTCGGTGCGCAGCGGCCGGATCTCGCTCACCGCACCGACCAGCGTGGTCTTGCCCACTCCGAAGCCGCCCGCCACGAGGATCTTCAGGGCGAGCGCGGCCAGTTCGCCGTCCTCCTCCACCCCCGGATCCGCGTCCGCGTCCGGGCCCGGGTCCGCGTCCGGACACAGGTCCGGATCCAGGTCCCGTTCCTGTGCGGATCCGGCCGGTCCGGACGTCCCGGAGGGTCGGTTGTCGTGGTGTCCCATCAAAGCGCTCGCAATCCCTCGATGACTTCACGCAGAATCCGCTCGTCCGGCAGTTGGGCGGGCGGTACCGGGCGGCTGACCTTGACGTGCCCGCCCTCCAGCAGGTCCCCGAGGAGCACCCGTACGACTCCCACGGGCAGGTCGGCGTCGGCGGCGAGTTCCGCCACCGACTGGGTCTCGGACCGGCAGAGCCCCAGCAGCGCCCGGTGTTCGGGGCCGAGCAGCGACTCGGCCGCGTCGTCCGCACCGCCCTCCGGGTCCACCGCGACCAGGGCGATCAGGTCGAAGCGGACCCCGTGCGGTCCCGGCTTGGTACGCCCCCCGGTCATGGCGTACGGGCGGACGAGCGGGCCCGCTTCGGCGTCGTACCACTGGCCGTTCATGTGCCGGACCGCCGCCCTCAGCCGGCGGCCGGCGGCCGCGCCGCGAACCGCGGCGGGGTGTAGAGGTGCTCGCCGACCCGCTTGACCAGCCGGGCCATCTCGTAGGCGATCAGCCCGATGTCGGCGCTCGCCGCGCTGAGCACGGCCAGGCAGGAGCCGTCCCCGGCCGCCGCCACGAAGAGGAAGCCCTCGTCCATCTCGACCATCGTCTGGCGCACGCCCCCGGCGTGGAAGTGCCGGCCCGCCCCCTTGGCCAGGCTGTGGAAGCCGGAGGCCACCGCCGCCAGATGCTCGGCGTCCTCCCGGCTGAGCGCGTTGGAGGCGCCGACCGCCAGGCCGTCGTTGGAGAGGACCACGGCGTGCCGGACCTCGACGACCCGGTGGACCAGGTCGTCCAGGAGCCAATCGAGTTCACCCGACCTGCGGATGCCGTCGTGGCCGATCCTCTGGTGCTCGATCATCACACTTCTCCTTCGCTGCCTGCGTGGGGGGAGTTCTCCTCGGCGCCGCGGGCCCATCCGGCCCGGTAGGCCGCCATCCGGTCGCGGGCCTGCTCCGGGCTGCGCCCCGGCGGTTCTTCGGGCAGCCGGACGCCTGTGGGCCCCTGGGGCGTGGGGGCCTCCCGCAGCTGCGGGACCAGACTCGCCTGGCGCACCCGGCGCGGCAGTTCCGTCACGGAGGCCGAGGAGGGTGCGGCCGCCTCCGTACGGGTGCCCGCACCGCCGGCGGCGCGCGGCCGGAGCGGGGCCACCGGTGCCGGGTGCGGCTCCTCGGCCGCGCTGGGGTCCGCGCCCCTGGCTGGGGTGGCGCGCGCGTCGTTCCGTACGGCGGCCGGGTCGCGCGCCTCGTCCCGTACGGCGGCCACGGCGGGCGGCTGCTGCGCTGCCGCGGCCGGCTCCCGTGCCGGCACGGCAGCCCGGGCCGGGGCGGGGCCGGCGGCGGCCGGCCGCGACTCCCGGCGCCCGGAGCCCCGGTCCGCACCGGCGTGGTCCGCGGCCGCGGCCGGGTCCCGCTCCGGCATCGGGTCCGGGGCCGGGGCCCCGACGGTGATGGCGCCCTGGAGCATGGAATGGGGCAGCAGCACCACGGCGGTGGTGCCGCCGTAGGGCGAGGTACGCAGGTGCACCTTCACGCCGTGGCGGGCTGAGAGGCGGCTGACCACGAAGAGGCCGAGCCGGTCGCTGTCGAAGAGGTCGAGGTCCTCGGACTGCTCGATGCGCCGGTTGGCGTCGTTGAGGGATTCGCGGCCCATGCCCAGTCCACGGTCCTCGACCTCCAGGACGTAGCCGGTGCCCACCGGTTCTCCGCTGACCCGGACCTTGGTGTGGGGAGGGGAGAACTGGGCCGCGTTCTCGATGAGTTCGGCGAGGAGGTGGGTGAGGTCGGCGACGGCTCCGCCGACCACCGCCGCCTCGGCGAGCTGGCGGACCTCGACGCGCGGATAGTCCTCGATCTCCGAGACGGCGGCCCGGACGACGTTGGTGAGCGGGACCGGCATCCGCCAGGCCCGGCCGGGGGCCGCGCCCGAGAGGATGATCAGGCTCTCCGCGTGCCGACGCATCCGGGTGGTGAGGTGGTCGAGGCGGAAGAGGTCGCCGAGCTCGTTCGGGTCGTCCGCGCGCCGCTCCATCGAGTCGAGCAGGGTGAGCTGCTTGTGCACGAGGACCTGGCTGCGGCGGGCGAGGTTGACGAAGACGCCGGATACTCCGCTGGCGAGCTCCGCCCGCTCGACGGCGGCGCTGAGCGCGGCCCGGTGGACCGTGCCCAGCGCCTCGCCGACCTGGGTGATCTCGTCGTCGGCGGGCGGGCCGGCCGGGGTCTCGGCGGCGACGTCGATCTCCTCGCCCGCGCGCAGCCGCTCCATCGCGTCGGGGAGTTTTCGGTGGGCGATCTCCAGCGCGGTGTTGCGCAGCGAGACCAGTTCGACGACGAGGACGCGGCCGATCCGGACCGAGATGACGAGGGAGGCGGCGACGGCCGCCAGGCCCAGGAGCACGGCGGCTCCGGCCGGGCTGAACGCCCCTTCGGCGACGGGGTCGGCCCGATGCGCGGCCGCGGTGTGCGCCGCCTCCTCGATCTCCCGCATCGAAGCGCTGATGCCGCTGTGCGCGGCCTCCCATCCCCCGGGCGCCCCACGGCCGTCACGGGAGGTGCCGGTGGCCAGGGCCCGGTCCTCGGCGCCGGTGAGGTCGGCGTAGGCGGCGCTCTTGGCGAGGGACTGCCAGGCGTCGCGCTGGGCGGCGGGCAGGTCGCGGGCCGCGGTCTCGGTGAGTGCGCGGCGGGACTCGATGGCGCCGGTCAGGAGCCGAAGCGTTTCGGCGCTGCGCTGGCCCGGCAGGGCGAGCAGGGCGTCCTCGCGGGACAGGAGTTCCGCGGCGCGGGCGAAGTCGAGCAGGACGCGTGCGTCGGGGCCCAGTTCGGCGTGCTCGGCCCCGGACAGGGAGCCGCTCACGGCGAACGCGGCGTCGACGACCCGGGTGTAGATCGCGAAGGCGGCCTCGGGGGTGGCGCGGCGGTCGGTGATGTCCTTGCGGGCCGAGCCCAGCGCCTCGGCGGCGGCGACGAACGCGTCCAGGCGGACCACGGTGTCCGAGCGGTAGTCGCCGGAGTCGGCGACGGTGTGGCGGTCGCCGAGCCGCAGGCCGCGGACGGCGCTGTCGGTGCGGCGGGCCTGCTGGTCCAGGGCGGCCGGATCGGCGGCGGGGTCGGCCAGGAGGCGGACGGCCGCACGCCGTTCGGCCTGCAGCTCGGTGACGGCGGCGGCGACGGGGGCTCGTATCTCGGAGTCGACCTGCTGGACCCGGGCCAGCCGGGCTATGTCCTGGGCGGTGTTGACGGTGGCGAAGGCCCAGAGCGCGAGGAGCGAGACGACCGGGACCATCAGCAGCGAGACGATCTTCGCGCGGACGGTGGCGGGGCGCAGCCGCAGCCGGGGACCGCGCTCGCCGGGTTCGGCGGAGCGGCGCGGGCGGGCGTCGTCCGCCTGCAGCGGCTGCTGCCGTGCCCGGTCTCCCGCCGGTTCCTCGGCCGGGGGCCCGGCATGGGCCCGGCGGCCGCGTGCCGGCGGCGCGGGCAGCCGCGGCGCCGCTGCTTCCGGTCTTCTGCGGGGTGTTCGCATGGGCTCCTCGTTCCGGGCGGTGCCCGTGGGTGCGGTCGGTGCGGTCGTCGGTCGATGGGCAGTGCGGTCGTACGGGCGCGATGGCGGGCGGCGGTCAGTGCGCGGCTGCGGTGCGCTCCCCCAGGTGCCGGGCGGAGGCGGAGGCCGCGCGCTCGTCGGCCGTCGGGGAGAGCGCGACGAAGGCGGCGGTGATGAACAGGTAGGAACCCAGCCCGACGGCGAGCGGGAAGATGAACTGCATCGCGGTGGCCCCGGGCAGGGCCGCGTCCGAGGGGCTGACGCTGACGGCGACGGCCGTCATCCCCGTGTAGTGCATGCTGCTGACGGCGGCGCCCATGACGAGGGAGGCGGCGGCCACGGCCAGGGGCGACCTGATGTTGAGCGCGGCCCAGAGGGCGGCCGTGGCGGCGACCACGGCGATGACGACGGAGAGGCCGACGACGAGCGGGTCGTAGGAGACCTCACCGTGCAGGCGCAGGGCGACCATGCCCAGGTAGTGCATGCTGGCGACGCCGAGTCCGGTGGTGAGGCCGCCGAGCACGAGGGCACGGCCGCGCGCCTTGCCGTAGCCGACCGCGAAGACTCCGGCGCCGACGACCAGCATGGCGACGAGCAGGCTCAGGATGGTGAGCGGCACGTTGTAGTGGATCTCCGTACCGGTGACCTCGAAGCCGAGCATCGCGACGAAGTGCATGGTCCAGATGCCGGTTCCGATGGCGGAGGCCGCGGTGAGCAGCCAGTTGCGGCGGACGGCTCCGGTCGCGGCGAGCGCGCGGACGGTGCAGCGCAGCCCGAGGGCGGCGCCGATCGATGCCATCACGTATGACAGCACGGGTGTCAGCCAGCCGTAGGCGGCGTGGTCCAGATGTCCCAGGTGTCCCATGGCCAACGGACGCTAGTCCGGGTGAGTGCGCGAACAGGGGGCGCATTTCGAAAGCAGCTGTAAGTGCTGGAATATGACAGAGCTACGTTCACCTTCGATCACCCCACGCGCCACCTTGCGCACGGTCCGCGGACACCCGGCTGTGCGGCGGTGGGGGATCATGGGCCCATGAGCGAAGACCACACGCACGTGCAGGAGTTCTTCGGGGCGCGGGCCGACGGCTGGGACCTCAAGTTCCCCGAGGACGGGCCCGCCTTCGCCACCGCCGTCGCGGAGTTCGGACTGCGGCCGGGGGACCGTGTGCTCGACGCGGGCTGCGGCACCGGACGGGCCCTGGGGGCACTGCGGGCCGCCGTCGGACCCGCGGGCACCGTGCTCGGCGTGGACCTCACCCCGCAGATGCTGGCCGCCGCGCAGCGGGCCGGGCGGGCCGCCGAGGGCTTCCTGATGCTCGCCGACGTGGCCCGGCTGCCGCTGCGCGACGAGGCGCTGGACGAGGTGTTCGCCGCCGGGCTCATCGCCCACCTGCCCGATCCGGCGGCGAACCTGCGCGAACTGTCGCGGGTCGTCCGCCCGGGCGGCCGGCTCGCGCTCTTCCACCCGATCGGGCGAGCGGCGCTCGCCGCGCGCCACAGCCGCGAGCTGACCCCGCAGGACATGCGGGCGGAGCACAACCTCGGCCCGCTCCTGTCCGCCTCGGGCTGGGAGATGACCTCCTACGCCGACGAGGACCACCGGTTCCTGGTGCTGGCCGCGCGCCGGCCCTGACCCCCGCGTACGACACCTGGTTCGTACGTCGCCCCCGCACCCGGTGACCGCGGAGGTGCCCGGGGTCAGGCCGGAGGCTGGGCCTCGGCTCCGGCGGGCCGGCGTGGATGCGGCACGGGGCAGCCGCCCGAGCCGGGCACGGGGAAGGTGCCGAGCTCGCCCACGTCGTAGCCTCCCGGGTAGCCCTTGATCTCCGGGTTCTGGCGGGCGTAGTGCGGGGACCGGCGCGGCGGCAGCAGACGGACCGCTCGGCCCCGCAGCCGCAGGGCGCCCTGCACCAGCTTCCGGAGGCCGGCATTGGGGGCCTCGTAGCGGAAGGCGTCGATCAGCGGGTCGTCGAGGAGGGCGAGGCCCCCGCGGCGCACGGCGGGCGCGAGCGGCGCCGGGTACCAGGAGGCCATCAGGTCGAGGGTGGCGTCGGCGACCTTGCGGGCGCCTTCGTCCCAGCCGAAGTGGGCCGCCTCGTAGGCGTCGAGGGTGGCCTCGAACTCCTCGTAGGAGCCCGGGATGTCCGTGATGCCCAGGTGTCGACCGAGTGCGGTGTAGTAGTTCGCGCTCGCCCGGCGCTCGTGGTGGGTCATCGGGCGCCAGCCGTAGGCGTCCAGCCAGCGTGGCGGGATCACCACGAACGTGCACAGCACGTAGCGCATGTCCTCGTTGGAGATGTCGTAACTGCGGTGCATCTGGTTGACGCGGCGGATCGCCGTGCGCGCGGTGTCGCTGTCGAAGCCGTGCTCGACGACCGCGTCGAGGAGCAGCGCGGTGTCGTCGTAGCGCTTCTGGGTGCGCTCGGTGAACTCGGCGGTGTCGGCCAGCAGGCCGCCGATGCTGGGGACGGCGTACGTACGGAACAGCGCGAGTTCCAGGGCACGGGCGAAGTCCCAGGGGAACTCGTAGGTGGCGGTGAGCCGGTAGATGGCTAGGAAGTCCTTGTCCGGGTCGAGCCGGAGGATCTCCTTCAGCCGGTCGTAACGCTGCACCGGGTGTCCCTTTCTGTGGCGGGTCCCCAACTCTACGTGCAGGTGGCGGCCTTGGAAATCGTGGCCCGCAGGCTCTCGACGCGCGGGTTACCGACTAGTTAAGGTGCGCCGACGAGAGAGCAAGCTGGAGGCCAGGTGTCCGACGACGACGAGGGTGGCGGCTCGCTGTACGTGCTGACCGCCGTACTCCTGACCCCCGCACAGTTCCCCAGCTTCCTGGGTGACGACTTCCCGGAGGCCTGCGCCCTGCTGGGCGTGGCCCCCAGCAGGGAGGGGTACGGGCTGGTACTCGGCCAGGACGAGGAGGGCGCCCGCTGGACGGTGGTCGTCGACGACGTCTCGCTCGTGGCCGCCGCCATCGCCTCGTGGGACTGCGGTATGGAATACGACCTGTCGCCCGACGAGCGGACCATCGTGGTCTCGCTGGCGGGCTGGCCGGTGGACCTGTCGGTGGCCGCACCGGGGATCCCGGAGCCGCACGATCCGGAGCAGGGCGCGGACGGTACGGGGCGGGTGCCGCTGGCGCCGCCCTCGGCGGAGGCGTGGGGCCCGGTGCAGCGGCGGCTGGGCGCGGACCAGATCGCGCGGGAATGGGCCGACTGGAGCGAGCGCGTGGCGACGGACGGCGGGGCCGCGGCCGCGGCGCATCCCGGGCTCGCCCGTGCGCTGGAGGAGGCGCTGGAGTACACGCGGACCGCGCCGCCGCCCGGCCGAGTGCGATCCTCCTTCGCCGGCGAGGGGGCCCGGACCCTGCGCGTGGACGGCCCCGGCTGGTCGCTGGTGGCCCGTACCGGGGAGGCGGCCTTCGTCCTGCTGGACGAGGAGCCGGGCGAGGTGCTCGCGGTTCCCCGGGAGGGGGATCCCGACCTGCCGGAGCTGCTGGAGGCGCTCGACAGCGTCGCGGTCCGCCCGGCGTGATCCCCGGCCGGACCGGGCCGGGGGCCGGTACGAACAGCGACGTGCGGACGAAGGGCGTGCGCACGCGCAACGGTACGAGGGGGACACGGTGGTGGAGTCGGAGCCGGTGGGTGTGGTCGTCGAGCCGGTGGGCGTGGTCGTGGGTGGCCGCGCCGACGTGGTGGACGACGACTGGGGGCGCGAGACGGCGGTGATCCGCCTGGACGGCGACCGGTTCGGTCCGGAGGCGCTCTACGGCCTGGAGGACTTCTCGCACGTCGAGGTCGTCTACCACTTCGACCGGGTCCCGGTGGAGAAGGTCGAGACGGGTGCTCGGCACCCGCGGAACAACGCGGACTGGCCGCTGGTCGGCATCTTCGCGCAGCGCGGCAAGAACCGGCCCAACCGGCTGGGGGTCTCACGGTGCCGGGTGGTGAAGGTGGACGGACTGGAGGTCCACGTTGAAGGGCTCGACGCCGTCGACGGAACACCGGTCCTCGACCTGAAGCCCTACATGGCCGAATTCGGGCCACGGGGCAAGCTCCGGCAGCCGGAGTGGGCCACGACTTTGATGGATGGCTATTACTGATCGCCCCGATGGCTGAAAATGTTTATTACCGTCGGTAGTTTAACACGTCAACTAAAGGGATTCGGCCACAGCGACCGAAAATCGCTCTGGATCCCCCTCCTCCGGAATGATCGAATCGGCCAGTCACGCGGCTCGAAGGGTGCGCACCTCACCCCCACGCTCATTCCACGATGGAGGCCACTCTTGAATTCCATGTCGTACCTGGACCTGCACCGGAAGGTCGCACAGGACGTCGATGCGGAGATCGAAACCGCGCTGGACCGGCTCGGCCCGATCGCAGCGACCACCAGGAACTCCGTGGCCAAGCTCTTGGAGCAGCGCAAACTGAGACATCCCCTGTCGGTACTTCCCTTGCTCGCGCACGCCATAGAGACGGGGAATCCCGGGCCGGCCGTGCCGCTTTCGGCGGTGCACCTGCTGTGGTGGACCTCGGCCTGCTACCTCGACGACCTGGCCGACGCCAATGGCGCGTCGATCTGCGGCGATCTCACCGAGGACGAAGCACTGCTCGCCTCCGTCGTCACCGGAAATGCGCTGCCCATTCAGATCATCCTGGCGCAAGATCTCCCGGAGGCGGCGCACGGCGCCCTGATAACCGAGGTCCTGAACGGCTGGATCATCGGCGTCGACGGCCAGATAGACGACATGCGCGGGGACATCCGCAGCGCCTCCCGGAAATCGGTGGTCGAGACGTACCGCGGGAAATCCGGCGCCCCCTTCGGCATGATCACGGCAATGGCCGCCATATTCTCGGGCACCACGGACGAAAAGGTCGAGCTGTGGCGTGAATTCGGCTACGTCTTCGGAATCCTGTGGCAGATCTTCAACGACCAGGAGGACATCCTTTCCGGCCGGGACGAGGACCTGCTCAACGGCACGGTGACCTATCTGCTCGCCTCCGTCCTGGAGGACGCGTCGCCCCTTTCCCGGGAACACATCCTGGGCCTGTGCGCCGCCGCGAGCCGGTCACATCAGGCCAGAACGGAACTCGCGGGCATCATGCGGACGCCCCTCGCCCTCGACCGCTACCGCGCGGACATCGACGGGTTCCGCACCGAGGCCTACCGGATCCTGGACGAACTGGGCGGCGACGAGACCTACCAGCCGGTGCTCCGCAACCTCGTGGACCACGCGTCCCAGATGCTGCTCGAAACCGAGCTCCCTCCGGTCGTCGTGAGCGGGGCGGCCTGATCCGACCACTGGGTGCATCCGCACCCGACGCCCGCCCCGCGGCCGTGCCCGCCGGGCTCCGCACACCGAGCCGGAGCCCGGCCGCTTCCCGGAGCGGGCCTCAGCCCGGGCCGCGCACTACCGCCGCCGTCAGCGGCCCAGCTGCTTCCGCGACACCCCCCGCAGCCGGCGCCGCTGGGAGGAGTCCAGCAGGAGGTAGGCCGCCGCCGGCACCCCGATGAGAACCAGCAGGCCCGCCCAGAAGCCCACCGCCCAGAACAACACGATGGCTGCCACGACTCCGGCAACCGCGACCTTTCCGCTGTTGGACATCTGCGGACACCTTCCTTGTGACCTCGACCACTACCCCCTCAACGCGCCGCCGCGACCGCGCGTTCCCGGGTCCTGAGTTGAGGTACCCTCGGCCACCCCGGCTCCGGTAGTCAAATTTGAGGAATGCGTGCTCCCCCAGATCTCCGAGCTCATCCACCGCTCCGCTGTCTTCCTTCCCGGCGACCCGGCCCGCAGCGGCCGGCTCGCCCTCTGGCAGACGGACGGACCGGACGCGGGCGTCGGCCTCAGCGTCGGCGCGGGCAGCTTCGAGGAGCTGACCGTCGTCACCCCCGACCTGCGGCGCACCAGCGTGCGGGCGCTGGTGCTGGCCATGGACGAGGCCCTGCCCGTGCTCACCCGCGCCCGCGCCCGGGCCGAAGCCGCGGCCGACAGCGGCAGCACCGCCTTCTGGGGCGCGGCCGCGCTGCTGGCGCTGCGGTTCGCCGCCCACGGGAAACTGCTGCCGGGCTTGAACCCCGCCGGCCACGACGCCTGGCGGATCGGGCCGCTGGAACCGGCCGACCTCGACGAGGTGCGCGCCCTGGCCGCCGCCATGCCGCCCGGTGCCCGCTGCCTGCCGCTGAATCCGCAGGGGCCGCCCCGTCTGCCCGCCGCCGAGCCGCTGCTGCGCGCCTTCCTCGACGCCGTCGCCGACACCCTGCCGCGCTCCCCCGCCGCGCCCGCGGCCGCCGGTGGGCCCGCCTTCGCCGCCCGCCCGGCCGAGCGCCGCCCCCGCCTGCGCGACTGGTCCGCCGAGGTGGCCGCCGGTCACGACGCCGGAGTGCGCCTCTCCCTCCGGATCGAGTTGATCCGCCAACCCGGCCGGGCACCCGCGGCCCCGGAGGCGGCCGAAGCCACGACGGCCGCCGGGGGTTTCCGGGCCGTCCTGCAGATGCACAGCCCGGCCGACGCCGCGCTGGTGGCCGACGCCGCCGACGTCTGGGCCGGTTCCGGAGCCGCCGCGGGCGCCTTCCCTCCCGGCGCCCGGTTGGACGCCCTGCGTGCGCTGCGCCGGGCCGCCCGGCTGTGGCCCCCGCTCGCCCCGCTGCTGGGCGCGGCCGTCCCGGACGCCGTCGAACTCGCCGACGAGGAGGTCACGGAGCTGCTCGGCGAAGCCGCCGCCGCGCTCGCCGCCGACGGGCTGCAGGTGCACTGGCCGCGCGGGCTCGTCCGCGGACTGACCGCCCGCGCCGTCGTCGGCTCCCGCGACACCGCAGGCAGCGTCCCGCCCTCCGGTTTGCTCTCCCCCGGCGCCCTGCTCTCCTTCAGCTGGCGCCACGCCCTCGGCGGGCACGGCGATCTGACCCCCGTCGAGCTGGACCGCCTCGCCGAGGCGAACCGCCCCCTGGTGCGGCTGCGCGACCAGTGGGTGCTGATCGACCCCGCCGAGGCCCGCCGGGCCCGCGCGCTCCAGGACCGTACGGTCGGCGCCGCGGACGCGCTGGCCGCCGTACTCACCGGGTCCGCGGAGATCGACGGCGAGCGGGTCGACGTCGAGGCCGCCGGTGCGCTGGAACGCCTGCGCGCGCGCCTCACCGGCGACCCGCAGGAGGCCGACGAGGTCGACGCCCCGCCCGGCCTGTCGGCCACCTTGCGCGACTATCAACTGCACGGCCTGCGCTGGCTGGCCCGGATGACCTCGCTCGGCCTCGGCGCCTGCCTCGCCGACGACATGGGCCTGGGCAAGACCGTCACCCTCATCGCGCTCCACCTGCACCGCAACGGCCAAGGTGCGCCAGCCGCCGGCCCCACCCTGGTGGTCTGCCCCGCCTCGCTGCTGGCCAACTGGGAGCGGGAGATCGAGAAGTTCGCGCCCGGCACCCCGGTACGCCGCTTCCACGGACCGGTCCGCAGCCTGGCCGGACTCACGCCCGGCGCCGGGGAGTTCGTGCTCACCACGTACGGCACGATGCGCCTGGACGCGGCCGCACTCGCCGCCACCGACTGGGGCATGGTCGTCGCCGACGAGGCGCAGCACGTCAAGAACCCGCACTCATCCACCGCGAAGGCCCTGAGGACCCTCCCGGCGCGGGCCCGCGTGGCCCTGACCGGCACCCCCGTGGAGAACGACCTCTCCGAGCTGTGGGCCGTCCTCGACTGGACGACACCGGGAATCCTGGGCCGCCTCGGAACCTTCCGCGCCCGCTACGCCGAGCCGGTGGAGAGCGGCCGCGACCCGCAGGCGGCGGCCCGGCTCGCGGCGCTCGTACGGCCCTTCCTGCTGCGGCGCAGGAAGTCCGACCCTGGCATCGCGCCCGAGCTGCCGCCGAAGACCGAGACCGACCACCCGGTGTCCCTCACCCGCGAACAGAGCGCGCTCTACGAAGCCGTCGTACGCGAGACCCTCGCGGCGATCTCGCAGGCCCACGGGATGGAGCGGCGCGGACTGGTGGTCAAGCTGCTGACCTCGCTCAAGCAGATCTGCAACCACCCGGCCCACTACCTGGGGGACGGCGGCGCGACCGGCGGCGCGCGCTCCGGCAAGCTGGAGCTCCTCGACGAGCTGCTGGACACCATCGTCGCCGAGGGCGGTTCGGTGCTCGTGTTCACGCAGTACGTGACGATGGCCCGGCTCATCGAGCGGCACCTGGCGGCGAGGGGGATCGCCACACAACTCCTGCACGGCGGGACCCCGGTGGCGCGCCGCGAAGAGCTCGTGGACCGCTTCCAGGCCGGCGAGGTCCCCGTCTTCCTGCTGTCCCTCAAAGCGGCCGGCACCGGACTGAACCTCACCCGCGCCGGACACGTCGTCCACTTCGACCGCTGGTGGAACCCGGCCGTCGAGGAACAGGCCACCGACCGCGCCTACCGGATCGGCCAGACCCAGCCCGTACAGGTCCACCGGATCATCGCCGAAGGCACCGTCGAGGACCGCATCGCACGCCTCCTGGAGCGCAAACGGGCCCTGGCCGACGCCGTCCTCGCGGGCGGCGAGAGCGCGCTGACCGAACTGACCGACGCCGAACTGGCCGAGCTCGTGGCACTGCGCCCGGCCGCGGGGAGTACGCGATGACCACCGGGGACCCGTACGAGAAGACCTTCGCGGCGCTCCCGCCCGCACCCGGCCGCGGCTTCGCCCGTACCTGGTGGGGCCAAGCCTGGCTGCGCGCCCTGGAGGACAGCGCGCTCGACGGGGAGCAGGTGCGGCAGGGCCGCCGCGTCGCGCGCTCGGGCGCGGTGGGGACGGTCTCGGTGCGCCCGGGCGGGCTCACCGCGGTCGTGCGCGACCGGGACGGGACGGCGCACCGGACGGACGTGCTGGTGCAGGAGTTCTCGCAGGCCGAGTGGGACCGGCTGCTGGGGCTCGTGGCCGCGGAGTCGGGGTACATCGCGGCCCTGCTGGACCGTGAGGTTCCGCCGGAGCTGGCCGAGGACGCGGCGGCAGCCGGGGTGGAACTGCTGCCGGGCATCGGGGACTTCGACCCGCGCTGCGACTGCGGCGAGTGGGACCACTGCCCGCACACAGCCGCGCTCTGCCACCAGGTGGCCCGGCTGCTGGACCAGGACCCCTTCGTCCTGCTGCTCCTGCGCGGCCGGGGCGAACGGCAGCTGCTGGACGGGCTGGAGGAGCGCAGCGCCGCGAACGCCCCGGCGCAGGACCCGGATGCGGACGGGGCCGCCGACGGGGGTTTCCCGGCGGACCTGGCGTACGGGGCGGCGCGGGCGGGCCTGCCGCCGCTGCCCCCGCTGCCGGACCTGCCGCGGGCGCCGGGGCAGCCGCCGGCCCTGGACACGGAGGCGGAACCGGACGGGCTCGACGTGGACGCGGTGGAGTTCCTCGCGCGGGCGGCCGCGGCCGAGGCCTTCCGGCTGCTGGCGGAGGCGGTCGCTCCGGGCCACGCCGACCGCGCCGTACCGGCACCCCTCACGGAGGCGCAGGACGCCGTACGACTGGCCCGCGAGGCCGATGACGTCCGGGTCCGCTCCCGTCTGGCGGCGGCCACCGGGCGCAGCAGGGCCGACATGGAACTGGCCGTTCTGGCCTGGGGCTTCGGTGCGGCCCCGGGCCTGGCCGCGCTGGAGGACGACTGGACGCCGGACCGGACCACGCTGGCCCGCGCACGGACGGCATGGGCCGCCGCCTGGGCGGACGAGGAGGCTCCGGTGCTGCGCAGGATCCGGGCCCGCTGGACGCAACCGGGAACGGGCCGGCAGGTCCGGCTGGGCCGGGAGGGGCGCTGGTGGCCGTACCGCCGCGAGGCGGGGCGGTGGATCCCGTCGGGACCGCCGGCCCCCGACCCGGCATCGGCCCTGGCGGCCGCCGGACCGGCGGACCGGGGCGGGGAACGCCGCCGCGGCAAGCCGCTCCCGTAGCGCGCGAACCGGCCGGGGCGGGCCCGCGCCCTGGCCGACGTACCGCTTGCCGGGGCGCGGCGCCGCGACGACGATGGGGGCGCTCCGGGTACCGCGGCTCCACGGGAGGGTGACATGGGCGACCGGGATCCGTCGGTGGCACTTCCGGACGGGGCCGATCCCGCCGCCCGTTCACGGGAACTGCGGCGGGCGCACGCCGTGTTCACCCGGGACGGGCGGGTGGAGACCCCGGTCAGGGCGGTCATCGCGCGGTCCTGGCGGCGGTGCGCGCGGGCCAGGCTGAGCCCGGAGTGCGCACCGCGGGTGGAGCTCGCGGAGGCGGACCTGCGCCCGTACCGGGAGGAGCACCCGCTGGCCCGGGTGATGCCGCTGTTCCGGGACCTCGTCGGCGCGTTCGCCGCGCACGGGGCGCACCTGCTGGCGGTGTGCGACGCGCGGGGCAGCCTGCTGTGGGTGGAGGGCGCATCGGCCACCCTGCGGCGCGCCGAGGGCCTCGGCTTCGTCCCGGGCACGCGCTGGGCGGAGTCCGCGATGGGGACCAACGCCCCCGGGACGGCGGTCGCGGTGGGCGAGGCCGTGCACGTCTTCGGGGCCGAGCACTTCAGCCGCCGGGTGCACCCGTGGACCTGTGCGGCGGCGCCGGTGCGGGATCCGCGGACGGGCGGGCTGCTGGGCGCGGTGGACATCACCGGCGGCGACGGTCTGGCGCACCCGCACTCCCTGGCGTTCGTCCGGGCGGTGGCCCGGGCGGCGGAGGCCCAGCTGGCCCTGGTCGACGAGGGGCCCCCGACCGCGCGGGACACCCTCACGGCCCTCGGCCGGGACGAGGCGCTGCTGGTGGCCGGTGGCCGGCGGGTGCGGCTGGGACGCCGGCACAGCGAGATCATGGTCCTGCTGGCGCAGCATCCCGAGGGCCTGTCCGGCGAGGAGCTGGCGATCGCCCTGTACGAGGACGAGGCGGTGTCACCGGTCACGCTGCGGGCCGAGATGTCCCGGTTGCGCGCGCTGCTGGGACCCGCGGCACCGCTGTCGCGCCCCTATCGCACGGCCGGTCCGCTGGACGCGGACTTCACCGCCCTGACCCGGCGGCTGGCGGCCGGAGCCGTCTCCGCGGCCCTCCACCACTATCCCGGGCCCCTCCTGCCTGCCTCGACGGCGCCCGGGGTGGTCCGGCTGCGCCGGCGGATCGAGGAGCAGGCGCGGGCGGCCCTGATCGCGCGGGCCGACGCGGGGCTGCTGGCCGACTGGGTGTGCAGTGCCTGGGGCGCCGAGGACCCGGAGGCGTGGCGGGCGCTGGCCGCGGCGCTGCCGCCCGAGGGCCGGCCGGCCGCGCTGGCCCGCGTACGCGCCCTGGACCGTGAGCTGGGTGCCCGGCCGGGCGGGCACGGGCTGTGTGCAACGTATCCGCAACCTGCCCGCTCCTAGCCTCCACCCCAGCGCTGTCCGACGGCGGCCGGCGCCCGGCAAGGGGAGGACACCATGGCCCGTTACGCTGCGCCCGGTACCGAGGGGTCGCTGATGTCGTACGCGTCCCGCTACGACCACTTCATCGGCGGCGAATACGTCGCGCCCGCCCGCGGCCGGTACTTCGCGAACCCCTCGCCCGTCAACGGCCAGACCTTCACCGAGGTCGCGCGGGGCACCGCCGAGGACGTGGAGCGGGCACTGGACGCGGCGCACGCGGCGGCGCCCGCCTGGGGCCGGACCTCGGTCGCCGACCGGGCGTCGGTCCTGCTGCGCATCGCGGACCGGACGGAGCAGCACCTGGAGGCCCTCGCGGTCGCGGAGACCTGGGAGAACGGCAAGCCGGTACGCGAGACCCTGGCGGCCGACCTGCCCCTGGCCGTCGACCAGTTCCGCTACTTCGCGGGCGCGCTGCGTGCGCAGGAGGGCGCGCTGAGCCAGATCGACGACGACACGGTCGCCTACCACTTCCACGAACCGCTGGGCGTGGTCGGTCAGATCATCCCGTGGAACTTTCCGATCCTGATGGCCGTGTGGAAGCTGGCCCCCGCGCTGGCGGCGGGCAACACCGTGGTGCTCAAGCCGGCCGAGCAGACCCCGGCCTCCGTCCACTACTGGCTGGGCCTGGTTGCGGACCTGCTGCCGCCGGGGGTGGTGAACGTCGTCAACGGCTTCGGCGAGGAGGTGGGCAAGCCGCTCGCGTCCAGTCCGCGCGTCGCGAAGGTCGCCTTCACCGGGGAGACGGCGACGGGGCGGCTGATCATGCAGTACGCGGCGGAGCACCTGAAGCCGGTCACGCTGGAACTGGGTGGCAAGAGCCCGAACCTCTTCTTCGACGACATCTGGTCGCAGGACGACGACCTGCGCGACAAGGCCCTGGAGGGTTTCACCATGTTCGCGCTGAACCAGGGCGAGGTGTGCACGAACCCCTCGCGGGCCCTGATCGAGCGGGGCCGGTACGGGGACTTCCTCGACGCGGCGGTGGCCCGCACCGAACTGATCGTGCCGGGGCACCCGTTGGACACGGACACGATGATCGGGGCCCAGGCCTCGGAGGAGCAGCTGAAGAAGGTCCTGTCGTACGTGGACATCGGCCTGCGGGAAGGCGCGAAGCTCCTGACGGGCGGCCACCGCCACGAGCTGGAGGGCGAGCTCGCGGGCGGCTTCTACGTCCAGCCGACCGTCTTCGAGGGCGACAACCGCATGCGGATCTTCCAGGAGGAGATCTTCGGACCGGTGGTGTCGGTGACCGCCTTCCAGGACTTCGAGGACGCCGTGCGCATCGCCAACGACACCGCGTACGGCCTGGGCGCGGGCGTGTGGACCCGCGACGTCAACACGGCCTACCGGGCGGGCCGGGCGATCCAGGCGGGCCGCGTCTGGACGAACTGCTACCACGCCTACCCCGCCCACGCTGCCTTCGGCGGCTACAAGCAGTCGGGCATCGGCCGCGAGACCCACAAGATGATGCTGGAGCACTACCAGCAGACCAAGAACCTCCTGGTCTCCTACTCCCCGAAGAAGCTCGGGTTCTTCTGAGCGCTGCCGTCGACGGGCCGGGTGGGACGGGACCGGGGTCGGTGTCGTAGCGTGATCGTCCACTGCACGGGGTGACCGTGCGCCGGCTGGTCCGTACGAGAGCTTCCGGCGGAGACTGAGGAGGCTGCGATGAACGAACCGACGAAGCCCGTGATCGAACTTCCGGGGGGTGACGCTCCCCAGGAGCTGACCATCCGGGACCTCGTCGTGGGGGACGGGCCGGAGGCGAAGCCGGGCAGGGTCGTCCGGGTCCACTACGTCGGGGTCACCTTCGAGTCCGGAGCGGAGTTCGACGCCTCCTGGGACCGGGAGCAGCCGTTCAAGTTCGCCGTGGGTGGTGGCAGGGTCATCAAGGGCTGGGACCGGGGAATCAGGGGGATGAAGGTCGGCGGCCGGCGAGAGATCATCGTTCCCCCGCGCCTCGGCTACGGCAACCAGTCCCCCTCGCCGTTGATCCCGGCTGGTTCCACGCTCGTCTTCGTGGTGGACCTGCTCTCGGTGGTCTGAGGGGTCACTCAGGCCTGGCGGGCGGGTCGCTGGATTCGGCGGCGCGGCGGTATTCGGCGTTGATGCGCTGGGCTTCTTCGAGCTGGTCCTCGAGGATGATGATGCGGCAGGCCGCCTCGATCGGGGTGCCCTGGTCGACGAGTTCCCGGGCGCGGGCGGCGATGCGCAGCTGGTAGCGGGAGTAGCGGCGGTGTCCGCCCGCGGAGCGGAGCGGGGTGATGAGGCGGGCTTCGCCGATGGCCCGCAGGAAGCCCTGGGTGGTGCCGAGCAGCTCGGCGGCCCGGCCCATGGTGTAGGCGGGATAGTCGTCGTCTTCGAGACGGCCGAACGAGTCGTCTGCTGTCATTGCACCTCACTCAGGGGACGCGTGAAGGGGCCCTGGCGCCGTACTGGCACCAGGGCCCCGAAGGAACTACTACACCATCTGCCCGCTCCGGTACCGCGCCGACCTTCGGATCCCGTGGGTGAGCGTCGCCCCGGCATGCGCGCAGGGCCCGACCGGCTGTGTGCCGGTCGGGCCCTGCGTGGCCCCGGGTGTCGGCGCGCGCCTTCCCCGGTCAGCCGGTCAGCGGTCAGCCGGTCAGCGGGCCGCCGTGCCGAGCATCGCCGAGGCGTGCTCCAGCGGGCTGAGCACGCGGGCGGGCGCTGCCGCCCCGGGGAGGCCACGGCAGGTGAAGCCGAGCTGGGTCATGGCCCGCAGGACTTCGCCGGCACTGAAGTCGCGGCGGTCCTGGCGGGTGATGACCTGGCCGACCTGTTTGACGGGGTAGGTGCGGCGGCCGATGGTCACGGACTCACCGGTGACCTCCTCGGGCTTGACGCCCTTCATCGATTCCAGGACGCCGCTCCTGGTCAGGTCGAACGGGAAACGGGCGATGACGCAGCGCATGGTGCCTCACAGGCAGAAGGGTGGACGGTTCGAACGCGAGGCGGTTCAGCGTGCGAGGGCCGGGACGTCGCGGAGCCTGAGCCGGTCCGTGTACGCGTCGCCGGCTCGGACGGCGGCGAGCTGGGCCTGGGTGACCCGGCCGGTGTACACACCGGACTGGTCGCAGACGAGCAGATGCCCCTCGCGGGCACTGGCCATGACGGACAGGGCCACTTCCACCGTCATGTCGTCACAGATCTGCGGGACGGCCGCTTCCGGGGCATCGCCCGCCGTGCGGTGGCCGGAGTCGGCGTTCCGGGGGCGGAACGGCATCTGGATCAGCGTCAAATCGTGCCTCCTGCAGGGTCGGGTCGGCTTGCCGGTCGGGTGGCTCTCAGGCCGCCGCGTCGAAGGCGGGCCGACGCCCGGCCACGCGCCGGGCCGCCGAAGCGGAACTGCGCCGGCCGCGGGAGGCTGTGCTGCGCTTGGACCGCTCCGGCACCGGCGCGGTGATGGTGACGGGGACACCCGTGGGGGTGCGTGCGCCGGTGATGCGATGGAGTGCGTCGTCGCCGGAGCGGACCTGAGTGGCCTGGGGAACGATGCCGGCTGCGGTCATGAGGCGGGTCATCTCACGGCGCTGGTTGGGGGTGACCAGGGTGACGACGCTGCCGGACTCGCCGGCGCGGGCGGTGCGGCCGCCCCGGTGGAGGTAGTCCTTGTGGTCGGTCGGCGGGTCGACGTTCACGACGAGGTCGAGGTTGTCGACGTGGATGCCCCGGGCGGCGACGTTCGTGGCGACGAGCACGTTGACGTGTCCCGTCTTGAACTGGGCCAGGGTGCGTGTGCGCTGCCCCTGGGACTTGCCTCCGTGCAGGGCGGCGGCACGGACCCCGCTGCGGAGCAGGTCCTGGGTGAGGCGGTCCACGGCGTGCTTGGTGTCCAGGAACATGATCACCCGGCCGTCGCGGGCGGCGATCGCGATGGTGGTCGCCTGCTTGTCCGTCCCGTGGACGTGCAGCACGTGGTGTTCCATGGTGGTGACCGCGCCCTGCGAGGGATCCACGGAGTGGACGACGGGGTCGGTCAGGTAGCGGCGGACCAGCAGGTCGACATTGCGGTCCAGGGTGGCGGAGAACAGCATCCGCTGGCCGCCGGGGCGGACCTGGTCCAAGAGGGCGGTGACCTGCGGCATGAAGCCCATGTCGGCCATCTGGTCGGCTTCGTCCAGGACGGTGATCGCGACCTGGTTCAGGTGGCAGTCGCCGCGGTCGATGAGGTCCTTCAACCGCCCGGGCGTGGCTACGACGACCTCGGTGCCTCCGCGCAGCGCTCCGGCCTGCTTGCCGATCGACATGCCGCCGACGACGGTGGTCAGGCGGAGCTTCACGGCGCGGGCGTACGGCGTGAGGGCGTCGGTCACCTGCTGCGCCAGCTCGCGGGTCGGGACGAGGACCAGGGCGAGCGGCTGGCGCGGCTCTGCGCGCCGTCCGGCGGTACGGGCCAGGAGGGCCAGGCCGAAGGCCAGGGTCTTTCCGGAGCCGGTACGTCCTCGGCCGAGCACGTCACGGCCCGCGAGGGAGTTCGGCAGGGTGGCGCCCTGGATCGGGAACGGCACCGACAGCCCCTGGGCCCCGAGCGCGGCCAGCAGCTCGGCGGACATGTCGAGATCGGCGAACGCCTCGACCGCGGGCAGCGCGGGAGTGATCGTCTTGGGCAGGGCGAACTCACCGCCCACCGCGGCGGGCCGCCGGCCGTAGCCGCCGCCCGAGCGGCTCGGGCCCCCCGAACGGCTCGGGGCGGACGAACGGCTCGGGGCGGACGAACCGAAGCGGCTGCCCCGGCCCGAACCGGAGCCGGACGCGGAGTCGAACGCGGCGCCGCCGCTGCGGCCTCGGGTACGGGAAGAACGGTTGTTCGTACGTGTGGGGTTCATGCAGAACCTTCCTTGATACGGCACGCATCAAGGAATTCCCTCCACGGAAGAACATCGCGGGGAATCACGAGAACGAGCCGAAATGAATTGCGACAGCCGACGTGAGCGCAGAGAATCCGTGCCGGCGCAATCGCTGAAACAGGTGATGTCTTACGGAAGCAGATCCGGAAAAACAACGGGGGCGGCGCAGAGGCGGCGGCATCCCTGGAATGCTACGTTCTCGCAGGTCGAACCACTGCGGAAATACGTGCAGCTGGGGCCCGCACCCCGAGGGATGCGGGCCCCAGCTACGAAGCACGCGTCAGCGTCAGGCGAGAACGATGTTCTCGGCCGTCGGGCCCTTCTGACCCTGCGCGATGTCGAAGTTGACCTTCTGGCCCTCGTTCAGCTCACGGAAGCCCTGGGCGGCGATGTTCGAGAAGTGGGCGAACACGTCGGGGCCGCCACCGTCCTGCTCGATGAAGCCGAAACCCTTGGCCGCGTTGAACCACTTCACTGTGCCTGTAGCCATGTCATATCTCCTTTGGGGCAGTACAACGGCGTCCGCACCGTGCGAACACCGTGTCGCCGCGATGATTCCCCACCGGAAAATGACCGGAAATACGAAGCGCCCCCTGCGGCGCGATGGCCGGCCGGAGACGCCTGAAGTTTTTGGGTACCAAAACTGCAACCGAGATCGACAGTAGCACGTCATGGACGGTTGCGTACGACCGAGAATTACAGCAGCGGGCGGAGCCCAGAAAATCTCCCTGCGGGATCCGCTCAATTCTCAGAGCGCGGGCACAGATATTCTTTCGCCCCGGCGCGGCCGATTCCGGGCGCCCGTACGCGGCCGGCCGCGTACGGGCGGCTGCGAGCACCTGGGGGCGAGAGCAGGATTCTGCCGGGACCGTCGGACAGGGCCGGACAGGCCCACAGGGCCGGATCAGGGGGCGATCTCGAACTCGGGTGCCTTCAGGTTCTTCAGGCATGCGGTGTCCGGTGCCGCAGGGTTGTCGAAGAACGACACGGCGATCTCCTGCGCGCACTTCGACGTCGCGAACACCACGTGCGGCTCGTACGGGACCGTGACGGCCTTGGCCTTGGCCAGCGTACGGGCGACGTACTCACCGTTGTCCGCACCGGTCTGGGAGTCGAAACCGCCCGACAGGGCGAGGGTCGGGACGTCGCCGCGCGTGGCGTCACGGAGGGAGCGTGGCGCCGCCGGGACGTTCCAGACGTCGCAGTCCGGGCGGAGGAAGGTGAGCTGCGGCGCCTGTGCCTGCACCGAGGGCGGGAAGGACGGGAAGGTCTCCTGGCCGCCCCGGAGCGCCTGCTCCTGGGTCTCGTACGGCGTCCACTCACTGCAGAAGACGCCGTAGA
The DNA here is from genome assembly GCF_055559995.1 of Streptomyces sp. NPDC023541. NCBI lineage: Bacteria > Bacillati > Actinomycetota > Actinomycetes > Kitasatosporales > Streptomycetaceae > Streptomyces > Streptomyces sp. NPDC023541. The sequence goes on from NZ_JBVHJO010000012.1 coordinate 180,281, forward strand.
CGAGACCGTGCGCGATCCTGCCCATGGCCTGGGGGCTGAGCTTGCCGCCCGCCCACTGCTGGGCGATCCGCTGCGGCTTGCCGTTCGCCAGCTCGTCGAGGGCGGCGGGTACCTGGGGCGCCACGTGGGTGGCCGAGGTCATCCAGTTCACCAGGGCTCCGCCGTCGAGTACGACATTCACCGGCTTGTCGCTCCCGGGGAGCGTGACGGTGGTGGTGACCGGCTCGGCCTCGAGTTGGCGGACGAGCCTGTCGAAGGTCGCCGACAGGTTCGGATAGCGCTTGTTGCACGCCGGCTGGTCCGCGCAGGCCTTGAACAGGCCGTCGAATCCCTGCTTGGCGCTGCTCCAGGTCGCCGCCGAGCCGGCCCTGGACGGCGGGAGGATGCCGTCGATGCCCACCGAGCGGAGTCCTTCGGGGTGCAGGCGCATGTAGACCAGGGCCAGGTGGGTGCCGTAGGAGATGCCGTAGAGGTTCCACCTCTCGATGCCCAGCGTCTTGCGCAGGTCCTCGTAGTCGGCGGCGCTCTCGATGTCGTTGTAGGCGCTGAGGTCGATCCCGCGGGCCGCGAGCTGGTCGCGGCAGGCCTTCGTGGCCTCGACGTGCAGGCGCTCGGTGGCCGGGGCGTCGTACGGCAGGCCGACCGCGCGTGCGTTGAACTCGTCGATGTTGGGGCACAGGAGGTTCGGGTCGGCCGAGTACGTCCCGCGCTGGGACATGAAGATCACGTCGCGGTCTCGGTTCAGGCCGCCGTCGATCGCCATCTTCGCCTCCCCCACCGCGTCGTCCCCGGGGCCGCCCGCGAGCCAGACGATGGGGTCGGCCTTCGGTGCGTCGGTCGCCGCCGGGACGATCGCGACGCCGAGCCGGATCGAGCGGCTGTCGGGCTTCCCCCGGTTCTCGGGCACGGTGAGCGTTCCGCAGCGGGCCCCTTCGAGGGCCTCGATCGGTTCCGGTGTCTTCGGGCAGGGGCCCGGTTCGAAGGCGGCGTCACCCACGGTCCGGGCGACGGTGCCGGTCGGCGCTCCGGGGGTGGGGTCGGGGCCGGTGCCGGTGCTGCTCTGCGCCCGGGCGGGCGCCGCGAGCAGGCCCGCGACGAGGAGGGCGGCCGCGAGGCCGGCCGACGACGTAGCCAGGAGCCTTCCGGCGGAGCGGGGACGGCGGGGCGCACGGGCGTGGGTCATCTGCCCTCCCGGTCATTCGGGAATGATCGTGAACGGTTTGGGCTCCACGTCGTCCACGCAACTGGTGTCGGGCGGGGCGGTCGGACGAGCGAAGAACGAGGCCAGGACACTCTGCGCGCAGGGCGACTGCGGGATCACCCAGTGGCCGATTCCGGGGACAAGCACGGAGGTTGAACGGGACAGGTTGCGGGCCACGTCCTTCGCCCAGCTCGCCCCCGTCTTCACGTCGAACGTGCCGGAGATGACGAGCGCGGGCACCGAGCTGACCGTGGGCACCCGCTGGGCGGCCGCGCGGTCCGCGACGTCCCAGGTCCGGCACGCCGGGTACTGGAAGGGAAGTTGCGGCACCTGGGCGAGGACCGTGTCCGGCCACTCGGGATAGACCTTGCGACCGGCGTTCAGCACGTCGGTCTCCGAGAACCCCGGCGCCCACTCGCCGCACACCACGGACTGCGTCAGGCCGTGTGCGAACTCGCCGGTCTTCTGGACCGATCCCGCCGCGCGGGCCTTCGCGAAGCGCCCCGGGTTGCCGGCCGCGAGCTCGTCGAGCGCCGCCGGCAGGTCCTCGGGCCGGGGGGAGAAGGCGACGATCAGGTTCAGGAGCGCACCGCCGTCGAGGACGACCGTGACGGGCTCGCCCCCGCCGGGCGGCTCGACGTTCAGCGTCAGGGGACGGGCCTCCAGCCGGCGCACCTGTTCGCTCAGCATCCGGCGGAAGTCCGGGTAACGGTCCTTGCAGGCGGGCTGTGCCGCGCACGCCTCGATGATGTTGTCGATGCCCTCGGCCGTGCTGGCCCATGTCCACGGCAGGGTCACGTGTTGGGGAGGCGTGATCGAGTCGATCGCGAACGCGCGGATGCCCTCGGGGTGCAGGCGCAGGTATGTGAGGGCCAGGTTGCTGCCGTACGAGTAGCCGTAGACGTTCCACTGACGCAGTTTCAGCGCCTTGCGCAGGTCGGCGAAGTCGGCGGCGTTCTCCGTGGTGTTGTAGGCGCTCAGGTCGACGCCCTGGGCCGTGAGGCGGCCGCGGCAGTCCTTGACGGCTTTCAGCATGAGCTGTTCGGCCTGGTCCGAGTCGTAGCCGAGGCCGACGGCCTGCTCGTTGAAGCGGTCGACCTCCGGGCAGGCGAGGTTCGGCTGGTCGTAGAGGTTGCCGCGCTGGGCCATGATGATCAGGTCGCGGTCCTTGTTCAGGCCGGAGTCGACGAGGAAGGGAATGTCGTCGAAGGTGTCGGCGCCGGGGCCGCCCGCCATGAACACCACGGGGACCTGTGCGGGCTTCGCCGGGTGGAGGGCCGGAATGACGGCGACGGCCAGTTTGATGGTCCGGCCGCCTGGACGGGAGCGGTTCTCGGGGACCTCCAGATGGCCGCAGAGTGCGTCGCCCAGGGCCTCGATGGGCTCGGGCGGCTTCGGGCAGGGGCCGGGCACGAAACGGGCCGCGGCCGCCTGGCCGGGGGACCGCGAGTCCGATGGCGGGGTACCGCCGGGCGCGGGGGCCTCGGTTGTGGGCGCACCGCCCGTGGCGCCGCCGGGTACGGGGCCGAACGCGGTCAGGCAGACCAGTGCGGCCGCGGCGGTCACCGCGTGGATGGTGTGCTTCGGCATGGGTTTCGTTCCTCTGCCATCATCGACGGCCGACCTGCTGGGCAAGGCCGCAGCGGTTGGGGCGGAACGCTCGGTCTCGACGCTACCGGCTGCACCGTACGCCCGCACGTGGAGCGGATCAGCGACCCCGGAGCGGTGTCCGGCGGCCGGCGCCGGCACACCCGCCCGGGTACGGCGGACCGCCGCCCCGGTCGACGAGGACCGGTCGACGAGGACCGTACGGCGGCGGCGTCGAGCCGAACGGCCCCGTCGCGGTGCTGATCGTGGTGGCGGTGGCCGTGGGGTCGCGGCTGCAGCTCACCGAGCGGCAGGCGATCGACAAGTCCGCAGGGTGGGATCGAACAGCGCCGGACCGGGTGGACGTCGGGCGACCGTCCAACGCGTCGACGCCGCGGCCAGGAAGCTCGTGCTGCGGGTCGGGCGCCCCGGCCGGGCCGGACCACCGAGGCGACCGTCGGCGACCTGTCGTTCCGGGCGCACGAACGGCGTGCGGCGAAGGACGTGAAGGTCGTCACTGGAGTCGGTCCGGTCGGGCAGCCGGCTCTGCTTCGCGGTCCTCATGACGGTCGTGATGTGGGCGCTTGCGGCGTCCGTACTCACCGGGACCTGGTACCTGGCGTCCCGCGGCGAGGGCCTGGTCCGGCCCGCCCCGGACTGGAGGGCCGCGACCCTGTTCGCCCTCGCGGCCGTCCGGAACACCGCACCCGGCTCACCTCCTGTCGGGTGCGTGCTGGACCGGCTCGCCTTCCTGTGGGCCGAGACCGTCACCGCCCTCTGCGGGACCGCCCCGGTCCTCCCCGGCGCCCGCACCACGCTCCGGCCGGACGACGAGACGACGGACGGCGAACCGGAGGACCGCAACGCGCGACGGGACGGGTGAGGGCGCGGGCGCATGCCCGGTGCCGGCGGGACGGGCGATCTTGGCCCGGCGAGCAGACAATGGGCACGAGGCGCCCGGCGCGGTGGAGGTCCCGGGCGGGGGCGGGCGCTCGACGCCGCCCGCCGCCATGCCGTGGGTCCAGCGAAGGACTGATGGGTGATGTCGGACGAGAGAGCCGAACGCATCGCGGATTTCATCGAGCCGCTGCGGGTGAAGCCGGGGTCGCACGTGCGCCTCGACCGCGACTTCGATCCCCGCTTCAAGGCCGGCCTGAAGAAGCGGGACGGCGCCGAGCTGCTGCGCAGCGGGGTGTCGTTGCTGGCCGAGTACCAGGACCGGCTGGCCGCCCAGGACACGTACGGCGTGCTGATGTGCCTCCAGGCCATCGACGCCGGGGGCAAGGACGGGACGATCCGTCACGTGATGAGCGGCGTCAACCCACAGGGCGTGCGGGTCAGCAGCTTCAAGGTGCCCTCCGCCGAGGAGCTCGACCACGACTACCTGTGGCGGTACGCCCGGCGGCTGCCGGCTCGCGGCGAGATCGCCATCTTCAACCGCTCGCACTACGAGGAGGTCCTCGTCGTACGGGTGCACCCCGACAACCTGGTCCGGCAGAAGCTGCCCGAGGAAGCCTGCGGGCCGGACGTGTGGGACCGCCGCTACCGGGAGATCAACCGGTGGGAGCACTACCTCACGGACAACGGGTTCAAGGTGGTGAAGATCTTCCTCAACCTGTCACAGGAGGAGCAGCGCGCCCGGTTCCTCCAGCGGATCGACCGGCCGGAGAAGAACTGGAAGTTCTCCGCGGCCGACGTGCGGGAGCGGCGCCGGTGGGACGACTACCAGCACGCGTTCTCCGCGATGCTGTCGGCCACCAGCACGCAGTGGGCGCCGTGGTACGTCGTGCCGGCGGACCGGAAGTGGTTCGCGCGGATCTGTGCGGCGGCCGTCCTCGCGCACACCTTGATGGACATCGATCCGCAGTACCCCGATGTGGGGGAAGAGGCGCGCAGGGCCCTCCTGGTCACTCGCCGCGAGCTGGAACGGGAAGCCCCCGCCGGCGCCCCGGCCGATCCGCACGCCGACTCCGACTCCGACTCCGAGTCTGACTCTGAGTCCGACTCCGACTCCGACTCCGAGTCCGACTCCGTCGTCCGGCGGCGCGGGAAGAAGAAGCACGGGAAGAGCAAGCGCGGCTGAGGCCGCAGGCACGAAGGCGACGTCGTGCTCATCGCCGCCGGGGACGGGGGGCGGACGGGCTGATCGTTCGACGCCGAGGAGCGGCCCTCCGCAGTGCGGAGAGCCGCTCCTGACGGATCTGCCGAAACGTTACGGCGCGACCTTCAGCAACTTGTTCGCGGTGCCGGAGGACGGGTTCTTGATGGCTCCCTTCGTCGCGGACCCGGTCAGCGCGGCGGCCGTGGCGGCCGGCGTCGCGGACGGGTTGGCCGCCAGGTACAGGGCGGCGGCGCCCGCCACGTGCGGGGAGGCCATCGAGGTCCCGGAGATCGTCTTGACCCCGGTGTCACTGTCGTTCCAGGCCGACGTGATCTCCGATCCCGGTGCGTAGAGGTCCACCACCGAGCCGAAGTTCGAGAAGTCCGACTGCTGGTCGCCCTCGGTGCTGGACGCGACCGTGAGGGCCTCGGGCACCCGGGAGGGGGAGCCCTGGCCGGCGTCGGAGGACTCGTTGCCGGCCGCCACCGCGAAGGTCACACCGGCGTCGATGGCCCGCTTGACCGCCGCGTCCAGCGCCTCGTCCACGCCGCCGCCGAGGCTCATGTTGGCGACCGACGGGCCGGAGTGGTTCTTCGTCACCCAGTCGATGCCCGCCACGACCTGCTCGGTGGTGCCCGAGCCGTTGTCGTCCAGCACCCGCACCGCGACGATCTTGGCCTTCTTGGCGACGCCGTGAGCGGTGCCGGCGATGGTGCCCGCCACGTGCGTCCCGTGGCCGTTGCCGTCGTCGGCGGTCTCGTCGTTGTCGATCGCGTCGAAACCGTGAGCGGCGCGGCCGCCGAAGTCCTTGTGCGAGATGCGGACTCCGGTGTCGATGACGTACGCCGTCACCCCCTCGCCGCCGCCGTCGGGGTACGTGTACTTCTGGTCGCTGGCCGTGGCGGCCTGGTCGATCCGGTCCAGGCCCCAGGACGGGGGCTTGTCCTGGGTCTCCTTGATGGTGAAGCGCTTGTTCTGCACGACCGTTCCGACGGCCGGGTCCGCGGCGAGCCGCTTGGCCTCCTTCTCGGTCAGGCCGGACGCGGAGAAGCCGTTGACCTTGGAGCCGTAGGAGCGCTCCAGCTTGCCTCCGTACTTCTTCGCCAGGTCCTCCTTGTTCGCGGATGCGTCGAGGATGACGACGAAGCTGCCGTCCACGGCGCCTTGGACACCGAGGCCGTGCACGATCCCCTCGGCCGGTTCGGCCGCCCCCGCGAGGGGGCTCGCGAACAGGGCCGCCGCGACCGCTGTCGCGGCTCCCGCGGCTATGGCCGTGTTGCGAAGGGCGTTGGATCGCTTGTGAGTTGCCATGTAGAGGGTTCTCCTCGTGTTGACGTGTGGGGCGTCAAACGTTCTGTAGAACCCTGTTCCGATTGACAGGAGCAAATCAAGGGCGAACCGGGGGTAAGGACTTGTTCAACTAGGTTTCTCAATAGCCCCTCCACACCTTCTCCATCTCGCACACGCGTTCTCACGAACTCCCGCGTGTAATAAGCACGTTCTTTGCAGGCGCACGCGGGGTCGGGTGTCTCGGCGGCGACCGGGAGCCGCTCCTCCTCGCAGGAGTGAGCAGCGACTCCCGAGGTCCCCGCGCAGTACGGCCGCCGTCTCCACGGATTTCGAGGAGAGACTGCGCCCGCTCGTCGCGGGCATCGGGGCCCGCTACGGCATCTCCTGACCCGTCGTCACCGCCGGGGCGGGGGCCGTACCCACGCACGCACCCCGGCAACGGCGAAGCGGCCCGGGAGGCGAGTCCCGGGCCGCTCCACCGACGTCACGAGCGCGGCGTGGTCACCGGATCAGATGACGCCCTGGGCCAGCATCGCGTCCGCGACCCGCTCGAAGCCGGCGATGTTCGCGCCGGTGACGTAGTCGCCCGGAGCGCCGTACCGCTCGGCGGTCTCGTGGGCGACGGCGTGGATCGACCGCATGATGGCGGCGAGTTCGTCTTCCACCCGCTGCGCGCTCCAGGCCGCCCGGCCGGCGTTCTGGCTCATCTCCAGGGCGCTGACCGCGACCCCGCCCGCGTTGGCGGCCTTGCCCGGCCCGAAGGCGACCCCGGCCTCCTGCAGGATCCGTACGGCCTCGGGGGTGGTCGGCATGTTCGCGCCCTCGGACACCGCCTTGACCCCGCCCGCGACGAGCGTACGGGCGTCCCCCGCCTCCAGTTCGTTCTGCGTGGCGGAGGGGAAGGCGATGTCTGCCGGCACGTCCCACACCCGGCCGGCGGGCACGAACCGCGCCGAGGATCCGCGGCGCGCCGCGTACTCGCTCACGCGCCCGCGCTCGACCTCCTTGACCTGCTTGAGCAGTGCGAGGTCGATGCCCTTGTCGTCGACGACGTAGCCCTGGGAGTCCGAGCAGGTCAGCGGGTTCGCGCCGAGCTGCTGGAGCTTCTCGATCGTGTACAGCGCGACGTTGCCGGAGCCGGAGACCACTGCGGTCAGCCCGTCCAGCGACTCGCCCCGGACCTTCAGCATCTCGGCGGCGAAGAGCACGCTGCCGTAGCCGGTCGCCTGCGGCCTGATCGCGGAACCGCCCCAGCCCTGTCCCTTGCCGGTCAGGACGCCGGCCTCCCAGCGGTTGGTGATGCGCCGGTACTGGCCGAAGAGGTAGCCGATCTCGCGGCCGCCGACACCGATGTCCCCGGCGGGAACATCGGTGTGCTCGCCGATGTGCCGGTGCAGTTCGGTCATGAAGGACTGGCAGAACCGCATGACCTCGGCGTCCGACCTGCCGCGGGGGTCGAAGTCGCTGCCGCCCTTGCCGCCGCCGATGCCGAGGCCGGTCAGGGCGTTCTTGAAGATCTGCTCGAAGCCGAGGAACTTCACCACGCCGATGTCCACGGACGGGTGGAAGCGCAGGCCGCCCTTGTAGGGGCCGAGCGCGCTGTTGAACTCGACGCGGTAGCCGCGGTTGACGTGGACCCGGCCGCGGTCGTCCTGCCACGGGACACGGAAGACGATCTGCCGCTCGGGCTCGGTGAGCCGCTCGACCAGGGCCAGGGCAGGGTCGGCGTACTCGGGCCGGGCGCTGAAGACGGGGGCCAGCGTTTCGAGGACCTCCCGTACCGCCTGGTGGAACTCGGGCTGCGCGGGGTTGCGGCGCTCGATCTCCGCCCGCAGTGCTTCCAGCCTGTCCTTCGAGTCCTTCACGTGTGTCCTTCCAGGTCGGTTCCGAGTGCGGCGCGCCGCGAACGCGCGGTTTCGGAAGAGTTCTTCCAGAGGGCGGCCCTTTCGCGGAGGCTACCGCGCACGGCGCTGGTCCGGGGAAGGCTTCTGCCCCGCGGACAAAAACCCGCGGGGCGCAAGCGCCTCAGCCGTCGCTTCCGGTACCCCGATCGGGTGCACTCATGTCCCCGGTCGCGGGAACGCCGTCGGCGAGTCCGTAGCGCAGGTACACGGTGCCCTTGGGGCCGGCTGCCGGAGGTTCGAGGAGCGTGAGGTTCGTGGGCACCGCGCCCCCGTCGAAGACCTTCTTCCCGACGCCGAGCACGATCGGGTGCACCCAGAGGTCGAGCCGGTCGAAGAGCTTCTCGCGCAGCAGGGTCTGCACGAGGTCCAGGCTGCCGACGACCTTGATGTGCTCGTGCCGGTCACGGATCTCGCGCACCGCGCCGGCGAGGTCCGGGCCGAGCTGTGTGGATCCGGCCCAGGAGAGGTCCGGCGTGCCGCGCGAGGCCACGTACTTCGGGACCCGGTTGAAGAGCGTGGCGATGTCGTCGTCCTGGCCGCCTTCCTGATGGGGCCAGTAGGCGGCGAAGATGTCGTAGGTGCGCCGGCCGAGCAGGAGGGCGTCGGTGCCCTCGTAGGCGGCGCCGACCTGCGCCCCGGCGGTCTCGTCCAGGAGGGGCGCCTGCCAGCCGCCGAACGGGAATCCGTCCGGGTCCTCGTCGGGGCCGCCGGGCGCCTGGCCGACGAGGTCGAGGGTCGCGAACAGCTCGATGTGGATGAGTCCCATGACGTGCTCCAGGTGAGTCGGTCTTCTCCGTCAATGGATAGACCGGCGCGAGCCCGCCGACTCATCGGCGCGAGGGAAGTCCGGCGCGCGGAAGTCCGGCGCGCGACCCGCCGAGCGCGGTCGGCGACGGGCCATGAGTCCGATGCCGTGTTCGAACCGCTCATCGAAGGAGGCGTCGCCGAGGTGGGCGATCTCGGGCGGCGACCACGGCCTGCGCGACCCGCGCCGGCTCTCCCGCTTCGGCGGCCCCACCCGGCAGGCGGACGCTACCGCGGCGGCCGGTTGCGGCTCGCTCACCGTCTGCTCCTGCCGCAGGCTCCACGGCTCGAACCAGTACAGCCCCGCGCCCCCTCAGTACGCCACCACGGCCACCACGGCCGCCGCGGCGGGCAGCAGCTTCCGCCGCCGCGTGCCCTCACGTCCCACGTCGCGCCCTCGGTCGTTCGACACGCGGTTCGGCCGGCTACAGGACGGCGAACCCTACGATGTCCGTCATGCCCGGTACGGTCGTCTTTCGTCCGCACTTCCCCTCCGCCGGCGCGCGGCTGCGGTCCGGCGCCCGCCTGGTGATCTGCGCCGCGGTGCCCTGGTACCTGTGCCTGTGGTGGGGCACGAGCACGGCGCCCGTGCCCGCGGCCCTGCCGGCCGTCCTGATCCTCCGTGAGGACGTGTACACGGCGCCGCGCCTGGCGTGGGAGCGCCTGGTGGGCGTTTTCGTGGGTGTGCTGCTCAGCACGCTCCTGCTGGGCCGGCTGCCGCCCTCGTCACTGTCCTTCCTGGCCGTGCTGGTGTGCGGGTGCGCCGGCATGTACCTGCTGGGCGGGCCCGGCTCCCCCAACCAGCAGGTCCTCGTCACCGCGCTGATGATCTACGCCACCGCGCTTCCCGGGTATCCGCTGGCGCGGCTGGCGGAGACCCTGGTCGGGATCGCCGTGGTCGTGCTGCTCGGACCGCTGCTGTGGCCTCCGGACCCCTACAGGTCCGCCGCGGAGGGCCTCGACGCGTACCGGGCGGGAGTCGGGCGCCTCCTCGACGGGGTGGCCGGCCGACTCGCCCGCGGCGGGCCGCCCGCGGCCCCGGATCCGCTGCCCGAGGGGGCGTGGCTGTGGCTGCGGCCGCAGGCCTGCCGGGCCGCCTTCGACCGGGCCGCACGGCGCCGACGGACCCGCAGACCGCCCGACGGGCTCGACAGGCGCCTGGTGCTGGCCGCCCGCAGCGCCGTGACCCTCCAGTGCTTCACGCAGGAGCTGCAGGAACGCGCCCGCGGCCTGAGCGCCGACCCCTCCGCGGCCACCGCCCCCGATCCCGCCCTGCGCGCCATCGCCCCGCTGGTCCGGTCGACCGCGCTGGCCCTGGACGCCGCCCTGCGCGGGGACGGGTTCGCCGCCGAGCTCGACCGGGCCCGGGGTCTCGACCTCACCCACCGCGCGGCTCACCCCACCCGGCACGACGCGGTCCTACGGGCCGGCCTGCACCTGACGCACGAGGCCCTCAGCGACCATCTCGCGGCCGGCCGTTGAGGACCGTACGGTCCGCCGGGGCCGAACGCGGCAGCAGGAGCGGGGTGGCCATGCCGAGGAGGCCGGCGATCGCGATCGCGGCGCGGGGGCCGGTGGCGACGGCCAGCACGCCCCACAGGGCGGTGAGCGCGGCGATGACGGCCTTGCCGGACACCGACCAGGCGAGCAGGGTGCGGGCGGCCCGGTCCGCGGGGGTCCGGGCCAGCCGGCAGGTGGCCAGCACCGGGTTGAAGACACCCATGCAGGTGATGAGCCCCAGCTCGACGGCCATGACGAGGACGAGCCCGGGCGTGCCGGGGCCGACGAAGGCCAGCCACGGCAGCCAGCACGCCCGCAGCGTTCCCGCGGTGAGCATGACCCGGTGCTGCCCGAACCGGGCGCCGAGCCGCGGTGCCAGCCGCGAGCCGATCAGGCCGCCCACGCAGGGCACGGCGAAGGCGAGTGCGTACTGCCAGGGCGCGAACCCGAGGGGGCCGAGCATCAGGACGGCGAGCAGCGGCGAGGTCGCCATGATCAGGCCGCCGACCAGGACCGAGTTGAGGAACAGCGGGCGGAGCACGGCATCGGTCAGGATGTGCCGCCACCCTTCGAAGAGGTCGCCGGCGCGCAGCCGCTGCCGCGCTCCGGTGGGCGCCGGGCGCGGCTCCGTTCCCCCGATCGCGCGGATCCCCGCCGCCGAGAGCAGGTGGCTCACAGCGTTGGCCATGACGGTCGCCACCGGCCCGAACGCGGCGATCGCGGCCCCGCCGAGCGGTGGTCCGAGCATGGTGGCGGTCCACGTGGTGGATTCGAAGCGGCCGTTCGCGACGAGCAGGTCCTGCTGCGGGACGAGTTCCTTCAGGCACGCCCCGCCGGCCGCGGTGAAGGCGATGCCGGCCGCGCCGGCCACGACCGATACGACCAGCAGCTGGGCGAAGGTGAGCCCGCCGAGCACGTACGCCGCCGGCACGCTCGTCAGCGCCCCGAACCGGAGCAGGTCCATGGTGATCATCACCCGCCGCTTGGGGCGGGACTCCACCCACGGTCCGAGCGGCAGCGCCAGCACCGCGCCGACCGCCGGCCCCATGGCCGCCAGCAGCGACACCTGGGTCGTCCCGGCGTGCAGGACGAGGATCGCTATCAGGGGGAACGCGTCGAAGGCGAGCCAGGTACCGAGCGTACTGACGGCGTACGACGTCCACAGCCACCCGAAGCGCCGTCCCAGCGACCGCCCGCCCGCCATGATCCACCCGCCCCCGCTCCGGCTCCCCCAACGGATATGGCCTCGCGCCGTCAGGGGGATCGAAGCGAGCAGCGTACCGGCGGGCCGAGCCGGCGAGGCCACCGGTCCCGCCGGGTCGAGGCGCGCCGATGGCGTCCCGGCGGGGGGCGGGGTGGCGGGGTGGGATTACAGGAGCGGCTGCCGGTGACGCAGTGGATCCCGCCACCGCCGGTACCGAGGCGGTCGCCGTCAGGGGCCGTCCGGCCGAAGCCCGCCGGGAACTCGTCCCCCGGCTTCCGCGCGTCCGACTCCACCCGCACCGTCAGCCCGAATCACCCAGCCGCACCCGCTCACCGCTCGGGAGCGGTTTGCTCGCCTGTGCGACACTCGCGCCGGCCCTGGCGGGATGTATCCCTTCCGCCAGCCCACGATCGGAGTTCCCGTGCCCTTCCTTCCCCCCGCCCGCCGGACCGTCCTTCGCGCCCTCGCCGGAATCGGCGCGATCGTCGCGGGCGCCTCGGCCTGCGGCCCGTCCGCGGCCGGAGTACATCCCGAGGCCACGAAAGGGTCCGCCCCCGCAGCCGACGGGCGTCGCCTCGGTGCCGAGTGGGAGAGCCACACCCGCACCTTCATGGCCTGGCCCGCACTGGCCGCCGATGTGTGGGAGCGGGACCTGCGCCACGTGCGCGAGGACATCGCGCGGATCGCCCGGGCCGTCGGCAGGTACGAGGCCGTCGTCATGATGGCCCGCCCCGACGAGGCGGCCGCGGCCCAGCGGGCCTGCGGCAACGACGTCGAGGTCATCCCGCTCGCGGTGGACGACCTGTGGGCCCGTGACACCGTCCCCGTCTTCGTCGAGGAGGGCGGCAAGGTCGTCGGGGTCGACTTCAACTTCAACGGCTGGGGCAAGAAGCAGGAGCACGGGAACGACGGGGTGGTCGCCCGGGCCCTACTCCACAGGTACGGGATCCCCCGGGTCCAGGCCCCGCTGGTCGCCGAGGGCGGCTCCTTCGAGACGGACGGCGAGGGCACCCTGCTGGTCACCGAGAGCTCGCTCGTCAACGACAACCGCAACCGGGGCAAGGACCGGGACGGGATCGAGGCGGAGCTCAAGCGGACCCTGGGCGTCCAGAAGGTCGTCTGGCTGGCCGGCGTCCGCGGTGAGGACATCACCGACGCCCATGTGGACAGCCTCGTACGGTTCGCCGCCCCCGGCGTCGTCCTGCTGGACCGCGCGCACCCCAGCACGCCGGCTGATTCGTGGTCGCACTCCGCCGACCAGGCGAAGTCCGTCCTGTCACAGGCGACGGACGCCCGCGGCCGGCGCTTCGAGGTGATCGAGCTGCCGCAGCCCGACCTGAACAGGATCACGGGCGACGGGGACGACTTCGTATCGACCTACGCCAACTTCTACATCGCCAACGATGCCGTCTTCATGCCCGAGTTCGGTGACCGCGCGGCCGACGACCGGGCCCGCGGCATTCTTCAGGAGCACTTCCCCGAGCGGGACATCGTGCCGGTCGCGATCGACACGATCGCCTCGGGCGGCGGCGGCATCCACTGCTCGACGCGCGACCAGCCGGGCAAGCCCGCGGCCTGACCGGGCCGAGCACGTCGCGTCCCGCCGCCGCCGGATCCGGGCCCGACCGGCCGTCCCGCGCTACGGTGGCGGGATGGAACAGCGGATCAGCCTGGTCACCCTGGGGGTCTCGGACCTCGCCCGCGCGAAGCGCTTCTACGCGGCGCTCGGCTGGCGCGGCACCGAGGTCGAGGAGACGGTCTTCCACCAGGCCGGCGGTCTGGCCCTGGTCCTCTGGGACCGCGGGAAGCTGGCCGCGGACTGCGGTCTTCCGGACGCCCCGCCGGTCGGCTTCGGCGGGATCGCCCTGGCCCACAACGTGCGCGCCGACGCCGAGGTGGACGCCGTCCTCGCCGCGGCCGCGTCGGCCGGCGGCACCGTCACCCGCCCGGCCGCCGTCAACGCGATCGGTTTCTACTCGGGCGTCTTCACCGACCCCGACGGCCACGCCTGGGAGATCGCCAACAACCCCGGCTTCACCCTGACCGAGGACGGCTCACTGGTCCTGCCCGCCTTCGACGGCTAGATCGCGGTTCAGAACTGGGCTCCCGTGCCTGCCGGCACTGCTACGCCAACAGCGGCCGCGATCGGCGTCGTGCTGATGGTGATCAACGTGGTGAACACCGACCGCGAGTTCGCCGACGGCGCCGTCATCGTCCTCGTCGCTGCCTTGCCTCGCAGCGGCCGTCGCAAGCGGCCAACGGGTTCGGTGGATGCGGGAGTTGACGGGGAAACTCCCGTCGTTCCACAGGGCCTGACGGTGGTGTGCTCCGGCAGCAGTACGGCGACGAAGGCGTTACCGCCATCCACGGGACGGGCCCGCGGCCGGTCGCGTGGTACCTGGCGCTCGGGCGCACCCGCCCCCAGGTCGTCTTCGACGGCGTCGCCTCATCGGCAGGACGGTCCCCGCCGTCGAACCGACCTGCAACGGCGGGCGGCGGGCAGGGAAATGGGCTGCGCGTCGGAGGCTCGGGGGACCTGGACCGGACGGGCTCACCATGTACGTGCGGGCCACCAGAGTCCGGCGACGTCGCGAGCAGCGACGCCAGGTTCTGCTCGATCCCGACTGGGAAGACCACGGCTGACACCACCGGACGGCGGTCGTATCCGGCTTTGCACCAGGGGGAGTTGGGGCGATTGCCCGACTCGTCCCTGTGTTGACCCTGCGGGTTTCCTTAAGGGAACTTGAAGAAGCCCTCCAGGGGGCGATTCGGGCTGGTCACGGGCCTAGGCTCAGGCGGACTCCCCTCCTCCCCTTCTCTTGCGAGGTGTTACCGGCATGAGCCGCAGCCGAACTCCCGAAACGCAGACCCGCGTCGAGGCCCGGCGGAAGAAGGCGGTGCGCACGCGCATCGTGCTGTCTGTCACCGCGGCCGCCGCGGTGGTGGCGGTGGGGGTCGCGGTGGCCGACTCCGGCGATGACGCGCGGACCGAACGGCGGGCCGACGGCGCCGCAGGCGCGTCCTCCGGGACGGGCACGGGGACGGCGACCCCGGCGCCCGGCGCCGGCACGCCCACCACCGACGCCACTGTCTCGACGAACGCCAGCGCGTCCGCGTCGCCCGACGCCGGCGCCTCGGCGTCGGCGACGCCCACGGACCCCGCGACGGCGCAGAGCAGCAGCCCGGCGAAATCGGACTCCTCCCCCGCCGCCAAGCCCACGAAGAAGCCCGCCACCACCTCCGGCGGCGGTTCCGGCGGCTCGGGCGGTTCGGGCGGGGGCGGCAGCACGGGCGGGGGCGGTGGCACCGTCAACGCGGACGCCGAGTCCGCCGTGCTCGCCCTGGTCAACAAGGAGCGGGCAGCCGCCGGGTGCGGCGCGCTGGCCACCAACGCCAAGCTGAGCGCCGCCGCGCGCGGGTACAGCGACACCATGGCCCGCGCCGGCGTCATGTCGCACACCGGGCCGGACGGGTCCACCATGACCAGCCGCGTGGAGGCCGCCGGCTACAAGTGGTCCAACCTGGGCGAGAACATAGCCCGTGGGCAGGCCGACGCGGACGCCGTCATGAGGGCGTGGATGAACAGCCCCGGCCACCGGGCCAACATCCTCAACTGCGCCTTCAAGGAGATCGGCATAGGCGTCCACAAGGGCGACGGCGGCCCGTGGTGGACGCAGAACTTCGGCGCCTCGAGGTAACCGACCCCCTGGGGGCGAACACCCCCTGCCCCCCTGAACCGCCCCCCACAGCCACGTCCTCCCACCCCTACGCGGGCGGGAGGACGTCGGCGTTCGCCCGCCGGCGTACGGGCCGTCTCGGGGGGAGCCCGTGACAGACCGGCCGGAGCGTCGGACACTATGGGGCCGTGCCCCGAACTCCGCGCTACCTGCTCATATGGCTGTCGTGCACGGCCGCCAGCGTGACCGCCGTGCTCGCCACGGTCCAGTTCGTGGTCGGCTCGACCCGGCATACGCCCCCGGTCGCACGGTCCGCCCCGACGGTCATCGACACGCCTCCCGCCTGGCAGGCGGGGAGTCCGCCGGCTGACACGCCCTCCCCGACGGCGTCCGCCAGCCCCTCGCCGACGGCATCGCAGCGGCCCTCCCCCACGACGGCGGCCCCCACACCCGTCAAGGCCACGTCGGGCGCCCCCCGGACCGCCGCGCCGCGGAAGGTCGACTGCGAGGAGGGCGGAGCAGGCCTGTACACCGTCCCCTCGCAGGGCGGCAAGGTGACGGTGCGGTACGGGAGCCGCGGCGTGTGCCTGATCTCGGCGATCCCCAGCCGCGGCTTCAAGACCTCCACGTCGCAGACCTCGGACAGCACGCTCACGGTCACGTTCACGAGCGCCGACCACCGGTCGGTCATCACGGCGACGATCGACCCGGGAGCGAAGGCCAGCGTCCGCGAATCGTCCTTCTGAGGGCTTCGCGCGCCAACCCCTCCCGGCGACCTCGCCGTTACGGCCGATACGACCGATCTGCCTTGTTCCGGCCAAGCTCCGGCGAAGCGGAAGGTGAGCTCTTCCTTAGGGCAAGCTCAAGATCACGCCGACACGGTTCCCCGGGCCCCGAGCGGTCCTATGCTCGCCTCAGCCGAGCGGCCTTCGGCCCCGGGGCGCACGACGCCCCGATCCCCGTCGGGCCGCCGGTTTCACCGAGCCGGGGGGCGCTTCGCCCCTCCCGCAGTCCGAACCGTGCCCTGGGGTGTCTTCGCCATGAGTTCTCGCATGCTCCGACCCGTCCACGCCGAACGCGCCGACCGCGCCGACCGTCGTACGACGTCGCCCCGATCGGCCGCCGCCCTGGGACGGCGGCTGCCGCTGGTCGCCGCGGCCGTCGTCGCGGCGGGCCTGACCGCGGCCTGCGGACCGTCCTCCGAGCCCGCAGGCTCCGCCGCCGCGGCCACGGCCGGCCAGTCCTCCCAAACCTTCCCCTCGGAGTCGGCGACGGCCTTCGCCGAGGCGTCCCCCACCGCGTCGGCCTCGCCGTCCGCGTCCGCCTCCCCCTCGGCCTCCTCCTCGCCGACCCCGTCGCGGGCACCGTCCGGTTCCGCCTCGTCCGCCGGGGGCTCCGCCAAGCCGGCCCGTACGTCCGCCGCTCCCGCGCCGGCCAAGGTCCCCGGCCCCGGTTACGACAGCTCGGCCGACGCGCAGAAGCTGATCGACGCGGCGCTGCGCTCGGCCAAGGCCGACGGGCGGATGGTGCTGCTGGACTTCGGCGCGAACTGGTGCGGCAACTGCAGGGCCGCCGACAAGGTCTTCGCCCAGTCGCAGACCGCCGGGATCCTCGGCGCCTCGTACCACCTGGTCAAGGTGGACATCGGCGGCAACAGCCCCGCCAACTCCGCGCTCCTGCGCAAGTACAGCCCTTCCGGCGGCACCTACACGATGCCCGTCCTGGTCGTCGTCTCGCCGTCCGGCACGGTGCGCACCGATACCCACGTCACGGGCAACCCGTCGCTGACCTCGGAGGGCATCAACTCCTTCCTGCGCAAGTGGGCGTCATGAGACGACCGGTACGGGCGTCCCTCGTCGTCCCGGCCGGTACCGGCCTCGCGGTGGCGGCCGTGCTGGCCGTCGCCGGGCTCTGCACGGACGACCGATCCGGCGCCGGGTCCGCGGCCGGAGGGCCCCGCGCCGTCCGCGCCGCGGCCGGCGCGACGGTCATGGACCCCGGCTCCCGGCTGGACGCGCCCGCCCTGTCCGGAGCCGACCTGGACGGGGAGCGGGTCGCGCTCGGCGACTTCCGCGGCCAGGTCGTCGTACTGAACGCCTGGGGCTCCTGGTGCGGTCCCTGCCGTACGGAGGCGGACGACCTGGAACGGCTCAGCCGGCAGACCCGGGCCGACGGGGTCCGGTTCCTCGGCATCAACACCCGGGACCGGGACCGGGCGGCCGCCCGGTCCTTCGTACGCGCCCACGACATGACGTTCCCCAGCCTCCACGACCCCGACGGCGAACTCCTGCTCCGGTTCCCGCCCTCCCTGGTCAACCCGCAGGCGATCCCCTCGACCCTCGTGATCGACCGTCGCGGGCGCGTCGCCGCCGCCATCGGGGGCGCCGTCACCGACGAACAGCTGCGGCCCCTGCTCGCGCTCGTCCTGAAGGAGGAATCGTGACGGCCGCCGCGCCATGGGCGCTCGCCGTCGCGGACGCGCCCTCCCTCGTCAACGGAACGCTCGCGATCGCGGCTCCCGTGGCGTTCGCCGCCGGACTCGTCTCCTTCCTCTCGCCGTGCGTGCTGCCGCTCGTACCGGGCTACCTCAGCTACGTGACCAGCCTGTCGGTGGCCGACCTGGCGGACGCGCGCGGCGGGCGACGCAGCCGGATGGCGACCGGCGCGCTGCTGTTCGTCCTGGGCTTCACCGCGGTCCTCGTCTCCGGCGGCGCCCTGTTCGGATACTTCGGCAGGAGCCTGCTGGCGCACCAGGAGACGGTCACCCAGGTGCTCGGTGTCCTCACGGTGCTCATGGGGTTGTCCTTCATGGGGTTCCTGCCGGGCTTCACGCAGCGGGAGTTCCGCAGCCACCGGCGTCCCGCGCTGGGGCTCGCGGGGGCCCCGGCCCTCGGCGCGGTGTTCGCGGTCGGCTGGACCCCGTGCATCGGGCCGACGCTGGCCGCCGTGCAGGCGCTCGCCTGGACCGAGGCGAGCGCGGTCCGCGGGGCGCTGCTGATGGCCGCGTACTGCCTCGGGCTGGGGCTGCCGTTCGTTCTGGCCGCGCTGGCCTTCCGCCGGGCGCTGGGTGCCTTCGGTTTGGTCAAGCGCCACTACCCGTGGGTCCTGCGGACCGGGGGCGGCATGCTCGTCCTGGTCGGCGTCCTGCTCGCCACCGGAGTGTGGAACGACATGGTCTACACGCTGCAGCTGTGGAGCGCGAGCTTCAGCACGGCCCTCTAGACGGCCCGCCGAACGGCCCTCCGGGTCCTGTCGACCCGCTTCGAACCGATCCCGCAACACAGACGCACAGAGGCACAGAGGCACACATGAACACTTCCCTGTATGTACGGCAGTCCCGAAAGGCACGCGCCGCGGCCGCCCTCCTCTGCCTGGCCGCGCTCTCGGCATGCGGCGGGCAGCCCGCCGCGGACACCGCCGGCTCCGAGCGGGGCCCCGCACCCGCGACGCGCTTCTCCGAGAACGGGGTCACCGTCACGCTGTCGGTGGCCGACTGGAAGGCCTCGGAGGGCACCCTCACGGCGGTCTTCACACCAGAGGCCAAGGGCTTCCACCTCTACAGCACCGAGCTGCCGGCCACCGGCATAGAGGGCGTCGGCCGGCCGACGGCGGTGGGGGTCACCGGTGTTCTGAAGGCGGAGGGCAGCCTGAAGGCGGCCGCGGAGGTGCGGTCGATCAGCGTGCCCGGCGTCGACGCCCCGGTCCCCGTCTACCCGGACGGCCCGGTCACCACGACGCTGCCCGTCCGCGCCGACGGGAACGGGGACGCGACGGTACTGGTCGGCTACGCGAGCTGCAGCACGCGGGACGGCTGCACCATTCCGGTGTCCGACCGCCCCGTGCGGCTGCGCGTCACCGGTGACGGCCCGGTGTTCGAGGCTCCGTGACGGGCGTGCGGACCGGCACGGTGCGGCGAGGAGCGGACCCGGTCGCTGCCCGGTTCGGGCGGCTTCGTATGATCCAGGGGGTTCGCGTCCGCCCCCACCCCGGGCCGCCGCACCCCGGACCCGCCGGCCGCCCACCCGCCGATCGCGCGGGCCTGCCGGGCGATTCCGCCCTCCCCGCCGCTCACCGCCGGACGGACGCATGCCCGCCGACCCTGCCCCGAAGACGTCATCCCCCTTGAGCACCGACCAGATCGCCCCCGAGCGCGAGCGGGCGCAGCAGGCGCGGCCGCGCACACCCGCGGCCGCGCGCATCCGGATACCGTCGCGCCTCGTGGGACGCGCCCCGGCTCCGGCGCCCGGTACCGTCCTGCACAGCGTCAGCGGTGCCACCGCCGTCATGCTGGGCCTGGTGGCCATCGGCGCCGCCCTCCACGAACCCGTCCTCATCCCCCGCTGGCCGCGTCCGCGGCGATCGTGCACAGCGTGCCCGGCCTGCCGCTGGCCCAGCCCCGCAGTGTGATCGCCGGCCACCTGCTGTCCGCCGCCGTCGGTTACGCGGGGCTCGCGGCCTTCGGCAGCTCGCCCTGGGTGGCGGCCGTCGCGGCCGGGTTCGCGCTCGCGGTGATGACCCTGGCCAGGACCCCCCACTCCCCCGCCTGCGCCACCGCCGTCGTCATCGTCCTGCGGACGCCGGATCCGCGTACCTTCGTACCGCTCCTGGCCGGGGCGGCCCTGCTGATCGTCCTCGCGGGCTGCGCCCTCTCGCGCGCCCGCCGCACCGGCATCCACTACCCGCAGTACTGGTGGTGAGCCGCTCCCCCATCGGCTCCGACCGGCAGGACACCCCCTAAGGTGTCCGCATGCCGAGCGTCCTGGTCGTGGAAGACGACCCCAGCATCCGCCAGTCCCTGATCGAGGTCCTGACGGAACACGGGTATGCCGTACGCAGCGCCGCAGACGGCTTCGGCGCCCTGCGCGAGGTCACCCAGACGCCGGTCGACGCCGTGGTCCTCGACCTGGGACTGCCCGATCTGGACGGAGGCGACGCGCTGCGCATGATCCGGGGCATATCCTCCGTGCCCGTCCTGGTGGCCACCGCCCGCGACGACGAGTCCGAGATCATCAAGATCCTCAACGCGGGCGCGGACGACTACCTGGTCAAGCCCTTTTCCGGCGGGCAGCTCGTCGCACGCCTCTCCGCCGTCCTGCGGCGCACCAGCCACGTCCCGCCCGCCGGAGCCGCCACCGGCGGCGCACCGGTGACGGCGGCGGCCGAACCGCTGCGGGCCACCGTGGTGGGCGAGCTGGCGGTGGACCCGGGTGCGCGCACCGCGTACCTGGCCGGGCGGGAGCTGCGCCTCACCCGCCGGGAGTTCGACCTCCTGGCCTTCCTCGCCCGCCACTCGGGGCAGGTCGTCTCCAAACGCCGGCTGCTGACGGAGGTCTGGCGGGAGCCGTACGTGGACGACCAGACGGTCGACGTGCACCTGTCGTCGCTGCGGCGCAAGCTCGGTGAACGCGCGGCTGCACCGCGCTATCTGCTGACCGTGCGGGGCGTCGGCATCAAACTGGTGGCCCCGCGTTGAGGCGCTCCCTGGCCGGTGTGGCCCTCGCCGTGACCTCCATGGTCGCCCTCTCCTTCCTCATACCGCTGGCCCTGCTGGTGATGTCGCTGGTCAAGGAGCAGGGCGTCAACGCCGCCGAGCAGCGGGCCGCCGCCCTGGCACCCGTCCTCACCCTGACCACGGACCCGTACGCGCTGCGGGAGTCGGCTGCGAGCCTGGACGCGGCCGAGTACCTCGTCGTCCACCTGCCCGGTTCCGGGGCCCTCGGCACGTCCAAGGCCCCGGCGGCGCTGCTCGAACGGGCCCAGCAGGGTCGCGAGTCCATCTCCCAGGAGATCCCGAACGGCTGGATCTGCCTCCAGCCGGTGGTGCTCCCCGGTGACCAGGTCGCCGTCATCGAGAACTTCGTCCCCGAGGCGGAACTCACCCGCGGAGTGAAGGAATCGTGGGCGGTGATGCTCTTCCTCGCGGTGGGGCTGGTCGGCGGTTCCGTCCTGGTCGCCGACCGCCTCGGGGCGAAGGTCGTCCGGTCCTCGAAGCGGCTGGCGCAGGCCTCGCAGGCGCTGGGCCAGGGCGATCTGGACACGCGGGTGGACCCCATGGGCCCCCCGGAGCTGCGCGACGCGGGCATCGCCTTCAACGCGATGGCCCACCGGATGACCGAGCTGCTCGCCGTCGAACGGGAACTCGTCGCCGATCTGTCGCACCGGCTGCGGACCCCACTGACCGCCCTTCACCTGGCGTCGGAGCGGATGGCCGGCACGCCGGAGTCGGCCAGGGTGGAGGCCGCCGTCGGCGAGCTGGAGACGGAGCTCCAGGCGATCATCGCCGCGGCGCGCACCCCGCTGGCCGTGGGCCCCATGGGCCAGGGCCTGCTCGGTACGGAACCGGCCGCGGGCCCGGCATCGGCCGGTAGGGGGGCATCCGGGCCGCGCTGCGAGGCGGCCGACGTCGTACGCCGCCGCACGGCCTTCTGGTCGGTGCTGGCGGAACAGCAGAACCGGCGCTGCGCCCTCGACCTGACCCAGGAACCGACGGCGGTCAGCCTCTCCGACGACGACATCGCCGCTGTCGTGGACGCGCTGATCGGCAACATCTTCCGGCACACCGCGCCGGGGACCCCGTTCGGAGTCCAGGTGGTGCGCACGGCCCAGGCCGTGGAGCTGGTCGTGGAGGACGGCGGCCCCGGCATACCCGAACCGGACCGGGCCCTGTCCCGCGGTAGCAGCACCGGGTCCACCGGGCTCGGCCTCGACATCGCGCAGCGGGCGGCGACGGCCACGGGCGGCTCGATGCGCATCGCCCGCGGCCCGCTGGGGGGCGCGCACATCACGGTGACGTTCGCACTGGCACCGTCGGCGCCGTCCGGCCGCAGGCTCCGCAGACCGCGCACGTCGTCCCGCCGCCGCCCGGCCTGGCCGCGCAGCCGCTAAGGGCGTGTCCGCCCTGGAGCGCTTCCGCCCTGGGCGGTGTCCTTGGCGGCCTTGAGTTTGCGCCAGACCGTGCCGAGGGCCTCCAGGTCGTCCGCGTCGAGGAGGTCGGTGAAGACCGGGGCCAGGGCCTCGCGACGGGTGGCGTCGGCCTCGGTGAAGAGGGTGCGGCCGGCCGGGGTGAGCGAGACCTCCACGGAGCGCGCGTCGCGCGCCGACGGGGTGCGGGTCACCAGGCCCCGGCTCTGCAGGGCGTCCACGACCCGGGAGACCTGGCTGCGGCTGAGCAGGGTGCTGTTCCCCAGGACGGAGGCGGGCACCGGCTCGTGGCTGGACGCCAGCCACAGCATGACCTCGAACCATGACACGGGCAGGTCGTGGGCCTTGACGAGGGCCTTGTCGACGCGGTCCGTCATCGTCGTGCCGGCCCAGACCAGCCCGTAGAAGGCGTAGTCGGCCGCCGGCATCTCGGCTTCTGTGAGCTTCTTCGGCATGTCACACAGTCTAGAGGTTGCGTGCACACGCACATAACCTTAAAGTGTGTGTGCACGCACATAAATCCGAGCTTCCAGAGGCCCCCATGTCCACGCCCCCCACCACCCCCACCGCAACCACCACCGACGGCCCCCTCCGTACCGTCCTGATCACCGGGACCTCCTCCGGGATCGGCCTGGCCGCCGCCGTCGCCGCGGCCCGCGCCGGCTGGCGCACGGTGGCCACCCTGCGCGACACCGGCCGGGCCGACGCCCTGCGCGCGGCCGCTGCCGAGGCGGGCGTCGAGATCGACATCCGCCGGCTCGACGTCGTCGACGAGGAGTCCGTCACCGCCGCCGTGGAGGGCGTGATCGCCGACTACGGCCGCCTGGACGCCGTGGTGAACAACGCCGGCGCCGGACACCTCGGCACCCTGGAGTTGGAGACCGTGGCCGATGTCCGCGAGGTCATGGAGGTCAACTTCTTCGGCGTGCTCAACGTCTCCAAGGCCGCGCTCCCCCACCTGAGGGCCACCGGAGGCCGCCTGATCACCGTCACGAGCGTCGGCGGCGTCATCGGCCAGCCCTTCAACGAGGCCTACTGCGCGGCGAAGTTCGCGGTCGAAGGGTACATGGAGAGCCTGGCGCCGGTGGCGGGCACGCTCGGCGTGAACGTGTCCGTCGTCGAGCCGGGCGCGGTGGCGACCGAGTTCGTCAACAACATCGGGCTCGACTTCGAGGCCCGGATCGCCGCGGCCGGACCGTACACCGACGCGCTGCGCGCCTACATCGACCGCACGGTCGGCCAGTTCACGCAGGATGCGGCCCAGACCCCGGCCGGCGCCGCCGAGGCCGTCATGGAGGCGCTGACCGCCGACCGCCCCGCCTTCCGCATCCAGACCTCGCAGTGGGCCCGCGACTTCACCGGGGCCAAGCTGGCCGACCTGGACGGCTCTGCCGTCCTCGGCATGACGGGGACCTGGGTCGCGGCCTGACGCACCGGGACCAGGACGTGTGCCGAGCCCGCGGCGGGGTCATCATGGGAGGAGGCCGGCCGGGCCGCCGTCCGGCCGCCGGACCGCCGCGCGGCGGCGCGTCCCCCGTCGGGAGGTGACCCGCGCCCATGGACGAATCGCGCAAGGCCTGGATCTCGATCGGCGTCGTCATCGCCGTCATCCTTCTGAACCTCGCGGCCATCATCCTCATGAACACGGTCGGTCTGTGACCGTGTGACGGCGCCCGGCCGCGGCTCCGGTCCGCCCCCGGCTTTCGGGGGCGGACCTTTCGTGCGCACGGGGTCCACCTCCCGACCCGCCCGCGGGCGCCCGTGCCGCCATTTCTGACATTTCCTCAACTTTCCTGTTCTGACGGGGAGTTCAAGACACCCGCGTGTGCAGCAGACGCTGCACGGACCCTTGCCGTGCCGACCCGGTTCGCCAATGATGCTCCGGGCGTGTCGGTCGGCGGTGGCCGTCTCCGGCCCGCCACCCCCGAACCCGACCGGCCAGGAGGCCTGTTGTGCGGACCAACCGTCGCATCCCGAGATCCCTCGTCGTCGTCGGCGCCGCCCTCGCGCTCGTCGTCGGCGTTCCGCAGGTGGCCTTCGCGGCTCCGCCCCCGGCGCTGCCCGGCCAGGCCGAGGCGATCGAGCGGACCTTCCAGCCCGCCTACGACTACGACACCGACGGCTGCTACCCGACACCCGCCATAGGCCCGAGCGGGGTGCTGAACGGCGGGCTCAAGCCCACCGGCGCCCTCGACGGCAACTGCCGGGACGCCTCGGACCTCGCCAACACCAACGGATACTCGCGCTGGACCTGCAACAACGGCTGGTGCGCCGTGGTCTACGCGCTGTACTTCGAGAAGGACCAGGCGATCCCCGGCATCAGCCTCGGCGGTCACCGCCACGACTGGGAGCACGTGGTGGTCTGGATCCAGGGCAACGAGGCGAAGTACGTCGCCACCTCCGCGCACGGCGACTTCGAGATCCACGCACGCGACCGGATCCGCTGGGAAGGCACCCACCCCAAGATCGTCTACCACAAGGACGGCCTCGGCACGCACTGCTTCCGCGCGGCCAACACCAACGACGACCCTCCGGAGAACCACCGCGGCACCTGGCAGTACCCCACGCTCGTGGGCTGGTCGGGGTACCCGGCGACGCTCCGGGACAAGCTCAGCCAGGCCGACTTCGGCGGCGCCCACTTCGGTCTCAAGGACGGCTCCTTCGCCTCCCACCTGGCGGAGGCCAAGCCGGCGGGCATCCCCTTCGACCCGTACCTGTAGCCGGCGCGGGTCCGGCCCCTGTCCTCACTCCTCCCGCGGTCACAGCCGCAGGAGGAGCAGCGCGATGTCGTCCGTGTGCTCGGAGGCCGCGCCGGTGCCGTGAAGGAGCGCCTCGATGAGGTCGTCCAGATCCGCCCCGTCGTTCTCGGCGAGGATCACGGCGAGGTCGTCGGTGCCGCGCTCGGCGTCGATGCCGGCCGCGGTGGGCTTCTCGACCAGCCCGTCGGTGTAGAGGGCCAGGAGGGTCCCCGGCGCCAGCTCCAGGCGGGTGACGGGGCACGGGGTGTCGGCGCCGATGCCGAGGAGCGGGCAGGGGTCGAGGTCCACGCGGCGCGGCCGGGTTCCCGGGGCGTGTACCAGCGGCGGCGGATGCCCGGCGCTCGCCAGGGTCGCGCACCGGCTCGCGAGGTCGATGTGGACGTAGAGGCAGGACACGAGCAGTTCGGTGTCCAGGCCCGCCAGGAGGCGGGCGGTGCGGGCCAGGACCGCGCCGGGCGGGGCGCCCGCAGCGGCGCGGATGGCGGTGCGGACCTGGCCCATGAGGGCGGCGGCGGCGACGTTGTGCCCCTGGACGTCGCCGATGACGGCCGCCACGGTGGTGGCGTCCAGCGGGATGACGTCGTAGAAGTCGCCTCCGATGTCCATGCCGTGGCCCGCGGGCAGGTAGCGGGCGGCGGCCCGCAGGCCCGGCACGGTGGGGAGGGTATGCGGGAGGAGCGCCTGCTGGAGGCCATGGGCGAGGTCGTGCGCCGCGTCGTGCAGGCGGGCCCGGTCCAGGGCCTGGGCGATCAGTCCGGCCAGCGAGGTGAGGACGGCGCGCTCGTCCGCGGTGAAGTCGTGCGGCCGCTCGTAGGAGAGGATGCAGCAGCCCACCGGGCGGCCGGAGATGGTCAACGGGAGGAACGCCCAGGCCTGTTTGCCGCTGATCTGCGGTGCGCCGGGGTGTGCGCGGGCCATCGCCGCGGGGTCGCCGAAGAAGGCGGGGACGCCGTCGGCCAGTACCTGCCCCGCGGGCGTCAGCCCGGTGCCCAAGGGCAGGCCGTCGAGCCGCTCGATGGTCGCGGGATCATAGCCGTGGTAACCGGTGATCTTGAGGCGGCCCGCGTCGGCGGCGGACAGGACGAGGGCGTCGGCTCCGAACGCGGGCAGGACCTGGTGGGCGACCAGTTCGACGACGTCGCGGACGGTGACGGTCTCGGTCATGGCGGCCGCGAGGTGCAGGAGCTGGTGGACCCGGCCCGTGTGCGCGACGGTCCCGCCCGCGGCCGGGCCGGACCGGACCGTCTCCAGATGGCGGGCGGGGCGGGTGACGCGGACGCTGATGCCGCTGGAATCCGGATAGAGCTGGAAGCGCAGCGGGATGTCCGGCGGGCGCAGGGTGGTGAACTCGACCGGTTCGCGGCTGAGGACGGCGGACCGGTAGCGGTCCTCGACCAGGGGTGCGTCCAGCCAGGGCAGGGACTGCCAGGGCCACGTGCCCAGCAACTGGCCGGACGTACGGCCGAGCAGCTCCGCGGCGGTGCCGTTCACGAAGGTGATCCGGCCCTCCAGGTCCAGGGCCAAGGCGCCCTCGGGCAGGCGTTCGGCCCAGTCGGCGGCGGCCTGCGCCGGCCCGCCGCCGTACGTGCGGGGCGGTGCGATCGGGATGACGCGGGGACGGTCGGGCACCTCGGGCGCGCCGTCGGCCTCGTCCAGCATCCTGGCGATCCGGCGGGCGGCGGAGGTGACGTGGTGCTGTTCGCGCGGGCTCGACGTGCGGGCGTGACCGGCGGGCCAGAGCAGGAACAGGGCGCCGTGTGCGCCGCGGCGGCCCTTCAGCGGCGCCGCGGCCAGGCAGAACTCATAGGGCAGGCTGACCGCCGCCTGCGGGTAGTCGTGGGCCAGGTCCTCCTGCGAGCCGATCCACACCAGCCGGTCCTGGCGCACGGCGTCGCTCACGGGGGTGGAGGCGGTCACGGGGATCCGGTGCCACGGCCACGCCACCTCGGCCGGCACGCCGCACAGCACCACGAGGGCCAGAAGGCCGTGCTCCGGCCCGTCCCAGAGGTGGAACCCGCCGGCGGTCGCCCCGGTGCGCCGGATCGTCGCGGTCAGCGCCTCGTCCAGCAGCCAGGAGCCGGCCGCCCGGTCCGCCCCGGTGCCGGTGGCGGCGCGCGCGCCCGTAGGCGCACCCGTACCGCCGCCCGCGTCGGTACCCGCCGGGTCTTCACCGCCGCCGCTCACGGCCCACCTCCCGTCACAGCCCGCCGCCCGGGCACGCACCGACGGTCCGTCAGGGGCCGGACGAACCCTCCGCGGACGAGCCCTGTGCGGACGGTCCGGCGCCGAACTCCTTGACGAAGGCGGTGCAGAAGGCGTCGAGGTCGTCCGGCCTGCGGCTGGTGACCAGCGTGCCGGGCGCCGCCCGGCAGACCCGTACCTCTTCGTCGACCCAGGTGGCACCGGCGTTGCGCAGGTCGGTGGCGAGGCTCGGCCAGGACGTCACGGTCCTGTCCCGCACCACGTCCGCCTCGACGAGCGTCCAGGCGGCGTGGCAGATGGCCGCCACCGGCCGACCGGTGCGGAAGAAGCCCCTTACGAAGTCGACCGCGCCCTCGTCCATGCGGAGGGCGTCGGGGTTGGCGACGCCGCCCGGCAGCACCAGCGCGTCGTAGTCGTCCGGTCCGGCGGCGCCGACCACGTCGTCGACGGGGAACGTGTCCGCCTTGTCGAGGTGGTGGAACGCCTGGACCTCGCCGCTCTCGGTCGACACGAGGCGTGGCTGCCAGCCCTGGTCGGCCACGGCCTGCCAGGGCCGCTCCAGCTCGATCTGCTCCACGCCTTCCGGCGCCACGAGAAACGCCACCCTCATCGTCGTCACGTCCCTTCCACGGTGCATCGCGCCCGGCCGTCCTCCCGGCCGGCCGCGCACTGCGCCTGCCCCTTCGGGCGGAGGGCAAACGGCCGGACCGCCCCGGACGGCCGTATGATCGAGGACGCGTCGGCCCCGGCCGTCACCCCCTGACGAAACAGGCCCTGACGAGACAGGCGAGGACGTGCACGTGCACAGGACCGTGACCGAACTGGCGGACGGCCGCGAGCTCATCTACTACGACACCGAGCCCGGCCGGGACCGCACGGCCCAGGACCGGCGCCCGCTGGACCGGGTCGAGAACGCCCCCGAACTGCGCCGTGACCCGGCCACCGGCGACTGGGTCACCATCGCCGCCCACCGGCAGTCCCGTACCTACCACCCGCCGGCGGACGCCTGCCCGCTCTGCCCCTCCCGGGACGGGCGGCAGAGCGAGATCCCGGCCGCCGACTACGAGGTGGCCGTCTTCGAGAACCGCTTCCCGTCCCTCGCCGGGGAGGCCGGCCGCTGCGAGGTGGTGTGCTTCACCCCGGAGCACGACGCCGGCTTCGCCGACCTCACCCCGCAGCGGGCCCGGCTGGTCCTGGACGCATGGACCGACCGCACCGCCGCCCTGTCCGCCCGCCCCGGCGTGCGGCAGGTGTACTGCTTCGAGAACCGCGGCGCGGAGATCGGCGTCACGCTGGCCCACCCGCACGGCCAGATCTACGCCTTCTCCACCACCACCCCGCGCACCGCCAAACACCTCGCCGCCGCAGCCGCGCACCGCGCCCGCACCGGACGCAACCTCTTCGAGGACGTGCTCGCCGAAGCCCGCGCGGCCACCGAGCGCGTGGTCCTCGCCGGGGAGCACTGGACCGCCTTCGTCCCGTACGCCGCGCGGTGGCCGTACGAGGTCCACCTCCACCCGCACCGCAGGGTCCCCGATCTGACCGCGCTCAACGAGGCGGAGCGCGCCGAGTTCCCGGGCCTGTACCTGGACCTGCTGCGCCGTTTCGACCGGCTCTTCGGGTCGGCCGCGCCCACCCCCTACATCGCGGCCTGGCACCAGGCGCCGCTCGTCGGGGGCGGGGAACTCGCCCTGCACCTGGAACTGTTCACGGTCCGGCGGAGCGCCGACAAGCTCAAGTACACGGCCGGGACCGAGGCCGGCATGGACGCCTTCATGAACGACGTGGCGCCCGAGGCGGCGGCGCGGCGGCTGCGGGGGGTCCTGTGACCGGGCCTGCGGCACAAGCAGCCGCCGTGCGCCGGGAGTTCGAACGGCTCCACGGCCGTGCCCCCGACGGGATCTGGGCCGCGCCGGGCCGGGTCAACCTGATCGGCGAGCACACCGACTACAACGACGGCTTCGCCCTCCCGATGGCGTTGCCGCAGACCACCGTGCTGGCGGCCGGCCGCCGCGAGGACGGGCTGCTGCGCCTGCACAGCGCACAGGGCGACGGCCGGATCACCGAGCTCGCGGTGGCGGACCTCGCCCCCGGCTCGGTCTCCGGCTGGGCGCGCTACCCGGCCGGGGTGGTCTGGGCGCTGCGGGAGCGGGGCCTGCCCGTCGGCGGCGCCGACGTGCACCTGGACAGCACCGTGCCGACGGGCGCCGGCCTGTCCTCCTCCGCGGCCCTGGAGTGCGCGGTCGCCGTCGCGTACGACGAGCTGTACGCGCTGCGGCTGTCGCGGCCGGAGCTGGCGCGCGCGGCGCAGTTCGCCGAGAACGCCTTCGCCGGGGTGCCCTGCGGGGTGATGGACCAGATCGCCTCGGTCTGCTGCGCCGAGGGCAGCGCCCTGCACCTCGACAGCCGCAGCCTCGACGTCCGGCAGGTCCCCTTCGACCTCACCGGGCACGGGCTGCGCCTTCTGGTGCTCGACACCCGGGTCGCGCACGACCTCGCCGACGGGGCGTACGCGGCGCGGCGCGCGGGGTGCGAGCGGGCGGCGGGGCTGCTGGGGCTGACCGCCCTGCGGGACCTCTCCGAGGCGGAGCTGGCCGGCGCCCTCGCGGAGCTGCCCGACGGCCTCGCGCCGCTGGTCCGGCACGTGGTCACGGAGAACGCCCGGGTCGCCCGGGCCGTCGAAGGGCTTGCGACGGGTGAACCGCAGTCGCTGGGGCCGCTGTTGACGGCCGGTCACGCCTCCCTCCGGGACGACTACCGGGTGTCGTGCCCGGAGACCGACCTCGCGGTGGAGGCCGCCGTCGCCGCCGGCGCCCTTGGCGCGCGGATGACCGGCGGCGGCTTCGGCGGTTCCGTGATCGCGCTGGTCCCGGCCGCGGCGGCCGCGTCCGTGGCCCGGGCCGTGGCGGACGCGTTCGCGGCGGAGGGCTTCGGGGCGCCGGCCGTGCTGGAGGCCGTACCGTCGGCGGGGGCCCGCCGCATCGGCTGACCTGCGCGACCCGCACGCCATGGCGCTGTCGACCGGCGACGAGCCGGTGACCCGGACCGCGCGTCCTGATCCTCAAGGCGGTCCATGGATCGGGCCGGCAGTCCGCCGGCCACGGATCCAGCCCGAAGGTGGGCCGGCTCGCCGTCCGCGGGCCGACCTCACCTTCCAATGGCCCGGGCACGGCCGGCAGGTGCGGCTGCGTGCGCGACCCCGTCAGGCCGACCTACGAGGGTCGCTCGTGCTCGTACGCGTGACCCCTCAAGGGGTGAGCAGCAGGGGTGCGGGGGTGCCGTCCGTCCAGTCCGGAGGGATCGCGGCGAGCGCGTCCGCGACGGCGGCGGCCCGGAGGAAGGCCGCGCCGTGGCCTGCGGCGATCCGGGCGCCGGCGCCGTCCCAGGTGACGGGTACCAGGCGGGTCAGTCCGGGGGCGGGACGCAGCGACCCGGTCACCGGCACGCGTGGCAGCGGGTCGAGGGCCCGGCCGCAGAGTCCGGCGAGCAGTGGGCCGAGCAGGGTGCGGGCGGCGACGAGGGCCGCGTACGGGTTCCCGGGCAGCCCCACCACCCAGCCTCCGGCGGGCAGTTCGGCGAGCAGCATCGGGTGGCCGGGGCGGCAGGCGACCGTGTCGACGACCAGCCGGGCCCCGGCCTCGGCCAGCAGCCGGCGCAGCTGGTCGGTGGCACCCACGGAGGTGGAGCCCGTGACCACCACGACCTCGGCGTCCCGCGTGCCGTGCACGGCCTCGGCCAGTGACCCCGCCGGCCGGTCGTGGACGTGCCGTACGTCGCGGCACTCGCCGCCCAGTGCGACGACCAGGGCGGGCAGGGCGGGCCCGAGGGCGTCGCGCACCCGCCCCGGGCCGGGCGGGCCGGCGTGGTCCAGTTCGTCCCCGGTGACCAGGACGCGGACCCGGGGCGCGGGCCGTACTGGCAGGGTGTCGTGGCCGCAGGACGCGGCGAGTCCGAGCAGCGCCGGGCCGATCGGGGTGCCCGCCGGGGCGAGCGGGCGGCCGGCCGGGGCGTCCTCACCGGCGCGCCGGATGTGCCGGCCCGGCGGCGGCAGCGGTCCGGACACCAGGCCGTCGTCGCCGGCCAGGGCCGCCTCCACCGGCAGCACGGCGCACGCTCCCGCCGGGACCTGCGCGCCGGTGGAGATCCCCACGCACTCCCCCGCGGCGAGCGCTCCCGGCCAGACCGTGCCCGCCCGGACGGCTCCGCGGACCCGCCAGGGGCCGGTGCCCGCAACGGCGTACCCGTCCATGGCGGCCGTGTCGAACGCCGGCAGCGGATGCGGGGTGCGCAGGGCGTCGGCCAGCGTGAGCCCGCCTGCGTCCGCGAGCGGCACCGAACGGGCGGCGGACGGCCGCGGCGCCGCGTGGGCCCGCATCCGGGCCTCGGCCCAGGGCAGTTCCCCGGGCCACGGCGGTCCGGCGGGTGCCGGTGCGGGCGCGGGTGCGGGCGGGGCGGTGGCGGTCGCGGGAGGCATGGGGACGACTGTCGCCGCGCGGCGTTTCGGGGCGTCACCGCGACGGTTGCCGCGCCGCACCGAACCGCTCACGGCCCGCTGCCCCCGCGTGTGAGCCGCCCGCCCCGGTCACGAGGCCGGCATCTTCTCGGCGGGCCTCCTCGACCACCTGCCGGACCGTACGCCGCCCTGCGCGAGCGGGCGCCGCGCCGAGCACCTCGTCCTTCCTGGAACTCCTCCACGCGGCCACCAGGCCGACGACGATGCCGGCCGTCATGGCGATGCCGGTGGCCGGCGCGGACAGCCGCAGCACCATCACCCCGTAGAGCAGCAGGAAGGGCCGCAGCAGGCCGGTGCCGAGCGCGTCCACGGCCAGGGCGACGGCATAGCGGGGGCCTCCGGATGCGCGGACGAGGGCGCGCGGCCGGATCTTGGTGGTGGTTCCCATGGCGTCAAGGTGCGTGCGACGGCCGGACCGGGCACGTGGGTTGACGGACATCGTCAACCCGGTGTCGCCGCAGGCCCTGCGGTCGGGAATGCTGAGCGGGTGACGTTGAGGATCGACATCGGCGGGCTGCCGTCCGGACGACTGCGGTTCGCCGCCTCCCCGCTGGCCGAACTGACCGCGATGCTGCACGTGCTGGCGGAGCCGGGGCACCATCCGCAGTTCGCCGACTGGGCCGGGGAAGTCTGGGCCGGGATGCGGCCGGAGCTGGCCGAGCGCCTGCGGGAGGCCGATTTCCTGTGGCGTTCCTCGCAGGCCGACTTCCTGCTCCCGGCCCGGCCCCGGCCCACCCTCGCGGAGGAGTTGGACGAGGTGGACCGGATCGACGACGGGCCCTACGTGACCGCGGCGCTCGTCACCACCTGCGGCAGCAGCCGGGTCCGGTTCGGGGCGCCGTCGCCGCTGACCGACGCGACCGCGCGGGAGCGCGCCCTGGATCTGGCGCAGGCCCGCGGCGTGCGGCAGGAGGCCTTCGCGGATCGGCTGCTGGCGGACCCGGCCGCCGTACGGGCCCGGGTGCGCGGCACCCTCGAACAGTGCGCCGAGGCCTTCTTCGACACCGCCTGGGCGGACGTCGCCGTACGCCTCGCCACCGACCTGCGCGTGAAGAACGACCTGCTGAGGCGCGAGGGCGTGGGAACGGCCCTCGCATCCGTGTCCGGCGCGGTGTCCCTGGCACCGGACGGTGACTGCATCGTCGTGGACAAGCTCCTGGACAAGGCGACCGCCGCCCACGGCACCGGAGTCACCTTCATACCCAGCGTCTTCGGCAGCCCCCACCTGGCGGTGGTGCACGCGCCCGGGTGGCAGCCGGTGGTGCAGTACCCGGTGGCCGAGCCGAGCCCGTCGGAGCCGGTGTCGCTGGAAACGGTCACCCTCCGGCTGGAGGCGCTCTCGCATCCCGTACGACTGCGGCTGCTGCGCACCCTGGCCCGAGGCCCGCACACCACCAGGGAGCTGGCCCATGCCTGGGAACTGTCACCGCCGGAGGTGTCCCGTCATCTCGCCGTCCTGCGCCGCGCCGGTCTGCTCACGGCCCGTCGGCGCGGCCGGTACGTCCGCTACACCCTCAACCTGCCCGACCTGACGGCGCTGGGCGCCGACCTGCTGGCGGCCGTACTGCGCTGAGCGGAGGCGGACGGCACGGCGCAGGTCCCGGCCGGACTCGCGGCGGCGCGCCACCTTCCCGCGGCGCATTTCACCCACCGGGCCTCGGTCCCGGCTTCAGGTCCCTTTTGACGCGCTCCTCGAAATCCGGCTTTTTCACGGTCACCGTGGAATACCCCGTGTGAATGGCGCCCGCGGCGTCCGGGGGAAGGAGCACGACGGCCGGGCGCGGGGTTGCGGCGGGGGCGGCCATCGAGGTCGCCAGCAGGCCGATGCCGGTTCCCACCAGGGCCACGGAGGCTCCGGCGAGAACGACACCGCGGATCCAAGAACACTCGAACACGACGATTCTCCATCCGATTCAGGGACCGGCCCCCGGGGATTTCCGGTGAAGGCGTACGTCGAATACACCCCGGTCCACGTGCGGGCGTCATGCCACTGGAACGCGTGACTTGACGCCCGGGGAGATCCCTGCGGCCCTCCGCCGACCCTCTTTCCGGCGGGTGCACCTCCTGTCAAGTAACGAATGGCCGGGACTACGGCCTCTCCCCCGCCCCGGGCAGGGTGGCAATCGACCGTCCTGCGGAAAAGCAGGAGCGAAATGCGATCCGGACCGGAGGCCCCGATGTTCCGTCGTGCAGGAAGCTTCGTGACCCGTCGTCCCCGACCGGTCCTCCTCGCCGCGCTCGTTTTCCTCGTGCTGTCCGCCGTGTTCGGCGCGGGGGCGACCGGCCGGCTCAAGACGCAGGGGTACGACGATCCGCGGTCCGAGTCCAGCCGCGCCGCGGCAGTCGCCGCCCGGCATTCCGGGGCCTCCCCCAACCTGGTCGTCGTCGCGCAGGCCCGCGGCGGCACGGTCGACGGCCCGGCGGCCCGGAGTGCGGGCGAGGCCCTGACCCGGCGTCTCGCCGCCGAACCGCACGTGAACGCGGTGACCTCGTACTGGACCGGCGGCGCGGCCGAGCTGCGCAGCCGGGACGGACGCGCGGCCATGGTGGTCGCGCACGTGGACGGCGAGGGGGACCGGCTCGGAGCACGGGTCGAGCGGCTGAGCGAGGAACTGACCACCTCTGCCGACGCCGGGGTGACGACGGCGCCCCTGACGGTGCGGGTCGGAGGGCCCGCGCTCGTCGACGCCGAGCTCCAGCACCTCTCGGAGTCCGACCTGAAGCGGGCCGAAGCCGTCGTCCTGCCCGGCACGCTGATCCTGCTGGTCCTGGTGTTCGGCAGTGTCGTGGCCGCCGCCCTGCCCCTGCTCATCGGCGTTCTCGCCGTCGTCGGGACCCTGCTGGCCCTGAGCGTCCTCGGCAGCGTCACCGACGTGTCCGTCTTCGCGCTGAACCTCACCACGGCGCTCGGCCTGGGCCTGGGCATCGACTACGGGCTGCTGGTCGTCTCCCGGTTCCGCGAGGAACTCGCCGCCGGCCACGGGCAGCGCACCGCCGCCCTGCGGACCGTCCGCACCGCCGGCCACACCATCGCCTTCAGCGCCGCGACGGTCTCCGCCGCGCTCGCCACCCTGCTGGTGTTCCCGCCGTACTTCCTGCGTTCCTTCGCCTACGCGGGCATCGCCGTCGTGGCGATCGCCGCGGTGAGCGCCGTGACCGTGCTGCCGGCCCTGCTGGCGCTGCTCGGCCGGCGGGTCAACGCCTGGGCGGTGCCCTGGCGCCGCCGGGTCCACTCCGGGTCGCGCTCACGTTTCTGGGAGGGGCTGGCGCGGATCGTCGTACGCCGCCCACTGCTGGCGGCGCTGCCGGTGATCGGGCTGCTGGCGCTGCTCGCCGGCCCGTTCGCCCACGCCGGGTTCGCCACTCCCGACGACAGGGCGCTGCCCGCGGGTTCGGCCGGCCGTCAGACCGGTGACCTGGTGCGCGACGCGTTCGACATGAAGGGCGCCGGTGCGCTCACGGTCCTCACCACGGGTACGGCGTCCCCATCGGCGCGGGAGGACCACGCCCGCCGGCTGTCCGCGCTGCCGCAGGTCGCACAGGTCGTGACGCCGGAGGGCACCTTCCGCGGCGGGGCGTCCACCCCGCTCCCCGGCTCCGCCCGGTCCGGCGAAGCCCGGTCCGCCGGGGCCCGGTCCGGCGAAGCCCGGCCTGCCGGAGCCCGCCCCGCCGACCCCCGGTCCGCCGACGTCGTCGACGGCCACGCCCGGCTCACCGTGGTGCCGCTGGTGGACCCCCGTTCTCGCGCCGCCCAGCAGCTCGTGCACGACGTCCGGGCGACCCCCGGCCCGGCCGGCACCGATGTCCTCGTAGGCGGGCCGAGCGCGGTGCTGGTCGATGCCAAGGCCACGGTGGGAGACCGGATTCCGCTCGCTCTCTGCCTGATCACCGCGACCACCTTCGTACTTCTGCTCGCCTTCACCCGCAGTCTGCTGCTGCCGCTGAAGGCCATCGCGCTGAACGCCCTGAGCCTCGCGGCGGTGCTCGGAGCCATGACGTGGATCTTCCAGGCGGGCCATCTGCACCACCTGCTCGGTTTCACCCCCGGGCCGCTCAGCACCACCATGCCGGTACTGCTGTTCTGCATCGTCTTCGGCCTGTCGGTGGACTACGAGGTGTTCGTCCTCGCGCGCATCAAGGAGGCGCACGACGCCGGGCAGGACGACGACGCCTCGATCGTCTCGGGCATCGCCCGCACCGGCGGCATCGTCACGACGGCCGGCGCGCTGCTCGCCTTCACCCTGTTCGGCTTCGGCACCTCCCAGGTCTCGCTCCTGCAGTTCTTCGGGATCGGCGCGGGTCTCGGCGTCCTCCTCGACGCGACGCTCGTCCGGGGCGTCCTCGTACCGGCGCTCATGCGGCTGGCGGGCGGTCTGAACTGGTGGGCGCCCTGGCCCCTGCGGCGCGGGGTGGCGTGCCCGGCGTCCGGTCCGCCGCCGGACCGCCCGGCACCCACCGCGCGCCTCCCGGAGTGCGCCGTGTGCCGGCCGCGGCCCGCACCGCAGCCCTCCCCGGCCGCGGTCCCCGCCCTCAGCTGCCCCACCTGCCCCACCGTCCCCACCACCCCGGCTGCCGTCCGGCCCGGGCACCACGACAAGGAAGACCCGTCATGAACGACATCGCCATCGTCGGACTCGGCTGCCGCTTTCCCGGAGCCCGCGACGTCCGCGCCTACTGGAAGCTTCTGATGAGCGGGGAACGGCGGTTCTCCGCGGTCCCGGCGGAACGCTGGAACCACCGCCCCTTCCACGAGCCCGGCAACCCGTCGGCCCCCCATGCCGCCTACACCGACCAGGTCTCCTTCCTCGACGACGTGGACCGCTTCGACGCCCTGCACTACGGGGTGCCACCCGCCCGCGCCCGGGCCATGGACCCCCAGCACCGGCTGATGCTCGACGTCACCCGCGAGGCCCTCGACGACGCGGGGCTGGGCCGGGGCGACTTCGACCGGGAGAACACCGGGGTCTTCTGCGCGATGTCGGTGTCCGACTACAAGGACGTCATGACGGCCCCGATCCGGGCCATCGCCCTGGCCGACCAGGCGCGGCGGTCGGCGGCCGACGAGGACGGCGTCCTCGAAGCGGTCAAGGAGCACGCCGGACGCCTCGGCACCGTGCAGCCCTTCAGCCTGCCCGGGAGCCTGCTCAACATGGCGGCCGGCACCGTCAGCCGGCAGTTCGACCTCGGCGGCCCCAGCTTCGCCGTCGACGCCGCCTGCTCCGGTTCCCTGGTGGCCCTGGACCAGGCCGTCGCCCAGCTGCGCCAGGGCGGCTGCCGGATCGCCGTCGTCGGCGGCGTCTACGTCAACCTGACCCCCGACAGCCTGATCGGCTTCTCCACGCTGCGCGCGCTCTCCGCCACCGGGGTGTGCCGCCCGTTCGACGAGGAGGCCGACGGCTTCGTCCTCGGCGAGGGCGCCGGGGCCGTCGTCATCCGGCCCCTCGTGGACGCGCTCGCCGCCGGCGACCGCGTCTACGCCGTGATCAAGGGAGTCGGCTCGGCCAACGACGGCGCGTCCCCGGGACCGCTGGCTCCCGCCCCGGAGGGCCAGCTCCGCGCGCTGCGCCGGGCGTACGACGACGCCGGCGTCGCCCCGTCCTCCGTGGGCTTCCTGGAGGCCCACGGCACCGCCACCCGGTCCGGCGACCGCGCCGAGGTCGAGGCGCTGCGGCGGCTGCGCACCGAGTGGCCCGACGACGACCCCTCGCTGTGCTACCTCGGCGCGGGCAAGGCGCTCATCGGGCACTCCCTGGCCGCCGCGGGCATGGCGGGGCTGATCAAGACGGCCCTGGTCGTCCACCACCGCACGATCGTGCCGCAGCCGGGCACCACTCCCCACCCCGACCTGGGCATCTCCGCCGCGGGCCTGCGGTTCGCCGAGAGCGCGCGGCCCTGGCCCCGTACGGGCGGCCCTCGGCGGGCAGCGGTCAGCTCCTTCGGCTTCGGCGGTACGAACGTCCACGTGGTGCTGGAATGCGCGCCCGCCCCGGCGGCCGCACCCGCCCCCGCACCCGCACCCGCCCCGGCGGCCAGTAGCACGACGGCGACCGTCGGCGGCGCGGACAGCACACCGCAGGTCCTCCTGCTCTCGGCCGGCGACGCCGAGCTGCTGGACCTGCACATCGGCGACGTACTGGACGCGGTGGAACGCGCCCCCCGCACGCCGGTCGGAGCGCTGGCGCACACCCTGGGCGGGCGCGCGCCGTTGAAGGCCCGGCTGGCGGTCGTGGCCGCGGACACGGACGAGTTCGTCCGGCGGCTGCTGCGCGCCCGCGCGCGGCTCGCGGACGGTTCCCGCGGTGACCTCGGCGGGGGTGCCTTCGCGGCGGATGCTCCCCTGCCGGCCGCGCGGCGCCGCATCGCCTTCGTCTTCCCCGGTCAGGGCAGCCAGCGTCCGGGAATGATGCGGGACCTGTACGAGGGGTTCGCCGGCTTCCGGGCCGCCTTCGACGCCCTCGGCTCCGTGGCACGCGACGACGCGGGCCTCGACCTCGCCGGGCTGCTGTACGGCGTCCCGGCGGCCGCCGACGGTGGCGGTGACGGTGGCGGTGACGAGGAGCTCAGGCGGCGGATCGCCGGCACCGAGGTGTGCCAGCCGCTGCTCGGTACCGTCCAGATCGCCGCCACCCGACTGCTCGCCGAATGCGGTGTCGCCCCGGACCTGGCGCTCGGCCACAGCGCCGGGGAGTTCGCCGCGGCCGCGGCGGCCGGCGCGCTCGGCGCGGACGAGACCGTCCGGCTGCTGGTGCGCCGCGGCGAGGCCCTCCGGCGGGCGGAGAACGGTCTGCGGGGCGGGATGGTCGCCGTACAGACCGACAGGGAGACCTGTAGGCAGCTGGTCGTCGGCATCGACGACGTGTGGCCGGCCTGCTTCAACCAGCCGCGGCAGGTCGTGGTCAGCGGCACGCAGCAGGGCTTGGCCGTCCTGCGGCGGGCCTGCGCCGAGGCGGGCATCGTCACCGTGGAGCTGGACGTCTCCAACGCCTTCCACTCACCGCGGCTCGCCTGCGCCGAGGAGGCCGTGCGCGCGGACCTCGCCGGCCGCCGCGTGAGCGCTCCGGTCCTGCCGTTCGTCTCGTCCGTGAGCGCGGAGCTGTGCGCCGACCCCGAGGAGCTGCGCGAGCTGTGGGCGCGGCACGCCTCCGTCCCGGTGCGGTTCGGCGATGCCGTGCGCGCCTCGTACGACGCGGGGGCGCGGCTCTTCCTGCAGGTGAGCGGTGGCGGATCGCTCCTCGACCCGGTCCGCCGCAACCTCGCCGACCGGTCCGACGTGCACGTCGTCGCCGCGAGCGGCACGACACCGGACGGCGGACGCGACTTCGTCCGGGCCCTCGCCCGGCTCGCGGTCCTGGGCGTCCCCGTCGATCCGCGCGTCCTGGTCCCGGCGGAGGTCCGCAGGCTGGTCGACCTGCCGGTGGCGAGGCTCGCCGGGCAGTCCTACTGGGCCGGGCGGCCGGCCCCGTCGAAGGAGGACCAGGCGGACCCGGTGCCCCACCCCATGGACGATCTGCGGCAGGCGGTCCGGCAGCAGGTGGACCTCATGTCGCGCCTCTCCGCAGCCGAGTCCGGCTGCGCGGCGGCCGCCGGCCCGGCGGCCACCGCGCAGCCCGCAGTGCCTGTCGCGCAGCCCGCAGTGCCTGTCGCCGAGCCCGGACCGGCCGGGGACGCCGGCGAGGTCACGGAGGCCGTGTTCGCGCACATAGCCCGGATCAGCGCGTTCCCGGTGGGCCACCTGCGCCCCGAGCAGCTGCTGGTGGACGACCTCGGCTTCGACTCCCTGATGCTGACCGACCTGTTCACCGCCCTGCAGCGGCAGTGGCCGCTGTGGACCTTCGACGAGCGGGCCGCGGACCGGCCGACCGTCGGGGGCGTCGCTGCGGCCGTCGCGGGCGTCACCGGGAGCACCACTCCGGGAGCCGTCCCCGAGCAGCGCGCCGCAGGCGACGTACCTCCGGGGCTGGCTGCCCCGGAGCCCGTCCCCGAGCCGGCACCGGAGGCCGCCGCAGTGCCCGCGGCGCTGCCCGAGCAGCACACACGCATCGACTGCTTCCCGGAGGTCACCGCCCACGCCGAACGCATCGGCGCGTTCTCCGGCACCGGCCTGTCCAACCCGTACTTCGTCGTGCACGAGGGCGGTATGACGGACACGACCGTCGTCGACGGCCGCAGGCTGCTGTCCTTCTCCGGCTACAACTACCTGGGCATGGCCACTCACCCCCGGGTGAACGAGGCCGCGAAGGAGGCGATCGAGACCTACGGCACCTCGGTGTCCGCCAGCCGGCTGCTGTCCGGCAGCCGCCCGCTCCATCTGGAACTGGAGGCCGAGCTCGCCGACCTGCTCGGCTGCGAGGCCTCGGTCACCCTGGCCAACGGGCACGCCACCAACGTCACCGTGATCGGCCACCTCCTCGGGCCGGGTGACCTCGTCGTCCACGACTCGCTCGCCCACGACAGCATCCTCCAGGGCTGCAGGCTGTCGGGCGCGACCCGGCGGCCGTTCCCCCACAACGACGCCGCCGCCCTCGACGCCCTCCTGCACCGGGTCCGCCACCAGTACCGGCGGGTGCTCGTCGTCGTCGAGGGCGTCTACAGCATGGACGGCGACATCGCCGACCTGCCCGCCCTCGTCGAGGTCAAGCGACGCCACGGCGCCCTGTTGATGGTCGACGAGGCGCACAGCCTCGGAACGACCGGCGCGACGGGCGCCGGCGTCGGCGAGCACTTCGGCATCGACCGCCGGGCCGTCGACCTGTGGTCGGGCACGCTGTCCAAGGCCCTCGCCGGCTGCGGCGGCTACGTCGCCGCGAACCGTCCGGTCGTCGAGTACCTGCGCTACACCGCTCCGGGCTTCGTTTACAGCGCCGGCATGACCCCGGCCGACACCGCCGCGTGCCTGGCCTCCCTGCGGCTGCTGCGCGACGAGCCGGAGCGGGTGGCGCGGCTGGCGGAGAACGCCGCGCTGTTCGTCCGCCTGGCGCGCGAGGCGGGCGTCGACACCGGGGACAGCCACGGCACGCCGGTCGTCCCGTGCATCGTCGGTGACTCGCTGAAGGCGCTGCGCCTGGCGGAGGCGCTGTTCCGGCGGGGCGTCAGCGTCAACCCGATCCTCCACCCGGCCGTACCGGAGGAGATGGCACGGCTGCGCTTCTTCGTCACCCGTGACCACACGTCCGGGCAGATCCGCCACACCGTGGCCGCACTCGCCCACGAGCTGAGCGGGCTCGACGCGGTGCGTGCCGCATGAGCGGCGACAGCGCCGTGCGGCCCGGTTTCCCGCCGCTCGCCCCGGGCCCGGTCCACCGGTGGGGCGGAGCCGCCCTCGCCGTGGCCCGGCGCTCCGGACCGTACCGGCCACCGCCCCTCTCGGAGGCGGAGCGGCGGGTGCTTCAGGCGCTGCCGGCGTGGCGGCGGGCCGAGTGGGCGCAGGGCAGGCTGCTCGCCAAGCGCCTGGTGGAGGAAGCGCTCGCCGTGCCGCCGGGCGAGGTGGAGGTCCTGCCGCGCGACGACGGCAGTCCGCGCGTCGTGGTCGGCGGCGTCCCGGTGCCGGCGGTGCACGTGTCGATCAGCCACACCGCCCGGCATGTGGCGGCGGCCCTCGCACCGGATCCGGTCGGGGTGGACCTGTGCGAGACCGCCTCGGCGGCCGCGGTACGCCGCGTAGCGGACCACGTCCTGTCCCCCGGGGAGCTCGCCCTGGTCGCCGCGCACGGTCCCGAGGCCGCGGCCGCCGCCTGGGCTCTGAAGGAGGCCGCGGTCAAGGCGGACCGGAGCTCCGTCTTCGGTGCCGCCCCGCGCCGCGTCGTGCTCCTCGGCCTCGGGCCGCCCGTCCTGGGCGGACGGCGCCGCGCGATGGTGTGGCGGGCGGGCGACGCGGTCCTCGCCCTCGTGCTGGCGCACCGGCCGGCCGGACACCCCTCACGGCAGCACTGCGTTGGTGCTCCTTGCCCCGGCGGATGATGCTTGTCAGTGGGGCCCCTGGCCGTGCAGGTCCCGTGGGACAGCGGTGACGGATCTAGCGAGGGCGAGATGAGCGGCGATGGAGCAACTTCCCACCCCTCCCGGTGAGCGGCCGGAGCAGACCGATGCCCCCCAGCAGCCCGCGTACACGGCGACGGCCGCCGTCGACGAGCAGGGCATCGTGACCGAGTGGGGTGAAGGCGCCGCTCGGCTGCTCGGTTACGCGCCCGCCGAGGTGGTAGGGCGGGCCGCCGAGTTCCTGCTGGCCGATCCCGTCGGCGACGAGGCGCGCCGTATCCCGCCCGAGCAGGAGCGGTGGAGCGGCACCGTGACGCTGCGCCACCGGGACGGCAGGCGCCTTGAACAGGGGCTGCTCGCGCACCGCTGGACGTCCACCGGCGGGAGCACCAAGTGGTACGTGGTGTCCGCGGTGGCGGGCGGGCGGGGCGGTGACGGCTCCTCGTGGGGCGATCCGCTGCACGAGTGGTCGTTCTCCCAGTCGCCCTGCTTTCTGGCGGTGTTCGACGCCGATCTGAGGCTGGTACGGGCGAACGCGGGCATGGAGCGCACGCTGTCCCTCACGGAGTCCGAGATGCTCGGGCTGCGCCTGCCGGAGATCGCCCCGGACCCGGTGAGCGAGGAGACCGAGCACCGGATGCGCCTGGCGCTGGAGTCCGGCGAGCCGCAGCACATGGAGGCCTTCGTCCGTGCCACGGGGGTCAGCGCGGAGCACGGCTGGGCGACGTCGGTGGCCCCGCTGCGGGACCGGGACGGTGTCGTGCGCGCCGTGTACCTGGCCGCGCACGACCGGACGGGGGCCGAGGTCGAGACGCAGCAGATGATCCTTCCGGACGCGGCCGGCGCGCGCATCGGGACGACCGGGGACAGCACCCGTACCGCGCAGGAGCTCGCCGACGTGGCGGTACCGCGGCTCGCCGACTTCGCGGTCGTCGACCTGCTCGAACCCCTGCCGCGCGGCAACGGCCACGCCTCCGGCCCGCCGTCGGGTCCCGTCACCGTGTGCCGTACCGCGGTGCGGTCGGCCGTCGAAGGCAGTTCCGAGGGGCGGGTCGCTGTCGGTGAGACGGCCGTCTACGCACCGTTGTCGCCGCCCGCCGAATGTCTGGCCTCGGGTCGTGGTGCCGTGTACGCGACGACCGCCCCGGCGGTCGCGGAGTGGATGGCGCGCGACCCGGCGGCCGCCTGGCTCGGTGCGCACGGGGCCCATTCGATGCTGGTGGTGCCGATGCACGCCGACGGCGTCCGTCTCGGCGTGGCCGTCTTCGGACGCCGCAAGAGCCGGGAGCCCTTCCTGCCGGAGGACCTGACGCTGGCCGAGGAGCTCGCGGGCAGGGCGGCCACGAGCATCCACACGGCGCACCGGTCCGCGCGGGAGCACACCAGCACCATGACGCTCCAGCGCAGTCTGCTCCCGCAGACGCTGCCCGACCACCCGGCGCTGGAGACGGCCTCCC
This sequence comes from Streptomyces sp. NPDC023541, assembly GCF_055559995.1. Taxonomy (NCBI): domain Bacteria; kingdom Bacillati; phylum Actinomycetota; class Actinomycetes; order Kitasatosporales; family Streptomycetaceae; genus Streptomyces; species Streptomyces sp. NPDC023541. The sequence continues at coordinate 223,376 of NZ_JBVHJO010000012.1, forward strand.
GCTACCTTCCGGCCGGTACCGAGGCGGGTGTGGGCGGCGACTGGTTCGACGTGATCCCGCTCTCCGGTGCGCGGGTGGCCCTGGTCGTGGGCGACGTCGTCGGCCACGGCATCCGCGCCTCCGCGACGATGGGCCGGCTGCGCACCGCCGTACGCACGCTGGCGGACGTCGACCTGCCGCCGGACGAGCTGCTCACCCACCTCGACGACCTGATCATCCACCTGTCCGACGATGAGGGCGGCCGGGACGCCGTCGACGAGAGCGCCGGCGGCATCGGTACGACGTGCCTGTACGTGGTCTACGACCCGGTCACCCGGCGCTGCACGCTCGCCCGGGCCGGTCACCCGCCGCCGGCAGTGGTCTCCCCGCAGGGTTCGGTGTACCTCTTGGACGTGCCGGCCGGCCCACCGCTGGGCCTGGGCGGCCTGCCCTTCGAGACGCTGGAGGTCGACCTTCCCGAGGGCAGCGTGCTGACCCTCTACACGGACGGGCTGCTGCAGCCGCGCGAGCGGGACATCGACGAGGCCCTGGACGCGATGTTCGGGGCGCTCGCGCAGCCCGCCTCCACACTGGACACGGTCTGCGACCGGGTCCTGACGGCGCTGCTGACCCACCGTCCCGACGACGACGTGGCCCTGCTCGTGGCGCGGACGCGGGCCCTGCACGCCGACAAGGTCGTCGTGTGGGACCTGACCTCCGATCCCTCCGACGTCTCCCAGGCCCGCCGGCAGACCACGGACCAGCTGGCGGCGTGGGGGCTGGAGGAGGCGTCCTTCGTCACCGAACTGCTGGTCAGCGAGCTGGTCACCAACGCCATCCGGTACGGCGAGCCGCCCATCCAGCTGCGGCTGATCCACGAGAAGGACACCCTGATCTGCGAGGTCTCCGACGCCAGCAGCACGGCCCCGCACATGCGGCGGGCCCGGACCTTCGACGAGGGCGGGCGCGGTCTGCTGCTGGTGGCGCAGTTGGCCCAGCGCTGGGGCACCCGGCACGCCCCGGTCGGCAAGACCATCTGGGCCGAGCAGTCGCTGCTCGGCTTCTAGGCCGCTGCTCGGCTTCTAGTACTGCAACGGTGTTTGCTTTGATGGTTTGTTGGCTTCTGGTGGTGTGTGGCCGCGTCGTTTGTAGTGGCTGGTGCGGGCTTGGTGTTGCC
>NZ_JBVHJO010000013.1:0-185558 GCF_055559995.1 Streptomyces sp. NPDC023541
CGCCGAACTGTCCCTCGAGATCACTGAACACCTGCGTGGGGAGATCCGCCGCCATGGCCAGCACTGAAACGAAGGCGACAACGGACGACCTCGCGCGGCTGGAGGCCGGACTCGACGCCCTGGATGCCATCGAGGTCCGCCGCTCGCCGGTCAGGGAGATCCTGGTCGAGAAGGCGCTCCCGCCGGTCCTGGCCGTGGCACTGGTGCTCGCCGTGTGGCAGCTCCTCGTCTCCTTGGGCGTGACCGAGGAGAACAAGCTGCCCCCGTTGGCCGCGGTGTGGGACAGCCTGTCCGACATGTGGCTGAAGGGGACGCTGCTGGAGGTCATCTGGACCTCCGTCTCCCGCGGCCTGCTCGGCTTCCTGCTGGCCCTGGCCATCGGCACCCCCCTCGGACTGCTGGTCGCCCGGGTGAAGTTCGTGCGCGCCGCGATCGGCCCGATCCTCCAGGGCCTGCAGTCCCTGCCCTCGGTCGCCTGGGTGCCCCCGGCCGTCCTCTGGTTCGGCCTCAACGACGCCATGATGTACACCGTCATCCTGCTCGGCGCCGTCCCCTCCATCGCCAACGGCCTCGTCTCCGGCATCGACCAGATCCCCCCGCTGTTCCTGCGCGCCGGCCACACCCTCGGCGCCACCGGCCTCAAGGGGGTGTGGCACGTCGTCGTCCCGGCCGCGCTGCCCGGCTACCTCGCCGGTCTCAAGCAGGGCTGGGCCTTCTCCTGGCGCTCCCTCATGGCCGCCGAGATCATCGCCTCCTCCCCCGACCTCGGCCTGGGCCTGGGCCAGCTCCTGGAGAACGGCCGCAACAACATCGACCTCCCCGGCGTCTTCCTCGCCATCATCCTGATCCTCGTCGTCGGCATCGCCATCGACCTGCTCATCTTCAGCCCCCTCGAACGCCACGTACTGCGCAGCCGCGGCCTGCTGCTCAACAGCTGAACGACCGCCCAGTTCGCCGCCTACGTCGACACCACCGGCCGTGTCACGGAGGCCGAGGAGTTCGGCTCCTCCTTCGTCTTCGGCGGCTTCCTCTCCGACGAGGTCCGGAACCCGCCTGCCCAGCGAGGCCGAAAGCCTCCCCAACGTCGTCGACACGGCGGCTCATGCCCAAGCCCGGCAGCCCACCGGCAACATCGACTTCCGCGGGGCCGCGGGCGGCGCCACGCCCTCTTGACAGCGTCCGGACGCGGATCGACACTCCAATCGGCGAATCCTAGTGAACTGGTAGGAAATTACGGTCGCCCGCACCAAGGCGGCACCGCGCAAACCCAGGGAGACGCATGTCCGCCACGTACCCGAAAGCCGTGCCGTCGCCGTCCTTCCAGAGCAGGATCGGCCGCGACGCGCGCAGCGGCTTCCCGGCCGTTCCGCACCGCTACCGCCTCCACCTGACACCGTCCTGTCCGAGCTGTCTGCGGATCGCCGTCACGCACAGCCTGCTGGGCCTGCAGGACGTCCTCCCGATGACATCGCTGCCCGCCGTCCCGGACACATCCGACGGCGGGTACGCGGCGTTGCGTCCGCTGTACGAGGCCAGTTCGCACCTGTACCCAGGACCTGCGCTGGCGCCGGTCCTCAGCGACGGCTGGACCGGACGGATCGTCAGCACGCACGCCCCGGACATCGTCCAGGACCTCACCCGGCGGTTCGGGGTCTCCGGACCGTGCCTGTACCCGGAAGGCGCCGAGGCGCGCATCAAGGAGGTCGGCCGGCTCTGCGAGCACGGCATCAACACGGCGGCGCAACGAGCCGGCCGGTCCGGTGCCGACGCGGCGGAGCGGGACGTCGCGCTCACCACCCTGCTGCGCGGGCTGGGTGCACTGGAACGGCAGCTGGCCGCCGCCGACTACCTGCTGGGCGATCAGCTCAGCGCCGCGGACGTGGAGGTGTGGGTGACGCTGGTGCAGCTGGACACGGTGCACCGCTGGCACCTGGACGCGGCGGCGGTGTACCGCATCACCGACCACCCCCGTCTGTGGTCGTACGCGCGGCGACTGGCGGCTCATCCCGCCTTCGGGCCGCATCTCGACCTGGACGGCATCGCCCGCAGGCACCACGCGCACTGCCGGGGCAGGGAGGCGGCCGGTGCGGCCGTGCGGATCGTGGACTGGGCGCAGTACGCACCGGCCCGGTCGTGAAGGCGACGACCGGGATCCCCTCCGGTGCGGCGGAGAGCGGGGCGAGGCCGACGGCGGCCGCGGAGCCGGCGAGGAAGTGGCGGCGGATGGGCATGAGGTGGGCTTCTCGGGAGGTGTCTTGTCGATCAGGCCGGATCAGGGAGCAAAAGGCAGGACACCGCCGAGTCGTGTACGGAGTCCGATCACGCGGGGGGCACCGGCCCGGCGGCCGTGCACACGATATGCACCATGTGTGACGGCCCTCGTCCGTGATGTCGGCGGAGGATGCCCGCGCGGGTGTCAGGCCGTCGTACCCAGCCAGGGGATCTGGTCGGCGGAGTAGCGGTGTGCGCGGAAGACGGAGTTCTGGGCGCCGGCCGAGGACTCCAGGCCCACGCCGTCGCCGAACGACCGGAACTGCGGGACCACGAACTCCCACACCACGTGCCCGTCGGGGGTGACCTCGAAGAGCCGGCCGAAGGAGCCCTCGGCGATGAAGGTGTTGCCGCCCGGCAGGCGTTGGGCGCTGGACATGTACGGGCTGTAGAAGTTCTGCGGCGGGTTGTCCTGGTAGGACCACACCTCCTTGCCGGTGCGCGGATCCAGCTCCAGCACCCGCGAGTAGGGCACGGAGGTGGTGTCGCGGTAGGTGCCGTTGTCGAAGACGAGGATGTTGCCGCTCGCCAGCTCGTGCGGATGGTGCTGCTGTGCCAGGACGTCGGGGCCGATGTGCCACAGCACGGACCCGTCGGCGCGGTCGACGGCTACGGCGCAGGACGTGCTGCGGAAGCCCAGGACGATGGAACCGTCGGCGGTTTCGTTGACGGTGTTGGCCATGGGCCAGTGCTCCCGGGCGAAGTGCGGGTTGAGCGGGAAGTCCTCGGGGTCGAGGTGCTCGATGGCGGCCCAGCGCCACACCTCCCGCCCGTCCCAGGTCAGTTCGTACACGACGTCGCCGTAGATCACGCCGCCCGGGGCCTCCGAGCCGGGGATGCCGCCCCGGATGCGGGCGGCATCGGCGGGGGCGAGGGGTTCGACCACGGTGATGACGAGGTTGCCGTTGCGCAGCAGCGAGGCGTCGTGGTGGTGGAAGGGGTGCCGGACCTCGCGGACCACCGTGGAGTCGGGGGCCAGTTCCTGGAAGATGCCGCCGTGATACACGTCCCAAATGGGGAAGAGGGTCGGGCCAGCGGTGTCCTTGGCCGCGTAGAAGAGGTTGCCGTTGGGCAGGAGCTGCGCCTGGCGGCCGGGCGGGTGCGGGGAGTTCCAGGTGTGCGCGGTCCGGCCCTCGATGTCGACGAGGTGGATCTCGCCGGCGCTGGTGATCGGGGTGTAGAGGGTGTAGCCGCCGTAGCTGCGCTCGGGGTCGTGGGCGATCAGGCCGACGCCGCGGCGGCGCAGGGTGTTCTGGTCGACGGCCTCGGGGCTCGTGGGGGTCATGGTGATCGGTCTCCTTGTGGGGTGTGGTCAGCGAACGGTGACGGCGGCCGGGTCGACGGCCGTCAGGGGTCCGGGGTTCAGGTACCGCTGCAGCGCCGCGCGGTCGGCGTCGCCGGGCAGCCCCTGGGCGGCCTTGGCCCAGGCGGCCTCCTGCTCCAGCTGGGTCAGCAGGTCGGGTGAGAGGGTCGCTCCGTAGGTGTAGCGGGGCAGGTAGGTGTCGACGTAGCCGGCCTGGAACGCGCCCTTGGACTGGGCCACGACGGCCTGCCGTGCGCGCGCCGGGTGCTCGCCGATCTCGCGCTGGGCGCGCAGTACGGTGCGCAGGACGGCGGCGGTGGTCTCGTCGCTCGTCCTCGGGCCCGCGACCAGCAGGGTCCGAGCGGTGTATCCGGTGAACGCGAGCTCGGCGTAGCGCTCTGCGAGCGCGGTGCGCGCGGCTTCGTAGAAGCTGGGGAAGGTGACGCCGGCGTCGATGTCGCCGCGGGCCAGCGCGGAAGTGACCTGGTTCGGGGCGAGGTTGACGACGGTCACGTCCGCGGCCGTCAGCTGTACGGAGCCCAGCATCCGCGACAGGGCGTACTCGACGTTCGTGCCCTGTGGGACGCCGACCTTGCGGCCCTTCAGGGCGGCGAAGCCGGTGATTGCGCGGTCGGAGCGGGTAAGGAGCCGCCAGTCGGAGAACCGGGACAGGTCGGCGACGATCCGCAGGTCGCGTCCGCCCAGGGCCGCGGTCACGGCGGGCAGGTCTCCGACGACGCCGAGCTGCGCCTGGCCGCCCAGCACGGCGTTGAGGGCGTCGCGTCCGGTGGGCTGGGTGGTCACGGTGGCGTCGATGCCCTCGGCGGACCAGAGCCCGCGTTCCTGGGCGACGTGGAGGGGCGCTCCGCCGAGGTGGTCGCTGCCGACGACGGAGACGGCCGGGCGGCCGCCACCGCGGTCAGCGGAGCCGTTGCCGGAGCAGGCAGGGGCGAGCGTGCAGAGCAGGGCCGCCATGAGCAGGGCGGCGGCCGCGCGGGGTCTGGGTCCGGTCATCAGGGTGCCCTTCCGGGGACGGTGGGAGCAGGTGATCGGTCGGAGCCGAGGTGACGTGCGACGAGCGAGCGCAGGTCCGGGTCGGGGGGCCCGTCGGGGACGGCGTGGTCGGCGAGCACCCGCCCGGGGGTCCCGCCGAGGACGACGACCCGCTGGGCGAGGGCCAGCGCCTCGTCGATGTCGTGGGTGACGAACAGGACGGTGGTGCCGCGGCGCTGCCACAGCTCCCGCAGCAGTCGCTGCATGCGGGTCCGGGTCAGGGCGTCCAGGGCCCCGAACGGCTCGTCCATGAGCAGCACTTCGGGCTGGGCGGCCAGGGCGCGGGCCAGTGCCACGCGTTGCTGCATCCCGCCCGACAGCTGCGCCGGGTACTTGTCCGCGCCGTCGGTCAGGCCGACCTCGGCGAGGGCCTCCAGGGCGCGGCGGCGGCGTTCCGCGCGCGGCAGGCCGAGCCGCTTGAGGGCGAACTCGACGTTGCCGCGTGCGGTGCGCCAGGGGAAGAGCGCGTAGTGCTGGAAGACGACGCCGCGGTCCGGTCCCGGCCCGTGGACGGGCCGGGAGCCCGCTGTCACCCGTCCCGCGGCGGGCGGTACGAAGCCGGCGACGGCGCCGAGAACGGTCGACTTGCCGCATCCGCTGGGCCCGAGCAGGGCGGTGAACGACCCTGCGGGGAGTTCCAGGTCCGTCTTCTCCAGGACCGGGGCGGCTCCGTAGCGGACGGACAGCCCTTCGAGTCGTACGGCGAGGCTCATGACGTCCTCCAGTGCACGAACCGGCGGCCGATCGCGGCGAGTACGAGGTCCACGGCCACGCCGAGCGACCCGAGGACGAGGAGCCCGGCGAACATCCGGTCCACGCGCAGGAACTGGCCGTCCACCTGGAGCCGGTAGGCCAGGCCGCTGTCCGCGCCGCCCAGTTCGGCGGCCACCAGGGCGAGCAGCGCCACCGAGGCCCCGTAGCGCAGCGCGGCGAGGACGGCGGGCGCGGCAGCGGGCAGCAGGACCTCGACGAACCGGCGGTGCAGCGGGGCGCCCAGGGTCCGGGCCGCGCGCAGGTGGGAGACCGGGACCCGGGACACGCCGTCGTGGACGTAGAGCCATACGGCGAGCAGTACGGCGTAGGCGATCAGGAGCCGCTTGGCGGTCTCGCCGATGCCGAACCAGGCGGTCGCGAGCGGCACCAGGGCGATGGCCGGTATCGGGCGGAGGAAGGAGACGACGGGGGTGACGGCGGCGGAGAGCTTCGGCAGGTAGCCGGTCGCGAAGCCGAGTGCGCTGCCGATGAGGGCGCCCAGCGCGAAACCCTGTCCGGCGCGGGCCAGACTGGCGGCGAGATCGGCTGTCAGGGTGCCGCTGCGGGCCCCGTCCGCGAGCGCGGCCAGGGTTTCGGTGGGCGTGGGCAGGAGGGCCGGGGCCACCACGCCGGACCGGGCGAGCAGGTACCAGAGCGCGAGCACGGCGGCTGCCGCGCCCCCGGCCGGGCCCAGTCGGCCCAGAGCCGGGCCCAGTCGGCCGAGGGCCTGGGTCCGGCCGGGCGGTGAAGGGGTGGCGTGCACGGAGCGTCTCCTCGGTCGTCGATAAGTGAGGTCAATAATTGACCACGCTTATGACGGGAGTGTTGCGGCAGTGCGAAACCTCTCCGGGGCCTCCGGCCCTTGATCAGCGATGAGGTACGTTCACCAGCGTGTCTCGACCCGAACCCACGCCCGAGGCGATCGAGGTCGGACGGGTGATCCGGAGCTGCCGCAAGCGAAGCGGCGTCTCCATGGCCGTCCTCGCCGCCCGCTCAGGCCTCTCTCAGCCGTTCCTCAGCCAGCTCGAACGCGGCCTCACCACGCCCAGCCTCAGCTCGATCTACCGGATCGCGGAGGCCCTGGAGGTGAGCCCGGGCGCCTTCCTGAGGCCGCCCGCGCGCCCGGGTGCGGTCAGCCACGAGAGCGACCCGCAGGTGATCCGGGTGGAGGAGTCCGCGGGGCAGGTCGCACAGGCGCTCATCCCCGGCGGGCGCAGCGCGCTGATGGAGGCGTACGAGCACCACTTCGAGCCCGGCCAGGGCGAGCGCGGATGGTTCGAGCACCCGGGTGAGGACTTCCTCTACGTACTGGAGGGCGAGGTGGTCCTGGAGGTCGAGGGCGAGGAGCCGCTGACCCTGCGCGCCGGCCAGAGCGCCCACCACCGCGGCGAAGTCCCGCACCGCTGCCGCCTGTCGGGCCCGTCCCCCGCCCGCACCCTGCTGGTGATCGCGAACGCCTGACTCCGCCGCGGGGCGTGGCCGGGAGTACGGGCCGGGGCACGGTGCGGCTGGGCAGGGCCCGCTCATCACCCGGTCGGCGGCGCAAGGCAGTTGTCACGGGCCCGGGCCGGGGAGGTCGACCACCTGGCGGGCTGCAACGCGACGGACATCCAGTGCCGAAGGGCGGCGTCGACGACCAGGTGCGTTCCTCGTCGAGGCCGCGGAACACGGATCAGGGGCCTCGGGCTGCGGCAGGCCGAGCCGGCTGTGGAGGAGCGTGGCACTGGTCGGCACGCCGTGGCACTGCCGACTCCGGTCGGCAGCACCACGGTTGGCGGGCGCTTCTCAGTCGAGGCAGAACTCGTTGCCCTCGACGTCCTGCATCACGAGGCACGACTCGTTGTGCTCGTCCGCGGTGAGCAGCCGCACGCGTACCGCGCCGAGTGCGACCAGTCGTGCGCATTCGGCCTCGAGGGCGGCCACACGCTCCTCGCCCACGAGCCCGGTCGCGACGCGCACGTCGATGTGCAGGCGGTTCTTGACGGTCTTGCCCTCGGGAACGCGCTGGAAGAACAGCCGCGGGCCCACACCGGTGGGGTCGACGCACGCGAACGCCGAGCCCTGGCGCTCGGGCGGCAGGGCTCGGTCGAAGTCGTCCCAGCCGGCGAACCCCTCCGGTGGCGGCGGTACGACGTATCCCAGTACCTCGCACCAGAAGCGGGCGACGCGCTCGGGCTGTGCGCAGTCGAAGGTGACCTGGAACTTCTTGATCGACGACATCGGGCCATCGTAGGGACGGCCCGGGGCCGGTTGGCGGAGAATTTCCCGGTGACTCCCATATGGCGAAGCGGCGGCGGCTCCGCCCCGCGACCCGGCCGCCGTACGGATCCGTCCGGTGGCGGCCGCGGCCGCCGTGGTGACGGTCGGCGCGGCGCTCGGGCTGCGGGCCGCGGCGGCGGGCGCCGTGGCCGCGTACGGCGGGGACGCGCTCTGCGCTGTGCTGCCGCCGGCCCTCGTGGTGCTGGTCGCGCCGCGGTGGACGCCCCTGCGGGCTGCCGGGACGGCGCCGGCCGTCGGCTGGGCCGTCGAGCTGTTCCGGTCCGCGGTCGGCGCGGCGGGCGGCGGACCCCTGCACATCGCGATGAGCCGGCGGCGCCGGACCCCCGTGGTCGGTGACACTCCTCACACGTGTCGGGGCACGATGCGCCGCCGGGCCCGTATCGGCGGGGTACGGGCCGCCGGACCGGCCGATCGACCGACCGGGCATCCCGGACATATGACCTAGCCTGGATCGGAAATGGGAGATCGGGGGGTCGAGCGCAAAGGAAGAGCGCCTTCATGGGCATCACCAGCATCTCCGCCCGCCGCCTGCGGCGGACGGGATCCGCCGCCACGGCGGCCGTCCTGGGCATCCTGGCCGTGTCCGGTACCCCGGCCCTCGCCGCCACGGACGGCTCGGCGGACAAGGCTGCGGAAACGAAGCCCTCGGGTTCCGCCGCGTCGGCCGGAAACCCGGGAGCCGCCCGGAGCGCCTCGGGCATCCCGCTGGGGATCTCCCGGCTGGCGCAGGGCCCGGGCCGGGACGTCGCGATCACCATCGACGACGGGCCGGACCCCCGCTGGACGCCCCAAGTCCTCCAGGTGCTGCGGAAGAACCACGTCAAGGCCACCTTCTGCATGATCGGGACCAAGGCACAGAAGCACCCGGAGCTCGTGCGCGCGGTCGCCGCCGACGGTCACCGCCTGTGCAACCACTCCGTCGACCACGACGTGACCATGGACCACAAGCCCGTCGCCTTCCAGAAGCAGCAGATCCTCGAGGGCAAGGCCATGATCGAGAAAGCCGCACCCGGGGTGCCGGTCGGCTACTACCGCGCACCGGGCGGCGCCTTCACCCCCGACAGCCGGGCGATAGCGGCGGCGAGCGGGATGCGGCCGCTGGGCTGGAGCGTGGACCCCAAGGACTGGAGCCGTCCCGGTCTGCCGGCGATCATCTCGGCCGTCGAGGAGAAGCTTCCCCGGCAGCCGACCGTCCTCTTCCACGACGGGGGCGGCGACCGCAGCGAGACCGTCGCGGCCCTCAAGGAGTACCTGCCCTGGCTGACCTCGCAGGGCTACCGCTTCACCTTCCCCGTGCGCACCGCCCCGTAGCGGTCTCACAACGGCGGACGCAGGCCGCCCGTGCGGTGCGCGCCGACGGGTCCCGCGCCTCCTCCGGGCGTGGTGGGGTCAGCCCGGGGCGAGCGGGAACTTCACCGCGGCGTCGCGCAGTTCGGCCCGCTGCGCGTCGGTGGGCGCGCAGCGGCCGGTGCCGACCAACAGTGCGTCCCGGTCGGTGAACGACGCGGGGAACGCCGCCCCGGCGATCCGCTCCAGCAGGGCGCGGGAGCGGGCCAGGCCCTCCTCGGGCGGCCGGGTCCGCGCGTCCGGGAGGTGGGCGATCAGGTCGAGGTGGTGGAGCGTCCGTCCACTCCAGGACGTAGGCGCCGAGGTAGTCGCCCGCGGTGAGGACCTCGTCGCAGGTGCCCACGCGGGCCTGCGGATCGGCGAGTTCGCCGACGCCCTCGGCGACCGCCGTACGCAACGCCGTCCAGCAACGGTTGAAGAGGTCCACGCGGGCACCGTAGTGCGGCCCGCAACGGCGGACAAGCGCGGCGACCCGGTCGGACGGGACCGCCATCACGGGCCGGACACGGCCCCGGTGATCACTTGATCAGGAGGCCGCCGTGGCCTTGCGCAAGGTGTGGAGGCACGAGGAGATCGCGGTGTGGCGCGGCGTGCCGTAGTCCCGGGCCTGCATCCAGGCCGCGTACAGCAGGGACCACAGCACGTTCTGCAGCCACTCGGCGTCCGCCTCGGCGTCGACCGTGCCCTCTGCCTGGCCGCGTTCGATGAGGCGGACCAGGACCCGGTCGGAGTCGGTCTCCTCCTCGAAGCCCGCCCAGCTCAGGAACTGCGGCACGTCGAAGAGCAGCATGAGCCGGTCCCCGAGCTCGAAGTACTCCAGGCAGAGCCGCTCCAGCGCCTTCGGGGCCGGGCCCTCGTCCACCCGTGCGCGTACGGTCGCCTCCTGCAGCCGCTCCCGTACATCCGCCCCGAGCGCCGCCACCAGGTCGGAGCGTTCGGCGAAGTAGCGGTGGACGGTCGTACGTCCGACACCGGCGGCCTCGGCGACGTCCGCGAGCGATGCCGCGTGGTTGGCCGACAGGACGGTGACGGCGGCGTCGAGGATCGCGCGCCGCGTACGGGCGCGGGTGGCCGTCTCGGTGGCCGCCGTCGCGATGCGGTCTTGCTCCATGGGCGTACGGTAGCGCGCCGCCCGCAATGAAACTCACTTGACCGTATTGGAACGTCCGTGTTCCATTTTTGGCATGGCAGCCGACTCGACACCCCCGCCCCGTGCCGCGTTCGACGCGCCCCGCCTGCGCACCCTCTGGTCGTTCGCCCGCCCGCACCGCGGCACGCTGGCCGTCGGACTGCTCCTCGCCCTGGCAGGCTCCGCCCTCGGCCTTGCCACTCCCATGATCACCAAGTGGGTGCTGGACGCCCTGAACGACTCCGCCTCCCTCACCGGGCCCGTGACCGCGCTGTTCGTACTCCTCGTCGTCGGCGCCGCCGTGTCGTACCGGCAGTGGTGCATGCTCGGCGCGGTGGGCGAGCGCGTCGTGCTGGAGGCGCGCGAGTCGATGGTGCGGCGGTTCCTGCGGGCCACCGTGCCCGCCCTGACCCGCCGCCCGACCGGCGAGCTCGTCACCCGCGTGACCTCGGACACCGTCCTGCTCCGCGAGGCCGCCGCCCAGTCGTTCGTCGGGCTGGTCAACGGCGCCGTCATGCTGGTGGGAAGCCTGGTCCTGATGGGTGTGCTCGACCTGGTGCTGCTCGGCACGACCATGGCCGCCGTGGCCGTGACCGCCGCGCTCTTCGCCCTCCTCATGCCGGGCATCGGCGAGGCGCAGCAGCGCTCCCAGGAGCACATCGGCCGGCTGGGCGGCCTCCTGGAGGGCACGCTGCGCGCGATCCGCACCGTGAAGGTGAGCCGTGCCGAGGAGCGGGCCGCCGAGCGGATCATGGCCGACGCGCGGTCCGCGGCGGAGTACGGCATCCGGGCCGTCCGACAGGAGGCGCTGGCCTGGACGGTCGCCGGGTCCGGCCTCCAACTGGCCATCATCGCGATCCTGGGCATCGGGGCCTGGCGGGTCGGGGAGGGGAAGCTGGAGGTCTCCAGCCTGATCGCCTTCCTGCTGTACGCGTTCACGCTGATGGAGCCGGTCACCACGCTCAGCCAGAACCTGACCTCCCTCCAGGCCGGGATGGCCGCCGCCGAACGCATCCGGCAGACCTCGGACTTGACGGCCGAGGGCGAGGGCGAGGGCGAGGACACCACGGGCGCGCCGGGCGGTGGAGCTCCGACCGGCCGCCCGGCGGACTGCGACACCGGCACGCAGGTGCCCGTACTCGAACTGCGCGGCGTCAGCGCCGCGTACGGTCCCGACGCCGCGCACGCGGTCACCGACGTACGGCTGGCCGTCCCCCGGCGCGGACACACCGCGATCGTCGGGCCGTCGGGCGCCGGCAAGACCACCCTGTTCTCGCTCGTACTGCGGTTCCTGGAGCCGGTGGACGGCGAACTGTTCCTGAACGGACGGCCGTACCGCGACTACAGCCACTCCGAGCTGCGGGCGCGGCTTGCGTACGTCGAGCAGGACACCCCCGTCGTACCGGGCACCCTCCGCGACAACCTGCTGCTCGCCCGGCCGGATGCCACCGAGGAGGAACTCCGCCGGGTGCTGTGCGACGTACGGCTGACGGAGAAGGTCGAGGCGCTCGACGAAGGGCTGGACAGCCCGCTGTCGTCGGCGCACGTGTCGGGTGGCGAGCGCCAGCGCATCGCACTGGCGCGCGCCCTGCTGCGCACCCCCGAGGTCCTGCTGCTGGACGAGGCGACCGCACAGCTGGACGGCTTGACGGAGGCGGCGGTGCAGGACTGCATCCGCAGCCGCGCGGCGACGGGCGCGGTGGTGACGGTCGCACACCGCCTCTCGACGGTGGTCGACGCCGACCTGATCGTGGTCATGGAGGCGGGCCGGATCCGCGCCCGCGGCACCCACGAGGAGCTGCTGGAGACGGACGCGCTCTACCGCGAACTGGTGGCAGCCCTGCGCCTGGCCACCACCACCGGTGCGGAGGGGGCACAGGGGCCGGGGCCGAGCTCAGGCGGGCTGGTCGGGAGTGGGAGCGGGGGTGGCGCGGGCGATCAGGAGGGCCACGTCGTCGTGGACGCCCGGGTGGCGCATGGTGTCCAGCAGTAGGTCGCAGGTCTCGTCCAGGGGGCGGCCGGGGTCGTCGAGGGCGTGGAGGAGGACGTCGAGACGCTCGTCGATGGGATCGTCGCGGGTCTCGACCAGGCCGTCGGTGTAGAGGACGAGCTGGTCGCCCGCCCCGACGGGGAGGCTGACGGTGGTGAAGGCGACGCCGACGCCGCCCAGGGGCGCGCCGGTGGGCAGGTCGAGGAGTTCGCGGGTGCCGTCGTGTCGGAGGAGGACGGGCGGCAGGTGCCCTGCGAGGGAGAGGTGCCACCGCGCGGTGCGCGGGTCGTAGACGACGTAGACGCAGGTCGCGATGGTTTCGAGGCCCTCGGTGACGTGGTCGAGGTGGTGCAGGACCTGCGCGGGGTCGAGGTCGAGGTCGGCCAGGGTCCGGGTGGCGGTGCGCAGCTGACCCATGCTCGCCGCGGCCCCGACTCCGCTGCCCATGACGTCGCCCACGACGAGGGCGGTCTTGTCTCCGCTCAGCGGGATCACGTCGAACCAGTCGCCGCCGATCTCCATGGTGGCCTGGGCGGGCCGGTAGCGGGTGGCGACCTCCAGCCCCGGCCGGCGCGGCGGTGTGTGCGGCAGCAGGTTGCGCTGGAGGGTCAGGGCGGTGTGGCGTTGCTCTTCGACCGCCCGGTGCCGCTCGGTGACGTCGACGCTGGCGGTGGCCACGCCCAGCACGGTCCCGTTGGGGGCCTCGAGCCGGTAGAACGAGATCGACCAGGCATGGTCGTGGTCCGGATCGGCCGGGGTACGGCCGACGGTGTACTGGTCCACGATGGGCACGCCGGTGGCCAGCACCTCACGCATCGCCGCCTCGAAGGACGCGTCCACGGCGGGCAGCACCTCGTGGACGTGCCGGCCGATGTGCTCGGCGGCGGGCACCCCGTTGAGGCGTTCCTCCGCCGGGTTGACCGAGACGTAGCGCAGGTCCGTGTCGAGCACGCCCAGGCCGACCGGGGACTGGGCCACGAGCCGGGCCGACAGTGCGAGGTCCCGCTCGACCTGCCGTACCGTCGCCTGGTCCGCGGCGAGGCCCAGGGCGTAGTACTCCTGCTGGGAGTCCAGCAGCCGCATGTTGCGGAACTCGACCATGCGCGTGCTGCCGTCCTTGTGCCGGACGGGGAAGACACCGACCCAGCTGACCCCCGCCTCCATGACCTCGGTGAACATGTCCAGCACGACCGGGAGGTGCTCCTCGTGCAGCAGCAGGCGGCCCGCGTACTCCCCGAGGGCCTCCTCGGCGGTGTAACCGAACAGTTCCTCCGCCTGCGGGCTCCACAGGTCGATCCGGCCGTCGGCGTCGAGGAGGATGGCGGCCACGCGCAGCACGTCGAGCAGGCCGCCCGGCCCGGACGCGGCGGGCCGCGCCCCTTCCGGATCGCCGTGCGAGGGCTCGATCGCTGCCATCTGCGGGCTCTCCTTCCGGCCGCCGCCGGCTGCGGCCTACGCTCCCAGCCATCTCATCGTCCCCCTCCACGGGACACGCGTGCACGCCACGCGTCGGGGGATGGCGCTCACCACTACGGCGCACCCGATTCGCACACGCGCTCGACCATCTCGGCCTTCTCGACCATCCGCGGCGCGCGTCAGCCGCGCATCCGGCTCGTGGTGCCAACCCGGACGCCCTCGACGACTGCCTGCGCGGCGGCTTCGCCACACCGGGCCCGGGACGCTGCTCTGGCACACCTCCGCCGTCACGCCCGAGCACCTGTCCCACGCCCCGGCCCCGGACGGCCGGCCCTTCGACCTGTTCGGCGCCGTACTCGACGTCCCGGCCGAGCGTGGGGGTTCGGTCACCCGGGCGTGACCCGCCTTTCCCGTCGCGAGCCGTTCGTACGGTCGGGCAGGCGGAAGCCGTTGAAGAGGTCGTCCATGCCGCGCAGGGCCAGGCGGTTCGGGGTGGCGCGGACCGCCAGGTCGCGGGCAGCCGCCACGAGGGGATTGCGGAGGGCTCCCAGGCGGCCGACGCGGCGGGCGCGGCGCCGGACGGCGTCGGTGCGGGCGCGGCGGACCGCGGTGTACGCGGCGAGGGCGGCCGGGACGGCCTCGCCGTCGTGTCCGGTGCCTGCGGTGTCTCCGGCCGGGAGCAGGTGCGCGAGGACCACCGCGTCCTCGATGGCCTGGCAGCCCCCCTGGCCGAGGTTGGGGGCCATGGCGTGGGCGGCGTCACCGATCCAGGCGATCCGCCCGTGGTGGAGGCGGGGAAGCGGGGCCGCCAGGTCGTACAGGTCGTTCTGGAGGACATCGGCGGGGTCGAAGCGCCCGACGCGGTCCAGCAGGGCCGGGATCGGGTCGTGCCACGAGCCGAAGCGGTGGCGCAGTTCGGCGCGAGGGTCGGCGGACCGGGTGCCGGCCGGGGCGAGCGCGGTGGCGTAGAGGTAGAACCGGCCGTCGGCGAGCGGTGTCACGCCGAAGCGTTCGCCCCTCCCCCACGTCTCGCTCATGGACGGTATCCGCAGGTCCGGGGCGTGGACGAGGGTCCGCCAGGCCGTCTCGCCGATGTAGTGGAGACCGGGGTGTGCGGGAAAGTGGGCGCGGCGCAGGGGGCTGTGGATCCCGTCCGCGGCGACGACCAGATCGGCGCGCAGGTCCGGGCCTTCGGCCGTACGGACGGTGGGGCGGTCGGCGGCGTCGTCCACGCCGGTCACGGTGGTGCCGTAGCGGAGGGCCTGCGGTGGCAGGGCGGCGGCCAGGGCGGCGGTGAAGGCCGGACGCGGTACGGCGATCGGGGGCATGCCGTAGCGGGCCGCCATGTACGAGGTCTCGGCGCGGGTGAGCCACCGGCCGTCGGAGCGGCGTACGCCCATGGTCGCGGGCACGGCGCTGCCCGCGGCCCGGGCCGCGTCGACACCGATGGCGTCGAGTGCGCGCAGGGCGTTGGGGGCGAGTCCGATACCGGCGCCGGTGGTGGGCGGTTCGGGGGCGCGTTCGCAGACGGTGACGCGCCAGCCGCGGCGGTGCAGTGCGATGGCGGCCGTGAGGCCGCCGATTCCGGCTCCGGCCACCACCGCGTGCGGTCTCGTCATGGGACACCCCTCCGTTCGTGCCCGTCCGGGCCCTCTCGTACGTGCTAGTACGTGTCCTGGTCCTGGACCTGTTCCGACACTTCGAGGACTCCCTCACAGTCGGGGCAGGCGGCCCGGCCGAAGAGGTACGTCAGTCCGCGCGCCACTTCTCGTGCCCCGCCTCGGTCGCCGTGCGGTGCAGGCGGCCGGGCGGCGGGTCGAGGGCGGCCGGGTCCGCGGGCAGCAGCGGCGTCTTCACCGGGTCGGAGGTCACGTAGATCGTCCTTGAGCGCGGGCGGCACCTTCTTCAGCTCGCGCCCGGCCGCCGTACGGCAGCGGAGCACGGGCTTCGGGCCGCTCCGGGCATCGAGCGTCAGCTCGTGGTCCCCGGCAGCCCTCCATGCAGTGGTCGGACCCATCGCGTGTACCCCCGTGGTGCGTCGGTGCCCGCCCCTCACCGAACAGGCCCTGACAACGTACCGGGAGCCACTGACAACGCCCGGGCCGCCGGCGGCACGGTCACCGTCTGGGGCCGGCCACCGCGTAGGCGGCGGTGCCGGCCGCCGTGACGGTCACGGCGGTCCAGGGATGTCCGGCCAGCTGGCGGGGTTCAGTGCGGGAGGCGGGCCGTGTCGTAGCGGACCGGGAGTTCCGTCAGACCGCGGGCGCGCAGGGAAGGCCTCCAACGGGGCACGGAACTCGCGGCTTCGAGGGTGGGATAGCGCTCCAGGAGTGCGGCCAGGGCGATCTCGGTCTCGGCGCGGGCCAGGGGTGCGCCGAGGCAGTAGTGGATGCCGTGGCCGAGTGCGAGGTGGCCCGAGGTGTCGCGGTCCAGGTCGAGGTGGTCGGGCCGGGGGAAGCGGGCCGGGTCGCGGTTGGCCGCGGAGAGCGAGAGCAGGACCGTCTCCCCCGCCGGGACGGTGACCCCGGCGATGGTGATGTCCTCGGTCGGGAAGCGGCGGATGGCGAGGGGCGCGGGGCCCTCGTAGCGTGCGAGTTCCTCGACGGCGGCCGGGAGCCAGGACGGGTCCTTGCGCAGGCGCGCCTGTTCTTCCGGGTGCTCCAGGAGCGTGTGGATCGCGTTGCCGATGAGCTGGACGGTGTTCTCGTAGCCGGCGAAGAGGATGAGGAAGGCGAGCGACATCAACTCGTCCTCGCTCAGGCGGTCGTCGCCGCCCTCGCTCCCGCCTTCGCTCCCGCCTTCGCCTTCGGCGCCGTCCCGGACGGCGATCAGGTCGGACAGCAGGTCGTCGGCGGGGTGGCTGCGCTTGTGCGCCATGAGCTCGGTGAAGAAGCCCAGCATCGCCACCACCGCCTCCTTCGCGGCACGGGGCCGGCCGGGGTCCGGGGTGACGAGCGCGTCGGTCCACGTGTGGAAGTCGAGGCGGCGGTCCTCCGGAATGCCCAGCAGGTCGCAGATGACGATGATCGGCAGCGGGGCGGCGTAGGCGGACACCAGGTCGGCGGTGCCGGACGGCCCGAGGGCGTCGAGGAGGCGGTCCGCCGTCGCGCGGATGGGTGCGCGCAACTGCTCGGTGCGACGCGGGGTGAAGGCGCGGCTCACGAGCCTGCGGATGCGGGTGTGGTCCGGGGGATCCATGTTGAGCAGGTTGGCGTCCAGGGCCGGCGGCAGGGACATGCCCCGGTAACCGCCTTCGGCGGCGTGGGACTTGTCCAGGGACAGTCTGGGATCGGCGAGGGCGGCGCGTACGTCGCCGTACCGCGTGACCAGCCATGCCGGGGTTCCGTCGGTGCCCGTGATGCGGCACACGGGCGCGGTGTTGCGCAGCCGGTCGTACACGGAGTGGGGGTGCGCGAGCAGTTCGCCCTGAAGATCCATGAGGCCACTCTAGGGTCACGCGGTGTGCCCCTCCCGGGCGGCTGTGCGCAGTGCCGAAATGACGGCGGTGGTCGTCGGGTTCGCGTTCTCGGTGCGCCGGGTCGCGGCGAACAGCAGGCGTCGGACCGGGTGGTCCGCGATGGGGACCGCACGGATTCCGGGGGCGCTCGGGTCGAGGGCCGTGCGGGGGACGAGCGCGGTGGCGAGGCCGGCTCGGGCGAGGGTGATCTGGGCGGCGATGTCGGCAGTGATGTAGCGGGGTGCGGGGGTGAAGCCGGCGCGTCGGCAGCCTTGCAGGACGGCCTCTCCGCAGTCCGTGGTCGGCGGCGGTACGGCGAGATGGTGCGTGGCCAGTTCCCGCAGGGCGACGGGACGGTCGTCGCCCCGGTCGGCCGCGGTGACGACGAGCAGTGGATCGTCGAGCAGGGGTGAGACGTCGATGCCACCGGGCGTCGCGTCGGGCATGTGGGGATAGCGCTGTCCCAGCACCACGTCGACGGCGCCGAGTGCGAGTTCGCGTAGTTGCGCCTGGTCGGTGATGGAGCAGGTCACGGTGAGCTGGGGGTGGCATGAACCGAGTGCGGTGAGTGCGGGGGCCACGATCCTGGTGACGGTGGACGGCAGCGCGGCGAGCGCGGCGGTGGCGCCGACAGTGCCCTTGACCGCCGCCATGGCGCTTTCGGCCTCCTGCATGGCGGAGAGGATCCGGTCGGCGTGTTCGAGGAGGACACGGCCCGCCTCAGTCAGCGCGACGGTTCGCCCGTCGGGGCGCAGCAGGTCGACTCCCACCTCGCTTCTCAGGGCGGCCAGTTGCTGGGACACGGCGCCGGCGGTGAGCGCCAGGGAGTGGGCGGCCGCGGTGATGGAGCCCCGGGCGGCGACCGTCTTGAGCATGTACAAGCGGCGGACATCGAGCATGACTCGATAGCCTAGCTAAAGGGTCACCTCAGGAAACCTCCTCTTGACCTGCAGAGTCGGGGTGCCGGATCTTCAGGTCATGGAAATCTCTCAGTGCATGGCCGCCGTGGCGCGACCCATCCACGATTTCGGTGACGAGTTCATGTCCGACGGGGCGACCGCCGAGATCGGTGTGCGTGCCGGGTTCGCCCCGGGTCGCGGCTTCTACTGTCGCGGGCGGTTCGGAGTGCTCGGCGAGGCACCGGTGCCGGTGGTCCAAGCGGTACAGGGCTTCCTGGGCCCGGAGCTCGTGGCGACGGGCTGGCTGGCGGGACGGCCCGTGATGTCGGCGGAAGACGCTGCCGCCTGCTACGCGCAGGCCGTCCGAGCGTGGGGGCGCGCGCACATCTCCCCCGACATCGACGTGGAGCACTTCAACCATCTGGCGCAGCAGCTGATCGATGCCGCCGACCCCGACGCGCTGCCCCTGTTCGCCGGCTGGCGCGCGCAGCCGTACCCCGCCGACGACCCGGTCGGCGCGGCCATGCAGCGCGTCCACGTACTACGGGAACACCGTGGCGCCTGCCACCTGACGGCGGTGCGCAGGTGCGGGCTGAGCGCCCGGGCGGCCATGGTCATCAACCTC
Source organism: Streptomyces sp. NPDC023541 (assembly GCF_055559995.1). Lineage (NCBI taxonomy): Bacteria > Bacillati > Actinomycetota > Actinomycetes > Kitasatosporales > Streptomycetaceae > Streptomyces > Streptomyces sp. NPDC023541. The sequence goes on from NZ_JBVHJO010000013.1 coordinate 18,524, forward strand.
GGTGCCGAGCAGGCGGCCCGCTACGGCTGGCGCGATCCGCAGCCCGTCGACGCGGCCCAAATCCCGTGGTTGCAGCACGCCGAGCGGATCACCGACAAGATGCAGATGCCGCTCTACGCCTGCCTGACCTACCGGCAGCGCACGGAGTTCGCCCGGCTCGTCGACGCGCTGACCGCCCCGGTCCGTGCCTCTCTCGTCGCGGGGCCCACAACCCGGCTCACTCCGCACGCCGGTGCGTGACGGCGGCTACCGGCTGACGGATCGGCGCATTTCGGAGTCGACTCTCGGGTGGGCCTGCGGCTCATCAGGTCGATCACCGTGAGTTGGGTGATCGCTTCGGGAGTGGTGCGGGTGGATTTTGCAATCGCGGGCGAGGCGGCGCTGGTTCATGGGCCGGCCGAAGGCCCTTTCAACGACCCGGCGCCGCAGGATCGCAGGATGGCTTTGAAGCCCTTCGGGCCCGCGTCCGGGCGGGTGCCTCCACGTCGATGCCGAGGGTCGCGTGCGGGCCCGGGGTGCGGACCCGGGGTTACGCCGCCGTCCCGCGCCCGGAGCGGGAGTGCCCTTGGGTCTGCCGTTCGGACCAGGCCGGGCCCGGCACCGCGCCGCGAGCCGTCAGGCGGGGAAGGAGAAGTAGAGCGCCTCGCTGTAGAAGGACGCGAAGTGCCTCTGCCAGTCGGCACGGACCGAGGCCAGCCAGTCGTCGTTCTGGCCGGCGATCGCCGCCTCTGCCTTGGCAACGGCGTCGGGGATGTCATCGGACGCCAGACGCCGCACGCTCGCTGCCGGATCGTCGCCCGACATCGAGATGATCTCCCCGGTCTCGAGGACGAAGTACTTCGCCTGCTGCTTCTCAAGGTGGGCCGTGGTCCTGGCCACGCATTGGGCGAACTCGGCGTCGTCCTCCAAACCCTTGCCGACCGCGCGCAGGAGGTCGCGGAGCAGTGCCGTCCCGTCGGCGTAGTCCGCGGCGATGCCGATCGGAGGGTTCCAGATCATGGATGGGACGATCGTCGTTCCGCGCCCCACCATGAGCTTGTGCGCGAGCGGGATGTCCCAGTTGTGCTCGGATATGCATCGGATCCGCTTGGGGAGCTCTGCCTCGTTCGGCATCGAGTCCGCGGAGTAGAGGTATGAACGGTTCGCCATGGTGGCGACGTTAACACCGGGGGCCGACAACGCCGGCGCCGTCGGAATCCTGCCGCGCGGTCAGAACGCGCGGAGGGCCTCGGGCAGGGCCGGGCGGGCGTCGGCCCACTGCCGGTTCTGCAACTGGGGGGCCAACGGTGTCGCGGCCCTGCCGCGCGCGGTAGCCGGGGACTGGGGTGCCGCCCCGTGGGCCACAGGCATGAGTTCGGCAAGTGCCGCCACCGCGCTTCTTCCCCGCATGTCCCACCGTTCATCCAGTCACCCGCACCGCGCGGCGCGGCGCGTCGCATCCCAGGGCACCACGTAGTGAACGGCACCTACGACAAGTCTCCGATCACCACCTTCGGCGCCCCTGGCTGAGCATCCCGCCACAGAGCGGTCACTTGAGGCAAGCGTGCAGTGACGTGGTGTCAGGCCCAGGTGCTTTCATGGACCCGCTGTGCGGGGAGCGCAGCCTGACTGGAAGGGGACCGGGATGCCGTCTGTCCGGGAGCACTTACGGAACGGGTCGATCGTGCGGGCGCACTGGCGGAACCCCGCCGGTTCCAGCAAGCAGGTCGGTCTGCTCGTCATGTTCGTGCTGGCGATGTTCGCCCTTGGCAGCAAACCGATGGGCGGCGCCGCCCCGGTGGAACAGCGACCGGGGCCGCAGTCGACGGTGTACCCCATCAAGTGGCCCGGTTGGGACACACCGGTCGTGGTTCCGACGCCGACGGTCTCGTATCCGATCGTCTTCCCCAGCCCGGTGAGCACTCCCTGAACCGGCGTCCACCCGTGCGGTGTTCGAGCCGGAGCCGGCGTTCCCGCAGACGTCAGAACGCGGACCTGGAGAGGCTCGGACTGGTGCTGCGGTGGCCGGCCGTGCATCCGTGGGTGTGGTGGCGCTTGTATGTGGCGGCGGAGGGAGTCAGCGCAGTGGGCGGGCGCGCTCCCAGGGCCTGCGCTACGCGATCGAGCAGCTCGACCGGCTGCGCCATCGGCAGTTCGAGTCCGCCGTGCGGGACCTGATGCACCGCGACGGCTGCACAGACGCTCTCCGGGTCGGCGGCCGGAGCGACAACGGTGCGCACGCCCAAGCCACCGACCCGTACGGCCGGCGCTGGTCTGCCAACTGCACCTCGGTTGGGTCGTTGAGCGGGACTTGCACAGGGGCCTGCATTACGAGCTGGTCGAGGGACGTACCTACGCCGTGGCCGACGCTGCAGGCACCCTGGTCGCCCCAGTCGAGTTCTTCCTCAAGGACCTCGCCCTCGGCGCCGGTAGGCAGGCCCCGTCACTTCCCGTCGCAGCTCAGGGCGGTGCAGAGGCGTACCTCGGTGACGCCCGGCAGATTCTGGATCCTCCACTTGAGCCAGGATGTGCTCGCGGCGGCGCGGTAGTCGACCGTGAGGTAGGAGGGACCGCGCCAGTTCATGGTGTCGGTGTAGGTGTAGGTGGCCCCGTACTCCTTCAGCTTCTGCACCCCGCGGGTGAACTTCGCATCGCTGAACCTGTCGGGGGAATCGACCGTGGCCCGGTAGAACGTGCTCGGAGGCGGGAGCGTGTCGCCGCCGCCACTACCACCGTCGGGCGTGTAGAGCCCCAGGGCAACCAGCACCATCAGGACCACTGCGCCGCCGCCCCCGCCAAGCACGACCCACGCGCCCGGCCGGTTGCCGCTGTCGGCGAAGGCGGCGATCAGCAGCAGGACGGCCGCCGGGAGGAAGAAGATCATTCCGAGGACGGCCGCGACCAGCGACCAGCCGAGCAGCACGACACCGATGACCAGGCAGGACCGTGCGAACAGGTGCGGCGCACCCCGCTGGGTCAGCGGTATGACGGCGGGGATGGCCGTCATCAGGAAGAGGCCGCCCAGCGCGCTGGGTAGTGCTATCAACAGCCCAGGCAGCATCGTGGCCACCGCTGCCACGGCCCAGCTGGACTGCCGCGCGGACACCCTTTTGACGACGTCCTCTGCCATACCCGCCCCAAAATTTGAACTCGTTCACTTGAACTCGTTCAAGTTAGCAGCCCCTGACGTGGCCCGCCAGGGCCTTGCGGGCCTGCCCAATCTCGACACCACCATCCCCCCTTGGTGGAAAGCCACCGGTCTCATGTGGTCAGCGACCGGCCTCCGCGTGGAGAGCCCGCGCCATGGGAGAGACTCCGTCAGTAACGAAGGAACGGATCTGTGCCAGGTAGGCGTCCCGATCGATACGGCCGTCACCGTCCTCGTCCAGCGCGTCGAAGGCCGAACGGGCATTGGCCGCGGGGTTGCCCAGGGCTTGGCGCAACCGGGTGAACTCCGCCCGGTCCAGGTGGCCGTCGTCGTCGGCGTCGGCCAGGTCGAACAGTGATCCCAGGGCCGGCCTGCACACCTCGTCGAAGGCCCCTCCGCCCGCCCACGCCTCGTACTCGGTGAAGGTCACCCGGCCGTCGAGGTTCGCGTCCATCGAAGCGAACACCCTCTCGTGCGCGGTGCGTGCCAAGGAAACGAGCGGATCGTCGTCGGCCCGGCCCAGGGCCGCTGCCGCGCGTTCGGGCCGGGCAAGGTACTCCTGGCGGGAGATGACCCCGTCGCCGTCGACGTCCAGCATGGAGAAGATGTGCCGCTTGGCCGTGATGGTGTCCACCCGAACCCTCTTTCCTGCGCGAAGCCGGAGAACCAGCGGGCGCCGCTCTCACCCCGGAAACGATCGACCCGGCACCAGGTCACCGGGTCACCGGGTCACCGCAGTCAGCACGGGCGAGGTCGGCGGCAAGCATGGGCCGTTCGCCCGCCCCCGGCTCGGCAAGCCGGTCAGTCCTGGACCGGCTGGGGCCGGGGCGGCTGTGGGGTGAGCCGCTTGAGGCCCTTGCGGTCGTAGTAGAGGGTCATCGCGAAACCGAAGAGGAGCGCCAGCACCGTACCGAGCGCGATCATGATCCAGGAGCGGGTGAGGCCGGCGTCGCCGCGCGCGTCGAAGTAGAGGATCGCCCGTACGCCGTCGCTGAGCTGACGCATCGGTTCGAAGTGTGAGAGGAAGCGGTAGAAGTCGGGGACGGCCTGCAGCGGGACGGTCGCGCCCGACGAGGGCAGCCCCAGCACGATGAACACGAACATCGACACGAGCTGCCCGATGCCGCCGAACGCGGCGTTGATGGCCTGCACGCCCAGACCGACGGCGAGGGCCGCGCAGTACGAGTACACCCACAGCAGCGGCAGGTGGGAGGCGTCCATCCCCAGGATGCCGACGCACGCCACCATCACCAGCGTGGTGCTGACGAGCGTGATGCCGGCCGTCATCAGCATCTTCAGGAGCAGCGTCTGCGTCCGGTCGATCGGCACCGTCGGGCGGCGCGTGTGCCAGGGGCCGATCTCGTTGTCGGCGTAGCCGAGGGCGGTGTCCACGCCGTTGCTGATGACGTTGCCGCCCATGAATCCGGCCAGCACCAGCAGCAGGGTGTAGTAGAAGGCCGTCAGGCCCAGCCCGCTGCGGGTGCCGATCGGGTGCCCGACCTGTGTGACCACGTCCACCGGATCGGCGAGCAGCAACTTCGTGGCGGGAGCAGCGGAGGCGCCGGCGGCCGCCGTGAGCTGTTCGCCGACAGCGAGGGAGGCGCGGTGGGCGGCCTGCGTCGTGATCTGACCGGCCAGCGAGGATCCGAGGCTGCCCTTGCCGGGGTTGGTGAGCACGGTCAGCGTCGGCAGGCGGGTGGCCGCGGCCGTGGGCAGCGCCGTGACGGCGTCGGTGAATCCGGCGGGGACCACCAGCGCGCCGTAGACCTTGCCGGAGTCCAGCTGGTCCCGCGCCTGCGCGAGGCTCAGCTCGCGCCAGTCCGCCTTGCCGCCCGCCGGGTCGGCGGCGATGGAGGCGGTGATCTGCGCGCCCAGGTTCTGCCGCTGCCCCGGTGGCGGCTTGCCCGTGTCCTCGTTGACCAGGGCGATGGGGAGGTCCCGCAGCTCCGCGCCGGGATTGACGATGCCGCCCATGTAGAGGAGGGACAGCAGCAGGGCCAGCAGCCCCGTGAGGATCGTGGGCACCAGCCACAGCTGGGGGCGGCGCACGAGGGCCGCGGCGGTGGCTTCGGGGGCGACGGTCGGGGACATCGGTCTCCGTAGCTTCCCGGCGGGCCGGGCTCGAATGACGGTGGAGGCGGCGGCCGCGCCGCACGGGATCCCAGGATCTCCCCGTACCGGTGAAGGCCGCCGCGCACCTCGCGCAGCGTCCCCGAACCCGCCCGACGGACCACCGGAACAGCCCACCCCCTATCCGGCGGTGGCCGACGCCCCGGGGTGCTACCAGGTCCGGCGCAAGCCCGCCGCCGCGTGTTGCAGTGCCGGGACGAAGCGGTGGACCGAGCCTTCCGGGACAGGGCGACCGGCGTTTCGCCCAGGACCGCGCCGGCCCGGTGGTGCCGGACTGCCGCCGCGGCCGACTCCTTCGACGTCGCACCGCTGTCCCACCTCACCTCCCGGGCCGACCGGGTCGCCGCCCTCGCCCGGGCCGTCCGCGCGGGCCCGGGGCTCGTCATCGCCGGAATCAGCCGGTGCAGCCTCCTCCAGGACGGCACCGTGCACGTCGGCCTCACGCCGGCCTCACCCCTGAGCTGCGCCCACGGCGCATTCACCGGCGGGTCGGCGCGCATCCTCGTCAGGACTGCCCGGACATGAGTTCCCGTACGCCGGTGAAGCAGCGAGCCGCTTCGGCGGGCTCCAGCACCGCTTCGAGCGTGAGGCTGCCGGGCACGCGGGGCAGCAACCGTCCGGCCCGGTACTGGTGCCGGAAGACCGGCGGGGCGAGGACGAGGCGGCGCACCCTCTCGACCACGGGCATCCGGTCTCGGGTCGTGACACTCCACACCCAACGACCGGAGGGCTCCCTGAAGTTGCGTCGGTGTCGGAACCCGTCCCCTTGTCCGTGCCGGCTGGCATGCTCCTCCTCATGACGGATGAGAGCCTGCCCCAACTCGCCCAGATCACCGACGTCCAAGAGGTCGCTCCGGCACTGCGCCACCAGCTGATCGACTGTTGGATCGAGGTCACCAACGCGGGGGGCGCCGCCGGATTCCCCTTCCCTCCGGTCGACTGCGGCCACGTGGTACCGGTCGCGGACGAACTCCTGCGCCGTCTGCACCCGCAGCGGAGCCGGCTCGTCACCGCCGGGTTCGACGGCGTCCTCGCCGGTTGGGTCGTCCTCCGGCGTGCTCCCGACCGGCTCGTCGGGCACTGGGGTACGGTCCACCACCTCCAGACCCGTCCCGGGTTCCGTCGCCGCGGAGTCGCGTCCGCCCTCATGCGGGAACTGCGGAAGATCGCCCGCGACGAACTGGGGCTCGAACAACTCCACCTCGCGGCCCGTGGAGGAGAGGACCTGGAGGACTTCTACGCCGGGCTCGGCTGGCGTGAGGTCGGCCGCTGGCCCGGAGCCCTGCGCCTCGCTCCCGACGACACCCGGGACGAGGTCCTGATGCTCCTCGACACCCTCTGACCCGGCCCGGCCGACGGGACACCCCTCCAGCTTCGCGATGTCCTTCTGCTTCCCGTCCGCGCTGTCGTAGTCGTACGCGGCCGGGCGCACCTTGAGCGGAGGGCCGGCTCGGCCCTGACGACGACGTCGGACGACTCCCCCACGGTGGCGCCGTACACCCGGGCTCGGAGACGAGGCCGCCTGCCGCCTCCCGGTGCGGGACCGGGAGGCGGCCGGGCGTGGGGCGGTGGCTCAGCGGAACGGCACGGATCAGCGGAACAGCATGGACGCGTCCCCGGCCGGTGTGGTGACGGAGCCCGGGCACAGGAAGCTGCCCGAGGCCTTGGTGGCGGTGAAGGCCCGGTTGACGTACTTGCGGCTCGTACCGTCGCGGTCCCACACGATGTTCGTCGCCTTGTAGCGGCAGGAGATGAAGCTCTGCCTGCCGGTGATGTCGATCAGATCGGTCCGGGCCGTGCCGGCCGTGTCGTCGAACGTGAAGGCCGGGTTGTTGTTGAGGGAGGCGGCGATGCCGCCGCCGCAGGCGAGATTGCCTCCGGGCGTGTTGATCGTCGTGCGGTCGACGGTGAGGGCGTTCGGGGCTGCGGCGCTGGTGCTCCCGTTCGTCCAGCTACAGCTGTTGCCGGCGACCACCATCACGCCGTCGACCTTCTGGTCGGCGGCCGGGGCGGCGGAGCCTTGTGCGAGGGCGGTGCCGGTGCCGGCCAGACCCGCCGCGACGACGAGTGTCGCGATCCCGGCGGCGCGTCCGAGTCGGGTGGTGCGGGAGATGGGCGTGGTGTGCCTCATGGGTCGCTCCTCCATGCCACGTACAGGTGGGGGTGGGCGAGGCGCTGGGCCTCTCAGGGGGTGCGGAGTGCGTGCCGGGAGCGTCCCACAGCCACCTCGAAGTGTCAGGAGCCTGTCAGGTGCATGGGAATAATTGGCTGGAATTACCGGTCGGTACGACACACGGGCGGACACCCCGGGCGAGACAGCCGTGAGGTCCCCCTCCCCGATGACGGGCACAATGAGGGGAGACCTCGACGAAGGGGGACCTCTGATGCCATCGGACCGGCCCCGGGGTGCGGACGACGACGCCCTCGGTCCGATCCGGTCCGAGCCGGGGTCCCTGCTGGAACACGTGCCCGTGGCCGTGATCGGGCTGGACGAAGAGGAGCGGGTCCGCTATTGGGGCCCGGGTGCGCGCAACCTCTTCGGCTACGCTCCCGAAGAGGTCCTGTCCCGGCCCGCCTCGATGCTCTTCCCCGACCCCGCCCCCGGAACCCCCGGCGGGGCCGCCCAGCTGGTGGAACGCGGGCTGAGCCTCGGCTACTGGCGGGTGCGGATGCCCGCCCGGCACCGCGACACCGGGGTCTTCGACTGCGGATTCCGCGTGTTCCCGGTGACCGGGACCGCGGGCGACTCCGTGATCATGGGCCTGGCCAGCAGGGGCGACGAGCTCAACCGGGTCAAGACGAACCTCGCCTTCCTCGACGCGCTCTTCGAGACCTGCCCGATCGGCCTCGTCATGCTCGACGAGGAGCTGCGCTACGTCCACCTCAACCAGGTGCTGGCCGACATGGACGGTCTCCCGGTGCTGGAGCACCTGGGGCGGCGCATGTCCGACATCATGATCACGTCCGACGGGGGCGAGTACGAGCGGATGCTCCGGGCCGTGGCCGACCAGGGGCGTCCCCTCGTCGGCGCACTGGTGGGGCTGCGCACCACGGGCCGGCCCGACCGCGACCAGGTCCGCTCCGTGAGCTTCTTCCCGCTGAGCGGGGCGGGAGACACCCGGGCCGGGGTGGGCGGGCTGCTCGTCGACGTCACCGACCGCGAGCAGGCCCTGCTCGAAGCGACGGCCGCCCGACAGCGGCTGGACCTCCTGGACCGCGCGTCGGCCCAGGTCGGCACGACCCTGGACCTGGAGGTCACCGCCCGCGAGCTGGTCGACGCCGTCATGCCCGGCTTCTGCGACGCCGCCGTCGTGGAAATGGTCGAGTGGATGTACGAGGACGAGCGGTTCGACCCCGAGCTGCCCCTGACCGCGCGCCGGATCGCCACCGGCACCGTCCTGCCGCCGCCCGCGCCCGAGCTGGTGGGCGGCCTGGAGCGGGTCACGTACCCGCCGGGCTCCGGCATCCACGAGATGCTGAGCAGCGGCCGCCCGCTCCACGTCGTCGTCGACGAGGACTTCGCCACCCGCACCGCCGCCCACGCGGACCGTGCCCGCCTGCTGCTCGACAGCGGGCTGGGCGGCATCGTCATCGCCCCGCTCATCGCACGGGGCACGGTGCTGGGCATCGCGATGTTCGGCCGGTCCGCCACCCGCACACCCTTCATCGAACAGGACGTCACCCTCGCGGGCGAACTGGCCTCCCGCGCCGCGCTGTGCCTGGACAACGCACGCCTGTACGGGCGGGTCCACGACATCGCGCTGACCCTCCAGCGCGCCCTCCTGCCCAGCGCCGTGGCATCGGGCGCCCACGTCAGCATCGCCCACCGCTACCTCCCGGGGAGCCGGATCACCGAGGTCGGCGGGGACTGGTACGACGTGATCAACCTGCCCGGCGACCGGGTCGCCCTGGTCGTCGGGGACGTCATGGGGCACGGCGTACCGGCCGCCGCGTCCATGGGTCGGCTGCGCATCACGGCCAAGGCCCTCGCCGCCCACACCCGCACCCCCGAGGCGCTGCTCGCTGAACTCGACAAGTGCGCCCAGGAGGCCGGCATCCAGCTCGCCACCTGTCTCTACCTCGTCTACGACCCGCACACCGGGCGAGCCCGCATCGCGAACGCCGGCCATCCGCCGCCCCTGCTGCGCCACCCGGACGGGACCGTCCAGACCATCGGCGAGGGCCTGGGGATCCCGCTGGGCGTGGGCGGCGTCCCCTTCCGGTCGTCGGCGATCGACCTGCCCGAGGGCGCGGTGCTCGCCCTCTACACCGACGGCCTCATCGAGGCGCGCGGCCAGGACATCGGAGCCGGCCTGGACGCACTGCGGGAACAGCTCCGTACCGTGACGGGCCCGCTGGAGGAGTCCGCGGACCGCATCATCGGGAACCTGCTGCCCGACGAGGCCACCGACGACACGGTCCTCGTCCTGGCCCGCATCCGCCGCGCCGCCGTGTAGGGCTCCGGGCCGTAGATCGTGGCTACGGCCCGGAGGTCAGATCCGTGCCCCCGCCGGCCTCGATCAGCCACGACAGGGAACCGCTTCCGAAGGGCCGGCCGCTCACCGGGCTCGCGGCAGCGGCTCAGGGGGTCTTGGTCCCGCGCAGGACGCCGATCTTGTCGATGCGGTGTTCGGGGTTTCCCTGGGCGTCGCTCCAGAAGTTGCCCTCGGCGTGGTCCTCCGGGGTGGCGCAGGTCGAGATCGTGATCATGGCCTGGGTGGGGGTGGCGCCGGGCGAGCCGGGCACCGCCGCGCGCTGTTCCTGCAGGGAGCGCGCCGAGCGGAAGGAGGTCTTGCGGGTCGCGACGATCTCGTAGGTGTACTCCACCCCGCCCACTGTCACGCGGACCGTGTCGCCCGTGCCGACGGCGGGCAGGTTCCGCAGCGGACCGCCGGCCGACAGGCGGTGCGCGGTGACCAGGAAGTTCCCGACCTGGCCGGGGCCGACCCCGCCCCCCTTCCCGTACGGGCTGGCCGCGAGCCCGCGGTCCTGGATCCGGGTGCCGGGTACGTCGTCGGTGGTGCCCTCGTACGGGACCACGCGCAGCCCGGATATGCCCGCGGAGGGTATCGACAGCGTCGACTCCTGGGTGCGGTCGTCGACGGGGGCGGACCAGACGGGCGCGGACGAGACGGCGGCGGAAGCGGTGGTGGCCGCGGTAGCAGTGGCAGCGGCCGAAGCGGAAGCGGTGGTGGCCGCCGCCGCCGGCTGCGGCGGGGCCGCGGGGCCGGCGGCGGCCGAGGGCCCGCAGGCCGCCAACAGGGCGGTCACGGCTCCGGCCAGCACGACGGGGAAGGCTCGGGACGGGTACGGCAGGGACATGGGCGCATCCGTGGGGGTCGGTCGCCCGGGTCGAGCGGCAGGTGGGTGACCCGGTAGACGGTCAGGGTGGCATACGGAGCAAGAAGTCCATAAGGGTCCAGGTCTGTGACCTCCCTCCCCGGGGCCCGGGAGGGAGGTCAGGGCCTGTGGCCGGCTCGCAGCTCCAGGCGCTCCCCCCGGGAACCGGTGGCGGAAGCCGCGGTCGTGCGAGACCGCGACCACCGCTCCCCCCGGATACGCGGCGAGGGCCGCCTCCAGGTCCTCGACCAGGTCGAGGGCGATGTGCTTCGTCGGCTCGTCCAGTACGAGGAGCTTGGCCGGCCGGGTCACCAGGTTCGCGATCTGCAACCGCCGCTGCTGCCCCGCGGACACGCCGCGACCGGGACGTGCAGGTCCTCCTCGCGGAACAGACCGAGTGCCAGCAGCCCGTCCGCGTACTCCTCCGGCGGCCCGGGCCGTCCGGCCGCGTAGGCGGCGAGCAGCGGGAGCCGGGTGGAGCGGGCGGGCAGCAGCTCCTGCGCGAGGTGTCCGATCCGGTCGGGGCGGCACCCGGACCCCGCGTCGGGCTCGAGGTCCCCCGCCAGGACGCACGGCCGCGCCCCGCTCCCGGGGAGCGGGGAGGGGCGCGGCGCGGGACGACACGGGAACGGGCTATTCGACCTTGGCCCAGTCGAGCGTGCGCTCCACCGCCCGCTTCCAGCCCTCGTACCCTTCGGTGCGCCGCTCCTCGGACCACTGGGGGCTCCAGCGCTTGGACTCCTGCCAGTGGGTGCGCAGTTCGTCCGTGTCCCGCCAGAAGCCGGTGGCGAGGCCGGCCGCGTAGGCGGCGCCGAGCGCCGTGGTCTCGGCGACGACCGGACGGCTGACCGGTACGCCCAGGACGTCGGACTGCGTCTGCATGCACAGGTCGTTGGCGGTGACGCCGCCGTCGACCTTGAGCACGTCGAGGTGCACGCCCGAGTCCTGCTCCATGGCTTCGACGACGTCGCGGCTCTGGTAGCAGATGGCCTCCAGGGTGGCCCGAGCCAGGTGGCCGTTGTCGTGGTAGCGGGCGAGTCCGACGATCGCGCCGCGGGCGTCGGAGCGCCAGTACGGGGCGAACAGGCCGGAGAAGGCGGGCACGAAGTAGATGCCTCCGCTGTCCTCGACCGTCCTGGCCAGGCGCTCGCTCTCGCCGGCGTCGGTGATGATCTTCAGCTGGTCGCGCAGCCACTGCACGGCGGAGCCGGTGACCGCGATCGAGCCCTCGAGGGCGTAGATCGCGGGGCTGTCGCCGAACTGGTACGCCACGGTGGTCAGCAGGCCGTGCTGCGAGCGGACCAGTTCGGTCCCGGTGTTGAGGACCAGGAAGTTGCCGGTGCCGTAGGTGTTCTTCGCCTCGCCGGGAGCGAAGCAGACCTGGCCGACGGTGGCCGCCTGCTGGTCGCCGAGGACGCCCGTGATGGGAATGGCCTCCCGCAACGGCCGGGAGGTGCGCGTCCGTCCGTACGCCTCCGGGTGGGAGGACGGGTTGATGGTGGGCAGCATCGCCCGGGGGATGTTGAAGAAGCCGAGGAGCTCGTCGTCCCAGTCGAGGGTCTCCAGGTCCATGAGCATGGTGCGGCTGGCGTTGGTGACGTCGGTGGCGTGGACGCCTCCGTCGGGGCCTCCGGTGAGGTTCCACAGCACCCAGCAGTCGGTGTTGCCGAAAAGGGCGTGCCCCTGCTCGGCCGCCTCGCGCACCCCGTCGACGTTCTCCAGGATCCACTGGATCTTGCCGGCGGAGAAGTAGGTGGCCGGGGGCAGGCCCGCCTTGCGGCGGATGACGTCGCCCTGGCCGCCGCGCTCCAGTGCCGCGGCGATGGAGTCGGTACGGGTGTCCTGCCAGACGATCGCGTTGTAGTACGGGCGTCCGTTGCGGGGGTCCCAGACGACGGTCGTCTCGCGCTGGTTGGTGATGCCGACGGCCGCCAGGTCGGACGCGTCGAGGTTGCCGTGCCGGAGGGCGTTCTGGATCACCGAGTTGGTGCGTTCCCAGATCTCCACCGGGTCGTGTTCGACCCATCCCGAGCGAGGGAGGATCTGGGAGTGCTCCAGCTGGTGCCGCGCCACCTCGTTGCCGGCATGGTCGAAGATCATGAAACGGGTGCTCGTGGTCCCCTGGTCCACTGCGCCGACGAAGTCAGCCATGGGGTGCCGCCTTCTCTTGAGGATGCCGTGTGTGCGGGCCGAGGCCCGGACGGGCCCGTGGAGCCGGTACGGATCCACGGACCCGGGACCGGCCGGGACGGACGGGCCGTGGCGCGTCCGTCCCGGGTGCGGTCAGCTCTCATCCGGTGCCGGTACCCGTCCGGGAGGCTCCGGTTCGGCGGTCGGCAGGAACCGGCCGATGAGGAACTTGTAGGCGGCTGCTCCGAGCACGCCACCGATGAGGGGGCCGACGATCGGGACCCAGAAGTAGAGGTTCCCGTACTGATCTCGCCATGCCCCGCCGTATCCGGTGAAGAAGCTCGCCAGGCGGGGACCGAGGTCACGGGCCGGGTTGATCGCGTAACCGGCGTTGGTGCCCCACGCCATGCCGATCGCCACGACGATCAGGCCGACGATGAACGGTGCCAGGTTGGCGCCGGGCGGCGTGCTCAGCAGGTCGGTCACGGCGAAGATCAGGAACAGCAGGAGGGCGGTGCCGATGATCTGGTCGCGCAGTGCGCCCCACTCGGTCACCGGCAGGTTCGTGTTCCCGTTGGCCGGGAGCGTGGAGAAGACGCCCTGCGTCTTGATGGTGTGACCGGGGTCGGCCTTGGCCAGCGCCTCGGTGTAGTTCCAACGGACGAGCAGGGCGGCCACGAAGGCTCCGGCCAACTGGGCCAAGGCGTAGGGGGCCACGTTTTTCCACGGGAAGCCTTTGAACGCGGCCAGGGCGACGGTCACCGCGGGGTTGAGGTGAGCACCGCTCAACCTCGCCGCGACGTACACGCCCAGGGTTACGCCGAGACCCCAGGCCCAGGCGATGCTGTCGTGGTTCCCGAGACCGCCCGCGGGGTCCGTCAGGGCCCCGCCGGCGACCACTTGGGCCACCACACCACAACCGAAGAGGATAAGGATCATGGTGCCGGCGAATTCGGCGAAGAGTTCGCCGACCAGACCCGATCTATGGAGGCGCTCCGTCATGGGTGCCCTTTTCCGCCGGGCCGAAGGCCGGCTTCGACTGCCCCGAGTCCTCTGTTTGACCGCACCACGGAATGCCCCCGCGCGCCCGGAAGCCTGTCCGTCCTCACGCAGCGCACATCCCCGTGTGCGGGTACATCCATATTCCTCTTCCCTCCGCCTCCGCGCTCCTCAACCGGAGCCGTATGGGGCGTGACAGGGCCCGGCCGGGGTGACTACAGGCGCCGACCGGGCCCTGCGTGCGTGGGATTTTCGAGGTTCCTGTCCCCACGCTGACATACGCGGCTACTTTCTGCACTATTTCGACTACTGCGCGCAATGCGCGGCCGGTTCACACCCGGGGTCCGCGGCCCCCGGCGTCATCGCCCTCCGGCGTCTGCCAGGAGTCCTCGCGGCCCCGCGCCACGGGATTCTGATCGGCCGGCCGGGCGGGGGGCCGGCGCCGGGCGGCACGCCGGCTGCCGTACCAGAAGGCGCCGATCAGAAGAACGGCCACCACCACTCCGGCGAAAATGAGAAACAGGGCTCCTTGGCCTTCGGCCGCAAGAATCTCGGTGGGAATCATGGCCCGCGCTTACCCGCATTCGCCGGGCTTACAAGCTCGCCACGGGCTTTCACCGGCAACCGCGGCTGCGCCAGACCAGCAGCACGATCAGCAGGGCCGCGCCGGCCACGAGCAACGGCTTGTGGTTGGCGCGGGCCGTCGACGCGACCCGGCCCGCCGCGTCCAGGACCGGATCGGGCGTCGCGTCGTGCACGCGCTGCACCGTGTGCGCGGCCTTGTCGTGGATCCGGTCGGAGACCTGTGCGGCCTTCTCCTTGGCCTGCGCCTTGACGTCGGCCTTGCCCGCCAGCGCCTCGATGGTCTGCCCGAGTTCGTCACGCGTGTGTTCGACTTGTTCGCGCAGCTCGTCGGGGGTGGGTGCGCCGATGTCGGTTCGACGCTCGTCGGGTGTGTCAGGTGTGTCAGGTGTGTGGGATGCGTCGGTCATCGGTGCGCCTTCTCCCTCATCTCGGCCAGATCGGCCTTCACGCTGTCGATCGTCTGTGCGGGCACCGGGGAACCTGCCCTGGCCACCTGCTTCTTCCCTGCGGTCGCCATCACCGCGGCCACGATCGCCAGCGCCACCGCGATGATCAGGGCCGACGCCCACAACGGCAGTACCAGTGCCAGAGCCGCGATACAGGTCGCCGTCAGGGCCTGCGCCGCCAGGAATCCCAGCACGCCCGCCGCGCCGAAGAGGCCGCCGCCTTTCCCGAAGCGCTTCCCCTTCTGGGTCATTTCCGCCCGCGCCAGCTGCATCTCCTCGCGGACCAGTTCCGAGATCTGCCGGGAAGCCCGCGAGACGAGGACGCTCACGGATTCATCGGTGATGTGGGTCTGCCGTTCTATCGTGCTCATACGGAGCCTCCCCTTTCACGAGTACACGCACTGTCGAGGCGCGCCTACCCGATATACGCGCCGGCACCCGTTCCACCCGTCGGATCAGTGGTTCATACGGCGGCGGTCCTCGGCGGTCCACGCGCGGGTGTCGCGCGGACGGACATAGGGTTCCTCGCCCTTGGGCAGCCCTCCGGCCACCGCGCGCTGGCGGGACAGTTCCGCGTCGAACTCCAGCCCGAGGAGGACGGCGAGGTTGGTGATCCACAGCCAGATCAGGAAGACGACGACACCCGCGACGGTTCCGTACGTCTTGTTGTACGAGCCGAAGTTCGCCACGTAGAACGCGAAGCCGGCCGAAGCCGCCATCCAGATCAGCAGGGCCAGGAGGCTGCCCGGAGTCACCCACTTGAATCCGCGGCCCTTCGCGTTCGGCGCCGCCCAGTACAGGAGCGCGATCATGATGGTGACGAGGAGGACCAGGGCGGGCCATTTCGCGATCGACCACACCGTCAGTCCGATGTCGCCGATCCCGAGGGCGTCGCCCGCCTGCCGGGCCAGGCGACCGGTGAAGACCACGATCAGCGCGCCGGCGCACGCGAGAACCATCAGCGTGACGGTGAGCGCGAGGCGCAGCGGCAGGACCTTCCACACCGGGCGGCCCTCGGGCACGTCGTACACGGCGTTCGCGGACCGGATGAACGCGGCCACGTAGCCGGAGGCGGACCACAGCGCCACGACGAGACCGACGACGGCCATCAGCGATCCGACGCCGCTGCGGCCCTGCAGTTGCTCGACCGCGTCCGTGATCACGTCCCGGGCGGAGCCGGGAGCCAGTCGCTGCAGGTTGTCCAGCACCCGCACGGCCGTCGATGCGCCGGCCAGACCCAGCAGCGACACCAGGACCAGGAGGGCGGGGAAGATCGCCAGCACTCCGTAGTAGGTCAGCGCCGCGGCCCGGTCGGCCAGCTCGTCGTTGCCGAATTCCCTGGCCGTGCCGCGGAACACCGCTTTCCAGGAGCGTGCGGGCAACTCGGTGGGCTCGTCCGGGGCACGTTCCTCGACCAGCGCGCTCGGGCCGACGCCGGGCTCCCGCTCGGTGTCGGCACGCTCCCGCTCGGTGTCGGCACGCTCTCGGTCGCGTTCGCGCTCGCCGTCGTGGTCCTGGCTCGGTGGGCTCGGTGGAGTTCTCATACCGCTCGGCTGTCCAGCGCGGCCCCGGTCATGTCAGTCCGGCCCGGGCAAAACCGGGCCCGGCGCTGTGGGCAACGGCCGCCCTCAGAGCCAGCCGTTGCGTCGGAAGGCGCGGTAGAGGAAGCCCGACGCCGTCGCCATGAGGCCGACGGCGAGTGGGTAGCCGTAGCTCCAGCCCAGTTCCGGCATGTGCTCGAAGTTCATTCCGTACACGCCGGCGACCATGGTGGGAACGGCGAAGATCGCGGCCCAGGCGGAGATTCGCCTCATGTCGTCGTTCTGCCAGGTGCCGACCCGCGCCTGCTGGGCACCGAGAACCGCGTTGAGCAGTTCGTCGAGGGTCCGCACCTCGGTTTCGGTGCGGTGCAGGTGGTCGGCGACGTCACGGAAGTACGGCAGGACCTTCGACGGGCAGTGGTCCTCGCCGCTCAGGCTGCTCAACAGGCCGGTCAGGACCGGGACCAGCGGCTGGACCGCGTCCCGGAACTCGCGTACCTCCCGTTTCAGGGAGTAGATGTCCTCGGTGTGGTCGACCCGGGAAGGGGAGAAGACGCGGTCCTCCAGCCGTTGGAGTTCGCCGCGCACCGTCTCGGCGGCCTCGCTGTAGGCGTCGACGACGACGTCGAGTACGGCGTGCAGGACCGAGAGGGGGCCGGACCGCAGCATGGCCGGGTCGGCGGCCAGCCGGCCGGCCGCCTCGGCCGTCGGGTCCACTTCGCCGTGCCGGACGGTGAGGACGTAGCGGGGCCCGACGAAGAGCATCAACTCGCCCGTCTCCACGGCCGCTTCCTCCTCCACGTACCAGAGGGTCTTGAGCGCGACGGCCAGTACGTCGCCGAAGCGCTCCCGCTTGGGGCGCTGGCGTGCCTGGACGGCGTCCTCGACCGCCAGGCGGTGCAGGCCGAGTTCCTCGGCCAGCTGCAAGAGTTCTCCTTCCGCCGGATCCACCAGTCGCACCCAGCCGAATTCGCCGCCTTCCAGTCCCCTCAACCGTTTCAACACCAGCCGGCATGCCTCGTCGTCAAGGCCGCACTCGACGGTTTCCGACCGCCCGGACAGTTCCTCGTACACCACGCATTCCATGGGTCGCACCTGCCCGCATTTCCCAGCGGTGTGCAGTGACGCCCGTCGCTCGTGGACCCGGGCGCACCGGTCGAGCCAGCGGAACGAGTCGCATGACGTGCGACATCAATGCCGGGTGCGGGGGTAGCCGGGACACCATGGACCCCAACAGGAGCACTCCGCTGCGCGCTGTCGCGCTCGTCTGCACCCTTACCCCCTCCCCCGCTCCGTCCAGCTCCCAGCTGCTGGCGGAGCAGACGATGGCGGCGCTCGCCGAGCACGGCGTCACGGGCAAGACCATCCGTATCGCCGACCACGACGTGAAACCCGGCGTGCGGACCGACATGGGCGACGGCGACGCCTGGCCGGAGATCCGCGACACCATCCTCGGCACCGACATCCTGGTCCTGTCGACGCCGATCTGGCTCGGGCACCCGTCCAGCATCGCCCAGCGGGTCCTGGAGCGCCTCGACGCGGAGATCTCCGAGAGCGACGACGAGGGCCGCATGCTGACCTACGGCAAGGTCGCCGCGGTCTGCGTCGTCGGCAACGAGGACGGCGCGCACAAGGTCAGCGCCGACCTCTTCCAGGGGCTGAACGACGTCGGTTTCTCCCTCGCCCCGAACGCCGTCACCTACTGGGTCGGCGAGGCCATGCAGGGAACCGACTATCAGGACCTCGACAAGACACCCGAGAAGACCGCCGCCACGACGGCCACGCTCGCCGCGAACACCGCCCACCTGGCCCGACGGCTCAAGGGCGCCCCCTACCCGGCGAGCTGACCGGCGGTTGGGCCCCGTGCACGGCCCCGGCGGCCGCAAGGAGAAGGATCATGACGAAGAAGCAGGCAGCGAAGGTATCGAAGACACCGGAGGCCCCGCAGGCAGCCGCCACGGACGACTTGCCGGGCAAGCCGGGCCCCGTGCCGCCGCCCCTGTCCGAGCCGACGGAACCCACCGAGCCCCTCCCCCCGAAGGCCGACCAGGACGGCCCGGCCACGGTGAGCCCGACCGGGCAGGTCACGGGGGTGGAGCAGCAGAGCGTGGCGCAGGGCGGGGCGTTCCTGACCACGGCCCAGGGGACGCGCCTGCCCGACACCGATCACTCGCTGAAGGCGGGGGCGCGCGGTCCGGTCCTGCTTCAGGACCACCATCTGCGTGAGAAGATCACGCACTTCGACCACGAGCGGATCCCGGAGCGGGTCGTGCACGCGCGGGGCGCCGCCGCGCACGGCGTGTTCCTCGGCTACGGGACGGCCGGCGAGGTGTCGAAGGCCGCGTTCCTCGCCAAGGACGTGGAGACACCCGTCTTCGTACGGTTCTCCACGGTCCTCGGCTCGCGGGGTTCGGCCGACACCGTGCGCGACACGCGCGGCTTCGCGACGAAGTTCTACACCGACGAGGGCACCTTCGACCTGGTCGGCAACAACATTCCGGTGTTCTTCATCCAGGACGCGGTCAAGTTCCCCGACATCATCCACGCGGGCAAGCCGCATCCGGACCGTGAGATCCCGCAGGCGCAGAGCGCGCACGACACGTTCTGGGACTTCGTGTCCCTGCACACCGAGGCCACCCACCACACCCTCTGGAACATGTCCGACCGCGGGATCCCGAGGTCGTACCGGATGATGGAGGGGTTCGGCGTACACACCTTCCGCCTGGTCAACGCGGCCGGCGAGACCGCCCTGGTGAAGTTCCACTGGAAGCCGAAGCTCGGCGTGCACTCCCTGGTCTGGGAGGAAGCGCAGATGATCTCCGGGATGGATCCGGACTTCCACCGCCGCGACCTTTTCGACGCCATCGAGGCGGGCGCCTTCCCCCAGTGGGAACTGGGCATCCAGGTCTTCCCCGACACCCCGGAGCAGACCTTCGAGGGCATCGACCTCCTCGACCCCACCAAGATCGTCCCCGAGGAGCTCTCCCCCGTTCAGCCGATCGGGCTGATGACCCTGAACGCGAACACCAAGAACTACTTCGCCGAAACCGAGCAGGTCGCCTTCCACCCCGGCCACCTGGTGCCGGGCATCGACGTCACGGACGATCCGCTGCTCGCCGGCCGGCTGTTCTCCTATCTCGACACCCAGATCAGCCGGCTCGGCGGCCCCAACTTCGCCCAGATTCCGATCAACAGGCCGCACGCCCCCGTCAACGACATGCTCCGCGACGGCATGCACCAGAGCGCCGTGCACACGGGAACCGCCCCCTACCGGCCCAACAGCCTCGACGGCGGCTGCCCGTTCCTCGCCGGCTCCGACACCGCCGCGTACATCGAGGCGCCCGTACGGATTCCCCAGGCGGCCAAGGTCCGTGAGGCACCGGCGTCCTTCTCGGACCACTTCACGCAGCCGCGCCTGTTCTGGCTCAGCATGACGCCGCCCGAGCGCGAACACATCGTCGCCGCCTACACCTTCGAGCTGAGCAAGTGCTACGAACAGGCCATCAAGGAACGCCAACTGAAGGTCCTGGCGAACATCGATCCGCAGCTCTGCGAGCAGGTCGCCAAGGGCCTGGGGCTTCCGGCCCCCGCAGCCGAAGCACCGCTGGTCGAGACCGAACCCAGTCCCGCCCTCTCCCAACTGGGCGGTACATGGCCGACGGACGGGCGCGTGATCGGCATCGTCGCCGACGCCGCGGCCGACCTGGACGGCGTACGGTCGGCACGGCAAGCCTGCCTGGACGCCGGCATGGTGCCGCTCATCGTGGCCCCGACCGGTGGCACGCTGGACCCCGAAGGCAGCCCGGTGACGGTTCAGCGGACCTTCGCCACCGCCCGTTCCGTCGAGTTCGACGCCCTCCTGCTGGCCGGCGTACCCGAGGCCGGGGCGGACGCCTACGGTGCCCGCGACGCCAAGGCCGCAACGGCCCTGCCCCCTGAGGCACCCGATCCGCGCGTGCTGCTGCTCGTCACCGAGGCGTACCGGCACGGGAAGGCCATCGGCGGTTGGAACGGCGTGGAGGGACTCCTGGTGTCCGCCGGCATCACGGCGGACGAGCCGGGCATCGCGGTCGCCGACAGCAGCACGGCCGCCCTGGACGCGCTCAAGGCGGCGCTGGGCGAACACCGGGCCTGGGACCGGTTCCCCACCGCCCTGTGAGGCACACCGTACGACCCTGACCGCGCGGGTGCGGTCAGGGTCGTGCCGTGCGGTCAGGCGCGTGACGCGCGGCCCCCACTCAGCGAGCCGAGGGCGGCACGGAGAGGGCCGGCGAGCACTGGTGGCAGAAGGAGCGCAGCGACCGTTGCGGGCTGACGGACGGCGCAACAGGGAGGAGATCCTCGCCGCCGCCGCACGCGTGTTCACGGCGCAGGGGCTGGACACGCAGATGGACCGCATCGCAAGGAGGCGGGAGGGGGCAGCGCGACGCTGTACGGGAACTTCGGGGTCTACCGCAACGAGCTGCCGCACCTGTGCCAAAGCGGCCCCCGCTCTGCCGGCGCAGAACCCACAATGGAGGCCCTGCGCGCGATCGCCGCGACCGGGGGCAACCCGTACGGCCGAAGCCGGGAAACTGATCGGCTGGTGTGGAGCACCCCGGCCAGGCGGAGCGCCGGCTCGGACCTCACGCTGGACGGCCTTACGATCCGCCCGTGAGGTGACATGGCGGTGCCCCGGCCGCGTGATGGCGGGGGGAAGGCCATCACACGGCTCGGGTCCGCTCGGGAGGTCCGCGCCGCTCACCGCCGCGGACCCCCGTGAAGGCGCTTATGGCCGCTTTCCCCGGACGCAAACTCTCGGAACGCGCATTATTTTCTCCGCGTGGAGCCGGGCCTCCGCGGGCAGGCGCGCCGCCGAGGGGGATTCCTCGAACGCCTGGAGCCCGGAGGGATCCCTATGCACCGTTTCCGAACGAAGGAGTTGTCTCGCATGGCGGAGAACGTGTGGGCCTACCGCGCCGGCATCGACTACCTGGCGGCCGACCTCACCGG
The DNA here is from genome assembly GCF_055559995.1 of Streptomyces sp. NPDC023541. Taxonomy (NCBI): domain Bacteria; kingdom Bacillati; phylum Actinomycetota; class Actinomycetes; order Kitasatosporales; family Streptomycetaceae; genus Streptomyces; species Streptomyces sp. NPDC023541. The sequence continues at coordinate 39,814 of NZ_JBVHJO010000013.1, forward strand.
CTACGGGGTGGAGGCGCTCGACGGCGCCGTCGGCAAGGTCGACAAGCACTCCGACGAGGTCACCGACGCCTATCTCGTCGTCGACACCGGCGTGTGGATCCTCGGCAAGGAGGTACTGCTGCCGGCCGGCCTGGTGACCCGCATCGACCACACGGCGGAGAAGGTCTATGTGGACCGGACGAAGGACCAGATCAAGGCCGCCCCGGAGTTCCACCGGGACGAGCACCTCGGGAACGCCGAACACCGCGAGGCCCTGAGTTCGCACTACCTCTCCGGCATGCCCTTCGGCGTCCCGCCGGCGTGACCGTCGGGCTGACGTCGGCCTGGCGGGTGCCGCGCGGCACCCGTCACCGTCCGCGCGCCTCCCCCTCGGCGGCTGCCGCGATGGAGGCGAGCGGCGAGCCCGGGTCCCGTTCGACTTCCAGGTCGCCCAGGGTGACGATGCCGACGAGCTCGCCGCTCCCGGTCTGCACGGGCAGGCGCCGCAGTGCGTGCCGGCGCATGAGGTCGACGGCCTCGTCCACGTGGTCGTCGGGCCCGATCGTGAGCGGTTCGGTGCTGCATATCGCCTGCACGGTGGTCACGGCCGGGTCGCGGTCCTCCGCGAGCGCGCGGACGACGAGGTCCCGGTCCGTGAGGATGCCGCAGAGCCGGCCCTCTTCGACGACCAGTACGTCCCCGATGCCGGCGTCCCGCATCACCCGCGCCGCTTCCGCCAGTGAGGTCAGGCGCTCCACGGTCACCGGGTTGCGCGTCATCACCTCGTGCACTCGTCGGGTCATCGGTCCTCCGATGGTCGAAGCGGCAATGCGGCACGGCACCTGCCGCGCTGCGTCTCCCCCTCCTACGGCGAGGTAGGCCCTACGGTGTGCTTCCAGTATCCGGGTGAAAACGACAGAGCGCGTCGTGTGCGGGCGGCGGCCCCGGGTAACCGCATCCCATGCCGACACTCAAGAACCCCGCGTCCGTATGGACCGACGGCACTCTCCCGCTGCTGGCGCAGGGCTACGCCTGGCTTCCCGACCGCATGCGCGCTTCGCCGGACGGTACGGTCCGTACCCGCCTCCTCGGCCGCCGGACGGTCGCGCTGCGCGGCCCGGAAGCCGTCGCCTTCTTCTACGACGAGCAGCACGTCCAGCGGCGGGCCGCACTCCCGGACCCGGTGCTCGACACGCTGTTCGGGCAGGGCGCCGTGCACACTCTCGACGGGCTCGCCCACCGGGTCCGCAAGTCGATGTTCTTGTCCCTGCTGAAGGACGAGAAGGGCATCGAGTCGCTGCGGGAACACGTTCTCCTGCGTTGGCGAGAGGCCGTGGGCCGGTGGCGGCAGGAGCCGGAGGCGTCGGTGGTCCTCTTCGACGAGGCGGCCAGGGTCCTCGCCCTGGCGGTGTGCGACTGGACCGGCGTACCCGTCACCGGGGCGGGCGGCGCGCAGTTGGCACGGGACTGCGTGGCGATGGTCGACGGATTCGCGACGGCCGGGCCGCGCCATCTGCGCGCCCGGCACGCCCGCAAGCGGCAGGAGGAAGCGCTGGGGCACCTGATCGTCCGTGTGCGCGAGCAGCGGGAGACGGCTCCCGACGGCAGTGCGCTGGACGTGGTCGCCCGGCACCACGACGCCGACGGCGCCCTCCTGGACCCGCATGCGGCGGCCGTGGAGCTGCTGAACATCATCCGGCCGACCGTCGCGATCGCGTGGTTCGTCACGTTCGCCGCGCACGCCCTGCACCGGTGGCCCGAGCACCGCGGCCCGCTCCGCGGCGGCGCGTCCGGGCACCTCGCCACCGTTTTCGCCCACGAGGTCCGCCGCTTCTACCCCTTCGCGCCGTTCGTCGGCGGGCTAGCCGCCCGCGATGTGCAGTGGCGCGGCGAAAAGGTTCCGGCGGGCACGCTGCTCCTGCTCGACCTGTACGGGCAGCATCACGACCCGCAGCTGTGGGCCCACCCGTACCGGTTCGATCCCCACCGCTACGGAACCGGGGAGAGCCTGCGCAACCTCATCCCCCAGGGCGGCGGCGAGACGGCGGAGGGGCACCGATGCCCGGGCGAGGACGTCACGGTGACGCTGCTGGCGGCCCTCGTCACGGAGCTGGCCGGGCTCGATGTCAGCGTTCCCGACCAGGATCTGACCATCCCGCTGTCCCGGATGCCCACGCTCCCCCGCAGCGGCTTCCGCATCCGCCTCGCGTGAGCGGGGACACGAAGGCGTACAGGGAAGGCGTACGGCCAGACCGAACGGCAGTGGCGGAGCAGGCGTAGGGCCCCGACCGGCCGGGGGGGATGGCCGATCGGGGCGGCCCCAGCCGGCCGGGGGGGAAGGCGGGCCAGGGCGTTCACAGGCGGGGACGGGAGAGGCGTCGCCTCGCGGCTGAGGGCACTGCACCGGATCGGGCGGGGACACCGCCCCTCCCCGCACCCCACACAGGATGAACGGTCAAAGACCCCGATTTGTTCCCGCAAAGGGTGGCGCTCGGCGTGAAGATCAGAGAGGCTCCCACACATGGTTTCGATAGTGCAGAACGTGGCCGTCGACTGTGCGGATGCCTACGAGCTGGCTCGGTTCTGGAGCAGTGTGACGGGCCGGCCGCTGCATCCGGACGTCAAACCAGGTGACCGGGAGACCCTGGTGCTGCTGGCGGAGGGCCCGGTGCTGTACTTCAACCAGGTGCCCGAGCCCAAGACGATCAAGAACCGGATCCATCTCTGCCTGCGGCCCCGGACCACGCGCGACCAGGAAGTGGAGCGGCTGCTGGGCCTCGGCGCCACCTTCGTCGCCGACCACCGGGATCCCGACGGCTCGGGCTGGGCGATCCTGGCTGATCCCGAGGGCAACGAATTCTGCGTCCTGCGCGGCGATTGCGACCTGGCTGCCACAGAGACCCCCTGAGGTTGGGTGGTGTGTGTCCGGGTCCGGCGGACCCGGGGTCGTCCGACCAGGGTCCGCCGGACCCCTACATCGGGTCCATCGTGGCGCTTTCCGGGCCACCCAGCTCCTGGCACTTCGCGCGCAGGCTCACAGCCTTCTCCATCAGCCGCTCCCGCTCCGCGGGATCACCGGCCCGCTGTGCTTCCAGTTCCAGTTCCTCGGCCTGCTGCCGCAGCTTCCCGACCTCACTCGCCTGCTTGTCACCGCTCACGTTCAGTCCTCCTCCAGCACGTGTGGTGGGATCCGCCGGTCCTGCGCGTCGATCCCGGTGTAGCGGACGCGTTCTTGCTCCTGATGTGCCCCTGCCCTGCCCTTGCCGGGCCAACCGCCCACAGCGGAGGCACCAGCTGCGCCATACGTGTCCGCGGTCCGGGTAGACGCGTGGCGTGAATGATCCTCATCCCCACCGGCAGGCGTCCGACGACCTGCTCTCCGGCCTGAGCGTGGACGACCGCCGGCCGGAGCAGCCCGTCCTGCTGGACGCGTCCGGCGCGCCCATCCGTACCTGGCAGGAGAACTATCCGTACGACCGCAAGGTCAGACGACGGGAGTACGAGCGGACGAAACGGATCCTGCAGATCGAACTGCTGAAGATGCAGCGCTGGGTCCAGGAGACCGGTGCCCGGCTGGTGGTGATCTGCGAGGGCCGGGACGCGGCAGGCAAGGGCGGCACGATCCAGCGCTTCACCGAGCGGCTGAACCCGCGCGGGGCGCGCATCGTCGCCCTGGCCAAGCCGACCGAGCGGGAAGCGGGCCAGTGGTACTTCCAGCGGTACGTCGACCATCTGCCGGCCGCCGGTGAGATCGTCTTCTTCGACCGGTCCTGGTACAACCGCGCCGGCGTCGAGAAGGTCATGGGGTTCTGCACGCCGGAACAGTACGAGGTGTTCCTGCGGCAGTGCCCGGCCTTCGAGGCCATGCTCGTGGAGGACGGAGTGCTGTTGGTCAAGTTCTGGTTCTCGGTGTCGCGCGCCGAGCAGCGCACCCGCTTCGCGATCCGCCAGGTCGATCCGGTGCGGCAGTGGAAGCTGTCGCCCACGGACCTGGCCTCCCTGGACCTGTGGGACGCCTACACCGCTGCCAAGGTGGCCATGTTCCGTGCGACCGACACCGCTCACGCGCCCTGGACGGTGGTCAAGAGCAACGACAAGCGGCGAGGCCGTCTGGAGGCCATGCGCAGCCTGCTGTGGCGCATCGACTACGACCGCAAGGACGCGGATGCGGTAGGCCGTCCCGACAGCCTCATCGTCGGCGCCGCCGACACGCTCCTGGAGCCCGGCGAGGAACCCGCCGACCTCTCCCCCACCCCTCTGGCAGGCCCGACCCTCGGGCCCGGCCTGCACCCCGACTCCTGACTGCTCGGGCCGCGGTCGGATCGGCGCACCGGGCGCGGCCGGGTCGGGAGACCGCGTCGTTTTCCGGATGCCGCCCCGGGATCTATTCGCAAAGTGGCTTTTGCCGCGGGCGCCGGCTCGCTGAAGTGGATGCATGCAACCCACACAGGCCGTAACGGACGCCGATCTCCCGAAGGAAGCAGGCGACGACGAGTGCGAGCGGGTCAGGCGGGTCCTGTGCCGCGCCGGGTTCGACACCACGACGCCTACGGAGGACGGCCTGCGGGTGTGGACGGCCCCCGAGGGGGTGATGGTGGGGTGGGTAGCCCGTGAGGTGCTGCGGCCCACCGTCCAGATACACGGACATGAGGAGGATATCGGCCGGCTCACCGCCCTGGCCGGTCTGCACAAGGCGCTCCGGACGGCCCTCGCCGTGATCCTGCGCGAGGCGGGCCTCGACGCCTCCGTGCACGGGGAACACCTCGTCGTCGTCCGGCCCGCGGACGCCCGACCCCGGTAGACGCCGGCCGGACCGGTCAGGATCCGGCGAGCACGTCCCGGGGAGGGAGTCCGTAGGCCTCGCGGTAGGCGGCGGCGAAGCGCCCCTGGTGGTGGAAGCCCCACCGGTGGGCGATGGCCGTGACCGTGTCCCGTGTGGGATCCGCCGCGACGAGATCCGCGTGCGCGTGCGCCAGGCGTACGCGGCGCAGGTGGGCCATGGGGGTCGAGCCGAGGTGGCGTCGGAAGGCGTACTGGAGGGCCCGTGGGGTGACGCTGGCGGCGGCAGCCACATCGGCCAGGCCGATTTCGGCCGCGGGGTTCGACTCGATGAACGCGACGGCGCGACGGGCGGTCTCGGACGTCGCGTCGCGGGTGTCCGCGAGGACGGGCTCGGGGTCGGCGTCGGTGGGGAAGGCGGCCAGGACGGTGGCGGCGAGCAGCCTGACGGCGGCGTCGACCACCAGTGGTGCGCTGCCCGTCGGCAGGGCCAGGACGCTCGCTTCGACGTAGTCGACGGTCCGCTTCCACTGGTCGGCCATGGCGCGGGAGACGGGGGTGAAGCGGGTGAAGCGCAGCGGGCGGGCCTTCTGTCCGGTCGGGTGACCCGCGGCCTCCCGTACCTGTGCGAGCGGCACCGTCACGGCCCGCAGGTCGGCGTGGTAAACGCGGCCCGTGTAGGGGAGGTGGGGCTGCGAGATCGCCAGGACGTCGCCCGGGCCGGCCTGGGTGACGTCGTCCTCGCACTCCCGAACCATGCGGCCGCCGACGACGTGCGTGATGGCCACGGCGCCGAGGGGGTCGGTGGCGTAGGAGTACTCCGTCGGCAGTGCCAGCGTACTGAGCGACAGCGGGCCGACGCTGGTGCGGGAGTACTGGAACGGGCGGTGGGGTGCGGGCGTGCGCATGCGCAGGCTCGTGCCGTATGCCGTCTTCAACCAGTCGCAGGCGACGTCGACTTCGGTGGTCCGGAAGCTCTGCTCACCCGGCGACCTCCCCTGCAGTTGCTGTGGCATGGCAACGGACGTCCTATGGCGCGGCGGAGCGCGGCACGGATGAGCAGCGCGATATCAGGGTAGATCGGCCGGCGGACACGGCGTGCGGGTTCGAATCAACGGGATGTCCTGCTCCGGGTCGCACGGAAGGCCAAGACGCACGCGCGACGGAGTCGTGCGGCGCGCCGAGCCGGGCGGGGCCGTGCGCGCCGGCGGCTTCCCGCGTGCACAGCCCCGATACGGCCCGGCGTCCTGGGCGTGGTGTCAGACCTGGCCGCGCCACGCGCCGGAGGCGGAGCCGCGGTCCTCGATGAAGTGCTTGAAGCGCTGCAGGTCGCCCTTGACCTGCCGGTCGACGAACCCGAGCTTGTCCCCGATGTTCTCCGCCATCCCCTCAGGGTCGAAGTCCATCATCAGCGTGACCTGCGTATGGGACGGATCGATGGGCTGGAAGGTGACCAGGCCCGACTGCTCGCTCTGCCCGCCCACGGTCACCCAGGCGACTTTGGTGTCGGGGATCTGCTCGGTGATCTCCGCGTCGAACTCCCGTTCCACACCGGCGATCTTCGTCACCCAGTGCGTGAGCGTGTCACTGCGCTGCTCGATCCGCTGCACGCCGTCCATGAACTGCGGGAAGGACTCGAACTGCGTCCACTGGTCGTACGCGGTGCGGATCGGCACGTTGACCTCGACGGATTCCTTGACCTGCGACATTCTCTACCTCCTGGGTGTCTGCTGCGGCCCCGGACCCGGTGCCGGGCCACCGCCGGTTGCACGGCCGGGCACTCCCTCCATCCGTGCCCTGCCACGCCGCGCCTGCCCCACCCAGCGAACGGCACACACCGAACGTGCCGCTCCTATTGGGCCACACGGCCCGAGACCAGGAGGCCGGCGGTCGCTCCGCGACGGCATCATGTCCGCATGGACGCCGCCCCGAGCACCGCCGCCGTGACCGTGACCGTGACCGAACTCCTCACCGAGCGGGTGCGGTTGCGCGCGGCGCACGACGGGGACGTCCCGGACCTGATCACCCTCCGGACCGACCCGCGGATCCGCGCGCACCTCGGCGGCCCCCGCCCGCGCGCCGCCGTGGAGGCGTACTTCTCGGAACACGGCGTCGCGCCGCTCGCGAACACCCCCGGCGCCTACGTCATCGCCGACCGCCGGACGGACCGGCTTCTCGGCACCCTCACCCTCGACCGCCGCTCCGCGGACCGCCCCGGCCACGTGGAAGCGAACGGCTCGGAACTGGAGCTCAGCTACGTGCTCCACCCCGACGCCTGGGGTGCCGGGCTCGCGGAGGAGGCCGCCCAAGCCCTGCTGCGGGCAGCCGCGGGCGAACTGCCGGACCAGCCCGTCCTGGTCGTCTCCCAGACGGCCAACGAACGTTCCCTGCGGCTTGCCGCCCGGCTCGGGTTCCGGCCCGTCGGCGGCCTGGAGGAGTTCGGGGCCGCCCAGACCCTCGCCACGGCTCCCCTGAGCGCGTTCGCCGGCCGTCTGGAGGAAGGGGATCCGACCGAGGTGGCTTGAAGCACGTTCAAGGCATCGGATCCCGGGGGAGGCGCGATCCCCCTCGTGGTCACGGCCACGGCAGTTGCTCGCGGTACCCGTCAAAGCTGGCCAGCGGCTTCGACACATTCGCACGCAGGCTGACCCACCGTTCGGTCAGCTCAAACGCCGCCGCTGACGCACGTTTTCAGGGCGGCCGCGAACGGGCTCGACCGGTGTGCCGCCGAGGGCCCCGGCGGTCCTCGGGCGACCTGCGCGGTGAAGGTCCGGTGCCCGCGGATGGCGGAGCCGACCCAGCGATGCCGTACCGCGGTCACGCTCTCCTCGGTGGGATCCGGCACCAGGAGTTCGGCGCCGTCGGCGGGAGTTGAGCCTGCCGCCTTCCGGTTCAGGACGAACGGGTCACGGAGCCGTGGGCCGTTCCCCGTCCGCTCGGTTCCCGATGGCTGTCGCCCAGGCGCGGAAGGCGTCCCGCTCCCGCTGCGGGATCCGCAGTTCTGCGGGGACCGAGGTGCCGAAGGCCGCGTCCAGCAGGTCGGCCAGGCCGAGGTGGCTCCAGTCCCAGTGCACGGCGTTGTTAGGCCGCCATGAGCGGCCGCAGCCTGGCCCGGTGGGCGGCCGACACGAAGCGTGAGCAGGCGGGGCCCTCCGCATAGGGACGGCCGGCCGGCGTTGTCGACGTGCTCACGAGAGCGGGCGCTCCATGGCCAAGTACCCCTCCCCGGAGTGGGGTTCATGGAATCACTCGGGACGTTGTTCATGGCCGCGGCCGTGGGGGTCCGCTGGCAGGCATGCTGGGCGGTGTGATCGCCGTTGCGGCCGCCACACGCCGGCGCCGCCGGGTGATCAGCGCTCTGGAGAGCACTGATCACGAGAGAGGCGTCTGATCGATCGCCGACCGCGGGCGGAGGCAATGCCCGTCGCCTCGTCGCCCGTCGGCGGCCAGGTCCGCAGGGCTGCCGGTGACTGTATCCCTGTCCCGCCACCCTGCTGGCGCGAGCGGCCGCAATAGGGGCGAAATGCCCGTAGTAAGGGCTCCGGGATCAGGTTGATTTCTTAGCATCAGAGGTCAACAATTCTCCCGGCCACCACCCGGGCGACTACAAAGGAGCCCATCGAACCGGACCCGACACCGACGGGGTGATAAACCCGTGGGCGATCGGAATGATGGCGAAGGTGGTGGTGTGCATGCGCGAGTGCAGCACGATCGAAGCGATTGCGGTCAGATTACTCACTGAAAGCCCGAGTCCGGGACCTCTCCCCTGAGGGGCCGGACATGCTGATGCCGATCCTGTTCTCCCCGGCACAAGCCTCGGCCGACGAGTACCGCTCCCTGACGTCGACCATCCGGTCGAAAGCGGAAGATGCGCAGGGATTCTTCGGCGGAGACGGGCGCAAGGAGGGCGAAATGCCTCACCTTCCCCTCCATATCCAATTGCGGGGGCTGTTCATCGAGCTCTTCATCGAGCTCCGCCCGCGCAATACGAGCCTCCGTATCTCCGGGTTCCGGAAACTCTTCGAGAGCGGCCAGGCACCGCCTGAGGCGTCCGTCCATCACGTGCGGGACTCGACTGCGCCGCAGGAACTCCCCCGTACGGAAACCCTGCCGTTCGGCGGAAGCCGTGCCGACCTGGAGACGGCCGCCGCCGTCCGGCGTGCCGGGATCCTGATCGGGCGCCGGCCCCTGAGCCTCGCGGTGATCCGGTTGCACCAGAACTGCGATCCGCGGAGCACCGCTTACGGGATGCTCGTGCTCTCGGAGATGCTCTGTGAGGCCGCCCGATACCCCGCCCTGGCCGATGCGATGTCACGCCTCTGGGTCACCGGAGGACGACTGTAGTCCGCCACGGCCCCTGCGTTCCCCCTGCACCCACTGGCCGGAGGCGTTGGGGCGCCGAAGGAGAAAGAACGCCGCTGCTCGGCAGGCCGGGGCGCAACGCGCCGCCCCGGCCTTCGCTGTCCGCACCTCGTTGCGCGAACAAACGGGCCGCGGTGTCCACCGGCTCCTGCCGGCTCAGGCCGACGGCACGGTGTCGTCTGCGTCATGCCGGTGAGCATGGCCGGATGCAGGGGGCTCGGGAACTTCCACGACTTCCACGACCTCCGCGTCCACAACCCGGTGCGTCGGTTTCGCCAGGTCCAGGCCGGACAGGTGCCGCTTGAGTCTTTTGGCCATGGGCAGGTAGGTCGCCAGAGTCAGCCCGCCGGAAACGACGGCCCCGACGACGGGGATGGCCTTCGAGACGGTCTTCGCGAAGGTTTGCTTCGTCATCTGGACGCCGAGATAGCCGGCGACCTTCTTCACGATGGGATAGATGACGCCCTGGGTGAGTGCCTTCTGCGGCAGCTTCTTCGCGACCTCCTTCGACATCATTCCCGCGACCTTCCCCACGGCGGCGTTCGCCGATTGGGTGCCGAACATCACGCCGATGAAGAGCGTGAGCACTCCCTTGGTCGCGTCATCGAGGTCGTCGTTCTCTCCGGAGAACAGATCGGGCCAGCTGTAGAGGTAGGCGAGCTTCTGCGCGATGCGCAGCATGTGGCCGAAGTACTGGGCCGCGTCGGCAGGCACAGTGGCGGGTAGGAAGAGCAGGCCAGGTATGCCTGCAGCCGCGGAAAGGGCGCTGGCCTTGGTGGTTTCGTAGCTGATCGAGTCGTTGGCCGCTTTGTCCAGGACCTCGACAGGGATACCCGCCGCTGCGGGGGTCTCCTCGATTGCTCGACGGATTTGTTCCTCGGAGCATTGGCGGCCCAGTGCCTGCCGGAGGTACACCTCCCTGCTGATACGCACGCCGGGTAGGTTCGCTGCCCGCACCAGGGCTGCGGAAAAGCGCAGCTCCGGGTTTTCGATGCCTTTGCTCGTGGCCATGGCAGGAACCTACAGCAGCCGGGGGACGCGGCGCGGCCTTTCCAATCACCCCGCCGTGTGCGGCAGTTGTGTCCCCTACGGTCAGGGCGGCTGATGCGGGAGTGAGCTCTTTCCAACTTCACGCTGAGCTGGTCAGATGTAGGGCGAGGACGGCTTGGACGAGTGCAGTGATGCGGACCGAACGGCGGCGTGCACGAGCGCCGAGTGGGTCACGGGTGGACGCCCGCCTGCGCAGCCAGATACTCGGCGCCGCGGTGGCCGGACTGCTTGGACACGTGGACGTGGACCGCGTGCCGGCCGGACAGCAGTGCAGGGTCGGCATGGTCGCCGCGGAAGGCGACCTGTACCGCGTCGTGGCGGGAGCCGTGCAGGCCGTGCTCGGGTCTGTCCGGCCAGCGACCTGACCATACGAGGAAGACCGCGTTGCCGTTGTCGCCCAGTGCCGCGATGACCCGGCCCTCGGCCGTCCCCCGTGCGAACCGTGCCGACATTTCGAGCGGCAGGTGTGCCTCCAGTTCACGGTCGTCCATGACCGGCACGTCCGGTTCGCAGCCGCCGGCGCCGCAAGAGGGTCGGGCGCCAGGGTAAGGATGGTGCACAAAGCGGGAGTTCGGTAGCGCCGCCGCCATTCGGCGGACCTCGTCGACGCTCTCCAGGTGCGTCAGCAGTTCCGCCTCGTCGCCGCGGTGTTCCATCAGCGCGCACAGCCGCATGGCCTGGCGGTACGCGTCGGCGGCGTCAGCGGTGACGTGGACACAGCGTGTGTAGCCGGCCAGGCAGTCTTCGCACATGGCCGAATGGTGCCACCCGCTGGCCCGGACTGTCACCCGGAATGATCGGCGGACTCCGATGGCGAGGGGCTGCCGTCGGCATGGCTCCCACGATGCCTTGCCGAGCAGGGCGCACAAGCGGTGCAGGCCGATGGAGTCCAGGTGGAGAAAGGCCGTCGCGAGCAGGCCGCCGACCTGGGTCTGAGGAACTGAATCAACTCCCAACTGGCAACCGTGTAGGCCAGTTGGACTGACAGACGGTCGAAGCCCCTGCTAGACGGGTCTTCGACCGAGGAATCCGTCTTCTACAGAGGCTTCGCGTGCTTGTGTACCCGTCCGGGGTCGACGTGTCCAGCTCTGCCCTGCGCTTCCTGTCCGCCAAGCTCCGCCAACACCGCCGGGAGCTCGGCACCCGGTGGCGACGCCTGAGCCCAGGCCGGCAGGCCCTGCTCACACTCGCCCACCTCCCCAACGGCCACCCCTACGCCCAGCTCGCGGCCGGGTTCGGCGTCGGCACCACCACCGCCTACCGATACGTCGCCGAGGCTGTGGACCTCTTGGCCGCACTTGCCCCGACCCTCGAGGAGGCTGCCCGTACGGCATCGAGGAAGGCGTTCGTACTGCTGGACGGCACCCTGTTGCCGATCGACCGCATCGCCGCGGACCGTCCCTTCTACTCCGGCAAGCACAAGGAACACGGGATGAACGTGCAGATCCTGGCCGACCCCTCCGGCCGGCTGCTGTGGGCCTCACCTGCCCTGCCCGGAGCCGTCCACGACGTCCGGGCCGCCCGCCGAACACGGCATCGTCCGCATGCTCACGGACGCCGGCATCAAGTGCTGGGCCGATAAGGGATACCGAGGCGCCGGAGACATGGTCCACATCCCGTACTGGGGACGCTGGGAGACACTCTCCCAAGGCCAGAAGGCCGTCAACCGGTCCCACGCCAAAATCCGAGCCCTCGTCGAGCAGGCCGTCGCCACCCTCAAGTCCTGGCGACTCCTCCGTAAACTGCGGTGCTCGACCGCCCGCATCACAAGCCTGGTCCAAGCCGTCCTGACCCTGTATTTGGCCAGCTCAGACCGATGATGGAAGGAACTCAGTGCGTCGGGTGGAGGGAGCGCACGCAGGCGGCCAGCGCCCGGCCAGCTTCCGCCCGGGCCTCGTCGCTGCGGCCGAGGCCGTGCAGGGAGGTAACCCTGCGGAGCCCCAGGTGCCCGGCGGCGTACGGCGGCGGCTCGGGAAGGGCCTGCGCCCCCAACGACTCCGCCAGTGCCTCTTCGTGGCGTCCAGCCCCTGACAGGCTGCGGAGCACCACGGTCCGGAGTGTGAGGGTACGAGGTGGTCCTCATCGGCTCGCGGCGGGCCCCGGCTCAGCCCCGGCCTCGGCCCCGGCCTCCGCTCGTGCAGTTCCCGGCTCTCATCCCGACCACCAAGGAGCCCGGCCATGTCCGGCATCCCTCTCGGGGCCCTCGCCCCTGGCCCGGTCCCGTCCGGTTCCAGCGCCGCCGAGGCCTTCCACTACAGGCATCGACCCTCGCGCGGAAGACCGCCGTGGTGCTGACCCTGACCGCCGCGGCAATGAGCACCACCCGGCTCGGCTCCCGGGCGCCGTCCAGCTCGGCCACGCCGCCGCGCTGTCGGCGGTCGAGGACCGCCCCCGGCGCCAGGACCACGCCGAGCAGGTCGGCGACGTCCTCGCCCTGCTGCGCGGTGCCTACCGCACCCGGAGGGCATGGAGGCGCACGCCGTTTCCGGCGAGGGGGCCGACGTACCGGTGTGGATCCTCGGCAGCGGCGGCGGGGTCAGGGGTGGCCGTGGCCGTACGGCTGCGCACCGACCGCCGCCCCGGGACGGTGGGGCGGCGGCTCAGCCCCGCCCCCACTCATACGTTCAGCATGATGGCGTAGGCGAGGAAGAAGAGGGCGCAGGCCAAGGCCACCACGCAGATCAGTACGAGGGGGCCCTTGCCCCAGCCGCGCGTCAGGGGGCGGTACGGCCCCGCGCCGGAGCCGGTGCTCGACTCGCCGGCCGGTGTCTCGCCGGGCGGCACCCCGCCGGAGGGCCGGGTGGTGTTGCGCGGGTCTGGGTCCGGAACAGGTGCGGACATGTCTGCCTCCCTCACCTCGGAGGCCGCGCCCGCCCTGTCGGCAGGGCGGCTGGGGTATCCGGCGCCTACCCACAGCATGTCGCCCCATCCCTCGGCCGGCCGTCGGCGGTGGGCCCGTCAGCCGGAGGCGAGCACGGAGTCGTCGAGGGCCCCCGCGCCGGGCAGGTGATGGCGGGCTGCGATCAGGGCGGCGTGCACGTCCGTCGTGCCGGTGGCCACGCACAGGGCTCGCTCGACGGCCTCGATCTCCCCGCGCACGGGAGAGTCGCCTTCTGCCGCATCGAGTACGGACAGCGCCCAGTAACGGTCGACGAGGCCGGGCAGCACGGCCGGGTGAGCCATCAGCATGGGTGTTCGCCTTTCGCCAGCGGATCGGTCACTCACGTGGCCCTCGCTTACCCTGTCGATCACCGTTGAACCCTGCCGGAGACAGTCGTCTCGCAGGTCACGACGGCTCGGCGGCGCTGTCGACGTCCGGGTTGAAGGGGGAACGGCGGTCAGGACGATGCCGACACGGGCGGCATGGGCGTGGTGGGGCGCTACGGGCGACCACGCAACGGTCGTCACCAGTCACGAGGCCGTCGACGCCTGACCCGGGTGCTGCTGCACCCCCCATCCGGCGCTGCCCCTCGTCCGCACGGACGGGCTCGGGATGCGGCCGCTGCCGGTGGCGCAGCGCGAGGCGAGGGAACCGAGGACCTACGTACGGCTGCGCTGTACGACTGCCCAGCCGCTGCTCTGCACCTGGTTCGGCGTCGGCCGCCGGCTGCGCGTCGGCCGCCGGCTGCGCGACCGCCACGGGGCCACCGCCGCGCAGGCCCTGCTGCACACCCACCGCCGCCCCGCTGCGGACGACCTCACCGAGGCGCTCGTCAGCGCCGCGCGCCCCCGCGGCAGGGCAGTGAGGCCGCTGGACTCGCGAAAGTCCAGCTGGCGAGGTCCACGACGAGGCGCTGATCCGGCTGGAGGGCGAGGCTGGTGACACGGTCGTGCAGTTCGCCGGCGGTGGCGCGGCCGAGGACTCCGACGACCTGCAGAGCCCGGCAGGTCGGGGCGCCTCGGCCGGTGATCTTCAGGTGGCTCATCCCGTCTTACCGGTTGCGGAGTCGGCAGCGGGTACGCGAGTGCGAGGAGTCCGGCGTCGTCGTCGAGGCCGTCGCCGAAACCGCCCGGCAGGCCGGTCGGGGCGTGAATGAGGGCGTGCGACGGTTCGGCGGCGTGGCCGGCGGTGCAGTCGCGTAGGGCCTCGTCCCCGTACAGGGTGGTGCGGTCCCGGCCGGCGCGGGCTGCGGTGAGGCCGTCGGTGTAGGGCGGGAGGGTGTCGGCGGGGCGAGGAGGGCCGTGGCGGCGGTGGATCGCGCGGCGCGCAGGACGCCGATGAGGAGGCCCGCCCAGGTGGGCGGGAAGTCGGCCGTACCGTCGGCCTGCATGGACCAGGGACGGGGCCGCCGGCGGCGGGCCGGCCGGCGACCCGGCCGCTGGCGGGATCGGGTCCGAGCAGGCCGAGGACGGCGGTGCAGTGGAGGGGCTCGCCGCCCGTGCACTACTGGTGGAGCCGCTGACCCATGGGGTCCCGACGCCCCGCGAAGAAGCGCGGGCAGCGAGGGCGAACGGCTCTACCTCGCCTCCGCGGCCGCACCACCCTGGCGACGGGGTCGACGGCGCGCCGGGCGCGAACGCCGTCCGGGCCGCCTTACGGCTCCGGGGTTGCGAACCATCCTCCACCGGGAGCCACGCGTCCGACGGCGTTCGGAGAGCCCCCTACGGGGAATCCGCTACTCGGGCATGCCGGCGTCTCCGGTCTTCTCGGCGGCCCGGCGCTGCGCACCGCTGTTCGGGGTCAGGGCGTCTCCGGCCTCGCCCTCGTTCGTTTCGGCGAGCGCCGCTTCGTCCGCTTCCTTGCGGGCCTCTGCGTCCCCGCTTTCGCCGGGTGCCTGCGAGGGCGGGGTGGGGGTCCGGCCGTGCTGCCGCCTCTGCTCACTCATCACGCGCTCCGATCCTCTGTGTCGACATCACCGTTGTGTCGACATCACCGTCGACATCACCATGGCTCGCGTCTGCCCCGGCGCCGCCCCCGCACTCTCACGGCCTGATCGTCAGCTCCGCGCACCGGGTGACGACGGACCCGAGGCTCTGCCCGTCGGCGTGCAGCCGTCGCTGCGTGCGGGCGCCGTTGCCCCGTTCGTGCAGCTGCGCGATCGCTTCGCGGACCCGTTCGTCGTCGTCGTGGTCCTTCAGCGCCTCGCGCACGTGCTGGTACAGGGCGTCGACGGCCTGCTCGGCGGACGTCTCCCGCATGGTTTCGGGGTGCAGCAGTGGCCCGTCCAGGCCCGAGCGACCGGCCCGCCAGGAGGCCAGCCGCAGCAGACCCGTACCGATCCGGGGCGGGGGCTGCCCGTCCTGCCAGGCGCGGGACGCCGTCTCGACCAGGCCGCGGATGAGCGCCGCGAGCAGTACGGGCGTGGACGCGTCCAGGCAGACGTCGGCGACCCGGACCTCCACGGTGGGGAAGGTGGCGGACAGGCGGGCGTCGAAGTAGATCATGCCCTCGTCGCGCAGCACCCCGGTGTCGATCATGGCGCGGACCTGTTCGTGGTAGCGGTCGGCGGAGCCGAAGACATCGACCGGGCCGGCGGAGGGCCACCGGTTCCACACCCGGCTGCGGTAGCTTCCGTACCCGCTGTCCTCGCCCTGCCAGAAGGGGGAGTTGGCGCTCATCGCCATCAGCACGGCCAGCCAGGGCCTGATGCGGTCCAGGACCGCGACACCCTCCTCGTCCGAGGCGACCGATACGTGGACGTGGCATCCGCAGGTCAGCTGTTCCTGCGCCGTCAGTCCGAACTGCTCGCCAATCCACCGGTAGCGGCGGCCGGCGTTGAGCGACGGCTGCACGGGCAGGGGCGATGTCGCGACCGCCGCGATCACGGCGCCAGCACTCGCGGCGTGGCGGGCCGCCTCGCCGCGGATTCGGACGATCTCTTCGTGGAGCTCGCCCATCTCCGTGATCGGCTTGGTGGCGAACTCCAGCTGTTCCTTGTGCAGTTCCTTCTCGAATTCGTGGTCCGGCCCGCCGCCGGTGCCGAGCTGCTGCCACGCCTGCCGGTCCGCGGCCGCCAGGACCGCCCCCGAGACGGCCCGTGGGGCACCGCTGTCCGCGTCCACGAGCAGCAGCTCTTCTTCCACGCCTACGCTTCGCATATCGCCACCTGTGGATCTAGTCGTCATCTGCCCCGCACCTGCCCCGACCCCCCGCGACCATGCCGCCGCGCCCGAACGGGGCGGCCCGTTGGCGCCGCCCCGGGCGCGGCTCATGATCCGGCCCGCACGGGGAACACGGCCGTCACCTACCGAAAGGGGCATGGACATGCTCGGCATCACCGCCGCAGTGCTGTTCTTCATCGCGTTCCTGATCAACGCGGCCGGCATCGCCACCAACGACGTGCTGAGTTCCACCAACTTCATGCTGATCGGTCTCGCCGCGCTCGCGCTGCACGTCGCCGGCATCGGCCACGGCTGGGCGGCCCGCGGACGCGGCCGCAGGCGCTGACCGGGGCCCACCCCCCGAAGGACGCTCCCCCGGCGTTTCCTCGGGTCTGCCTCTACGACCTGCGGCTGCGCGCATTCGTCCGGCTCTTACGGGGGCGCGAGCGCCTGAAGCGGGTGCTGATCCCCCTGTCGGTGGGCCGGAGCGTCGGCCCTGTGGCCCGGGGCCCGGCTCTGCGGCGCCGGGCCGGAAGGGGAGGCGGGATCCTGGTGCAACCGCGGCTGCACCCCTTGCATGTGGGGCGGCGGACTGGCCGCGTGGGCGTCCTCCCCACCACGTCGCCACCCCCGATCACCCCGCGCCCGCCCCCGCCCCGGAACCCCAGGAGGCCCATCCCGGCTTCGCCCCGTCGCTCTCACACCTGGCGGCGGCCGTGTTCGCGACCGCGTGGATCGCAGGGCGTTCACCGGCGGCGGATGCAGCGTTCCCCTCCGTTGCGCACTGCTCGGCACCCGCCGGCAGAGGTCGGCTGCCGCAGGCGCAGCGCGCGCGGTGCGCTGGTCGCACGGGCGTCTGCCGGACCAAGGGGGACGGTCGGACACGAGTGGTACCTTCGGGCGACCCTGGGGCCGAAAGGCTTATGCGGGCGGTCGGGCGGGGCACTGCCGAATTATGACGCGACGCGATGACGGCGGCCCCGAGCACGCACACCAACGCCCCGACGGAGTCAGCGACCTCACGGTGGAGGCCCTCGGGTCCTTGTCGAAGGCACTGGAGACGGTGGAACGCGCCCGCGGCCACCTGTACGGATTCCACCAGCTGACGGGCACGGCGGATCTGGAACTGGACCGCGCGGTCAGCCTGCTGAGGGCGGCCGGACACGACGGGTGGGCCGAACGCGTGGAGGAGGACATCCTGGGACGCAACGTCATCCCCGGCCACTGGACGTTCCAGATCGTGGAGGCGTACGACCGCACGTACTACGAGCCGTTCAGGAGTCTCGAACGGCAGGCGGTCGGGGCACTGGCGGCGGGCAGGCAGCACCTCTACGAAGCAAAGATGAAGGAGGCCCGCCGGACCGTCGGCCACCCCGACCACGTCGCCCGCCCCGACGATCTGCGGTCCGGCGCCGACGCCCCGGACCGGCAGTGACAGCCCGCACAGAGCAGTGCTCGTTTTCGAATGCACGGCTGAGGGTCACACCTGTAAGGCACCGTCCCCCGTGTCTGGAGATGTGATGTCAGAGAAGAATCCGATGAAAGCGGCCGCAGACAAGATCGCGGATGTCCTGCACGGCGACCCGGCAGCGGCCCAGGGTCCCGAGGAGGGGGTCCCCGGCAAGCCCGGACCCGTCTCGCCGCAGCTGAGCGAACCCGTCGAGCCGGTGGAGCCGCTGCCACCGAAGGCGGACCAGAGCGGTCCCGAGACGGTCGGCCCGACCGGTCAGCCCACCGGGGCGGACCATGCCCGGGTCGCGCAGAGCGGCGCGTACCTCACCACCGCCCTGGGAACGCGGCTGTACGACAGCGACCACTCCCTGAAGGCGGGGCCCCGCGGGCCGGTGCTGCTGCAGGACCACCACCTGCGCGAGAAGCTCATGCACTTCGACCACGAGCGGATCCCCGAGCGCGTGGTCCACGCGCGCGGCTCGGCCGCGCACGGCGTCTTCCAGTCCTACGGCACGGCGCAGGCGGTCACCAAGGCGGCGTTCCTCGCCCGGGACACCGAGACACCGGTCTTCGTGCGCTTCTCGACCGTGCTCGGATCGCGCGGCTCGGCCGACACGGTGCGCGACACGCGTGGCTTCGCCACGAAGTTCTACACCGAGGAGGGGGTCTTCGACCTGGTGGGGAACAACATCCCGGTGTTCTTCATCCAGGACGGGATCAAGTTCCCCGACATCATCCACGCCGGCAAGCCACACCCGGACCGCGAGATCCCGCAGGCCCAGAGCGCGCACGACACGTTCTGGGACTTCGTCTCCCTGCACACCGAAGCCACCCACCACACCCTCTGGAACATGTCCGACCGTGGTATCCCCCGCTCCTACCGGATGATGGAGGGCTTCGGAGTCCACACCTTCCGTCTCGTCAACGCCCAGGGCGTCACCACGCTGGTGAAGTTCCACTGGAAGCCCAAGCTGGGCGTGCACTCACTGGTGTGGGAGGAGGCGCAGATCCTCGCGGGGGTGGATCCCGACTTCCACCGCCGCGACCTCTTCGACGCCATCGAGTCCGGCGCGTATCCGCAGTGGGAGCTGGGCATCCAGACCTTTCCCGACACAGCGGACCAGACGTTCGAGGGCATCGACCTCCTCGACCCGACGAAGATCGTTCCGGAGGAGCTCGCACCGGTGAAGCCGGTCGGGCTGCTGACGCTGAACGCCAACCCGTCGAACTTCTTCGCCGAGGTGGAACAGGTCGCCTTCCACACCGGCCACTTGGTGCCCGGCATCGACGCGACCGACGACCCGCTCCTGGCCGGCCGGATGTTCTCCTACCTGGACACCCAGCTGACCCGGCTCGGCGGGCCCAACTTTCCGCAGCTGCCGATCAACCGCACCCACGCGCCCGTCAACGACATGCTGCGGGACGGCATGCACCAGACGGCCGTGCACCGCGGCGTGGCCCCCTACAAGCCGAACAGCCTCGACGGCGGCTGCCCCTTCTTCGCCGGCGCCGACACCGGGGCGTTCATCGAAGTGCCGGTGGAAGTCCCGGCCGGACGCAAGGTCCGCGAGGCGCCCGCGTCCTTCGGCGACCACTTCTCCCAGCCCCGCCTGTTCTGGCTCAGCATGAGCGCCGTCGAACGCGAACACATCATCGCCGCCTACACCTTCGAGCTGTCCAAGTGCTACGAGCAGGCCGTCAAGGAACGCACGCTGGCCGTGCTGGCCAACGTCGACGGTGAGCTGTGCGCCCAGGTGGCGGCCGGACTCGGGCTGCCGGTTCCGGCCCCCACCGAACCCCTCGCGGACGTCCGCCCCAGTCCCGCTCTGTCCCAGATCGGCCGCACCTGGCCCGTGGACGGTCGCACCGTCGGCATCGTCGCCGGCCAGGCCGTCGACATGGCCCACATCCACGAGGTCCGCAGGGCGGTCCTCGCCGCCGGCATGGTGCCCCTGGTCATCGCCTCTGCCGGTGGAGTCCTGGGCGCCGACGGCGACCCGGTCACCGTCCAGCGCACCTTCGCCACGGCCCGTTCGGTCGAATTCGACGCGCTGGTGTTCGCGGGTGCACCCGCAGCGGGCGCCGACGCCTACGGTGCCCGCGATGCCAAGGCGGCGGATCCCGGCCCCGCCGTCGGCGACCCGCGCGTCCTGGCACTGCTCACCGAGGCGTACCGGCACGGCAAAGTTCTCGCCGGCTGGGATGGGGCCGAAGCCCTCTTCGAGGCCGCCGGCATCTCCGTCGGCGAACCGGGCGTCATCGTCACGGACGGTGCCCGAGGACTGCCCCGGCTCATGGAACTGCTCGCGGCGCACCGCGTCTGGGAACGCTTCCCCGCCGCGATGTGACACTTCGGGCCCCGCCCGGGCGCGCCGTCACGGAACCGGGCCGCCCGGCGGCCGGCCCGATCGGCCGCCCGGGTGCCGGGTGCCGGGTGCCGGGTGCCGGGTGCCCGGCGACCCGCCGGGCACTTCTGAGCGCGGCCGGTCGGGAGGCCTCCGCCCGGGCCACTGCCCCGTACACCCGCACCACGGACGGACGCGCCCGGGTGGGGCCGGACCGGTCGGCCGCACGCCAGGACAGGACACCGGCAACGGGCCCCGCGCCCGCGCCGGGTCCCCCGCCGGGTGGTCGCCGCCGGGGTTTCGGCCGGCCCGGCCGCCGCGCTCCCGACGGGCTGCGGAGCGTCCGCCGTGCGGGTGGACGGCGCCCGGGACGCTGTGCGCCTCTGCGAGCGGGCCCTCCCGCGACTCCGCCGCAGCCCGAGAGGTACAGCCCGGCTCGCGGAGACGGCAAGCGGCGCGGGGCGGCCACTCGGCGACGGCGGGTGCACCACCGGATCGGACGGTGCTCGGCGCGGTGGGACCCCCCCGGCGAATCATCGTGGCAGGCACCCGCACGACCGCGGCCTGCTCCGGGCGCCGCGCCCGGCGCAGGCGGTGCGCGAGCCTGTGATCAGGCTTGACGCAGCGCCGGTGGGGGCCGCAGAAGCCGCCGGGCGGAGGGCACAAGGCCGCTGCACCCGGGCCGTCAGGGGGCCGGGCCGCCTCCGAGGTACCGCTCGAGCCAGTCCGCGGCGGCCCGCCGGTAGAGCCGCCTGTTGTCCGCCCGCAGGAACTCATGGCCCTCGTCGCGCAGCGTCAGCTGTCGGGCCGGCACCCCGCGTCCGCGTGCCGCACGGATGAACTGCTCCGACTCCGTCGGCGGCACGTTGGTGTCGTGTTCGCCGTGGACGGCCAGCACGGGAGCGCGCAGTTGATCGATGCGGCTCATCGGGGACAGGGCGCGCAGCAGCTCCCGGTCGTGTTCGGGGTGGCCGTACTTGGCGGTGGCGGACTGGGCGATCCACGGTTCCGTGCCGGCGAAGAACGTGGCGAAGTCCGACATCCCGCAGACGGCGACGCCGGCGCGGAAGAGGTCCGGATGCCACACGAGGGAGGCCATGGTGAGGTAGCCGCCGTACGAGCGGCCCATCACCCCGAGCCGCACGGGGTCGGCGTAGCCGAGCGCGACCACGTGCGCGGCGCAGTCGGCGACGTCGTCGATCGCCGCGAAACGGCCGGAGCCGAGGTCGGCGTCCACGAAGGACCGCCCCCAGCCGGAGGAGCCGCGGACGTCGGGGGCGAACACGTCCAGGCCCCTGCCGAGGAGCTCGTGGTAGAGCGGGCTGAACACCGGCCGCTCCTGTTCCTCCGGGCCGCCGTGGAGGTGGATGACGCACGGGGCGGGCCGGCCCGGTTCCCGGCCGGGTGCCCGGTAGTACCAGCCTCCCAGCGTCAGCCCGTCCCGGGCGCGGCAGCGCAGGGGCACCGGGCGTACGGGGGGCCGCCCGGGCGGCACCGCGTCCTCGTCCCGGGCCGACCAGCCGGCGCGCGCGGGCACGAGGCCCTGGTCGAGTTCCCAGATGCCGGGCCGGCGCCCGGAGCCCGCGAGCGCGGCGAACAGGCCGCCGCGTTCCAGGGGCGCGATGCGGGTCACGACTTCGTGCGGCAGGACCGGCCGGTGTCGCGGTCCGGTGCCGCCTTCCTCGTCGGCCAGAGGGAGGCCCACGCTCTCCAGCTCGGTCGCCCCGTGCACGTTCCAGGCGAGGAGGGCCCACCGTCCGTGGTCGGGCACGCTCAGCAGGTCGAGGGCGGACCCCTCGCGTTCGGCCGCCACGGACACGGCCGGGCCCGCTCCCTGCTCGTCCAGCCGTACCTTCAGGAGCGCCGCGAACTCGCGGTCGGTGTCGCTGCGCAGCCACACGGTGCGCGCGTCGGCGGAGAACCGCCCGATCCAGGGGTCTCCGTCGGCGACGTGCAGGGAGAAGGTGGTGCGGCCGGAGGCGGTGTCGAGGACGAGTGCCTCGCGCCGGCCCCGCGGACCGCGGCGGACGAGCGCGAAGCGGCCGTCCGGGCTCGTGTCGCACACGCGCAGCGACGCCGCTCCCTCTTCGCCGTACAGCAGGACGGGTGCGTTCGCGCCGTCCGGGTCGACCAGGTAGGCGGCCAGCCCGCCACCGCGGACCTGGCCGAGGTCCGGGACCGGGCCGCCCCTCACGTGCACGGACGACGCCCGGCCGCGGGGCGGGGAGGCCGGATGCGACGCCACGCCTCCGAGGAGGGTCGCGGTCGCCCCGCGTTCGGACCAGGCCGCGCCGGGGCCCCGCGCGCCGGCCGCCGGCACACCGTCGACGTCCGACGGGAGGTGTCCCGCCCCGGCGTGCTCCACGCCCGACACGGAGGGCTGGGCGACGGTGACGGCCAGGGCGGTGCCGTCGCGGGTCCAGCATCCGAGGTGTGCGGAGCTCCCGGGCTCGGCTCCGGCGAGCACCTGCCGGCCGGTTCCGTCCGGGCGCACCACCAACACGCGGGTGTGCTCCCCGCCGCCGGGCGCCGAGGTGTACGCGATCCAGCGCCCGTCGGGCGACCAGGAGACCTCGGTCACCGGATCGGGGTCGCCGTCCAGGACATGGGCATCGGTCCCCCGGGCGGGCCCGCTCCACAGCTGGGGGACGCCGGCCCGGTCGCAGATGAAGGCCACGTGCTCACCGGTGGGGTCGGCCGAGGGATACCAGCATCCGTGGGCGGTGAGCAGGGTGGGCGGGTCGGCGCTGAGGTGGTCGGGCATCCGCACGGGTACGGGTGCCGGGGCGGCCTCGGGCCCCCCTGTGCCCGGGGCCGCCACCTTCCCGCCCGCTGTACCGAGTGCCTCATCCACCGAGTTCGTCCGCTCCAGGGGCATGGCCACCTCTCCCAGGCTTCCGCTTCCTGAGTGTTCCCACCACTCGGTCCCGTCACTTCACCGGATGCCGTGCGCCTGGAGCCAGATCTCCAGCGTCGCCACCTGCCACAAGGTGTTGGCTCCGCGCCTGGCGCGGTGGCGGTTGGGCGCCGCGAGCAGCTCGTCCACGAGTCGCTCGTCGAAGATCCCGCGCCGGCGCGCTTCGGGGGCCGTCAGGGCGTCACGTACCCGGGCCAGTACGGGCCGGGCCATGTGGCGCACCGCCGGAACGGGGAAGTAGCCCTTGGGGCGGTCGACGACCTCGCGGGGCAGTACCGCGCGTCCCACGTCCTTGAGCACGGCCTTGCCGCCCTGCGCGAGCTTCAGCTCCGGCGGGCAGGCCGCCGCCAGCTCGACGAGGTCCTGGTCCAGGAACGGCACCCTGGCCTCCAGCCCCCAGGCCATCGTCATGTTGTCGACCCGTTTGACCGGGTCGTCCGGCATGAGTGCGTGGACGTCCATGCGCAGAGCGGCGTCGAGAGCGGTCTCGGCTCCGGGGGTGGCCATGTGGCGCCGGACGAAGTCCGCGGACGCGTCGCGGCCGAGGGCGAAATCCGGGTGGATCATGGCGGTGAGGTCGGCGTGGGTCCGGTCGAAGTACGCGCGGGCGTAGGCGTCGTCCGCTCCCGCCCGTGGGGCCGAGGCGATCTGCGGGTACCAGTGGTAGCCGGCGAACACCTCGTCCGCGCCCTGGCCGCACAGGACGACCTTGACCTCCTTCGAGACCTGTTCGGACAGCATGTGGAAGGCCACGGCGTCGTGGCTGACCATGGGCTCGCTCATGGCGCCGATCGCGGCCTCCAAGGCCGTGGGGAGCCGGTCGGACGGGATCAGGAACTGGTGGTGGTCGGTCGAGAACCGGCGGGCGACGAGGTCCGAGTACCGGAACTCGTCGCCGTCCTCGCCGTTCTCCTCCTCGAAGCCCATGGCGAAGGTCGGGACGTCGTCGTGTCCCTCCTCGGCGAGCATGGCGACCATCAGGCTGGAGTCCAGACCGCCGGACAGCAGCACACCCACGGGAACGTCGGCGACCGTGCGCCGCCGTACCGCCGTACGCAGCGCCTCGTGCACGGCTTCCCGCCAGAGCACGGGGTCGTCCCCGAGCTCTGAACGCCTGGTGTACGACGGCTGCCAGTAGCAGTGGTCGTGGCTGGTGCCGTCGGGCTCGACGACCCGGACGGTGGCCGGCGGGACCTTCCGTACGCCCGCCAGCACCGTGCGGGGTGCGACCACCGTGCCGTGCCAGCTCAGGTACTGGTGGAGGGCCACGGGGTCGATGGACGTGTCCACTCCCCCGCCCGCCAGCAGGGCCGGCAGCGAGGAGGCGAAGCGGAGGCGGTCGCAGTCCTCGGTGAGGTAGAGGGGCTTGATGCCCAACCGGTCACGGCCCAGAACGACACGGCCCGTGTGGTGCTCGGCGACGGCGAAGGCGAACATGCCGACGAAGAACTCGACGCACTCCCGGCCCCATTCCGCGTACGCCTTGACGACGACCTCGGTGTCGGAGTCCGAGAAGAAGCGGTACCCGAGCTTTTCGAGGCGGGCGCGCAACTGGCGGTGGTTGTAGATGCAGCCGTTGAAGACCACCGTGAGGCCCAGCTGTGCGTCGACCATGGGCTGGGCGCCGCGCTCCGACAGGTCGATGATCTGCAACCGCCGGTGCCCCATGGCCACCGCCCCCTGCGACCAGATCCCTCTGCCGTCGGGTCCCCGCGGCTCCATCGTATCGGTCATGCGTTCGACGGCTGCGAGATCGGGGCGCCCGCCGTCGAACCGCACCTCTCCGCTCAGGCCGCACACGGGGCACCTCCCCATGCGTCGGCACCTCGGGGCGCCCGGGTGACCCCGCTCTTCTCAGAGGACCAGGTCGCGTACTTCATGCTTCTACACTCCTGTGCCGGTTCAGCCGGCACGTGCGAGCCGGTCCGAACGGGCGATCGACATACCCCGCGCCTGCCCGCACCTGGGGCTTTCAAGCGGACGTCTCGCTCACCGCAGGCGGGTGCGGCGCGGCCCGGCCCTGCCGGGCCCGGCGTCCAGTTCGCCGAGGAACCGGGTCAGCGCACGTGTTCCGAGGCTGAGCGCGCGCATCTCCACGCGCTCCTCGGGGCCGTGCCAGCGGTCCCCCGGCAGGCCCGTTCCGAAGAAGAGCACGGGCGCGTCGCAGGCCCTGGCGAGCTGCGCGGCAGGGGTCGCCCCTCCGTTGCCGATGGGCCGGGCCGGAGCCCCGTACGCATGCCCGACCGCCCGGTGGAGCGCGGCGAGGGCAGGATGTTCCTGGGGTGTCCGGTAAGGGTCCGAGATGGTCGAGGAGACGTCCAGGTCGTAGGTGTATCCCGGCCGGCGGTGTCCCTCCACCCAGGCGCGCAGCTGGTCGGCGACCCGGTCGGCCCGCTGGTCGGGCACGAGCCTGAACAGCAGGTCCGCGCTCGCCGCCGCCGGGATGAGTCCGAGCGCCGGAGCGTCCGTACGGCCCGCCGTGAGGCGGGCGACCTCGGCGGAGGGGCGGGTCCACAGGCGTTCCGGCACCGAGAACCCGGCCTCGCCGGGAGCGGCGAACGTAGTGGTTTCGGCCCGCCAGGCCGAGAGGTCGAAGGGCAGGGTGTCCAGCGATGCGCGCAGGGCCGGGGCGGGCTCGGCCACGGCGTCGTAGAAGCCGGGCAGGGTGATCCGCTGCGATTCGTCGGTGAGCAGGTCCAGCACCCTGCACAGCTCGAAGGCCGCGTTGGAGGCGGCGCCTGACACGGCCCCGCTGTGGATGTCACGCCGCGCGCCGCGGACGGTGAGGGTCGCGGTGACGGATCCGCGGACCACGCCGCAGACGGCCGGTTCGTCCAACGACCAGAGCATGGAGTCGGAGACCATGACCACGTCCGCCCCCAGGTCGTCCGCATGCTGTGACAGCAGGTCGGCGAGATGCACCGAGCCGATCTCCTCCTCGCCTTCGACCAGGTACTTCACGGTCACGGCGGGAGCGGGGGCGTCGCGCTCGGCCGTGTGCGCGCCCAGAGCCCACAGGTGGCACATGACCTGCCCCTTGGCATCGGAGGCGCCCCGCCCGTACAGGCGATCGCCGTCACGCAGCGGGGAGAAGGGCGGCGTGATCCGCCACTCGGAGGGGTCGACGGCGTGTACGTCGTGGTGGCTGTAGACGAGCAGGACCGGTGCGTCGGAATCGGCCGCCGGCCGGCAGCCGTACACAGCCGGGAGGCCGTCCGTCTCCCAAACTTCCGCCCGGAGGAAGCCGGCGCGGCGCAGGGTGCCGGCCAGCCACCGGGCGGACTCGCGTACGTCGTCGGCCCGGTCCGGGTCGGAGGAGACCGACGCGATGCCCACCCACTCCGCCAGGTCCGCCACCTCTTTCCGGCCGGGCAGCGCCTGGCCGTGCACGGCGTCTGCAGTGTGCTCGGCGTCGTGCTCGGCGTTCATCGTCGCCGCGGCCGCGTCTTCACCGCTTGCCGCCGCCTGTACCGCGCGTGCGGCGGGGTGTCCTCGTCGGCACGGGGGCTGCGTCGCCCTGGCGGGCGCCTTCCAGGAGATCGAACATCTGGGCCAGGACCCTTTGGAAGTCAGTCCAGGGAGTCGCCCGGTCCTGGCCGTCGGCACAGGTGTCCGCAGGGCCTGCGCCCGCTCGGTTCGAGGTCATGTTCCACCTCTCGGGGTCATCGGCCGGCTCGTACCGGTTTTCGTCTCGCGCGCGCTCCGCGTGCCCGGGGCACCTGCCCCGGTGCCGGGGGTTCATGCGCGGCGGCGGCCTCACCCCGCCGGGGACCGTCGGCATCCGGTCAGCCGTCGAACTCGACGTCCTTCACCGTGCAGACGTCGGCGGACATGTTGCGGCTCATCATCTGCAGGGCCGCGTCGGCCAGATCCGCGTCGATGTGGGCCACCGCGTCGTCCGGCACGACGACGTCGAAGTGCCGGATGTGGGCGTCCAGCGCCGAATAGAGAACGCACTGCTCGGTCACCTGACCGCACAGGACCAGACGCTCCGCCTTCAGCTGGCCGAGCAGGTAGGCCAGCGGGGTTTCGAAGAAGATCGAGTGCCGTGCCTTGACCACGAAGAGCGAGTTCTCGTCCGGGGCGACCGGCTCCACCAGGCTCCGGTGGCGGCCCGCGAGGGCCGCATCGAGGATTTCGCCGTGGTGGGAGCGCCATTCGCCGAAATTGTCGTTCACGTAGACGACCGGCGAAGCGCTGGCGCGGGCGTGCTCGATCAGGGTCGCGATGCCGGGCAGCGCCTCTCGGACGGAGGCCACCAGAACCTCCGCGTCCTCGTGCTCGTAGGTGTTGATCATGTCGATCACGATGAGTGCCGTAGAGGGCATGGGGCCGCCGCCTTTCGTCTCGATCTCCGCGCGGTCTCTTCCCAGTCTGTGGCAGCCCGGGCCCCCAGGTTGTTTGCTCCCGCGGCGCAGGAATCGGTGGCTCGCGGCAGGTGTGGGAGGTCCGGTCCCGGGCAGACGGATCTCGCAGCCCCGCTCTCGGCGGGGCTGACCAGCTTCGCAGGGCGCACCGGTCGGGGGGCGGCGACCGGCGGACCCCGTTTCCGAGGAGGAGATCATGGTTCCCGCCGGGAACGACCGGGTGACCTACCGCGACGGCCGTGAGGACCCGCACCGGGGGCGGATCGAGGAAGTGCGCGATCCCGGCCGCACGCGGTCTACCGGATCCGCAACGAGCGCACCAACGAGCTGCAGATCATCACCCAGGAGCAGATCGAAGGAGAGCCGGGCGCGCCCGACGCTTGAGCGCGAGGACGACATTCCTCCGGCCTCGCGGCCCCTCAAAGACGGGACAGGAGCAGCAGCGCGCAGGTGCAGAGCGCGAAGGCGGCCAGGGCCAGGCCGGTGACCCTTCGGCGCAGGCAGGCGTAGCGGTGCGTGTACTCCGCTTTGAGTTCCTCAGCACGCGCCACGGTCGCCGCGAGCATCTCCTTGCGCAGGTCCAGATGGTGCTCGGCGAACCGGCGGCTGATCTCCTCCTGTTCGCCGGCGCCGAGCCAGGTGAGTGCGCGGGCGAACGCCTCGCCCTGCTCTCGGGCCTGCCTCAGCGCCGCCTGGCTCATCAAGTACCCCTCGATCCGGGCGAGCCCGGCCGCCGTCTCGTTCGGGCGGTCGCTCATCGCGGACCCCCGCCTATCGGGGCTGCTCCGGGTCCTTGCCGCGCAGGGACCCTCGGGGAGCGGAGGCCTTGTCCTGGTCGACGACGTCGCGTTTGTGGTCACCGGCGTAGTCGAAGGCGGCGATCTCCGGGTGGTGGAGGTCGAAGGCCGGGGACTCGGACCGTACGCGGGGCAGGGTGACGAAGTTGTGGCGGGGCGGGGGGCAGGAGGTGGCCCATTCCAGGGAGCGGCCGTAGCCCCACGGGTCGTCCACCTGCACGCGGGGCGCGAACTTGGCCGTCTTCCACACGTTGTAGAAGAACGGCAGTGTGGAGAGGCCGAGCACGAAGGCGCCGATCGAGGAGAGGGTGTTGAGGGCGGTGAATCCGTCCGCGGCGAGGTAGTCGGCGTAGCGGCGGGGCATGCCTTCGGCACCGAGCCAGTGCTGGACGAGGAAGGTCATGTGGAAGCCGAAGAAGAGGGTCCAGAAGTGGATCTTCCCGAGGCGCTCGTCGAGCATGGTGCCGGTCATCTTCGGCCACCAGAAGTAGAACCCGGCGAACATGGCGAAGACGACCGTTCCGAAGACCACGTAGTGGAAGTGCGCCACCACGAAGTAGGAGTCGGTGACGTGGAAGTCCATGGGCGGGGAGGCCAGGATGATGCCGGTCAGGCCACCGAAAAGGAACGTCACGAGGAACCCGATCGACCAGAGCATCGGCGTCTCGAACGAGATGGACCCCTTCCACATCGTGCCGATCCAGTTGAAGAACTTCACCCCGGTCGGCACGGCGATCAGGAACGTCATGAAGGAGAAGAACGGCAGCAGCACGGCCCCGGTGGCGAACATGTGGTGCGCCCACACGGTCAGTGAGAGCCCGGAGATCGCGACCGTCGCGCCGATCAGACCGAGGTAGCCGAAGAGCGGCTTGCGGGAGAAGACGGGGAAGATCTCGGTGACGATCCCGAAGAACGGCAGAGCGATGATGTAGACCTCCGGGTGTCCGAAGAACCAGAACAGGTGCTGCCACAGCAGCGCGCCGCCGTTCTCGGGGTTGAACACCTGCGCGCCGAAACGCCGGTCGGCCTCCAGGACCAGCAGTGCCGCGGCGAGGACGGGGAAGGCGAACAGCACCAGCACCGAGGTCAGGAGGATGTTCCAGGTGAAGATCGGCATCCGGAACATGGTCATGCCAGGCATGCGCATGCAGATGATGGTCGTGGCGAAGTTGACCGAGCCGAGGATCGTACCGAAGCCGGACAGCGCCAAGCCCATGATCCACATGTCGCCGCCCACGTAAGGGGTGCGTTCGCCGCCACTGAGCGGTGTGTAGGCGGTCCAGCCGAAGTCGGCCGTTCCCTGCGTGGTGAACAGGCTGGACACCACGATGATCCCACCGAACAGGAACAGCCAGAACGACAGCATGTTCAGACGCGGGAAGGCCACGTCGGGCGCCCCGATCTGCAACGGCATGATGGCGTTGGCGAACCCGGCGAAGGTCGGTGTGGCGAAGAACAACAGCATGATCGTGCCGTGCAGCGTGAAGACCTGGTTGTACTGCTCGTTGGAGATGATCTGCATACCGGGCCGCGCCAACTCCGCGCGCAGCAGCAGCGCGAGCACGCCGCCGATGACGAAGAAGCCGAACGAGGCGATCAGGTACAGGTGGCCGATCTTCTTGTGGTCGGTTGTCGTCAGCCAGGTGACGACCACGCTCCCCCATGAACGGCCCGGCACCGGGATCGGCGTGACGGGCTCGGTGGATGTCGCCATGGACGATTCCTTTGCGTCAGACACGGGGTCACATCACGCGCCGTACCGGAAAGTCTCTTACGCGCGGCTTACAGATGTACTACGGAAAGTGACGATGGGCTATGAGGCAGCCGCGCAGTGACCCGGTTGGCTCACGCGATGTAACCGGTGCGTGCGAACGAGCACGGGGCGGGTACGGCGGCGGCGCCGTCTCACGTGCCATGAGGGGCGTTACGGTCGGCGATAGGGGTAGGCGACGGTCAGGAGGATGCCATGGCTACCTACCACTCCCACCACGCTCCGGTCCCGGCGCGCCAGGCCCATGCCTACCGTCAGGGCATGCACGACCAAGTGATCGGACTGGTCATGTTCGCCGCATCTGCCGCCCTCTGGATCTTTCCGATGGCGACCCACGACGGGGCGAAGGACGCTCAGGTCAACGAGGCTGTGGTCGGGGGGATCCTGATGTTCGTCGTCGGCCTTCGGATCTACCGGGGCAGCACCTGGCGCTCCGATGCGGTCATCGGCCTGGCAGGCCTGTGGATGATCGCCTCTCCGTACGTACTGGGGCTGCAGAACGCCGCCGTCGACAACGGCAGCCGGGTCCTCGACATCGCCGTCGGAGTCGTGCTCGTGGTGACCTCGCTGATCTCCCTGCTGATCATGCGTGCCGACCGGCGGGCGCGAGGCGCTGACGCCGCTCCCTGATCGGCAGGATCGTCAAGACGAGGCCAAGACGGCGGTTCCCCACAGGCCGGCGCCCTGCCGCAGCAGAGCGAGGACCTGCTCGTCGTCGGGCGGGTCCGCTCCGGGGAGCCAGACCACGACGACGCGTCCGGTGGCGACCACCATCTCCGTCCAGGCCTCCGGCACGAGCCCGGGCGGAGGACGGTAGAACTCGACTCCGCCGTGGGCGACGACCACGGCGCCGTCCTGCAGGACCGCCGTCCAAGCCGTCGCGGGCCGCAGCAACTCTGCGACATCGGCGGGGAAGGGCCCCAGCCCCTTCCTCGTGAGCTGCTCGTGCACCGACTGCTCGTCGCCGTCGCCACCCGCGAACACCAGGAGCGGCAGATCGCCCACCGGTGTCCCCCGGAACCCGACCGTCTTGAACGCCCACGGCATGCGCTGCCCTCCGCTGCTCGTCGCCACCCCTCCCAGCCGGTCCGCTTCGGGGGGCCGAGGACCGGCCTCCGCCACCGTGCTCCTACCCGTGCCACGCCCTCCCATGGCCACTCGCAGGACGGGCCTCGGTGGAGGATTCGTCGCCTAGGGTCGCGCCCCGAGCGGATATCGGGTTCCTATGGGCCCAAATGGGTAAATTCCATGCGAAACGGAGCGGAGCGTGCCCGCACGTCTCCGTTCGCTCACGTGAGGAGGGCCTTCGTGGAGCCCTGGTTGATGTGGCTGATCGCCGCGGCGGTGCTGGCCGTCGCGGAGGTGTTCACCCTCACCGCCGCCCTGGGGCTGCTCGCCGCTGCCGCGTCGGTCACCGCCGCGGCCGCCGCGCTGGGTCTTCCCGTGCCGTGGCAGTTCCTGGTGTTCGCCGGCGTCGCGACGCTCAGCGTGGTCTTCGTGCGCCCCCTCGCGCTGCGCCGCCTCTCGCCCCGCCCAGAGGCGCGGTTCGGCGTGGAGGCACTGGTGGGGAAGCCGGCCTATGTGGTCAGTGAGGTGTCCGCGCAGGGCGGCAGGGTCCGCATCGGGGGCGAGGAGTGGACCGCTCGGGCCTACGACGAGACGCTGGTGATCCCTCCCGGAACGACCGCCGACGTGGTGGAAATCAGCGGCAGCACAGCATTCGTCTATCCCCGGGAGTGACCATGGAAGCCTGGGTCGTCGCCGGCGTCATCCTCGCGGTCTTCGCCGTCTTCACCGTGGTGCGGGCCGTGCGCATCGTGCCTCAGGCTCGCGCCCGCAACGTGGAACGGCTGGGCCGCTACCACCGCACCCTGAGACCCGGCCTGAACGTCGTCATCCCCTACATCGACCGCGTGTATCCCGTGATCGACCTGCGGGAGCAGGTCGTCTCCTTCAAACCCCAGCCCGTCATCACCGAGGACAACCTCGTCGTCGAGATCGACACCGTGCTGTACTTCCAGGTCACCGACCCGCGGGCCGCGGCGTACGAGATCGCCAGCTACCTCCAGGCGGTCGAACAGCTCACCGTCACCACCCTGCGCAACGTCGTGGGATCGATGGACCTGGAGAAGACCCTGACCTCTCGCGACACCATCAACAGCCAACTGCGCGGCGTGCTGGACGAAGCGACGGGCAAGTGGGGCCTGAGGGTCAATCGCGTGGAGATCAAAGCCGTGGATCCGCCACAGTCGATCAAGGACGCGATGGAGAAGCAGATGCGAGCGGAGCGGGACAAACGCGCCGCCATCTTGGGAGCCGAGGGGCAACGGCAGTCTCTGATCCTCACCGCCGAAGGAGACAAGCAGTCTGCTGTCCTGCGTGCGGAGGGTGAGCGCACGGCGGAGATCCTCCGGGCCGAGGGCCAGTCCCGTGCCATCGACGAGGTGTTCCAGGCGGTGCACCGCAACGACCCCGACCCCAAGTTGCTGGCCTACCAGTACCTTCAGGCGCTGCCCCAGCTCGCCCAAGGACCGGGCAGCACCTTCTGGATCATCCCCGGCGAGGTCACCTCCGCGCTCCAGACCGTCAGCCGCGCCTTCAAGGAAGTGCTGCCTCCGTCGCAGGCCACCCAGGACGGGCCCGCGGAGGACAGGGCGAACCAGGCCGCCGACGACGCCGCACAAGCCGCCGCAGCCGCCGCACAAGCCCTCGCGGACGCGGCCGAAGCCGACCCCACTTCCCGACCGCCGGCGTGAGGCCGCCGGCCACTTCCAGTGCCAGTTCGTCCGGGGCCTTCACCCTCGTACGACCGTGGTGCCGTAGGCCGACCAGGGTCCCATCCTGCGGTGCACTCCAGGGCCGACCCGAGTGGGGGCAACAGGCCGCCCGCGGTGCGCGATTCGCTGGTGCCCACCACCCAGTCCGCGGAACGCGAGGCGTCGGCGAGCACGGCCCACACCTCATGGGGGTGCGGCGTGGATGAGCACGGAGGTATGGGGAACGGCCGGGACCGCCCCTCGTGCCCGGCGCCTGCACGACCGGCGCGCCGCCACACCACCGCACCGCCTCGGCGTCCGACGCGTGTCCCGCCGGGAGCCGGGTAAGCGCCTGAGCAACAGCGGTGCCGCCGATCCACACGAGTGCACGAATGCCCGAGGGGCGGAGCGAGGCGATGAGATGCGGTCCATCCAAGGTCTGCGCACCCATTGCGGCCACGGGGCGGCGATGCTCGGGTTCGCCGCGTACACGGGCGGCTGGATCGTGCTGCGCCAGCGGCTCGCGCGCCCCCGTCCGGCCCCGCCCCGTCCTTGGGATCTACTGCTCACCGCAACGGCCGCGTTCCGCCTCAGTCGCCTGATCGGGAAGGCGACCGTGACGCGTCCTCTGCGCGCCCCGTTCACGCGCGTGGATTGCGCGGGGGCTCCGGCGGAACTCAACGAGTCCCCGCGCGAGGAGCCCGGTCGCAAGACCGCGGGCGAGCTGATGAGCTGCCCCTTCTGTCTGAGCGTGTGGTTGGTGACCACCCTCACCGGTGCCCGGGCCGTCTGGCCCGAGGCGACGAGCACGGTGACCGGAGCACTGACCGCCCTGACCGTCTCGGACGCGCTGCAGTACGGGCACTCGATGCTGTCCGAACGCGCCGGCCACTGAGCCTGGTTCCGTGGCGCGGGGTTCCGTGGCGCGGGTCAGGCCCAGGTGACGGGTAGGCGCCCGGTTCCCGCCTGCATGCTGCGCCGCCGGCCAAGCGAAGAGCGGACACGGCGCGGCCCGGCCTCCGGTGTTCTCGGAGGCCGGGCCCGCGTCGTCCCGGCAGCGTCTCCTACCCGGGCGGGCGCTGCGCGCCGGGGTCCGTGCGTATCTCGGCTGCGGTCTCGCGTCCGACCTCGCGCAGTTCGTCGGCGGTTTCCCGGCCGGCGCTCTGTGCGTGCCCGGCCGTCGTGGCCGCTGCCTCCTGGGCCGTGTCCTTGACGGAGCCCACGGCTTCCTCGACCGGCTCCTTCAGCTCGTCCCGGACTTCCTGGGCGGCATGGAGCGCGGTCTCCTTGACCGGCTCCAGCAGCTCGTCCGAGTGCTCGCGCAGTTGTCGGCCCGCCTGTTCCTCGACCTCGGTGGTCGGCAGGAGCGCGGCCGCGAGCATACCGGCGCCGAAGGCCATCAGGCCGGCCGCGAGCGGACTGCCCTGCGTCTGCCTCTTCATCCGGACCGGGGCCTGCTGAACGGCTTGCTGCACGTCGCCACCGATCTCCTTGGCCGTCCCCGTCACGCTGTCCGCGGCCTGGTGCAGGCTGGCGGAGGTGCCGTGCGCGGCATCCTGTGCAGTGCCCATTACCCGCTCCCTCACTCCGCTCACGTGGTCGCGCATGGAATCGACCTTGCGGCGGGCCACCCTGCGCGGGGTCATCCTGTCCGCCAAGCGGTCGACGTTGCGCGAGAGGTGTGCTCGCCGGTACTCCATGTCGCGCCTCAGCTCGTCAGGTGTCGTGCCCATCGGGCGTCCTCCTTCAAGGTGTCCACCGTCTGCTCCGGCTTGAGGTTGACCGTGCGCAGCCGCTCGCGGCCCTTCGCGTACAACACAGCGCCGACGACGGCCCAGACGGCGGTGACGATGAGAGCGGCCCAGGCCGGATCCATCACGTTGGCCAGGGCGAAGACCACGGTCAGGCTGGCGAACAGCAGGAACACGTGCCCGGCATATCCCGCTCCGCCCAGCATGCCGACTGCCTTGCCGGCCTTGGCCGATTCCTGCTTCATCTCGGCCTTGGCCAACTCGATCTCGTCCCGGACCAGCTGCGAAAGGTCCTGGCCGATCTCACCGACGAGCTCCCCGAGCGACGGCTCTGCTGCCCTCGTCGCGGGCGGGGGCGGGACGGAAGGCCGGGCGGGGGCCACGGGCCGTTCGTGGGAGGAGATGGCCATGTCAGACCCCTCCCCCGGGCCCCACCGAGCTGCCATGGGCCGGCGAA
Organism: Streptomyces sp. NPDC023541; assembly: GCF_055559995.1. NCBI lineage: Bacteria > Bacillati > Actinomycetota > Actinomycetes > Kitasatosporales > Streptomycetaceae > Streptomyces > Streptomyces sp. NPDC023541. The sequence continues at coordinate 74,639 of NZ_JBVHJO010000013.1, forward strand.
CCGTTCGGCGGGTAGGCCGGCGGCGCCGGCATGACGTGCGGAGGTTCACCCAGCCCCGTGGAGGGGCTGGCGACCACGGCGGGGGTGTCCGCGCCGCGATCGGCGCCGGCGCCGTCGCGGTTCTGAGCCGAGGCGGCCGCGCTCACGCCCTTGCCGGCTCGCGCGACGACGAATCCGGCCAGCGCCGCGCCGGCGAGGAAGACCCCCGGGCGGCGGCGGGCGAAGTTCTGCAGGTCGGTGACCAGCCCGTCGGGGCCCCGCTTCTCGACGTGATCGGCCATCTGACGGCCGCCGTCGGCGATCTGACGGGCCACTCCCGCCATGGTGGATTCCGGCTGGCCGTTCTCGCCCAGCTCCCGGAGCTCCTCCGAAAGCCGGCGCACGTTCTGCGCCAGCCGCTGCGTCTGCGTCTCGGCCTGGCCGGTCAGCTGGGTACGAAGCTCCCCTACGAGGTCACGGGCCTGCGTGGTGGCCTCGCCCACGACGCGGGACGCTTGTTCCCTGGCCGTTCCGCCTACCTCGGCGGCTTTGTCACCGACCAGCGCCGCTCCCTCACCGGCCTTGTTCTGAACGGTCTGGGCTGCGGCCGCCGTCCTGCTCTCGTCCGGGCGGCTCGCGTTCTGGAAGTCACTCAAGGCTCCTCCTGGTGCATCGCGTTCGGACGTTGCACGAAAGCGCCTGCCCTGCTTCCAACACCTCACCCACCCCGAATCGCCAGAAATGCCTCGGATGCGACATCCACCGGAGCTCGTTGTCCGGGCCCCGCCCGTCCGGCATCATCGGCCAACCCCTGTACAGGCCCGTCCGGCAGCGACGAGGTCCGTCAGCTCGTCGAGCGTCCTTGACGGCCGGCCTGCGCACGGCATGGTCTTTCCGTCTGCGCGCATCGCCGGGGTGCGATCGCCCGTCTCCGGGCTCTGCCCCCGTTCTCGTGACCCCCTCGCTCGCCCTCGCCCCGCCGGAGGCGAAGTCGTTCCACGCGGGGGTCTTTCAGCGACCGGATCGACGTCAGCAGCAGCGGACGCCGATCGGCGGAGACGTACCCCGACCGTCGACGGCCCGTCGATACGGTCGTCCTCCCTTCACTCGACTGCGCATACGCGTGCGGCGATCGGCTCGACGGCCGCAGGCGTACCGGGCGGCGCCCCGGGCAGGCGCCGGGTGAGGTCCGCCCGGCTCGCGTACCCGCCGGCCGGGCTTCGTCCCGGTGGAGGGAGGGGCGCAGATGACGTACGGCATCGTGTGGGAGGAGTCTGCCGTGTACGCAGCGGCCCGACACCTCGGGGACGATCCGGCCGGGCTGCAACAGTTGCTGTCGGCCGTCGAACGGTTGTCCGGCGAGCCCTGCCCGCAGGGCGCTGCCGTCTTCGGCACCGGGCTGTGCCGGATCCACGTCGGCCGCTATCGCGTCCTTTACACCCTCACCCGCGATCCGGGAGCGGTCGTGATCCTGCACGTCGGCCGCCTGGGCTGAGCGACTCGCCCGGTGCCCCCACCGTCGGTGTGCGCGATCAATGTGCCCAGGTCTGGCGCGGCCGCAGGTCAGGACCGGCCTGCGGGCGAGGCCAGCGAACTCCGAGTTGTCCTGCTCGCTGTAGCACACCCTTCACCGTGGGCGAGCTCGCCCACGGTGAAGAGAGGGAGCGCGCCGCCTTCGTCCGCCGCACGGACCGGCGTGGCGCAGGTGCGGGGCGGCGAGGCCGGCCTCGCGGCACGCGCTGGGGCGGTCGCGGCAGGCGCGGCCCGGTGCCGCCTCGGCCGTTTCTTTCGGTCACCATCGGACACTCCTTGAAGCGGCCCGTCGTGAGATCGGCGAGGAAGCCCGGATGCCGCCCAGCGCCCTGTGCGACTCCCCCGCGCCGTCGGCAGTACGACCCCGGCCCGGCGCCACGCCCGAGACCCCGTCTGCCTGTCGCTGCGGGGCGGGCTGCCCTACCGTCGAAGCGAGCGGTGCGCAGTCGCCACGGTATCTGACGAGTCATCACAGAAGTCACCAGAACCTGCTTCGAGAGTCCAGGGACCGGCAAGGTCAATATCGCGAACCAATTGCCTTGACCTGCCAAAGCACTGCTCAGAGAGTCACCTGTCGTCCTCACCCGGAGATGCGCCATGAAGATGCTGATCAACAGTCCTGAGACCGTGGTCGCCGACGCCCTGCGCGGGCTGGCCGCCGCCCACCCGGACCTGGACGTGGACCCCGAGGCCCGGGTCATCGTACGGAAGGGCGCGAACGAGGGCGGTCGGGTCGGCCTGGTCTCCGGCGGCGGCTCCGGGCACGAGCCCCTGCACGGAGGCTTCGTCGGCCCCGGAATGCTGTCGGCCGCCTGCCCCGGCGAGGTGTTCACCTCCCCCGTGCCCGACCAGGTCCTGCGGGCCGCCAAGGCGGTGGACTCCGGCCAGGGGGTCCTGTTCATCGTCAAGAACTACACCGGGGACGTGCTCAACTTCGACATGGCCGCCGAACTCGCCGAGGAGGACGGCATCCGCGTCCAGCGCGTGCTGGTCGACGACGACGTGGCCGTCACCGACAGCCTCTACACGGCGGGCCGGCGCGGCACCGGGGCCACCCTGTTCGTCGAGAAGATCGCCGGGGCCGCAGCCGAGGAGGGCGCCGCGCTGGAGCAGGTCGCCGCTGTGGCCGAGCGGGTCAACAAGGCCTCCCGCAGCTTCGGCGTGGCGCTGAGCGCCTGCACCACCCCCGCCAAGGGCAGCCCCACGTTCGACCTGCCGGACGGCGAGCTCGAACTGGGCATCGGGATCCACGGCGAGCCCGGCCGGGAGCGCCGCCCGATGATGTCGGCCCGGGAGATCGCGGAGTTCGCGGTGGGCGCCGTACTGGACGACCTGGCGAACGTGGCCCCGGCCGACGGACCGGTCCTCGCCCTGGTGAACGGCATGGGCGCGACGCCGCTGCTGGAGCTGTACGGGTTCCACGCGGAGGTGGCGCGGGTGCTGGCGGACCGCGGCGTACCGGTGGCGCGGACCCTCGTCGGGAACTACGTCACGTCGCTGGACATGGCGGGATGCTCGGTGACGCTGTGCCGGGCCGATGACGAACTGCTGCGGCTGTGGGACGCGCCGGTGCAGACCCCGGCACTGCGCTGGGGCCGCTGACCGGCGGAGGAGGCGGCTGCCACTACGTGGCGGGATGGGCTCCGACGGCTTGTCGGTACGCGATGTGGCCGCCCAGCGCTCCGGTGACGGCCACCGCCGCCAGACCGGCGCACGACCACAGCCTGCCCTTCGCGGGGCGGCCGCCCAGGCGCGCCGCCAGGGAGACGGCGTAGCAGCCGACGGCAGCGGCGTTGGAGACGGCGTGGGCCAGGCCGACCCGTGCCTGTTCGGGCGGCAGGTCGGCCCAGTCCGCCCAGCCGGCGATCGCGGCCGGGGCCACACCCGCGAGGCCGACGGCCGTCAGGGTCGTGGCGGCGCGCCGCTCACCTGGTACGACGTCGAGTACCGCGGCGGAGAGCCAGCATCCGATGGGTACCTGGACGAGGACGGGATGGAGGGGATGGCCCAGTGGCCTTCCCCTGAGCAGGTCCCTCACCTCGCCCAGGGGGAGCGAGCGGATCCCCCGCTGGAGTACGCGGATCGCCGGGTCGGCCAGGGTGGTCCGTTCGAGGCGGTCCAGGGTCGTCAGCCACCACCCGGACGCGGCGTTCAGGGCGGGGGCGATATTCGAGGGGCGGAGGGTTTCGGTGTTCATGGATGGCGCCTACCCGGCTTCGGGCCCCCGCCCCACGTTGGTGTCGCCCGAATGGGGTGCCGTCACGGCCGCCGGCGCCGGGGGGCGTCAGAGGGTTTCGCCGAGCGAGTCCGCCAGCCGTCGTCGTGCCGTCCGGGTCGCCGGCAGCGCCGCGGCCGCGACCGCACCCAGCACCGCGCCCGCGATCACCGTCAACAGCACCGGCAGCGGGGGCAGCTGGGCAATGCCCGCGCCGATTCCGCTCGACGCGCCCTGGGTGTCCACCAGCCAGGTGCCGGACAGGACGCCCACCGTCGTCCCCACCAGAGCTGACACGAGCGCGGTCAGGCCGGCGGCCGTCACGATCATCGCCCCGATCTGACGGGGCGTCAGCCCGATGGCCTTCAGCGCGAGCAGGTCCCGGCCCCGGTCGCGTACGCCCGTGCCGATGAGCGTCAGCAGTTCGATCAGCCCGATGAGCGCCAGCACGGCGATCAGGGCGCCGATCACCCCGCGTGCCGGTTCCAGCCGGTCGGCCGGGTTGGGCGTCTCGCGGACCTCCAGTGGTGCGCCGGCCGCCGCGGCGAGGGCGCCGCTCACGGCCCGGGGATCGGCCCCCTCGCGCAGCTCCAGGGCGTGGAAGGCGGGCCGCAGCCGGGGGTCGCGCTCGCGCAGTGCGTCCAGGGTCGTGGTGATCACCCGGCCGCCGGAATCGGGCTCGATGGTGCGCCCGACGAGGTGCAGGATCTGCGGCCGTCCGCCGACGGTCATCCGTACCCAGTCGCCGACCCGTACGCCGAGGAGGTCCAGCAGCCCCTGGCCGGCCACGGCCTCGTCGGGGCCGGCGACCGCGCGCCCCTCCACCACCGCGGAGGGGTACGGCTGGCGGGCCGTGCCCAGGCCGCGCAGGGTGATGGTGCCGGTCTGCCCGGGGACGAGCGCCGCCATCTCCGCACCCGGATGGACGGCGGCGATGTCCGGGACCGTCGCGAGGGTCTCCTCCAGCTCCGCGTCCGAAGGCCCCGCGGGCTGCTCGGACCGCACGGTCAGCGCCGCGGCCAGCCCCACCTGGGCGGGGCGGCTGCGGAACTGGTCCAGCGTCGACCAGGCCACGAGGGCGACCGTGATGAGCACCAGCGGCAGCGCGAGCCTGGCCACCGCCACGAGCGTCCGCCCGCGCCGGGGGAACGCCGCACGCCATCCCAGGACCAGGGCGGGCGGCACCCGTACGCCGAGCGCCCGCTTGCCGAGGGCGGTCATCGGCGCGGCGGACGGCAGCGCCGCCCGCGCCACCGGCACCGGCGGCACCCGGCCGGCCCGCCAGGCCGACAGCCCGGTGGAGGCGGCGATCAACAGCACCGCGCCGCCGGGGATGCCGATCATCAGGGCGGTGTGTCCGGGCAGGTCCTGCCAGACGGCGGCGGCCTCCCCGATCCGCCCCGGTATCCGGGCGCCGAGCAGGGCGATCGCCGTGGTGCCGAGGGCCACGCCGAGGAGCGCGAAGGCCAGGTGCTGTACGAGGAAGCCGCGGGTGACCTGGCCGGGGGTGAAGCCGATCGCCTTCAGGACGGCGATGTCGCGCAGCTGGCCCCGGACGCGGGCGCCGACCGCCCCGGACGCGGCCAGGGCCGCGGCGAGCAGTGCGCCGAGGCCGAAGACGGCGAAGACCGTGCCCAGGAGCCGGTCGTCGCCGCCCGCCTCGGCGCGGGCCTGCTGCCACTTGGTGACCTCGGCGACCCGGTCGGCGCCGAGTACGGTGACCGCGCGCTGGACGATGAAGTCGGTGTCGTCGGGGTCCTCCAGACGCAGCCCGACGCTCTGCCCGGTGTCTGCGTGGGCGATCTCTTCGAGCGTGCCGGGGAGCACCCAGCCGATGCCGGCCGCGCCGCCCGGCTGGTAGCGGGGCTCGGCCGCGTCGGCCGTCCCGCTCACCCGCAGCAGGTGCGGGGCGCCGTCCGGTCCGGTGACGCGTACGGTGTCGCCCGGCTCCGCCCAGAGGGCCCGCGCGACGGAGGTCTCCAGCACGACGGAGCCGGTCCCCGAGCCGGTGCCGGTGTCGCCGGCGTCCGGCCGGGCGAGCCAGCTGCCCGCGGCGACGAGCGGCCGTCCGGTCTGCGGGGGCTCCGCTTCTGCGGCGCGGAGCATCACCCCGGCCCTGGCGCCGCGGGACTCGACCGTGGTCGCGGCCGTGCGGTAGGGCCCGGACAGCGCCGCGACGCCGTCCACCGCGGCCAGGGCGTCCGCGTCGGTGCCCGCCCCGGCGCGGGTGTGCAGCCAGATGTGCGCGCCCTGGGACTGGTTGAAGACCCGCTGCCAGGGGTTCGCGGCGTAGCCGAACAGCGCGCCGGCCAGCAGGAGCGAGGCGATCACGCCGGCGCTGGCGAGGACGACGAAGAGGGCTTCGCCGCGGTGTGCGCGGAAGTCGGCCTGCGCCCAGCGCAGAGTGGCCCGCACGGTCACTCCTTCAGTTCGAGTACGCCGGAGACGCCGCCGGCCGGGCCCGGGCGGCCGCCGCCGAGTTGTGCGTCGTCGGCTATTCGGCCGTCGAAGAAGCTGATGACGCGGTCGGCGGCGCTGGCCATCCGTGCGTCGTGGGTGACCATGATGATCGTCTGGCCGCGCTGGTGGAACCGCGTGAGCAGCCTGAGCACCTCACGGGTGCCCTTGCTGTCGAGGCTGCCGGCCGGTTCGTCGGCGAGCAGCAGTGCGGGGTGGTTGACCAGGGCGCGGGCGAGCGCGACCCGCTGCTGTTCGCCGCCGGACAGCTCTCCGGGCATGGAGCGTTCGCGGCCGTCGAGGCCGAGTTCGGCGAGCAGTTCGGCGCGGGAGTCGCGGGCGGCCTTCGGGGAGGCGCCGGCGAGCAGGGCGGGCAGTTCGACGTTGTCGGCGACGGTGAGGTTGGAGACGAGGTTGAAGAACTGGAAGACGACGCCGATGCTGCGGCGCCTGAGGACGGCCCAGCGGGCCTCGCGGTAGGCGTCGACGCGCTCGCCGTCGAGCCAGAGCCTGCCTCCGTCGGGCCGCTGGAGGCCGCCGATGAGGTGCAGCAGGGTGGACTTGCCGGCGCCCGACGGCCCGGTGACCGCGACGAACTCGCCCGGCTGGACGGAGAGGTCCACGCCGCGGACCGCCGGCACCGGGGTGCCCTCGCCGTGGTGCGTCTTGGTCAGGCCCTCGGCGCGGACGATGGGCACGACGGGAGCGGCGGTGGCGTCGTCGCTCATTCCAGCTCCTCCTGACAGCGTTCCAGCCAGTCGAGGTCGGCCTGCAGGTGCAGCATGGCGCCCTCGATCAGCAGTTGGGAGATCTTGTTGTCGCGGTCCTCGGCCGCGGCCAGCTTCGACAGGTCCCGCATGGTGTTGAGGTACTGGCGCCGCTGCTTGTTGATCAGGGCGATCGGATCGGCCAGACCCGACTGCGGTGCGAGCGCCAGCTTCATGAAGAACTCGTCCCGTACCCGGGGTTCCTCGGCGGTGTCCTCGAACCAGGCCAGTACGGCCTCGCGCCCGGCGTCCGTCAGCTTGTACGTGCGCTTGTTGGGCCGGCCCGACTGTTCGACGTCCTCGCCCTCGATCAGGCCGCTCTTCTCCAGCCGGCCGAGGGTGACGTAGATCTGGCCGACGTTCGGCTGAGGGTACGCGGCGCCCAGGAGCTTCTCAAGGTCCTGCTTGAGCTCGTAACCGTGCGCAGGGCTACGGGTGAGGAGCGCAAGGAGCGCGAGCCGCACTCGCCCCCCTCCTTCCCGCTGCGTAGTCAACTGTTCACTGGCACCCGGCCGGATGTCGCCTGTGTCCGGTCCGACTGCCTGGACGTCTAGTATCGCCCATGCCTAACGGGTATATATAGGCCCACGATGGGTCGGCGACGCAGCCGGATCGTGCACTGGGAGGAATCTATGCGGTGGATGCGTGCCGCGGGTAGAGCTCTCCTGGTGGTGGCGGTCGTCCTGGCGGGGTACACCGGTGTTGGGGTGCGCCCCGACGCGGGTACGGCCTCCGACGCCCGCGGCCCCCTGACGCTCGTCACGGCGGGCGATCTGACCGACTACCTCGGCCCCCTGCTCGACGACTGGAACGAGAGCCGCCCCGACGAGCGGGTCACTCTCGTCGAGCTGCCGGACTCGGCCGACGAGACCCGCGCCCAGATGATCAGCGAGCTGCGATCGGGCCGCGACCGGTTCGACGTGCTGAACATCGACGTCGCGTGGACGTCCGAGTTCGCGGCCGCCGGGTGGATCTCCCCGCTCGAACGCGGCCGGTTCCCCCTGGAGGCCTTCCTGCGGCCGGTCGTGGACACCGCGACCTTCGACGGCCGGCTGTACGCGGTCCCGTACGTCACGAACGCGGGCCTGCTCTACTACCGCAAGGACGTCCTGGACCTGGCGGGCGAGCAGCCGCCGCGGACCTGGTCCGAACTGGTCCGCCAGGCACGCACGATCGCCCCGCGGTACGGGCTCGACGGCTACGCCGGCCAGTTCCTCCCGTACGAGGGGCTCACCGTCAACGTCACCGAGGCCGTGCACTCCGCGGGCGGTTCGATCCTGCGCGACGACGGCGCCCGCGTCACCGTGGACTCCGACGGGGCGCGCGCGGGGCTGCGGTTCCTCGCGGACGGGGTGCGGGAGGGCTGGATCTCCCGTGACGCGCTCGGCTACAAGGAGGAGGAGTCCCGGAAGGCGTTCCAGGACGGCCGGCTGCTCTTCCTGCGGAACTGGCCCTATGTGTACGCGGACGCCGGCGCACCGGGGTCGAAGGTCGCGGGCAGGTTCGGCGCGGTGCCGCTGCCCGGCGCCGACGGGCCCGGCACCAGTGTGCTGGGCGGCTCCAACCTCGCCGTCAGCAGCCGCGCGAGGCACCCGGCGTCGGCGGCCGATCTGATCTCCTACCTCACCAGTGAACGGGTGCAGAGGCGCGTCCTCACCGAGGGCTCGCTGCCACCGGTGCGCGCCGCGCTGTACGAGGATCCCGAGCTGGTCCGCGCGTACCCGTACCTGCCGACCCTGCGCGAGAGCGTGCTGTCGGCGGTGCCGCGGCCCAAGAGTCCGCGCTACGACCAGGTGAGTCTCGCCGTGCAGGCCGTGGGGCAGGACGTGATGGCGTTGCGCCAGACGCCGGACGAGGCTGTGGCGCGGCTGGCGCGGGAGCTCGGGGCCATTTCCCGCACGCGCTGATCCAGCGGAACGCACACATCGCACGGATCGCATGGATCACACTTCTGCCCCTCTCCGAGGGCTTCTACTTACACGTTAAGTAGGAGCCCTCTTGCGTTTATGGGGCATCGATGGACAAACCACCCCAGCTTCTGCCTGATTCTGGACACATCGTTGACACCTTCCAGTCGCTGCTACTTAACATGCATGCATAACAGCGCACCTGATCCAGGGCGCTCTCGCATTCAGCAGACAGGTCGACGCGAGATGCTCAGCACCCTTCCGGCCGGTACCGGTCACCCCTCCCGCAGCGCCGCCCCCTCCCTCCCCTGGTGGCGCGACGCGGTGATCTACCAGGTCTACGTCCGCAGCTTCCTCGACAGCACCGGGGACGGCGTCGGCGACCTCGCCGGCGTCCGCGCAGGTCTCCCCTACCTGCGCAAGCTCGGCGTCGACGGCATCTGGCTCAGCCCCTTCTACCCGTCGCCGCAGCACGACCACGGCTACGACGTCGCCGACTACTGCGGCGTCGACCCGGTCTACGGCGACCTCGCCGAATTCGACCGGCTGGTGTCCGACGCCCATCGGCTCGGGCTCAAGCTGCTGCTCGACATCGTCCCCAACCACTGCTCCAGCGAGCACCCGTGGTTCCGCGAGGCGCTCGCCGCGGCCCCGGGCAGCGCGGCGCGCTCCCGGTTCCACTTCGCACCGGGTCGCGGCCCGGACGGCGCGGAGCCGCCGAACAACTGGCACGCCATGTTCGGCGGCCCGGCCTGGAGCCGCACCACCGGGCCCGACGGCACCCCCGGTGACTGGTACCTGCACCTGTTCACCCCCGAACAGCCCGACCTGAACTGGCGCGAGCCCGTCGTCGGCGACGACTTCGAGCGGGTGCTGCGCTTCTGGCTGGACCGGGGCGTCGACGGTTTCCGCATCGACGTGGCCGCCGGGCTGTTCAAGCACCCCGACCTGCCCGACTCGGACGACCCCGGCGCGGACGAACGGGCCCGCGACGCCGTCAACCAGCTGGCCTGGAACCAGCCCGAGGTGCACGGCGTGTGGCGCCGCTGGCGGGCGGTCTGCGAGGAGTACACCGCACGGGACGGTCACGAGCGGCTGCTGGTCGGCGAGGTGTCCGTGCCCACCGCACGCGAGCACGCCGAGTACGTCCGCCCCGACGAGCTGCACCAGGCGTTCTTCTTCGACCTGCTCAGCGCGCCCTGGGACGCCGACGCCTTCCGCGCGACGATCACCGAGGCGATGCGCGACATCGTCGGCACCGGCTCCACCGTCACCTGGGTCCTCAACAACCACGACCAGGTCCGCACGGTCACCCGGTACGCGGGCGAACCGGGGGTCGAGGGCAGCGGACTGGGAGCGGCCCGCGCCCGCGCCGCGGCCCTCCTGATGCTCGCCCTGCCCGGCGCCGCCTACGTGTACCAGGGCGAGGAACTCGGCCTCCCGGAGGTCCTCGACCTGCCCGACGAGGTCCTCACCGACCCGATCTTCCGCCGTACCGGCAGCCGCAAGCACGTGCGGGACGGCTGCCGCGTGCCCCTGCCCTGGTCCGGGCACGCCTCCCCGTTCGGCTTCAGCCAGGAGACGGCCGGCGTGAAGCCGTGGCTTCCGCAGCCCGAGTGGTTCGCCGAGCACGCCACCGACCGCGCCCTGGCCGACACCCGTTCCTTCTGGCACCTCTACCGCGACGGCCTCCAGCTGCGGCGCACCCTGCCACAGCTCGGCGACGGCACCCTGCGCTGGCTGGACGCGCCCGCGCAGGTACTGGCCATCGCCCGCGGCGAGGGCCTGATCTGCGCGGTGAACTTCGGCACGGAGCCGGTGCCGGCGCCGGTCCCCGGTACTCCGCTGCTCGCCAGCGGGCCCTGTCCCGACGGAGTGCTGCCCGCGGCGACCGCGGCCTGGTGGACGGGAGAGGACCCGGCCCCCGGCGGCGCGGCAGCCCCGCAGCCCGTGACCCCGTAGCAGCCCCTTCTCCCCAGCCCCGGACTTCCCCGAGAGGACTCATCATGCGACGACAGAGCAAGACGACCCGCCGGAGCGCCGCCACCGCGACGGCCGCCCTCGCCCTCGCCCTCGGCACCACCGCCTGCGGCGGCGCCACCGGACCCGCGAGCGGCGGCGAACTCAGCGGCCAGACCGTCACCGTCGCCGGCGTCTGGACCGGCGCCGAACAGCAGAGCTTCAAGAAGGTCCTCGACGCCTTCGCGCAGAAGACCGGCGCCCAGACGGTCTTCGTCCCCTCCGGCGACAACGTCTCCACCTTCGTCGGAAGCAAGATCGAAGGCGGCAACGCACCCGACGTGGTGATGGTGCCCCAGGTGGGCGTGCTCCAGCAGTTCGCCAAGAAGGGCTGGCTCCAGCCCTTGTCCGACCAGACCGCCCAGACGGCCGGGTCCACCCTCGCCCCGGTGTGGAAGAACTACGGCACCGTCGACGGCCAGTACTTCGGCCTCTACTTCAAGGCCGCCCACAAGTCGACCGTCTGGTACGCCCCCGAGGCCTTCTCCCAGGCCGGCGTCGGCGAGCCCAAGAGCTACAGCGACATGCTGAAGGCCGGCCGCACCCTCGCGGACTCCGGCCGCCCGGCCTTCGCCATAGCCGGCGAGGACGGCTGGACCCTGACCGACTGGTTCGAGAACATCTACCTCTCCCAGGCCGGCCCGGAGAAGTACGACCAGCTCGCCCAGCACCAGCTGAAGTGGACCGACGAGAGCGTCGTCAGGGCCCTGACCACCCTCGGGGAGCTGTTCAAGGACAAGCAGCTCGTCGCCGGCGGCGCCCAGGCCGCACTGGGGACCGACTTCCCCTCTTCGGTCGCACAGGTCTTCGGCCCCGAGCCCAAGGCGGGCATGGTCTACGAGGGCGACTTCGTCGGCGGCATCGCCAAGGGCCAGTTCGGCAAGAAGCTCGGGCAGGACGCCAAGTTCTTCCCCTTCCCCTCGGTCGACGGCGGCAGGGCGCCGGTGGTCAGCGGCGGTGACGCGGCGGTCGTCCTGAAGGACGGCAAGAACGGCAAGGCCGGCATGAAGCTGGTCGAGTTCCTGGCGAGCGCCGAGGCGGCCGAGGTCTGGGCCGGCGCGGGCGGCTTCCTGTCCCCGAACAACGAGGTCGACTTCGCCAAGTACAGCGACGACACCACGCGCAGCACCGCCAACTCCCTGATCGCGGCCGGTAATTCGATCCGCTTCGACATGTCGGACCAGGCCCCCGCCGCGTTCGGCGGCACCAAGGGCGCGGGCGAGTGGAAACTCCTCCAGGACTTCCTGCGCGACCCCTCGGACCCGCAGGGCACCGCCGCGAAGCTCGAGGCCGAGGCCGCCAAGGCCTACGGGAACTGAGGCGACCGACATGGCTGACACCGTGACCGCCCGCCCCCCGGCCGACGGGCGGCGACGGGCCCAGCGCAGGAAGCGCCGCCTCGCGGTCGTCTTCGTCCTGCCGGCCCTGCTGCTCCTCGGCGCGCTGGTCGTCTACCCCGTCCTCTTCTCCTTCGGCCGCAGCCTCTTCGACGCGGACGGCGAGCGGTTCGTCGGAGTCGCGAACTACACGGCGATCGTGCAGGACCCGGCCACCCTCAAGGCGATCCGCAACAGCGCCATCTGGGTCGTCGTCGCCCCCACCCTGCTCACCGGGCTCGGGCTGATGCTCGCCGTGCTCACCGAGAAGGTGCGCTGGGCGACCGCGTTCAAGCTGGTCCTCTTCCTGCCGATGGCCGTGTCCTTCCTCGCCGCGGGCATCATCTTCCGGCTCGCCTACGAACAGGACCCGGACCGGGGCGTGCTCAACGCCGCCGTCGTCGGTGTCCACGACGGCTTCGACGACGCCGCCGCGTATCCGACGGCACGCGCCCGGGAGGGCCACGGCCTGACGGGCGGGGCGGGCGGCCCGTACAGCAGCGCGTCGACCGTACGGCCCGGGGGCTCGCTCGGCCTCGGGTTCATCGGGGTCGCCCCCGATGCGATGCCGGCCGGCGCGAAGGCCGCCGCCGCGGACGCGGCTGCCGGCACGGACGCGATCGGGGGCGTCGTCTACCTCGACTTCGCCCCCGGTGGCGCGGGCACGCCGGGCCGGGTCGACCCCGGCGAGAAGGGGCTGCCCGGCATGACGGTCGAGGCCGTACGGGACGGCCGGGTCGCCGCGACCGCCACCACGGCCGACGACGGCACCTTCCGCCTCACCGGCCTCGCCGACGGCGAATACACCGTCCGGCTGCCGGCGGCCAACTTCGAAGCCCCCTACCAGGGCGTGGACTGGCTCGGTCCGGCGCTGGTGACGCCGGCCATCATCGGCGCCTACCTGTGGGTCTGGACCGGCTTCTCGATGGTCCTGATCGGCGCCGGCCTCGCGGCCATCCCGCGCGACGCGCTGGAGGCGGCGCGCATGGACGGCGCCACCGAGGGCCAGATCTTCCGCAAGATCACCGTGCCGCTGCTCGCACCGGTGCTCACCGTCGTCTTCGTGACCCTCGTGATCAACGTGATGAAGGTCTTCGACCTCGTCTGGATCATCGCGCCCGGACCCGTCCAGGAAGAGGCGAACGTACTGGCCACCCGCATGTGGCTGGTGTCCTTCGGCGGCGGCGACGACCAGGGGCTCGGCAGCGCGCTCAGCATGGTGCTCCTGCTGCTCGTCGTCCCGGCGATGATCTTCAACGTCCGGCGTTTCCGAAGGAGTGGAGCATGAGCGGCCACAGCACCGTCGAGCGGCGCGGCCCGTCGCCGTCACCGGCGTCGTCCACACCGGCGCTCTCCGCAACACCTCCCCCGGCGCCGTCCGCGTCCTCCTCCGCGCCCGGACGGCGTCGCGGGGGGCGGCTCTCACGCCTGCTGGCCAGCTCTGCCGTCCAGGGCGTCCTGATCCTGGTCGCCCTCGTGTGGATCACGCCGCTGGCGGGCCTGCTGCTGTCCTCCCTGCGCTCCGAGCAGGACAACGCCACCGACGGCTGGTGGACCGCGCTCACCGACCCGTCGCAGCTGTCCCTGGACAACTACAGTGCCCTGCTGCGGGATTCCGGCATCGGGGCGGCCTTCTGGAACACCGTCCTGATCTCCGTGCCGACCACCGTCCTGGTGGTCGTCATCGCGGCGCTCGCCGGATACGCCTTCGCGTGGCTGGAGTTCCCCGGCAGGGACGGCGTGTTCCTGGTGGTCGTCGGGCTCCTCGTGGTGCCCGTACAGATCGGGCTGCTCCCCGTGGCAAAACTCTTCGGCGCGGTGGGCCTGTTCGGGACGGTCGCGGGCGTCGTCCTCTTCCACGTCGCCTACGGCCTGCCGTTCGCGATCTTCCTCCTGCGCAACTACTTCGCAGAGATCCCGCGCGAGATGCTGGAGGCCGCCCGGATGGACGGCGGCAGCGAATGGCGGATCTTCTCCCGGCTCGTGCTGCCGCTCGGCCGCCCGGCCATCGCGAGCCTGGCCATCTTCCAGTTCCTCTGGGTGTGGAACGACATGCTCGTGGCACTGCTGTTCGCGGACAACGGCTCGCAGCCGCTCACGGTCGCCCTGCAGTCCCAGATGCGGCAGTTCGGCAGCAACATCGGCGTCCTCGCACCCGGGGCGTTCCTGTCGCTGGTGGTTCCGCTGGTCGTCTTCTTCGCCTTCCAACGGCACTTCGTCCAAGGCGTGATGGCGGGCTCGGTGAAGTAGCCGCCGGGACCGGCCCCGTACACCGCCTCCGCACGAGTGCACGTACTCGTGCGGAGGCGTCCGCGCGCCCGCCCCGTCGTCAGGTGGCCGGCAGCGGCGGGCGGCGCTCCGCCCACGGCCGGGCCTCCTCCAGCTGCGCCGCCACCCGCAGCAGCGACACCTCGTCGTCGCGGCGGCCCACCAGCTGCACGGCGAGCGGCAGCCCGTCGGTGCCGAAGCCTGCGGGCACGGACGCCGCCGGGTGGCCGGTGACGTTCCACAGGGCGGTGTAGGCGACCATCGGGCGCGAGCGCGCCAGCGCCGTCAGCAGGCCGGCGCCGTCCAGCGCGCCCACCGGGCGCGGGCGGGCGGCGATGACCGGGGTCAGCAGCAGGTCCATGGACGTGAACATCCGGTCGGCGCGGTCCGCCAGCCGCTCCCCTGCCCGGATCCCGCGTTCCACGGCGGATTCGGGGACGAGGCGGGCGAGCGCGAGAGTGCTCCGGGTGCGCGGCTCCAGCAGGTCGGGACGTTCGACGGCGGCGGCCTCGGCGCGTACCCCGCCGCAGAACTGCGCCGCGAACGGGGCCGTCGCGTCCGGGTAGCGGGGGTTGACCTCGCGTACGTCGTGGCCGAGTTCACGCAGCGCCCGTACGGTCTCCAGCAGGGCTCCGACGTGCTCGGCATGCGGGCGGACCCCGGGCACGGCGGGCTTGGCGGAGTACCCGATGCGCAGTCGGCCGGGCGGGTTCTGCAGGGCCCGCATCCAGCCGGTGGTGACGGGGCGGGCGCTCCAGCGGTCGGCGGGGGTGGCCCCGGCGAGGACGTCGTAGAGCAGGGCGGCATCGCGGACGGTGCGGGTCAGCGGTCCCACGGTGCCGAGGGCGTACCAGAGGTGGGGATTCGGGGCGGTGGAGACGCGGCCGCGTTGGGGCTTGAGGCCGAACAGCCCGCAGCACGCGGCCGGGATGCGGATGGATCCGCCGCCGTCGCCGCCGAGCGCCGCCCCGATCAGGCCGGCCGCGACGGCGGCGGCGCTGCCGCCGCTGGAGCCGCCCGGGGTGCGGGTGGTGTCCCACGGGTTGCGGGTGCTGCCGTGGGTGGCGGACTCGGTGAAGGGCCACTGGCCGAACTCGGGCATCGTGGTCTTGCCGATGACGACGGCTCCGGCGGCGCGCAGGCGGCGTACGGCCTCGGAATCGGCGGCGACGGGGGTGCGGTTGGCGGCGCCGCCGAAGGTGGTGACCTGCCCGGCGACGTCGAGCTCGTCCTTCACCGCGATGGGCACGCCGTGGAGCGGGCCGTGCGTCTGCTCCTCTTCCGCGTCGCGGGCGTCGGCCTCGGCGAGCGCCTCCTCGGCGAGGACGACCCGGAAGGCACCGAGCGCGGGGTCGAGCCGGATGATGCGGCGCAGCGAGGCCTCGACGAGGGCGCGGGAGGTCACCTTGCCGGTGCGCACCAGCTCGGCCTGCCGCTCGACTCCCTGGAACAGCAACTCCGCGTCGTCCCTGTCCATGCCCACCCCTTCACCCCTACCTATCGGTAACCCCGGGCAAGGCTGTCGCCCCGCTGCCCCTGCGTCAAGCGAGCGCCGGCACTTTCGGCCTCCGTGCCGGCGCTCGCAAGATCACGAACCGGAAGCGGCCCGGGACGCCGGCGTCCCCACTCGGCGGGGGGCGGGCCGTCGTCGCGGCGGTTCGGGCCCGTCGCGGAACCGGCCCGCGCACGTCGGCGTCTCTTCACGGGTCCACAAGATCGACTTCCCTGGAGGATGTCCCATGCCCGGTACGGCCGCCCGCTACCTGTATCTCACCCGCCACGGCGAAGCCTCGTCGGACGAGAGCGAACTGACGGATGCGGGCCGCCGCCAGGCCGCCCTGCTCGGGCAGCGGCTCCGGGGCGTCCCGCTGCAGGCGATCCACCACGGGCCGCTCGCCCGGGCCGAACAGACCGCCCGGCTGGTCGGGGAAGAGCTGGACGGCGTCCCCCGCCATCGCTGCGAGGCCGCCGGCGACTACGTCCCCTACCTGCCGTCACGCGAGGAACTGCCGCCGGAGGCAGCCGACGCCTGGACCGAGTTCCTCGGCCGGTTCACGGCCGAGGAGCGGGAGCAGGGCCCCGGGCTCGCGGCGGCGGCGCTGGCGGCTTTCACCGGGCCCGCCGTCGGCGACGCACCGCGCCACGAGCTCGTCGTCACCCACAACTTCCTCGTGGGGTGGCTCGTCCGCGCCGCACTCGCCGCGCCGGAGTGGCGATGGCTGGGCATCAACCATGCCAACGCGGCCCTTACCGTCATCCGCTACGCCCCCGACCGCCCGCCGGCCGTCCTCCTTTTCAACGACACCGGCCACCTCCCGGCCGACCTCCGCTGGACCGGCTTCCCGCAGGAGCTCCACGTCTGAGACCCCGGCGTGACCGCCTTCATCGCGTCACCCTGCAAGGGAACCCGGCGGACCGCGCACCGGCGCCACCAGGGAGGGAGGGATCGTGCCACGCGGCGAACCCGGCCTGGTGAGCCGCGCGGGGGGCCTGGGACGTGCCCCGCGAGCTGCGCGAACACCCGCCGGGCATCCGGTATTCGAATGATCTGTCCGTAAATCGACCACCCATTGGCGACCCTCCTTCGTACCTGCCAGGCTCGTCTTCAGTTGAGCGTCAGATCACAGGCATCGAACCGCAGTCAACCTTGAATCGAAGGCGAAACCTGTCATGCGTCACCACATCATCGCCGTATCCGCCGCCAGTCTTCTGTGTCTTGCAGGCAGCACCGGTCTCGCGGAGGCTCAACCCGCCAGTGCGCACGGCCCGTCCGCGATGGTCTTCACCGTCGTCCAGGGGTCCGGCGCGCCCACGGACACCGTCCTGCGCGCGTCCACCCTCAGCTGCGCCTACACCGCCGAGGGCACCCACCCCGACCCGAGGGCCGCGTGCGACGCCCTCAACGCCACCCACGGCGAACTCAACCGCCTGCTGGCGGCGCCGAACCCGTCGCGGGCCTGCCCGATGTACTTCGACCCGGTCACGGTCACGGCGGACGGTGTCCTGCAGGGCAGGCGCGTCGCCTGGAAGCACACCTTCTCCAACGCGTGCGTGATGTCCACGACCCTGAACGAGAACCCGGTGTACGCGTTCTGACACCGCGCGGCCGACCGACCGAACCGCAGGGCGCCCCGCCCTGGAAGGGCTCGGCGGCCCGCAGCAGGCGGGCGCGAGGGCGTCGGCCGGGGCGCCGCCACTGCTGGGCACGCCGGTCGGCTCCTTCCCGGAGCGGAGCGGCACGCGGATTCGCCCTCCGCGTGCCCTCCCTCCACCATGACCCGTTTCCACCCGTTCAGCGGGGTGGGGCGGTCGATCAGTCCGACGTTCGACGCAAGACCAGGCAGAGGAACCCGAAGCTGTCCCGGTAGCCGTGCAGCCATTGCGCACGCTGGGCATCGGCCGTCTCCAGCACGTGCGCGGCGGCCGGATCGGCGGGGTGGTCGAGCGCCCATGCGGCCAGTGAGCCCCAGCAGGCCCACTCGTAGTCGTCCAGCTCACGGCGGGTGCTGACATGGCCGTGGACGGGGGTCCAGCCGTCGGCGACCACACGGTCCACGGTGGTCGCCAGGTCGTCGAGGTCACCGAACATCTCGACGGCCTCCGGTGAGGGGGTGCGGTTCCAGAAGGACTCGCCGATCAGGACGCGGCCGCCGGGAGCCAGGTGCCTGCGGGCCGCGGCCAGGGTGGGGAGGAGGCCGCCGAAGGCGTGGGTGGCACCGACACTGATCACCAGGTCGAACGGCTGCGCGGAGACGAAGTCCGCGGCCTCCTGGTGGTGGAGGACCAGCCGGTCGTCCACCCCCAGGCCGCTCGCCGCCCGGCGGGCCTGCGTCAGGGCGACCTCGGACACGTCGACGCCTTCGGCGTGCAGGTGCGGGCGCGTCGCCAGGGCGCGCAGCAGCCATTCCGCGGTACCGCAACCGAGGTCGAGCACTCGCTCGTCGCCCCGCGGGAGGCCTCGTTCGAGGAGCCCTCTGACCGAGTCGTCGTCGAGCGGGGACTTGATCGGGTGGTCGGCGTGGGCGATGCCGGAGATCTGTTCGCGGCTCACGGGCGGCACGGCGTCGGCGTGCTCCGTGGGCTCCGTGTGCTCCGTGGGCTCCGTGTGTCCTGTGTGCTCCGTGTGTCCCGTGTGCTCCGTGTCCAGGAGCAGCTTCGCGGCCACGGCCGCCCCGTCGGTGCGGACCGTGTCGGCGACGGCCTTCGCCCGCGCTCGCGTCTCGGGGGCCAGGGCCGTCCTGAGTGCGGCCGACAGCGACTCGAAGGTCGGGGTCGGGCCGTCGTGTGCGGCGCCGATGCCCAGGTCGGCCACGCGGGCGGCCCAGTGCGGCTGGTCCACGAACTGGGGTACCACCACCTGGGGTGCGCCGGCGCGGGCGGCGGTGGTCGTGGTTCCGGCGCCCCCGTGGTGCACGACGGCGGCGACTCGGGGGAAGAGGGCCTGGTGGTTGACGTCGCCGACGGCGAAGCAGTCGTCCGCGTCGTCGATCAGTCCCAGGTCGGCCCAGCCCCGGGAGACGAGTACGCGGCAGCCCTGCGCGCGGGCCGCCTCGACCGTCGTCCGGGCGACGTCGGCCGCCCCGCTCAGGGGCATGCTGCCGAAGCCGACGTACACGGGCGGGGTGCCGGCGTCCAGGAAGCCGTCCAGGTCGGCGGGCAAGGGGCGTTCGTCGGGCAGGATCCACGCGCCGGTCTGTAGGAGGTCCAGGTTCGTCAGGTCCTGCCACGGGCCCAGGACCGGGTCCGCCGCCAGCCACGGCCGTTCGGTGAAGACGTGGTCGCGGACGTTGTCCACGGGCGCGAGGCCGATCGCCTCGCGGTGGGCGTTGAGGGGCGCGAGGTAGAGGGCGTTGACCTTCTGGACGTCCAGGTCCCACAGCTCCTGCCTGTCCGTCATGTCGGGCGGGGCCGCCGGGCCCGGGCGCGGCGCCGGCCCGTAGTGCGCCGAGGGCATCTCGAACGGATGGAAGGCCGCGTACACGTAGCGGATGCCCAGCTTCTCGGCCACGGAGCGGGCGCCGGCCGGCATCAGGCCGCTCGCCACGAGCACGTCACAGCCCTCGGCCGCCTTGCCGACCGTGTCGAAGTGCGCGGCGACCAGCTCGGCCGCGAACCCGGCGGCGTCCGACGGCGGCGCCACCGTCCGCAGCGCGCGTACGTCGCGCCCGAAGGGCACCACCTCGGCGCCGACGCCGGTCAGCAGTTCCGCGAATTCCTCGTCCGGCGGTGCGCACACGCGTACCTCCGCTCCGAGTCCGCGCAGCTGCGCCGCCAGTCCCGCCAGCGGCGCGATGTCGCCGCGCGATCCGTACGCCATCAAGAGCACTCGCATGCTGTTTCTCGTTTCTGTGGAAGGTCCGTGGAAGGTCCGCGGAAGGATCTGGAAGGTCAGATGGCGGGCACGTCGAGCTGGAACTCGCCGGTGCGCCGGTAGGAGCGGAAGCCCAGTGCGGTGTTGACCGCCAGCATGTGGGCGTTGTCCTCGGCGTTGTCCGTCTCGATCTCGACGACGCCCGGGTGCTCGGCGCGCAGACGGCACACCATGGCGGCCTTGACCCACAGCCCCAGCCCGTTGCCCCGGTGCGCGGGCACGACGGCGGTGTCGTACTGCTGGGCCCGCGTGGGCGCTCCCTGGGGAAGCAGGATCTCCGTGTAGCCGGCCATGGTGCCGTCGTCGTGGACGGCCGCGATGGTCAGCAGTGTGTCTCCGCGGTCGACGATCACCTGGGCCATGGCCCGGACGCGGTCGGCGTCCCAGGTCACGCGGCCGTAGTCCAGATCGCCGACGGGCATGTCGTTCATCGCGTCCTTGGCGGTGGCGAAGGCGTCGGCGAGGTCGTCGGGAACCGTTCCGGTCCAGCCGGCCAGCCGGTAGCCGGGGTGCTCGGCATCGGCGAGCCTGCGCGGTCCGGCCTCGTCCTGCTCTTCGAGGTGCAGCATGAGGTGGTCCAGGGTCAGTACGCGGCGGAAGCCCCGCCGTTCGCTGAAGAACTCGCCCGGACCGCCTGCCGCGGCTGTGGCGACCAGGCTGCGCCGGTTCTCGGTGCGGCAGGCCGCCACGACGGCCGACAGGAGGAGGGAGCCGGTCCCCGCGCGCCGGTGTGCGGGGGCGACGTGGAGTTCCAGTTCGGCGAGGTGCTCCTGGCCCGGGGAGGTGAAGAGCCGCAGGCCGGCGACCCCGACCGGGACGCCGTCCGCCCCGGTGGCCAGCCAGGTCAGCCGGTGGCTGCCCAGTGCGGGCTTGGTGAGCTGGGCGCGCACCTGTCCGGGGGCGGGGGGCGGTACGCCCGGCAGGTCGTGGGCCATCGAGGCCGCGACGACCTGGTGCCACGCTGCGGCCTCGGCGGCCGAGACGTGCCGGAGCGGAGTGATGTGTACGGATGGGGACATGGTGACGGCTCTCTCGGTCGAGTCGGTCGAGGTGCTTCCGGGGCGGGGCGGGGCGGTTGCGTGTACGTCAGGCGGCGGTGCCCGGACTCCAGCGGTCCAGAGCGGCGTACTCGGGGATCCACCGGGTGGTGCACGCGGCGTACGCGGATGCGGGCAGGCGGGCGAGGAGCCGCGCCGCAGTGCGTTCGTCGGCGCCGTCCAGCAGCCACGGCAGCAGCAGCGGGTCTCCCCGGCCGATGTGGCGGGCGTGGGCCCGGCACAGCCGGCCCGACTGCTCGGCCGTGAGCACCTGCCGGACCAGCGGGAGGGCGGCGCGCTCCTCGTGTTCGAGGTGCCCGGCCAGCCCGCGGGTCAGTGCGTCGATCAGTTGGCCCGGCAGCAGCGGGTCGACACAGGGGTCGGTCAGTGCGTCGTCGACGGCCTGGACGACCGGTTCGATGGCGGCGTGTTCGACCTCCATCACCTCCACGAGGGCCAGGTCCTTCGGCCTGCCGGCCAGCCCCTGTCGCAGCGACGGCCACAGCGCTTCGTCCTCGGCCGCGTGGTGCGCGCGCAGGGCCGCCTTGAAGAGCTTCCATCCGGCGGCGGTGGGCAGGACGTGCCGGGGGTCGCGGCCCACGGCGGTGGTGATCCGGTCCAGGTGGACCAGTTCCCGGCGCAGGGCGCCGTGCATCGCGTACATCACGGTCAGGTCGATGGCGTCGCTCACGGGGGTGGGGTTCTCACGCGTGTGTGCATGCCCCCAACGATCTTGCGACCGGCACGGCTGATCAATGGGATTTTCCGCGCGGTTCGATAACCGCTGGGTTATCGACGTACACCTCGCGCAAGGTCAGAACCGGTAGGCGCCGAGGTCTCGTACCGTGTCGGCCAGGGCGCGGACGAGCTCGTTCTCGGCTTCGGTGCGCCAGACGAGGGAGAAGGTCATGCGGCCCATCTCGGGGACGGGAAGCCATCGGATGTTCGACAGGCCCCAGTACCTGGTGACATGGCCCGGGAAGGTGTGGATGATCTCGCCCATGCCGACGTGGCTGATCAGCTCGTCGGCGTTGTCCGAGGCCGCAGCTGTGATGCGCCGGATCGGCCGGCCTCGTGGGGTGTGGAAGGGCAGGTAGCTGTCCTCCCAGTAGTCGGGCAGGCCGAGGGCGGTGCCGTGCGGGAAGTCGGCGAGCAGCTCCAGCGGCACGGAGTCCCGCCCGGCGAGCCGGTGGTCGGCGGCCACGGCAAGGATCCGGGAGTCGGTGCACAGGGTCGGCCCGACGGTGAAGTCCGGCTCCTCGACGGGCAGCCAGACGACCAGGACGTCCATGGCGCCGTTGCGGAGCTGGCCGAAGACATCGGTGAAGGTGGCCTGACGGACCTGCAGTCCCCACTGCGGGTGGCGGGCGCGGAACGCCTTCCAGTAGGGGTACAGATCGGCCACGTTGAAGGGCATGAGGCTGACGCGGAGCTGTGCGGTGATGCCTCGCGCGGCCAGCCGGGCGCGTTCCAGTGACTCGTGCAGGCCCGCGTAGACCGGTTGCAGGTCGTCGCGGAACTGCCGGCCGACCTCGGTCAGGTGAACCGAGCGGCTGGTACGGGTGAACAGCTCGGCGCCGATGCGCCGTTCCTGCTTCTTGACGGCCTGGCTGACGCGCGCCTGGGAGACGTGGAGTCGCTGTGCGGCCCGGCCGAAATGCAGTTCCTCGGCCAGTACGAGGAAGATCTCGATGTCCCGCAGCTCCACCGGCTCCCAGCCCCCGTAGCCTCCGCCGATAACCCAGCGGTTATCGAACCGCGCGGAAGTCTACCTTGATCATTTCGATGGCCGGAGGGATGGTGGGGCACGACCGGGAGCCGAGGCCGGACCACGAAACGAGAACGGAAAACGCATGAACGTCTTGCTGATGGCGTACGGATCGCGCGGGGACATCGAACCACTGGCCGGACTCGCGGTGGAGTTGCGTGCGCTCGGCGCGAAGGTGCGGGTGTGCGCACCCCCGGACGAGGACTTCGCGCAGCGATTGGCGGGGATCGGTGTGCCGATGGTGCCCGTCGGTCCGTCGGCCCGCGCGCTGATGAAGGCGGCCCCGCAGCCGTCGTCCCTTCCCCGGCGCGCCGCCGAGATCATCGCGAGCCAGTTCGAAGCGGGGCTTCCGGTGGCCGAGGGCTGCGACGTGGTGCTCGCGACCGGCGCGATGCCCGCCGCGGCCGGAGCCCGGTCGGTGGCCGAGAAGCTCGGCATTCCGTCGGTGTCCGTCACCTTCCAGCAGCTCACCCTGCCGTCACCGCGGCGCGCGCCGCTGGCGTACCCGGGCCGGCCGTTCCCCCCGGGGGTGACCGACAACCGGGCGTTGTGGGACCTGGACGCCCAGAACATCAACGCGCTGTTCGGCGAGGCGCTGAACACGAACCGGGCATCGTTCGGTCTGCCGCCGGTGGAGAACGTCCGCGACTACGTCTTCGGCGAGCGGCCGTGGCTGGCGACGGACCCGGCGCTCGACCCGGCGCAGGAGGGGCTCGGCTTCGACATCGTCCAGACCGGCGCGTGGATCCTGCCCGACGGCAACCCGCTCCCGCCCGAGCTCGTGGCGTTCCTGGACGCCGGTGCGCCGCCCGTGTACGTGGGCTTCGGCAGCATGCCCCTCCACGCGTCGAAGGACGCCGCCCGGGTGGCGATCGAGTCGGTCCGGGCCCAGGGCCGGCGCATCATCGTGTCCAGCGGCTGGGCCGACCTGACCCTGATCGACGACCGGGCCGACTGTTTCGTGGTCGGCGAGGTCAACCACCAGGCGCTGTTCGGCCGGGTGGCCGCCGTCGTCCACCACGGCGGCGCGGGCACCACGACGACGGCCACCCGGGCGGGCGCACCTCAGGTCGTGGTCCCGCAGATGGCCGACCAGCCCTACTGGGCGGGCCGGGTGGCCGAGTTGGGCATCGGCGTGGCGCACGACGGTCCGGCGGTCACGTTCGAGTCCCTGTCGGCCGCGCTCCGGACGGCTCTGGCCCCCGAAACCCGCGCCCGGGCAACGGCCGTGGCCGGCGCGGTCCGCACCGACGGAGCAGCTGTGGCGGCCGAACTCCTCCTCGCCACGGCCGCCCGGTAAACGGCCGGACACGACCTGAGCGGTGTCGCCGGAGGCAGGTTGCCCTGGTTCTCCGGGCGGAAGACCAGGACCTCCCCGGCGTCGTGGACGTAGGTGGGCGGGGCGAGCAGCACGTCGTGGTTGCCGGTCAGGTCCCGGCGACGGCGGAGGAGCAGGCACGCCTCGCGCAGCGCTGCCGGCAGCCGGATGCCCAACCGCTCCTCCGCCGTGCGCAGTTCCTCTTCCGGGCAGCCGTCACCGCTGCCCGGCGGCCCGGCCCGGGGGCGGCGAGGCCCTCGATGAAGCTCCACGCCCCGCCGAGGCCGACGGGCAGAGGCGCTCAGGGCGCGGGGGTGGAGCCCGGCACCGGGGTTTCGGCGGACCAGAAGTCGGAGCGGACGTTGGGGGCGGGGATGGCGGTTTCGCCTTCGTACGTGGCGCCGTTCGCCACCTTGGTCGGTGCTGCCACCTTGGAATTCTTCACACAGGGGCTGGTGACCTCGAAGAAGGCCTGCCCCTGGTGGCCGAAGAGGACCATGATGCCGAAGCCGTCCGGGGACGTGGCGACGATCTCGGGCATGTCCTTGTCCGGATTCACCGTCTTGATCTGGTACCCGCTCGCCTTCCAGAAGTTCTCGACCACACCGAGGAAGTTGCCGCGGCGCTGCTCGGAGACGACCGTCATCACCGTCCAGTAGCGCGTCACGTCGCAGCTGCCGGCCGTCGTGGTGTCGTGGACCCACTCGATGTCCGGCTTGATCGCCCCGACCGTCGCGTAGAACATCGCGTCGGCACGCTCCGCCGCTCCCTGCATGTCCATGCCTGCCACTGCTCCTCGCCCGTCCTTGGTGCCGTCCGTCGGTCCGCATCCGGCCAGCAGCGCGCCGGCCACGGCCAGCGCGCAGGTCAGGCGAATGGTCCGGGTGATGCGCTTCATCGGTATTCTTCCCTCACGATTTTCTCAGGCTGTCCGGCGACGATCCTGGCGATGTTGTTCGCCGACGTCTGGTCCTTCTCCGGAGTGAAGTACTGGGAGTGGGCGTCGAAGCCTCCGCCGTCGAAGACCATCCTCGGCCCGTCGTCGACCAGGAAGCGCTGTGCCCCGAAGGCCTTGCTCGCCGGGTCCTTGCCGAAGTACACGTCGTCGTTGCCGATGTCGAAGAGGTCACGTCCGACCCCGACGCCCACCGGGCCTCCCAGCAACCAGCCGAGCGCCGCCTCGTCCTTCGAGGGCAGGTGGGTGACCGGGTCGTTGTCGGCGGCGCCGACGAACACGTGGTCCTTGCCAACGCCGAGCTCCGTCGCCTTCTGCGCGTCCACGCCGGGGCTGCCGAGCAGGATCACGTCGTCGACGCCCGGGATGCCGCCGGACTGCTTGGCGGCCGTGCCCACGGTGAGGGAGCCGTAGGAATGCCCGATCGCCGTCACGTGCGGGTCCGGGTTCTGGTTCGTCGCCGAGAGGCCCGCCATGAACTGGTTGTACGCCGGGGCGCCCCGCTGCGCGTCGCCCCTCGTCATCACGTCCACGTTCTGCGGGGCGTCGTAGCCCAGCCAGACGATCGAGGCACTGGACGGGTCCAGGCGCTGGGCGCCCTTGGCCGTGTCCTGGGCCCGCTTCATCGTGTCCGTGACGAACTCGTCGTTGAGCCTGGTACTGAGGCCGGGGACGTACGCTGACACGTTCTTGGAGGTGTCGGGGTTGCCGTACGAGACGATCGCGCGCCCGTTGCCCTCGTCTCCGATGCCCAGCAGGAACATGGGCGGGCGGCTGGGCTCGTTCAGCTTGTCCTGGATCCCGCGGAGGGCGCTGAGCTTGGTCTCCGCGTCGTCGCCGCCGTGCCGCGCCAGGTCGTCGATGAGCACGGGCAGGTAGTTGCGGTTCGCCTCGTCGCGGGCGACCGCCGGAATGCCGTCCAGGCTGCCGACCAGGTCCGGGGCGATCTCCAGGTACTCCTGGCGCTGTTCCTCGGTCAGGCCGTCCCACCACTTCTTGCGCTCCGCGGGGCTCTTGTCCTCGGGGACGCTCTCGCCGAGGTACGTGCCGGCGGCGGAGCGGACGTCGGAGGTGTCGCGGAAGACGTCCTTCAGCGTGGCCTCGGTGACGTCGAGGCCCTTCTCCGCCTTCAGGCCGTTGAGGGTCTTCGCGTACCGGGCGTCTATCTCCTGTGCGGACCGTACGGCCCGGGCCACGCGGTCGGCCACGTCCTGCGCCTTCGCCGCGTTCGGGTTCAGCGGCTTGAAGCCCGAGTAGCCGGGGTACAGCGGCGACTGGCCCTGCTGGCCGAAGCCGGGCGGTTCCAGCGGGAGGCGGGAGCTGCCCTGGACCTTGCTGCCCGGGGCCTCCTTCTTCGCCCCGGTCAGGTCCTCGACCTCGACGGCCGGGTAGCTGACGGACCCGTCGTCGTGGACGGTGAAGTTCAGGGCGGCGGCGTCCGCGAGCGCCTGCTTCAACTGGGTCTGGGGCTCGGCGAGATCGCTGGCGAGCCCGTTGAGCGCCGTACGGACGAGCCCGCACTCGCTGTGCAGGTACTGGAAGTTGCGGCTGAGGCGTTGGAGCCTGCCGAGGGCCGCCTCCGCCGACTCGCTCTTCTGGGTCTCGCGGAGCTTCGCGGACATCGCGCGGTCGACCCGTACGCGGTCGGAGTCCGAGCGGTCAGAGACCTCGTGCCACTTGTCGCCCGCGTCCGTGAACTCGGAGGTCTTGAGGTCGCGCAGTTGCTTCCAGGTGAGGGTTCCGGTCATCGCTTCTCGTCCGCCTTGGAGCCGCCGTCGACACCCTTGAAGGACGTCTCGATCGCGGCGTCCGTCTCGCCCATCTCCTTGGCGACCTTCAGCAGGGTCCCCTTGAGCTGCTCGCACTCGTCCCGCACGGACTGAAGGCGTTCCTCCCAGGACGTCAGCACGCTCTTGAGCGCGGCGACGGAGCTGAGGCCGGCGGCCCCCGTGTCGACGCCCTCGTGGCCGGGCCCGAGCGCCGCGCGGCTCGTCTCCGTGCTGGTGCGCAGGTCGCCGGCGGTGCTGGAGGCGCTGGTCCAGGGGCCCTTGCTGTGCTTGAGGTCCGGGGCCCCGCCCCCACCGCCCCCGCCGCCCCCGGAGTCGGGGGCCGTCGAGGCGAGCTTCATCGCGGGCCCGCCGTCCATCGGTCCGAACAGCTCCTGCCAGCGCTCCGAATAGGACACGGCTCCCCCGTCTACGTCTGCGTTCCGCTCCTGCGCCCCGAGAGACTAACGCAGGTCACGCACGTGTGTGCGATCGGGAACGGGTTACGCGGACGGGTCTCCCGTACCGCCCCCGATCCGCCCCGGGGGCAGCCGCAGCGGGCTGCCCCCGGGACGGCGTCGCTCGGGTCGCCGGCCGACCCGCCGTCAGCCCTGGGGGGCGGCCGGCTGGGCGTCCTTGGAGAGCGGCACCTCTCCGGTGTTGTCGACGTGGCGGGCGGAGACCCACACGGCCTGGTCGCGCAGCAGGTACCAGATGCTGTTTCCGTCGATGGTCTGCGCGTGCACCTTGCTGTGGAGGCCGACTTCGGCGCCGTGGTTCAGGTTGCCGACGAGGGACGAGTCGGTACTGGGATACCTCCGCAGGTTGACGCCGCTGCTGCTGACGACCTTGCCGAACGGCTGAGCTGGACTGGGCATCTTGACCTCCACGGGAACGCCTGTGCGGCGGGACGTAGTCCGGTGTGCGGACGGGTTGTCTGCACGGTAGAGCCAATGCCCGTCGGGGAGCCGGAGGCGTGCGGGGCACCAGGACGACCGGCGACCGGGCGTCATCCCGTTGGTCCGCCGTCGCCCCTGCTTCAACGATCCAGCAGGACAATGATGACAGTTCAATTACTCGGCGTAATGGACTGCGCCGGCTCCGACCACTGTCGCGAAGAGCACGGCAGGCCGACATGAGACGCGTGGCAGGGCTCGATGGCCCGCAGGCCGGATCGTGACCCGGTGGCCGCCTCCGCCTTCCGGTTGCCCCGTTCATCACGTTGCGTGACGATCGAAGAAGGGGTAAGGCGTCAAGGCGGGCGGGGCGGCGAAAGGGGTTGCGGCGATGTCGGACTTGGAACGGTATCGCTATCACGTTGCCGACGACCCGGAGGTGCGCGGCACGCATCTGGGCCGCGAGAGGGTGCGCGGCATGTCGGCGACCGACGGCGAAGAGGGCCCGCAGGCGTTCAACTCGGCTGAGTCCGCTGCGCGGTTCTACCTGGCCGAGAAACTCGCCCGGGAGGAGTCACCGGGGCTGCGTCACGCGGTCCGGGAGGACCGGCCCGAGCGGGTTCCGGATCTGGCCCTGCTCGAGGCGCCGCGCCGTCAGGCCGGTATGGGCACCACTTTGGTCCGCTTCGAGCAGACGCAGCAGGAGATCCCCATCTTCGGCACCGAGGCGCTGGTCGAGATAGACGAGGACCAGCGGTTGGTTTCGATGGACTGCCGTCTCGGTGAGGTGAGCGGTGTCGGCTCCGTGCCGGAGCTGTCCGGGACGGACGCGCTGGAACGCGTCAAACAGGCGACGGGGAGCACGGTCGCCGCCGAGGACCTGCCGCCCGCGACGCTGGCCTACGTCGAACAGGACGACGGCTGGCACCTGGCCTGGCACCTGCGTGAGGTGCCGGCGCAACTGCCGGCCATGCGCCGTGAGCCGGGCGGCCGCGGCCACGGACTCGGCCGGTCCCCGCGTGAGGACTCCCCGCTCACCGGTTACCTCGTCGACGCGTTCTCCGGCGAGATCCTCCGGTCCTACGGAATGACGCCGACGGTGATGGTGCCGACGCGGCTGGAGGGCGAGGACGAGGCCAGCGTCCACCACAGGTTCCACGGCAGCCGGCAGAACGGCTCGTACCTTCTGGATGACCGGTGGCGGCAGATCACCACCTATGACCTGGCCTTCGCCGACCTCGCGCGGGCCGCCGCGCTCCCGGCCTCGGCGATCGGTTCTTCGCAGGCCGACTTCGGCACCGACCACCGGGCCGGTGTCTCGGCCCACGTCAACGCCGAGCGGGTGGCCAGGTTCTACCGCGACCAGCTGTACCGCAACGGCATCGACGACGCCGAGATGGATCTGACCTCGGCGGTCAACTGCACCTACAGCGAGGACGGGCCGGGGCCCGAGTGGGTCAACGCCGTCTGGTGGAAGGGGCGGATGTGGTACGGCCAGGTCTCCGTGGACGCCCGCCTGGTCAGTCTGGCCCGCCATCTGGACGTCATCGCGCACGAGCTGACCCACGGCGTCATCGAGACCTCCAGCAACCTCGTCTACCAGGACCAGTCCGGCGCCCTGAACGAGTCGCTGGCCGACACGATGGGCATCATCATCGCCAACTGGTACCAGGCGCCCGACCGCGACGACGTGCTCACCTGGACCTGGGAACTCGGCGTCGGGCTGGGCGGCAACGGGCTGCCGCTGCGCGACATGAGCGACCCCGCCCGCACCGGCGACCCCAGCCATATGAGCGAATACCTGCGCACCACGGGCGACAACGGCGGTGTCCACACCAACAGCAACATCCACAACAAGGCGATGCACCACCTGCTCACCTCCGTGGACGCGGCGGGCACGCCGGTCCTCACCGTCGAGGAGTGGGCCCTGCTGGTCTATCTCGCCTTCGTACGCCTGCTGAGGCTGTCGAGCTTCGCGGACATGCGCCAGGCCCTGCGGGACGTCACCAACACGTACCTCGCCGGCAACACCGCCGCACGGACGGGCGCCCTGAAGGCGGTCGACGACGCCTACCAGAGTGTCGGCATCACATAGAAGCGGATGAGCCGAGATGACCACAATCTTCTTCGACATCGGGGCGACCTTGGCGGACGGCCGTCTCGAAGCGGACGGATCCTGGCTGTTGCGTCCCTGCCCCCGCGTCACGCAGGTTCTCGACGCTTTCCCGGAAGTGCCCAAGGGCATCATCTCCGACCCGGGCACCGAGCCGGATGCGGCCGCGCAGATCGCGGAAGCCCTCCATGAGGCGTTCCCCGGCCGGTTCCCGGACGACCACCTCATCCACTTCGGCCCCAAGACCAGCCGCACGATCTTCGACGACGCGGTCGGGAGCACGGGCGGCGCGGCCGACGACTGCGTCTTCGTGGGCGAGGACCCTGACGAGCGCGCCTTCGCCCGCACGGCGGGCATGCGCACCGCACCCCACTCCGTCTTCACCCGGGCCGCCATCGAGAACCGCCCCGTCTTCTGGACGAGGATCGACGTGCCCGAGGCCGGGGCCCTGAGCGGGCTGGAGTCGGTGGCGAACGGCACGGAGGCCGTTGCCGTGCACGTCGCCTCCCCGCGGCTCGTGCTCGCGATGGCGACCGCACTCGGGATCGAGGCGCTGCAACAGGCCGGGTTCACCACCGACGTCCGGGGACAGGTGGAGGACACTGCGGCGTTCCTGCTCAGGGACGACCGCTCGGTCCCCGTGCCGGAGGCCTTCGCGGGCGCCTCGGACGAGTCCCGGACGGCGACCGAAGGGGCCATGCGCGCCACGGCCGCGTTCTGCTTCGTCGCCGGCGAGCTCACCGGGTACCCGGGGCAGATCACGTCGCTCGGGCCGGCACCCGGCGGGGTGTACGTCGCCGCGCCCGCCGGTGTCCCGATCGAGGAGGTGCACACGCCGGGAGCCAAGCCCGGACACACCGAGCGCCTGCTGCCGGACCCGGCGCTCCTGTCACGCCCCGGTGAGACGCAGGCCGAGGAGTTCACCGCGGCCCTGCCCGCCGGGTTCGACGAGGAGGCGGGCAACGGTCTCCCCTCCCCCGAAACGCTCTCGGCCGTACACGCGTCCGTGACGCCCGAGGTGCTGCATGCTCACGTGGCACGCATCTCCGGCGTCGAACCGCTGGTCCCGGGCGAGCCGCTGAAGGTCCGCAGCCGTGACGCGGCACACGCCGACAACGGGCTCGTCGTGGACGCGCTGGTCCGGCACTTCCAGGATCTGGGGCTGGTGGTCCGACGGCACTCGTTCAAGTGGCGGGGACACCGGTTGTTCAATGTCGAGGCGGAGCACCGCGTCGAGGGGGCCGACTCCGCCGTTCTCATCACGGGACATCTGGATTCGACGGCGGAGAGCGGTGATTTCGT
This sequence comes from Streptomyces sp. NPDC023541, assembly GCF_055559995.1. NCBI lineage: Bacteria > Bacillati > Actinomycetota > Actinomycetes > Kitasatosporales > Streptomycetaceae > Streptomyces > Streptomyces sp. NPDC023541. Next base: position 105,686 of record NZ_JBVHJO010000013.1, read on the forward strand.
CGACGCGAACGGCGATCCCCGCCGCTACGACCCCAGGGTGGACCCGGCGCCCGGCGCGGACGACGACGGGAGCGGCACGGCGGCGGTCATGGCCGCGGCGGAGTGTCTGCACGCGCTCGTCGAGGAGGGCAGGGAGCCGACGCGTCACGTTCGTTTCGTCCTCTTCAACGCCGAGGAACAGGGGCTCTTCGGAAGCAAACGCTACGCGCGCGCCGCGGCTGCGGCGGACGACCGCATCGCGGGCGTCTTCCAGATGGACATGATCGCCGGCCTGCAGGACGGCAGCCCGCCCGCGGTGGAGATCCACGCGGGATCCTCCGTACCGGGGCCGGTCGTGGCCGCCTCCGACGCGCTCGGTGACCTGGTCGCGCAGACCGTCCCCGCCATCGCCTCCGGCTTCGCGGTCCAGCAGCTCACCGGACCCGGGGACCCCGCCCTGGGGCGGAGCGACCACGCGAGTTTCCACGAGCGGGGATGGGCGGCGATCGCCGTCTCCGAAGACCTCTTCCGTCCCGACGGCAGCCAGGGCGCAACCGGCACACGGAAGTACCACACGCCCGGCGACACCCTCCTCGACGAGGACCACGACACGCAGTACGCGACCGCGATCGCCCGCTCCGTCACCGCCACCGCCCTGACCTTCGCGGGCCTGTAACGGCCCCCAGGGGCGCCGGCCCGCCTGCGGCGACCTCGCGCACAGCGTGACCCGCCGCTGCCGTACGACATGAGGTGGGGGCGGGTCCGCTCCATGTGCTCCGCGCCCTAGCGCTCGCGGATCCGCGCGGCGGGCGCGATGGCCCGGTCGAAGCGCGGGCTCGGGCCGCGAAGTCCTTGCACGTGGAGACGGCCGCCCTCACCTTGCTCATCCACCCCTTCGCCTCACCCTCCGGGTGGCTGGTGGGTACGACGCTCCCGCCCCCGGCGGCCCCGTCCCGGGCGTCGAGGGATGCCCAGGCGGTAGCGGTGGCCTCGAGCTCGGGCGTGACGCTCCGCAGGTCCGCCAGCGGCTGGCAGGCGGGATCGGCCGCCGTGACCAGGTCCGCGTCCTCCAGCAGGGGCTCACTCCGGGGCAGCGCCTCGAATCCGGAGTGCTTCCCGCTCAGTACGGCGTCAGAAAACTCCGCGGAAGTGAGCGGCGTGCCCCCTTTCCCGCCCGTCTCCCCGCCGGTACGACCGGCCGCCGCGGAAGACAGGGCGAGGAGCACGCCGCTCCCCGTATGAAGCCGCGCACGCCGATCTCCCCCACCCGTCGAACCATGAAGATCGCAGTCTGCCAGTGCGGGCCTACGCTGTCGGGCATGGCTACCCGTGACCCGTCATTCATCGTCGCCGACGACATCGAGGTGCCCCTTCCCGCGGCGGGCGAGGTGTGGACCGTCGGCGCCGTCATCCTCAACCGGGACGGCGCGGCCTTCGCCCAGAAGCGGAGCCCGGACCGGCGGCTCTTCCCCGACACCTGGGACATCGTGGGCGGCCACGTCGAGGCCGGCGAAACGGTCTTGGAAGCCCTCGCGCGCGAGGTCGAGGAGGAGACCGGCTGGCGCCTGAGCCGCGTTCGGCGGTTCCTCGGCGCCACGACCTGGACGGGGGACGACGGCGGCGGCCTCCGTCACGAGGCCGACTACCTCGTCGAGGTCGACGGCGACTTGGACGCCCCCGCGCTGGAATGGTCCAAGCACTCCGCCTACGGCTGGTTCGGCTGCGACGACCTCGACCGCCTCAAGGAGAACCGCGGGCCCGGGGAGTTCCTGATCCACGACCTCGTCGCACGAGCCCTTGACGGGCGCCCGTACGGGGCCGCCGCCGTGCGCCCAGCTGCGAGGGAGACGTCAAGGCCAAAGGGTGCCCGCGTCAAGCCGCAAGCCACAGGAGCCCGCGGCCCCTCCTCCATCAAGGCGCCGCGCACTCAACCGCTACGGCTGACCGTGCTTCCCACACGCAGCGACGGAAGGCCGGCCTGAGCCCCCGACGTGCCCCACGGCTGCTCGGCTGCTCCGCGTTTCGCACAAGGCATGGTCGCCGGACGCGAACGGCACGGTCTACAGCGCGTCAGCGGGGAGGGAAAGCGGGGGGTGCGAGTCCGGGCACTCGCCGGCGGGCCGAGGGAGGTCTTCAGATCTCGTCGCCTTCCGGGGCCGGTTCGGCCGGCGGTCCGGCGGCCAGCAGTCGTTCGACGGCGGCAGTCACGTGGGCGGCGAGGTCGGCGGCGTCCGGCGACGCTTCCGCGGCACCGTCCAGGTAGTTCACGATCGCGGCTTCGATGACCGTGCGCAGGGCTTCGCTGTCGGTACCGGTGGCGTGCACGGGACGGCTCATGGGCTGCTCCTCCAAGGGGACGGGGCCGGGCGGCGGCATCGGACCGGCCAACCCACCCATCATCGCGTCACCGACCACGTCCATCCCTGGTCGAGCGCGCACGCCTGGCGGCCTGCGGCTCTGTGATGCGGACGAAGTCGGCCACCCCGGCCGCGGCGGCGGCTTCCCGGGCAGGACGGGCCGTATCGCGCAGGGCGCAGGGCACAGGGCGCAGCCAAGCTCGCGGAAATAAGCAAACCATTGCCCACACCTATCGCCAGGGGCTCCTGCGCTGCTAGAAGAGTGACGCTTCAACAACTCCTGTTCCCCACAACACATCGAGGAGTTACTTGTCATGTTCGCGACACGAGCAAGACGGGTTCTGCCCGCTCTGCTGGCCCTTGTGGCCGCGACGACTCTCGGTCTGGCACAGCAGGCCTCCGCAGCCCCGGCGGCGGGAGAGCGCTTCGTCGCTCTCGGCGACTCGTACTCCTCAGGGGTGGGCGCCGGAAGCTACCTGTCCGACAGCGGCAGCTGCCAGCGCAGCAGCAAGGCCTACCCGTCCCTGTGGGCGGCGGCCAATGCCCCGGCCTCGTTCTCGTTCACCGCCTGTTCGGGAGCCACGACCGGTACGGTCAAGAGCAACCAGCTGAGCCCGCTCAACAGTTCGACCACGCTCGTCAGCGTCACCGCCGGCGGTAACGACGTGGGGTTCGCGAACGTCATGCAGACCTGCGTCCTGCAGAGCGAGGCGACCTGCCTGAGCGCCGTGGACAACGCCATCGGGCAGATCAACGGCACCCTGCCCGGGAGCCTTTCGTCCCTGTACGGCGCCATCCGCGGCAAGGCCCCCCAAGCTCACGTCGTCGTCCTGGGCTATCCCCGCTTCTACCAGCTCAACGGCAATTGCATCGCCGGCCTGAGCGAAGGCGAACGGGCTGCGATCAACCGGGGCAGCGACGCTCTCAACGGGATGCTCGCGAAGCAGGCCGCCAACGCGGGATTCACCTACTCCAGCGTCGTGGACGAGTTCACCGGCCACGAGATCTGCTCGGGCGCAGCATGGCTGCACAGCGTCTCGGTGCCCGTGTCCAACAGCTATCACCCCACGGCCGGCGGCCACTCCGGCGGATACCTGCCGGCCTTCCGGTCCGCCGCCATGTGACCGTTCCCACCAACCCACCCGGGGTCTACCACGCTCACAGGTCCACGCGGGTAGACCACCGTCAAGCACCGCTCCCCACTTCCGCGATCCGCACCCGGAGGAAGAGCTCCATGAAGACCACCAACCCTCCCGCCGGCCCCCGGGCCGGCGACTCGGCCCAACTCCGCACACGCAGAGGGACGCTCCGCTCCGTCCTCACCGCCCTCGCCCTCGTCCTCGGGGCGCTCTTCGCCCCCGGCGCCGGGGTCATCGGCGGGGCCGGCGAAGCCCAGGCTGCCACCAAGATCAGCCACGCCACCGCGACCTCCATGTTCCGCAGCTCCGCCATCACCTGGTCATCCTCCGGCGGCTGCTCGGACCGCAACAACCCGACCTGCACGTCCTTCGAGCAGCTCAACCTCGCCACGGCGAAGGGCGCCCAGACCCTCAAGAGCGCCAGCGGCTGCTCCCTGAACATCACCGGCGGCACCGAGACGGGCCACGCCGGCGGCACCTACTCGCACTGGAACGGCTACAAGCTCGACTTCAGCAAGTACACGTGCGTCGGGAACTACATCAAGAACACGTTCACCTACATCGGCGTGCGCGGTGACGGCGCCCCGCAGTGGAAGTCCGGAGCGGGCAACATCTACGCCGACGAGGGCAACCACTGGGACGTGACGTTCTACAACTGCGGCGGCTGCTGAGCCGGAGCGCTCTGCGCAGCGTCTGGCGGTGTCGTGTTCCCCCAACCCGGCGCCGGTCCCGACACCCCTCGGGGTCGGAACCGGCGCCGTGTCAGCGTCCCCGGCAAGCATCCCTGGCAACCCCCGCGTACCGCCGGGGAACGGCCATCGGCGACGCGTCCACGTAGGAAGGGCAGTTCAAGCAGCCGGCCGGCTCGGCGAGGTCGGCCACGACGTGGCGAACCCCGTGCGGCAGCGCCGCCGGGTGGCGCGAGACAGCCGTGACCTCTTGGCCCGATGCTCGCCCAGACCCTGCGCACGCGGTCCGGATAGTACGTGGCGGCGTCCTCGGCGAAGGTGTGGGCGGCGAGCGGCCGTGGCGGGAACGGCGTCGGGCAGCGCCCAGCGGTTCACCGGGCCGACGAGCCGGCCGAGTCGTCACCGCTGTCAGCGGCCACCGTGCTCCCGACCCGCCTGTGCAGGACCGGGCGCAGGCAGCAGAGGCCGTGGGACGGGTTGCCGACCTGCAAGGCAGGAGGACACCGCCGGATGGCGGAACCCCGGATCCGCGGACCAGTAGGCGCCGCGGGCGGACCGACGCTCCATCGGGCGGGTGTCACCATGAGGGCGGTATACGGCATGACCGTCGGGGTAGCCGGATCACATGGACACCACGACCGCTACCACCTCCCTGCGCGCCGTTGCACTGGTCTGCACGCTTTCGCCGTCGCCGAAGCGGTCCAGCTCGCAGTTGCTGGCCGAGCAGGCCATGGCCGCCTTGGCTGATCACGGCGTCACCGGAAAGGTCATCCGGATCGCCGACCACGACGTCAAACCGGGTGTGGAGGTCGACATGGGAGACGGAGACGCCTGGCCGGAGATCCGCGACACGATCCTGGGCTGCGACATCCTGATCCTGTCCACGCCGATCTGGCTGGGGCATCCCTCCAGCCTCGCCCAGCGCGTCCTGGAACGCCTCGACGCCGAACTCGGCGAAAGCGACGACGAAGGCCGCATGCTCACCTACGGCAAGGCCGCAGCCGTGTGCGTCGTCGGCAACGAGGACGGCGCCCACCACGTCAGCGCCGAACTCTTCCAGGGCCTGAGCGACGTCGGCTTCTCCCTCGCCCCGAACGCGGTCACCTACTGGGTCGGCGAGGCCATGCAGGGCACCGACTACCAGGACCTGGACAAGACCCCCCAGAAGACCGCGGCCATGACCAGGACCCTCGCCGCGAACACCGCGCACCTCGCGCGCCGTCTCAAGGCCGCCCCCTACCCGCCCTCTTCATGACCGTCGCCCACCCGACGAGCCGAAAGGAGTCCTCGATGACTTCCCACGAGCAGGCCCGCCTCACCGATCCGGTGGAGCTGTACCCCCGTCCGCCGTTTCCCGAGCAGGACCAGGACCACCCCGGCTCCACCGAGGCGATGGACCCCCGCCCCGACCACGGTGAGGACACCTACCAGGGCCACGACCTGCTCCAAGGGCGCAAGGCGCTGGTCACCGGAGGGGACTCCGGAATCGGCCGGGCCGTCTGCCTGGCCTTCGCACGGGAGGGAGCCGATGTCGTCTTCACCCACCTGCCCGAGGAAGCCCAGGAGGCGGAGGCGACCGCCGGCCTGATCCGCCGGGCCGGCCGCACAGCAGTGGCCGTCGCCTGCGACATCCGGCACGAATCCGAGTGCACCGCCCTCGTCGACAAGGCAGTGGGCGAGCTGGGCGGCATCGACCTGCTCGTCAACAACGCCGCCTACCAGATGGCCCAGCCGGACGGGATCGAGGCGATCACCACCGAGCAGTTCGACCGGGTGATGAAGACCAACCTGTACGGGATGTTCTGGCTCACCAAGGCTGCCCTGGCCCACATGCCGCGGGGCGCCTCAGTGATCAATTCCGCTTCCGTGCAGGGCTACCAGCCCAGCCCGCACCTCCTCGACTACGCCATGACCAAGTCCGCGATCATCTCCTTCACCCACAGCCTGGCCCAGATGCTGGCAGAGCGCGGCATCCGGGCCAACGCCGTGGCGCCGGGACCGGTCTGGACCCCTCTGATCCCGGCGACGATGCCCGACCCGACGAAGTTCGGCGAGCAGTCGCCGTTGGGCCGGCCGGCCCAGCCGGCGGAGATGGCACCCGCGTACGTCTTCCTCGCCTCCGACCAGGCCTCCTACATCACCGGCGAGATCGTCAACGCCACCGGCGGAACGCCCCTGCCATGACCCCGGACGAAGCTCTGCGCCGGATCGCCTTCCTCCTCGAATGGCGCGGGGCATCGCCGTACCGGGTGCGGGCCTTCCACACAGCGGCCGACGCCGTCCACGACCTGCCACCGGGCCCGGTGGACGCCGAACAGGCCGGACGACTGCGCGGGGTGGGCCCGGTCACCGCCGAGGTGATCGCCCAGGCATCGGTCGGCGCGGTACCGGACTACCTCGCCCGCCTGCAGTCCGAAGCCGAACCGGAGGCCCGCGCCGGCTGGGACCTCGCGGCCGCGAGCACCGGGGACTGCCACCTGCACTCCGACTGGTCGGACGGCGGCAGCCCGCTCGAGGCCATGGCCGACGCGGCCCGCGCCCTGGGCCACCAGTGGGCCGTCTTGACCGATCACTCGCCGCGGCTGACGATCGCCCACGGCCTGAGTCCCGAGCGGCTCGAAAGCCAGCTGGAGGCCGTGGCCGCCGTGAATGCCAGGACGGGCCCGGATTTTCGGCTGCTCACCGGCATCGAGTGCGACATCCTCGAGGACGGCTCACTCGACCAGGAGGAAGAGCTGCTCGGCAGGCTCGCCATCGTGGTGGCATCGGTGCACTCCAAGCTCCGCTCGGAACCCGAGCCGATGACCGCCCGCCTGCTCGCCGCGGTGAGCGACCCGCACGTCGACGTCCTGGGGCACTGCACGGGACGGATCATCACCGGCCGGGGGCGCCCGCAGTCCCGCTTCGACGCCGAAGCCGTGTTCGCCGCGTGCGCGCGGGCAGGTACCGCTGTGGAGATCAACTGCCGGCCCGAGCGCCGCGATCCGCCGGACGACCTGCTCGAGCAGGCCGCCGCCGCAGGCTGCCGGTTCGCCGTGGACACCGACGCCCACGCGCCGGAACAGCTGCACTGGCAGAGCACGGGTTACGCGCGCGCGGCCCGGATCGGCCTGGGACCGGACCGGCTGATCACGACCTGGCCACTCGGTCGGCTGCTGACCAGCAGAAGCGGCCGACCATGAGCCCCGCCTCTTCCGCCGGGCCACATCGGCCCCTGACCGGGTGGCTGCCCCCTCCATGCGGGTGAGACGTTCCGAGCAGCCGGGCGCCCGCACGTCCGGCGGGGAAGCGATCGGGTCGGGCCGGAGCGGCCCATCCACGAACACGCATGGAGACGACATGGGACACGGCGGAAACGTGATCGACGAGCTGATGGCCGACCACCGCGAGGTGGAGGAGATGTTCAGCCGCATCCAGGCCATGACCGGCACCGGTCAGGAACTCCGCGACCTCATCGACGAGATCACCATCGAGCTGGTGCGGCACTCGGTCGCCGAGGAGCAGTACCTCTACCCGGCGGTGCGCGAGCACGTCGAGGGCGGCGACCGGATGGCGGACAAGGAGATCGAGGACCACAGCCGCGTCGAGAAGATCCTCAAGCAGCTGGAGAAGATGAACACCGACGACGCAAAGATCAGCCCGCTCCTGCACCAGCTCATGGACGAGGTCGCCACCCACGTCCAGGACGAGGAGAGCAACCTCTTCCCCATGCTGCAGCGAGCCTGCACCCCGCAGCAGCTGGACGATCTCGGTGACAAGATCCGCCGCGCCAAGGCCATGGCGCCCACCCGCCCGCACCCCGCCACCCCGAGCAGCCCCACCGCCAGCAAACTCCTCGCACCGGGCGCCGGCCTGGTGGACCGGGCTCGCGACTTCGTGACCGGCCGCGGCAAGTCCTGAACCCCGGCCTGGCGGTGGGTTCGCATATGCGGGCCCGCCGCCCCTGGGCGGACAGTGACGTGCGTCATGCCGCACACCCGGCGCTTCGGGCTACCCTGACCGACCACGAGCGGAGCGGCGCAGCTTCGCGCCGCAGCTCGCGGACCCGGCACGGGCCAGGGCGAGCACGCCCCCGAGGATGCCGCCATGTCCGCCGATCTCACACCCGTCATAGCCGCCGGCACCCGCTGGCTGCTGACCGCCTTCCCACCCGCCCCGGGCGCGTACAGCCGCGCCCTCGCCGAGGCCCAGGCCCGGCAGGCCGTCACCCTGGCCGCCGCCCTGCGGTACCCCACCCCGCTCGACGTACAGCTCCTGCACCTCCTCGGCCCGGGCGGAAGCGCCCGGCTGGACTGGCTGACCGGGGCGGATCACGGCGCCGACGCCGACGCCGACTGGCGGACCTGGGTGGACGAAACCGCGGTCAGCTGGGCCGCTTGCTTCCTCGCCTCCCCCGCCCTCGCCGTCGACGCCCACCACCTCGTCGATCCCAGCCGGGCCGGTGACGTCCTCCGTCTCACCCGGCCCGGCGACCACGAGAATGACGCCGCGCCCCTGCTGCGCCACCCCGACCTGCTCGAACCGGTCGCGGCCCTCCACCGCACGCTGCTGCTGGACCTGCTGGACCACGAGAACGCCGCCCTGGGCTAGGTCAGCTGCTGTGGGCGCGTCAGGGGTCGTGTCGAGCGTGCGCGCCGGTGAGGAAGTCCGCGATGCGCAGTCCCCAGGCCCGTACGTCGGCGCGGGTGGGTGAGAGGTGGAGTTCGGCCCCGGGGAGGCAGTCGGCCAGGGCGGCCGCCGTGGACACGGGATGGCCGGGATCGTCCACCCAGGTCATGATCAAGGCCGGGCAGCGGAGGGCGGCGAGCGCGGCCGGCGGGGGCAGGTCGGAGCGGGCCAGGCCGCGCAGGACGGCAGGCAGGATCGGCTCCGGCGGTGTGGGCCGGAACTCGGGGACATCCGCGACGACGGCGGGACGGTGGGCCTGCTCCCGGCCGGCGAGCCAGCCGTCCGCGCCTTCCCGCTCGATGGTGTCGGCGGCGGTCCGATTGGCCCGTGCATACGCCTCCCGGGTCGCCCAGGCGGTCGGCGGGAGGAGCAGCACCAGCCGGGAGAAGCGGTCCGGCGCCCGGACGGCGGCGTGCAGACAGGTGCCGCAGCCCATCGACGTGCCGATCGCGTCGACGGGCTGCGCGGCACCCAGGTGGTCGAGCAGGCCGAGGAGGTCGTCGGCGAGTGAGGCGTAGGTGTAGTCCTCATCGACGGGCCGGCCGGTGGAGCGGCCGTGCGCGCGTGCGTCGTAGCGGACCAGGCGACGGCCCGCCCGGAGGACCGGCGCCCAGTCGAAAAGGTCCATGCGCTGCTCGACGGCCTGGCTGACGAAGCCGCCGTGCGCGTACACCGCCAAGGGTCCCGTGCCGGTTTCGTCGTACACCAGCTCGGCCCCGCGATGGCGGAACCGGCCCTCCACGACCGGCCACATTTCAGGCGGCCCCATGGTGAAGCGTCTTTCCGCCCGTCCGGTTTTCACACCTCGGGGGTCGCCGCATTCCTCTCCGCCCGATGTGAACCACCGCATCGTCCCCGCTCCTGAAGGCGGCCGCGGCACCCCTCGCGCGGCCATGGCCGCCTACGGTCCGGGAACGCCGGGTGCGCGCGTCAGTGGGGGACGCTGACGATGACCTCGCGGGCGCCCTGGCGGAGACGACACTCCCTCGGCCAGCCGGGTGCTGATGCGGTAGCGCATGTCGCCGGCTGCCCGGCGGATCTCCTCGGGCTGCGCTTCGTCCTCGAGCACCCCCAGGAGCACCATCAGTGCCCGCGCCTCGTCGGCGCTGATCAGCTTCAGGCGCGGCTCCGTGACGCCGTCGAGCAGTGCGTCCAGCAGGTCCAGTACGTCGTCCATGCCCACACCAACGCCCGACGCCCCGGCCACGTCACCCCGGCGTCCGGCCCAGCCGGGGTGCAGGCGGAATTGTCGCTCGGGACGCTTGGAGGGAGGGTCCCGGGGAGCGGGGGGGGCGGGCACCCCGGGGCCGGGGCGGTCGGTCGGCGAGCACTTCAGGGGAGTGAGCGGCGACCGGCCCGTCCTCGATGCGCGTCCGGCCTGCGAAACGGGAGATGAGCCCGCGGTCGGCTTCACCCGGTCATCGCCGACGACGACCACTTCGTACGGGTCACGGTCCTCGGTTCCGCGGCGCACGAGAAGGCTCCGGAAGCGATACACGAGCGGCTCCTGGCCGGCCTCCGCATACCCTGGGCACGCGCCGCTCAGAGGGTCAGGGGCAGTTGCCGGAACAGCCGGTTCTCCAGGGCATCGGTCAGGTACGCAACGCCGTCGGTGTTCCCGGAACCGTGCGCGTCGCCGAGCATGCGCGCGGCGAGGCCGCGATGGGCCGACATCCACCGCTGATGCCTGCTCTCCAGCCGGCCGAGCGCGGCGTCGAGGCGGCCCCACGCCGCCCCGCCGAGCCCTCCTGCGCGGCGGAGGTCGAGGTAGGCGCGGGTGACGGTGTCGTGGGCGGGGTCCTGCGCCTCGGCCCGGACGGCGGGAACGCTCGTGAAGGCCGCCGAGTGCAGGCGCGGAGCGGGCGGCACGCCACAGAGGCTCTCGAATCGTTTGTACTGCTCGGACTGGATGGCGCTGGCGCCCTGGGTGTATTGGCGGAAGGTGGAGAAGTGCTCCGCCCGCATCGTGGCGACGGTACGGAACAGTCCGGCGGCTCGCTCGAACACCGCGACCGCGTCGTCTATTCGATCGGCACATTTGTCCGGACGCCGTTCCCGGAGGGCGGAGACGGCCGATTTCACATGCTCCGCGATCGCGGTGAAGAGCATTTCATGGCATTGGAGGACACGGATGAAGAAGTACTCGTCATGCAGTACGTAGACCGGTTGGACGGTCACGTCGAACCACGACCAGGCGTCCGCCTCAGGCAGCCGCGGCAGGCACTCTGCGAGTTCCTCCAGCCGGGACCGCGAAGTGCCGTCCAGGCGTGACGGCAGGTCTACGGCCTGGGGCCCGCCGACACCCTGGGCCACGAACCGCAAGGCGTGCCGCAGCCGCGTTCGCACCGTCTCCACGTCCGGCCGGCCCCGGCCGGGGCCCTCACGCGAACCGCCCGCCGCCCCGATCTCGAAGCGGACCACGTCGGTCATGAGCAAGGTGGACATCCGCTCCGCGCTCGCCGCGGGATTCCTTTCGTCCAGGAGGAGCTCGAGAACCGGCAGCGAAAGGTAGGTGCGATTCCAGAAACGGTCTTCGTGTTTATCCAGAACACAATCGAGAAAGGCATGGAGAAACGGGAGCCTCGCGGCATCACGATGGCGTATTGCGCTCAGGCGCATCAGCATGCATTTCGGCAGGAAATGCTTTCCCGTCCGCCGCACGTGGCCGTTGACGGACCGGGCCAGGGCGAGACCGTCGGATTCCACCGGCACCCGGTCGGCGGCCGTCCAGCGTCTCTCCGACCGGAGCGTCGACGCGCACCGCGTGTCCTGAGGAGCCATCGCCACTCACCTCTCCCGTGCCCGTGCCCGTGCCTGTGCCGTGCCGGCGCTGTGCGGCGGTGGCACCGACCTCCACCAGACAGCACGGAGGGACCGCGGGTCATGTCTCGGGAATTCGTGTCTTGACAGCAGCGGGAGCAGCGCCCGGCAGCCCTTAGGGTGCAGTCATGCCCGACATGATCGTCCCGCTCGTCCCGCTCGTCCCGCCGCAGCGGACCGTGCGGCTGGAGCCCGTCACCGCCGACAACTTCGACGCGGTGTGCGCCGTACAAGTACGCCCCGACCAGGGGCATCTGGTGTCCCCCGTGGTCAAGTCCCTGGCCGAGGCGTACGTCCACCCCGCCAGCGCCTGGCCGCGGGCCATCGTCGACGGCGACGACGTCGTCGGCTTCGTGATGGCCTTCCACGACATCGCCTGGGACCCGGCGGGCGACCCGGGCGACCGGCGCAGCGGAATCTGGCGCCTGAACATCGACGCCGGCCGCCAGGGCAAGGGCTACGGCCGCTTCGCCGTCCACGCCGTCATCGAGGAGATCCGGCGCCGCGGCACCCACCAGCGGGCCCACGTCAGCTGGCACATCGGCCCCGGCAGCCCCGAACCCTTCTACCTCGGCCTCGGGTTCACCCCCACCGGCGAACTCAGCGGTGGCCAGCGCGTCGGCGTACTCACCCTCGACGCGACCGCACCGCAGGCGGGCTGAGGACGACCGTGCCGCCGGGTCCCGGCGCCAGGTCGGCGTCGGACCCGGTCCCGGACGCGCCCGCACGGTACGCCTGCGGGCTCATCCCCCGGACCCGCTTGAACGCCGCGGACAGTGCGAACGCGCTGCCGTACCCGACCCGGCGGGCCACCCTCTCGACCGTGGCATCGGGCTCGCGCAGCATGTCCGCCGCCAACGCCAGCCGCCAGCCCGTCAGATAGCCGACCGGCGGCTCCCCCATCACCTCCCTGAACCGGCGTGCCAACGACGCCCGTGACACCCCCACGCGTACGGCCAGCTCCTCCACGGTCCACCCGTGCGCCGGGCTCTCGTGCAGCAGCCGCAGCGCCGGTCCGACCACCGGATCGCTCTGGGCCCGGAACCAGGCGGGCGCGCCCGAATCCGCCGCCGAGGGCCACGCGCGCAGCACCCCGATGAGCAGCAGGTCCAACAGCCGGTCGAGCACGACCTCCTGGCCCGGCTCCTCGCTCGAGATCTCGGAGGCGAGCAGGTCGATCAGCGTCGCGTCGGCCGCCTTCGCCGGTCTGACCAGGATCTTCGGCAGTGCGCCCAGCAGCCGCCGGCCGATCTCGCTCGGCGCCTGGTAGGTGCCGCTGAGCATCACCGCCGAACCGGCGTGCTGGTGCGCCGCCCCCCAGGTCCGTACGCCGAGCGCCATGGAATCGGTGACGTCCTCGCCCTCCGGCGTGCTGCACCGCTGGTCCGGCCCCACCGTCACCTGTACCGGCGTGCCCGGGGCGTCGGCCACCGTGTACGGGTCGGGCCCGCGCACCACCGCCACGTCGCCCGGGGTGATGAGCACCGGGTCGCCCCCGCCGTCGGGCAGCAGCCATGCCGAGCCTCGCACCATCGTCGCCACCGACAGCGGAGCCCGGTCCTCGATCCGCATGGCCCAGGGCGGGTTCAGGACGGACTTGAGGAGGAAGGCACCGCGGGCCTGGGGGCCTTCGAGCAGACCGGTCAACATGTCCATGCGTACATCTTCTCCGCGGGCGGGGGCGGCGTGTGCTCAGGAGGACGGGGCGTCCCACACCCCGGTGGCCGCGGCCTCCCGTGCGAAGTCCGCGAAGTCCCTGGGTGCCCGGCCGAGGACCTCCTCGACCCCGTGCACCAGGTGTGCGTTGCGTCCGTCCAGGATGAGGGTGAACAACTCGGCGAAGTCCTCCGGCAGGCCGTGTTCGCGCAGCTCGGCACGGTAGGCCTCGTCCGAGACCGGAACGTAGGCGATCTCCCTGCCGGTGGCCTTCGACAGCTCGGCCGCGACATCGGCGAAGCTCATGAGGCGCGGGCCCGACAGCTCGTACGTCCTGCCGGTGTGCCGGTCGTCGGTCAGTGCGGCCACCACCACGTCGGCGATGTCCCCGGTGTCGACGAACGCCTCGACCGCGTCCGCGGTCGGCAGGGCGATCACACCTGCCAGCACCGGCTCCAGGAAGAAGCTCTCGTCGAAGTTCTGGTTGAACCAACTCGCCCGCACGACCGTCCAGTCGGCCCCGGAGGCCTTCAGCTTCTCCTCGCTGAGCTGCGCGGCCTTCTCGCCCCGGCCGGACAGCAGCACGAGCCGGCGCGCGCCGGCGGCGACCGCCGCCTCGGCGAAGGCTCCCACCTGCTCGGGGGCGCCGGGGAAGGCGAGGTCGGGGTAGTAGGTCACGTACACCCGGTCGACGCCCTCGAGGGCCGGAAGCCAGGTGCCGGGCTCGTTCCAGTCGAAGGCCGGCTCCCCGCTGCGGGAGCCGATCCGGACGGCCCGGCCCCGGGCGGTCAGCTTCTCGGCGACCTTGCGGCCGGTCTTGCCGTTGCCCCCGATGACGAGGGTGACGGCTTGGTCGTTGGTCCGGTCGGTGGTCTGCGTCTCGTTCTTCGTCGTCTTCGTCATGACCTCAGTCAAGTCGAGCGGGACGAGACGCAACATAGCCGAAACACTCATCCGCATACGCGAGCGTCCAGCCCTGCCCCGTCGTCCGGAGCCATCCGCGTCGAGGGGGACCGCGTCACCGTGCGGGCCGTCTGCTCCGGCCGTCTCAAGGGCGCGCCCAAGCCGTTCGCCGTGCCGATGACCACCGTCCTCGACCTCGACGCCCGCCATCGCAACAGCCGGGGGACGGCCTCGGGCAGGCCCTCGCAGAAACCGTGGCCCTCACCGCCCGCCACGCCTCCGATGGCAGCACACTGGTGTGCATGGACTCCGGCGAGTACTGACGAGCGATCGTCGGCGCTCGCGGACCATGTCCGACGGCTCAAGTCGACCAAGGGGGACGGATCATGCGTGTCGGGGTGTATCTCGCCCATCCGCGTGCGGGCAGTTTCAACCATTCGGTGTTCGACGCCGTCGTGGACGAGCTGCGGGGGCGGGGGTGTCAGGTGGTGGCGCACGATCTGTGCGCCGAAGGATTTCCGCCGGTGCTGTCCGCCGAGGAGACGGGCACCGTCTCCTCGGCCCCGAGCGCCGACGATGCTCACGTGGCCCTGCACCGGCGGGAGGTGGCCGCGCTGGATGCCGTGGTGTTCGTCCACCCGAACTGGTGGGGCATGCCGCCGGCCGTTCTGACGGGCTGGGTGCAGCGCGTCCTGGTGCCCGGCGTCGCCTACAAGCTGGGCAGCGCGGACGGGGAGCCCGCGGGGCTGCTGAAGGCCGGCCGGGCGCTCGTGCTGAACACCTCCGACACCCCGGGCGAACGTGAGGAGAACGAGTTCGGTGACCCCCTGCAGCGGATCTGGGCGGCGTGCGTGCTGCCGTACGTGGGAGTGGCCGACGTGCGGCGGGTCGTCTTCCGCACCGTCACCGACTCCACCGACGAGACGCGCCTGGACTGGCTCCGGCAGGCCCGTCGGGAGGCCGCCGCGCTGACGACCTGACCGCTGTCAGGCCGCCGGTACGGTGACGGTGGGGGTGTTCCAGCCGGAGACCCTCAGCCGCGGGGCCGATCCGCGCAGATCCGCCGTCCGGTACGTCGCCGTCAGGGTGGCCGACTCCCCCGGCCACAGGCTGACCTGGTTGTCGTTCCACCGCACGGGGAGCACCGGTTCTCCCGACGGCCGCACGAGGTGGACGTCCGTGAGCAGCGCCGGGGTGGCGCCGGTGCCCGCACGGCGCAGGGTCACGGTCGTCGTGGACGTCCCCGACGCCGCATCCGCCGTCGTCGACGCCGCCGCCGTGACCGCCGTCCGCGCCATGGAGTCCAGCCCGCGCAGGTCGGCGTAGGACGTGGTGGGCGTGTGGAACCAGTCGCTGCGCTCGTAGTCGAGGACGTCCGCGACGGTGGACAGCCAGTAGGCGTTGCGGCTCACCTCCCGTCCTGCGGCGTCGGTGAGCAGCAGCCTGGCCAGGTAGGTGGTGGGCAGGCCGGGTACCGCCTCGGGGAGCGTCAGCGCGGTGCTGCTCGCGCCGCCGCCCGCGACGCTCAGGCCGGTCACCGTCCGGTCGTACTTCTGCGTGCCGTCGGGGGCGAAGAGCGTCACCCGGGCCGTCAGCCCGGAGGCCGGTGCCGGCCGGTTGTTGACGACCGCCACGGAGTGGTCGTCGTACCCGTACTGCACGTGCAGGGGCTCGTTCGCCTTCTTCGCGCCGAAGTAGGCACCGCCCTGGTCGAGGTAGCGGTCCACCAGCTGCCAGTGGAGCGAGGTCCAGCCGCTGTTGAACATCCAGTAGATGACGCCGGTCGACGGGTCCGAGGGGTCCTTGGCGTTGCGGGCGTACGCCTCGAACTGCGCGCGCACGTTCTCGTACTGGGCGAGCTGCGCCTTGCGTACGTAGTCCTCCAGGCTCGCGGGGGCGCCGTAGCGGGCGGTGAGGGCGGTGTCGTACAGCTCGAGCGTGTCGAAGGTGGCGGACGGGGAGCGGTGGTACTGGACGGCGGCCGGGTCCTTCCACAGGGTTTCGAGCTCGGCCGGGGTCATCATGCGGCGCAGTGTGTCGAGGGTGGGGACGTCCGGGCCGGCGCTGGTCTCGGAGTTGAAGCCGCTCGCTCCGCCCTCGCGCTTGTCGTACCAGTAGCCCGGCGGGACCCAGTCGTACGGTCCGGTCATCTTCATCCCGGAGCGGCCGCTGACCGGGGAGGAGGTGTCCGACGCCGCGGGGATCACCGGGGCGTTCCAGTCGGCGGCCTTCAGCGCGTCGAGGTACCCGCGCTCGATCTCCTCGTTCGGGGCGGCGTCGCTGCCGATCAGGAAGGAGATCACACCGGGGTGGTGACGCAGGCGGGCGGCTTCGGCGGCCATGGAGGCGCGGGCGATCGAGTGGTCTGCGGCGGACCACCGCTCCCCGGCGCCGTCGCGGTTGAACTCGGCCTCCCATTTGGTGCAGCACTCCCAGCCGGGGAGGGTGAGGACGCCGTACCGGTCGGCGAGGTCGAAGAACTCGTCGGGCTCGATGTGGCCTTCCAGGCGCAGGGTGTTCAGGCCCAGGTCGAGGGCGTACTTGAGGCGGTCCTCGGCGTAGGTCGGGTCCCAGCGCAGGAACTCGTCGGGGGACCAGCCGGCCCCCTTGACGAGCAGCGGACGGCCGTTGACCTCGTACTGGCGGGCGCCGTCCGCGTTGAGGGGCGCTCGTACGTCGCGGATGCCGAAGGCCTGGTGGGCCGTGTCGGAGGGGGTGCCGGCGGTCAGGGCGGTCAGGGCGAGCTCGTACATCGGCTGACCGCCCATGTGGGCCGGCCACCACACGCGGGGCGACTTCAACCGCAGCGCGGGGTGTTCGGCGGGTGAGAAGGCGACCGTTCTGCTCTCGTGGGGTGCGAGGGTGACGCTGCGGGCGAAGGCGGCCTCGGCGTCCCGGCCCTGGCCCGGGCCCCGGCCCCGGCCCTGGCCCTGGCCCTGGCCCTGGCCCGGGCTCGGGCTCGGGCTCACCGTGCCGGACAGGGTCGTGGTGACGGTGGCGTCGGAGTCGTTGCGCAGCCGGGCCTTGACGGTCAGGTCGGCCGTGGCCATGGACGGCATGGCCAGGGCGGGGACGACGTGCGCGTCGCGCAGGGCGACCGGTCCGGCGCGGCGGACGGTGACGTCGCGGACGATGCCCATGTTCTCGTCCGGGGGCGGTTGCAGCCAGTCGAGCCAGCCCATGGTGAGGTACTTGCGCGGGTTGTTGGGCTGGATCCGGAAGGCGACCGTGTTGGTGCCGGGCCTGATGAGTGCGGTGAGGTCGAACTCGTGCCGGGTGTACGCGCCGGCGACGGAACTCGTGGTGGCGATCCGGCGACCGTTGACGAAGACGTCGGCCGCGGAGATCACGCCGCTGAAGTCCAGGTGGGTACGGGCGGTCGTGTCGGCGACGGTGAAGTCGGAGCGGTACCACCAGGGCACGGAGAAGTCCGCCGCGGGGATCAGCTCCTGCTGGGTGGAGCGGAACGGGTCGGGGTGGACGCCGGCTGCGAGCAGTGCCGCGAGGACGGTGGAACGGGGCCCGGCGGGGTACCAGCCGGTGGCGGTGTAGCCGGGGCTGGAGACGGTTTCGGCCGTGTCGGCGACCTTCGCGGTGGACTGGACGGCGTAGCCGGAGAGCGGGGTCTCGCTGCCGGGTGCGGCGGGCACGACGGTCGTCGCGGCCACCGTACGAGGTGTCGCCCCTGTGTGCCGGGCGGCGGGAGGCGCAGCGCCGGCGGTGCCCGCGGTGAGGACGAGGGCCAGGCCTGCCACGGCGAGGGCGACGGTCCTCGCGTGGCGGTGGCGGTGGGTGAGGCGGCTGAGCACGGGGCCTCCCGCGGGACGGGCCCGGGATCACGCGCGGCCGACGGCGGGCGCGGAGGATCCGTGGGGCTGCTCATCGGGGTGGGACGGCCCGCCCGTCACACGGCGGCCGGGCCGGAGGGCACCGAGTCTGCCACGGGCGCGGCCCCGTACGGCGGCGACAGCCCGGGGAGCGTGGAACCTCTTCCGGCACGTCGCCGGCTCCGCTCAGGGGAGCACGACGGCCGGGCAGTCCTCGGTGCAGGACTCGCCGCCTGCGCCGGAGTAGGTGCACGTGCGTGCGGCGGTGTCGACGTCGTACCAGACGATGCCGGCGCTCCAGCAGCCGGGCGAGTGGAGCACCCTGAGCCCTGGGGGTCGGGACCCGCTCACCCGCCCGGGCTGATGCGGCAGCGATCCGGGCCGCAAGAATTGTTGAATGTTGCCACAATGGCCTGGAATCTTCGCTCAATTTGGTGACTTGCGCACTGATGTTTCATCATCATGACTGCACGTCAGCTTTCGACGTGCGTCGAGGAGGCGGGGGCGCCGGGGGGTCCCCCGTTCCGTACCGGCAGATGCGGCAGGCGAGTTCATCGACTCGCCGAGCCCCGCCGTGGCGGCTCCCGTCCCACTTCCTTCACCTAGGCAAAGGCCCATGTCCGCCCAGCAACTCTCGGACCTCATACGTTTCGCCCGTCACAACTCGCCCTTCTACCGGGACCTCTACGCGTCCCTGCCACCGGACGCCGGCCGTCTCACCGGCCTTCCGGTGGTCGACCAGAAGTCCTTCTGGGCGGCCAACACCCTGCACGACAGCCGCGTGCTGACCGGCCCGCTCAGCGAAGCCACGGTCTACAAGACCGGCGGCACCACGGGGTCCCCCAAGTTCTCCGTCTACACCCGGGACGAGTGGCGCACCTTCGTCACCACCTTCGGGCAGGGCCTCGTGGACACGGGGTTGCGCCCGGGACACCGCGTCGCCGACCTGTTCTACGCCGGGGAGCTGTACGCCAGCTTCCTCTTCGTCCTCGACTCGCTCTCCCACGCGCCCGTGGACAACGTCCGCCTGCCCATCGGCGGAGGCGCCCCGCTGGAGTCGACGATCCCCACGCTGCGCGACCTCGCCGCCCAGGTACTGGCCGGCACGCCCACCACCCTGTGCCGACTCGCCGAACAGGTCCTCGCGTCCGGCGTCCGGCTCGACTCCGTCGAGCTGCTCCTCTTCGGCGGCGAGGCGCTCTTCGACGACCAGCGGCGCCTGCTGGCCACGGCCTTCCCCGGCGCCGAGGCCCGTTCCGTCGGCTACGCCAGCGTCGACGCCGGCCTGCTGGGCCGCCCCGTGCCCGGCGCAGACGCCCGGGTGCACCGGGCCTTCACGCCGCACTCGGTCGTCGAGATCCTCGACGACTCCACGGACGAGCCCATCACCGAACCGGGGCGCCCCGGCCGGGTCGTCGTCACGAGCCTGTTCCGCCGTCTGATGCCGATCATCCGCTACCCCGCCGGCGACCGGGCCGAGTGGACGGGCACCGGGCCGGGGCACTTCCGGATCCTCGGACGCGCCGAGGAAGGCGTGCGCGTGGGGCCCGTGTCCCTCTACACGCAGGACGCCCAGGACGCCGTGGCATCGGCCGACACCGCCGGGGAGGTCGTCGGCATGCAGCTCGTCGTCCGCCGCTGGGAGGGCCGCGACGGGCTCGTCCTTCGGCTGGCGACCGCCCCCGGAGGCGACGAACGCGCCGAGGAACGTACCGCGGACCGGCGGGAGACCCTCGCCCGAGCCGTCGTGGCGGAGCTGGAGACCGTACGCCCGCTGTACCCCGACAGCGTGCGCGCCGGGTTCGTGCACCCCCTGTCCGTGGAGTGGGCCCGCCACCGGGACCTGGCCGTCAACCCGCGTTCGGGCAAGCTCGTCCGGGTCCTCGACGAGAGGCCGACGGCATGACCGCCCCCACCCCCGGTGTCCGGCGCACCCCGCTGATCCTGCGCAACCGCGCCTTCGCCGCCGTCTGGCTGGGCCAGGTCCTCACCCAGGCCGCCGTGCGCATGTTCCAGGTGGGCGTGTCCTGGTGGATCGTGGCCTACGCCGTGCGCGACGCCCGCGGTCTGGCCTCCGGGCTCTTCATGGCCGCCTGCACGCTGCCCGCCGTGGTGCTGGCTCCCGTGGTGGCCGGAGCCGTGGGCCGGTTCGCCCACCGTTCGGTGCTGCGCAGCGCGGCCGGCCTGGCCGCCGCCACCGCGGGCGCCCTCGCGGTGTGGGCGCACGGCGGCGGACCGCCGCTCGCCGGGGTCTACGCCGCCGCTCTGGCCCTGGCCACCTGCCAGGCGTTCTTCGACCCCTGTCTGACCACCTCGGTGCCCGAACTCGTCGACGACGCCGACATCGAGACCGCGACCGGATTCGAGCTGTCCACCCAGTCCCTGGCGGGCCTCGGAGGAGCACTCCTCGGCGCCCTGACCGTCGACCGGGCCGGTGTGGCCGGACTGGCCGCCGGCTGCGCGGCCGCGTACGCCGGGGCCGCCCTCCTCGTCGCGAGCGCGCGCTTCCGCAGCCCCGCGCCGTCCGCGGCCTGCTCGGACGCACCGCCGGCGCAGCGACCGCTGCGCCACATCCTCGGGGAACTGCCCTACGTACGGCGGATCCTGGTCTGCTTCACCGCGGCGAACCTCTTCACCGCCGCCGTGTTCGTCGTCATCCCCCTCTACACCCGCTCCGTCCTCGGAGGGAGCGGCGGCACGGTCGCCCTGCTGGAGGCCTCGCTGGGGGCGGGCGCCCTCGTCGGCGCCTTCACCGGCACCCGCGTACCGGGGCGGCCCACGGTCGCCGGCGCCTACTGCCTGGGCCTGATGGCCCTCGCACTGGCGCTGCCCGGCCTCTTCGCGCACCGCCCGGCCGTCGCGGGCTGCCTGGCGGTGGCCGGCTGGTGTGCCGGGGCCGTCAGCGTCCGCTTCGTGGCGCTCTTCCAGCGGCTGGTGCCCACCGCCGACAAGCCCGGCTTCTTCGCCGTGATGCAGGCCGTACTGGGCGCCTCCCTGCCGGTGGCGTCCCTGGTCTTCGGCTCCGCGGGCGACCTCCTCTCCCCGCAGACGCTGTGCCTGGTGCAGGGCGCCGGCCTGCTGCCCGCCGCCTTCGCGCTGGCTCTGCTGGGCTCCCGTACGCCCGAACCGGCGCCCTCGGTGGAACCGGCACCCCCGGCACCCCCGGCATCCCCGGCGCCCACGACAGAGCCGGAGACCGTGGGAGGCGCCCGGTGAACCCCGTCATCACCCCGGCCACCAGCACGGACATCGCCGAACTGCGGCAGCTCTACTACGCCGTCTACGGCCCGCACTACCCCGTCGCCCTCGGCACGGACCCGGCCGAGATGGCCCGGCTCATGGCCGACCCGCACTCCCTGTGGCTCGTAGCGCGCTGCCCCGGCACCGGAGCCCTGGCCGCGTCCGCCGCCATCCACGGCGAGGCCGGCAGCCGCATCGCCCGGCTGGAGGGCATCGCCGTGCACCCCGAGCACCGCTCGGCGGGTCTGGCCGCCGCCCTGACCGAGGCGCTCTGCGCCGAGATGCTGGACACCGGCCGGCTGGACTCCGTGTATGCGACCGTCCGCACCGTCGGCTCCGGTCCGCAGCGGGTCGTCGCGCGCAACGGCTTCCGTCCGCTCGGCATCCTGCCCAACGCGGTGGACCTCAGCAGCCGCGAGAGCCTCGCGCTCTACGCGCGTCACTCCCCCGGTGTGCTCGACCGCAGGGTGCCCGTCGCCGAAGTGCCCGCCGTGCTCATGCCGTTGCTGCGCACGGCCGGAGCGGCCCTCGGCATCGGCTACCCGGGGGTGCGGGCCGCCTCCGGCCGGCCACCGGCGACGCCCGCGCCGCAAGGGACCCCCGAACAGCTGGAGTTGATCGAGGCTCCGGCGTTCGTGCGCCGCCGCTTCCGCGAGCGCTTCCCGGGCGCGGAGGGCTGGTTCTACCCGCTGCACACCCCCAACGTGCTGCTCACGCCGGAAGACGGCCGGTTCGAGGTCTACGCCTACCTCAACCGCGCCGGCGGCTACTGCTCCCTGCTGTCCGCCCATCCCGACCCGGCCGCCGCGGCCGCCCACCTCGAACCCGTCACCCGGGCCCTCGCCCGCGCGGGCGCCGGCTACGTGGAGGCCCTGGTGCCGCTCGCCCACCAGGAGGCCCTCTCCGCCTTCCTGGCCCATGGGTTCGTCGCCGGAGCCCTCTACCCGGCGATGCGCGCGGACGGCGACGGCTTCCACGACTACGCCGTCCTGTCCCGCTCCAGCGAGCGGATCGACTTCCGCGGCGTCGCCGTCGAACCGCCCCTCCAGCCCTACCTGGACTGCTACGCGTCGGCCTGGGCGTCGGCGCACCTGCCCACACCATCCGAGGTTGCCCCATGAACCGCATGAACCCCCATCTCGCGCCGGTCGCCGTCCCCGACCCGACCCTCCTGCCGCACGTACAACAGCTGTGCGACCTGACCGACCCCTATGCCCACGGGCCCGCGGTGGACGAGCTGTTCGCCGCCGCCATGGCGGAGACCAACGCCTGGCACAGCGAACGCTCCCCCTTCTTCCGCTCCCTGTACGAGGCCACTCCCCCGGCGGAGCCGTACCGTACGCCGCTCGTCCACGCGAACTTCTTCAAGCGCCACGAGGTGCTCTCCGTCCCGCGTGAGGACGTCGAGCTGCACCTGACCTCCTCCGGCACCACCGGCCAGAAGTCGCAGATGTTCTTCGACCACTGGACCATCCGCTCCGCGCAGCGCATGGTCGCCCGGATCTTCGAGCGCAACGGCTGGATCACCCCGGACCAGGAGGTCAACTACCTCCTCTACAGCTACGAGCCGGCCCCGTCCCTGAACCTGGGCACCGCCTTCACCGACAACTACCTGTGTGATTTCGCCCCGGCGCGCAGTGTCGAGTACGCGCTGCGCAACACCGGCGGCGACCACGAGTTCGACCCCTTCGGCTGCGTCGCCGCGCTGCGCCGCTTCGAACGGGAGGACGCCCCGGTCCGCATCCTCGGCTTCCCCGCCTTCCTCTTCTTCACCCTGGAGCGGATGCGGGCCATGGGGATGGCGCCGCTGCGCCTGCCCGAGGGCTCGCTGGTCGTCCTCGGCGGCGGCTGGAAGGGCCACGCGGACCGGCGCATCGAGAAGGAGGAGCTCTACGCACGCGTCACCGAGCAGCTCGGCATCCCGGGTGAGCGGATCCGGGACACCTTCGGGTCGGTGGAGCACTGCATCCCGTACATCGAGTGCGACCACCACCGGCTGCACGCCCCCGTCTGGTCGCGGGTGACGATCCGCTCCACCCGGACCCTTGAGCCCCTGCCGTACGGGGAGCGCGGCTATCTGCACCTCGTGTCGCCGTACATCACCTCGGTGCCGGCGCAGAGCGTGGTCATGGGCGACCTCGCCTCGCTCCGGCCGGGCGAGGCCTGCGGGTGCGAGCTGGAGACCCCCTGGTTCACCGTCCACGGCCGTGCCGGGGTGAGCCGCAACCGGAGCTGCGCCGTGGCCGCGGCGGAACTGATGAAGGGAATGGCGTGACCATGAGCGTGCACCACCACTACTGGCAGGGTTCCTTCATCGGCGACGAGGAAGCCGGGCGACGCCTCGCGGAGCTGCCGGCCGCCGTCGAGGCCGCGCTGGCGACGGACCTGGAGACCGAGACCGTCCTGGCCGCCTGCGACGCCCTCGCCGGTGCGCTGTGCGACCCGGCCCACCCCGTACACGGCCGGCTCGCCGCGCACCTTCCGGAGGGCGAGGACCCGGCGGTGCTGGCCGAGCTCGGCACCCTCCTCGGCCGGCGCGAGCTGACCCACAAGCTGCGCCGGGAGCTGGGCGGCGCGGCTCCGGGCCGGCTGAACAGGGCCGATCCGCGCGAAACGGTCTACGAGGCGTGGGCGCCGGTCGGCCTGGTCGCCCACATCGCCCCGGGCAACGCGGCGACGGTGGCACCGCTGAGCATCGTCGAGGGCCTGCTCGCGGGCAACGTCAACATCCTCAGGACGAGCAGCGCCGACACCCTGCTCACCCAGCACCTGATGGCCGAGCTGGCGGCCCTGGACCCCAGTGGTGCGCTGGCCGCGCGAATCGTCGTCCTGCGGTTCCCGTCGTCCCGGCAGGAGTGGCTGCGCCTGATGTGCGCGCCCGCGGACGCCGTCGCCGTGTGGGGCGGGGAAGGCGCCGTGGAGGGCGTGGCCGCCCATGTGCCGGCCGGCTGTCGGCTGGTGGAGTGGGGGCACCGGATCTCCTTCGCGTACCTGACGCGTGACGCCTGGTCGGATGCCGTGACGCTGGGGGCGCTCGCGGACGACGTGTGCCTGCACGAGCAGCAGGCCTGTTCCAGCCCCCAGGTGGTGTACCTCGACACCGAGGACGAGGCTGAGGTGTTCGGTTTCGCCGAGCGGTTCGCCACCGTGCTCGCGGCCCGGCCGCCGGCGGTGGGCGCCGTGTCCGCGCTCGGCCCGGATCCGGCACAGGAGGCGGAGCTGACGACCACCGAGCTGGTGGCCCGGCTGGAGGAACACCTCGGTCTCACCCGGGTGTTCACCGCGCTCGACGGGTCGTGGCGGGTCATGGCCGACACCCGGTCCCCGCTCACGGCCTCGCCGCTGCACCGCAGCGTCTGGGTCAAGCCGCTGCCGCGGAAGCGGATGATCGCCACCCTGCGCCCGATGCGCCGCTACCTGCAGACGGCGGGCCTGGCGGGCAGCCGGACCGACATCGCCGAGCTGTCGCGCACGGCGCTGGCCGCCGGCGTCACCCGTGTGACGCCCGTCGGGGCCATGCTGGAGAGCTACGCGGGTGAGCCGCACGACGGCGTGTACGCCCTCCAGCGCTACAGCCGCCGCGTCGCGGTCCAGGCCGACCCCGCGCTCTTCGCCACCACCGCCTGCCTGGACGACCTGGCCAGGCCCGTGGTCCTGCCGCCGCCCGCGGGCCCGTTGCTGGGCAAGGAGGACGTGCAGGAGCCGGGCCGCCGGGTGGCGCGCGCCGATGCCGAGCTGTACTTCCGCAGTGGCGGCAGCACCGGCGCGCCCGCGCTGTCGGTCTTCAGCTACGACGACTACGACACGCAGATGCACGCCGCCGCCCGCGGCCTGCTCGCGGCCGGCTACGACCCGGTCGGGGACCGCACGGCCAACCTGTTCTACTGCGGCGCCATGTACGGCAGCTTCATCAGCTTCTTCTCCGTACTGGAACGGCTCGGCGGGGTGCAGCTGCCGCTGTCGGCCGGCCCCGATCACCGGGCCACGGCTCAGGCGCTGATCGACCACGGGGCGGACACCCTGTTCGGGATGCCCTCCTACCTGTGGCAGCTGCTGCATGCGGAGGCGGATGCCCTGCGTGCGTACGGCGGGCTGCGCAAGGTGTTCTACGGCGGCGAGCACTTCACGGCGGAGCAGCAGCGGACGCTGAAGGACACCTTCGGCATCGAGGTGATCCGCTCGATCACCTACGGCAGCACGGACCTCGGCCCGTTGGGCTACCAGTGCACGGAGAGTTCCGGCGGCGTCCACCACCTGCACGCCGACCTGCACACCATGGAGGTCCTGGACCTGGCGGAGGACCGGCCGGTGGCGCCGGGCGAGACGGGCCGGCTGGTCTTCACCACGCACGCCCGGCGCGGCCAGGACCTGGGCCGGTACGTGATCGGCGACCTCGGCAGGGAGGTCCCGGGCCGCTGTCCGTGCGGCCGGCACGCGCCCCGCTTCGAACTGCGGGGCCGCACGGGTGACGTGATGCGGGTAGCGACGTACTTCCTCAACCACCGGCGGTTCCTGGACCTGGCCGGGAAACCCGGGGGGCACCGGGGCGAGCTGCAGATCCGGCTCGACGCCACGGACGCGCGCGAGCGGCTGACCGTACGGGTGGAACGCGGCGCGGCGACGGATCCGGAGCGGCTGCGGGACGTCTTCCTGGCGGGCTACCCGGAGCTGCGGTCGGCGGTGGCGGAGCGGCTGCTGGACCTGGTGGTGGAGGCCGTCGACGGCGCCTCGCTGGACCGCAGCCCGACCAGCGGCAAGCTCCTCGCGGTGGTGGACGCCCGCCGATAGCGGTACGTCGTAGGGCGCCCGGCCGGCGGTCCCCGGCCTTCCGGGCCGCCCGCCGGTGCCGGGGCGGGTCGTTTCACCAGCCCCGGCTGCCGGGCTCCCCCTTGAAGGGGCCGGTGATCTCGTGCGTGATCCACCCGCCGTAGAAGCCGCCCTGCTGGGCCCGCACCGGCTCTCCGTCCACCGTGCAGGCCTCCACCCGGTCGGCGCGGAAGGCGAGATGGCCGGCGATCGGCGCGTAGGCCGGGCGAGGCGTCTCGTAGCTCCACGCGATGTCGGGCACGGGCGGGAGGCCGGGCTCCGGACCGAGGGTCCAGTAGGTGGCCGTGCCCTTCCACTCGCACACGCTCCGGTTCGCCGAGGCGCGGAGGAGGTCCGTGCGCACATCGGCCCGCGGAACGTAGAAGACCGGCGGATGGCTGGTCTCCAGCACGCGCAGGCAGTGGCGGGAGTCGGCCAGGACCACGCCCGCGTGCCGCACCAGCACGTGCCGTGCGTCGGGCTCGATCCGGGGCGGGCGCGGATAGTCCCACACCGATTCGGTCCTGGGCGGTTCCGCGTCGTGCGTGCTCATGGGGCCTCCCGTGGGTGCGGTCCTCGTCCGGCGGGCGGAGCCGCCACGTCGCCTCCGACGCGGACAAGGAAGACCTCGTCGGGGAAGCACCAGGCCCAGTCCTCGTCCGCTGCGAGCGACACGGCGACCGGGTGCCCGCTCTCCACATGGTGACCGTAGGCGTGGCGGCCCCTGGAGCTGTCGCAGCATCCGACGTACCCGCAGGTCACGCATTGGCGCAGCCTCACCCGGGGCAGCCCGCGCACCAGGCACCCCTGGCACGCGGCGGGCGATGCGGCCGGGGCCGGCCTCCAGTCCTCCAGGAGGTCGAGATGCGCGCAGGCGCGTCCGTCCGGACGCCCCGCGTCGGGCGCGACCTGCCACTTCTCCGGTCCTCCCATCGGGCCTCCGCTCCGCTGCCGGACCGCGTCCGCCGCTCGCGGACGCCTCGTCTCGCCCCTTCTTCGGCCCGGGCGGGCCGAACGGATGCAGCGCCGAGCGCCATCCGAAGCGCCCGGACTCCCGGGCGTCCGGGAGGGCCCGTAGGGCCCGGTGCCCTTCGACCGCTCCCGCGCGGCCGAGCCCGGCATGCCCGGCCTCGGCGATCGCCGTAGCCTTTGTCCCGTGCGCCACACCACCGCGGCCGCGGCCGTGACGACCGCTCTCTGCGCGGCCGCACTGGCCTGTTCCACGCAGGCCGCTCCACCGCGGGCGCCGGTCGGGCCGCCCGACCCGCCGGCCCGGTTCACCGCACGGGTGACGCCCGTGCCACAGGAGAAGCTGGGCGCCTCCTACCGGGTGGGCTGCCCGGTCCCGCCTGAGCGGCTGCGACTGATCCGGATGAACCACCGGGGCTTCGACGGCCGCACCCACATGGGCGAGATGGTCGTCAACGAGAACGCCGTCCGCCCCGTCCTCCACGTCTTCGAGCGGGCCTTCGAGGCCCGGTTCCCGATCCGCCGTATGCGCGTGATGGCCGAGTACCGCGACGACGCGTCGGCCATGGCCGACGACAACACCTCGGCCTTCAACTGCCGCCCGGTCACCGGCGATCCCCGGCGCCTGTCACAGCACGCGTGGGGCGACGCCGTCGACATCAACCCCGTCGAGAATCCGTACGTCGACATCCGCGGGGTCGTCCACCCGCCGAACGCCCACGCCCACCTGCGACGCTCCCCGGTGCGCCCGGGGCAGATCCACCGGGACGACGCGGTCTCCGCCGCCTTCCGCGAGGTGGGCTGGCAATGGGGCGGCCGCTGGGCCAACCGGGACTACCAGCATTTCTCCGCCAACGGCGAGTGAGCACCGGGCCCGCCGCGCGGGTGACACCGGCGTGTACACGACGGCCACTCCCCCAGCGACCCCTACAGTCACGATTTGAGATGATTCGTCCTGTTTAGGGGATTCGCGTTGCGCCGACTCGCCGTTGCTCTCGCCTGCGTGACCGCCCTCTCCTGCGGCGCCCTCGTCGGCCCGCAGGCCGTATCGGCCCAGACGGCGGCCGCGGCGGGCGCCGACCGGGGCACGAACATCCTGGTCGTGGGCATCGACAGCCGCGCGGGACTCTCGACCGCCGAGAAGAACCGGCTCCACGTGGGCGGGAAAGGGTGCAACTGCACCGACGTCATGATGCTCGTGCACCTGTCGGAGGACGGGCACCGGGCGAGCGTCGTCTCCATCCCGCGCGACTCCTACGTCGAATACGCCGGTACCGCCGCCCCCGCGCGCAGCGGCAAGATCAACGGTGCGTTCGCCCTCGGCGGCGGCCCGCTCACGGTCGCCACCGTCGAGAAGGCCACCGGACTCCACGTCGACCACTACCTGGAGACCGGTTTCACCGGATTCGAGCGGACCGTGAACAACCTCGGCGGCGCGACCGTGTGCACGGACCGGCCGCTGACGGACGAGAACTCCGGCCTGGACATCGGGGCCGGCCGCCACCACACCGACGGCGACCGGACGCTGCGCTACGTCCGGGCCCGGCACGTCAACCTCCGGCCCGGCGACCTGGGCCGCGTCCGCCGACAGCAGCGCGTGCTCAACGACCTGCTGGCCCGCCTCACCGTCGAGGGAGCCCTGGCCAGCCCGCTGCGCACGGCGCGGACCGTCCGCACCCTGCTGAAGACCGTGCGCACCGACGAACGGACGGGCCCGGCCGACCTGATCCGCATCGGCTGGGCGCTCGGCCGGCTGCGCGCGGACCGGACCGAGTTCGCCACGGTACCGATCCGGCTCTTCGACCACCGCGTGCCGGGCGTGGGGTCCACCCTCGTGTGGCACGAGGCCCGGTCCGCCGCGTTGTGGGAGGCCCTGGGCGCGGACCGTCCGATCACCGGCGACACGCGGATCCAGCCCGTCCCCGAGACTCCGGCAGCGACCGACCCCGCGGCCATCGCGGTCCGTGTGGACGACGCCACCGTGGCCGCGGCCCTGAGCCGGAACGGCTTCGTCGTCACCGACACCTCCCCGACCGCGCCGCTCGCGCGACCTGCGGGCCCGCCCGTCATCCGGTACGCCCCGGGCCAGAAGGAGCACGCGGCCACCCTCGCAGCCGCGCTGCCCGGCTCCCGGCTGGAGGCCGTTCCCGGCCACGACGCGCTCTTCGACGTCACCGTCGGCACGGAACCCGTGCCGGTCAAGACGGTCACCTACGACCGCAACATCGCCGACGGCGCTCCCGTGACCGGCGACAGCCTGCGCTGCGCCGAGCCACCGGCAGCCGCGCCGACGGGACGGTCGTGACGCGGGCTCGGGAGAGGGGTGCCGGCCCCGATGTGCGGGGCCGGCGCCCCGGGTGACGGTGGGGTCAAGGAGCACCCCTGCTGCGGGCGGTGCGGCGCCGGCGCGTGAGCGCTCCCCCTTCCGCCCCCGGCCCCAACGGGACGTGCAGGTGACGGTGTTGTCCGTACCGAGGCCCTTCGGTGGGAGGGGCACGCACGGGCACGAGAGGAGCGGCGATGCCCCACCGGGACGATGAGACCCACGTCGTACGGGCCACGCGGGCCCACGGCCGTCCGCGCTCCGGGCGCTCGCCCGGCAGGGTCCGGCCCGGCCGGCCGGGGGCCCTTCTGGCGCTCGCCCTGACCGCCGCCCTCGCCGCGGCCGTCGCCGGCGCCGTCCTGCCCCACGGCCTGCTCCTCGCGGCCGGCCTGATCGCGGCCGCGGTGGCGGTGATCCGCTCGGGCGCGCCCGGCCGGGACCGTGAACGGCTGCCGTGAGACGGGACGGCGGCGGAGGTTCCTGCGGAGACGATCTGGGGATTGTGCGCACAGTGGCGTCGGCCGCCCGCCGACGGGAACGGAAGGCTGACGAGCAGGTGGTCACAGCTCGAACCCGGCGTCCACGGCTCACCGATGGGCATGCTGTGCTCCAGGCCGAGCCGGTGACCCCCGCAGTGGTAGTACGCGATCATCGCCATGAGGTCGATGAACCGCCGGTCGCGGACGCCGGCGGTCATGACGAACTCCGGGCCGTGGCCGTCCTCCTGCGCCGCGGCCCAGCATCCGGCGGTGACGTAGGCCCAGGCGCCGCCGCGCCGGCCGGGCCCCACGACGAGGACCCGTAGGCCGGGGACGACGTCCCGGCGTTCGGGGCCGAGGTCCGGGTCGACGGCCTCGACGGGGTGGCCCTCGAAGTAGGTCCGGACATGGGCCTCGGTGGCGTCGACGGCCGACAGCCTCGCTTCGCTCACCGCGTGATCATCCCAGACACGGGGGCTCCGGGGGTTCCGGCGGCTCCGGGGTGGGTCCCTGAGGTGGGGTCAGGGTGTGTTCGGGGTCGGGTCGGGGGGAACCCCGTCGAAGGGGGCGGAGCGGACGGACAGACTCGGGTAAGTCGATCACCGCCTTCCCGATGGAGTGTTTCCCGTGCGCCGTTCCTCCGCGCTGTTCCTGACCGCCGCCGTGGCCTTCGGGGTCGTCGCCCCCTTGCCGGCCGCGACCGCCGCCACCGCCAGGACCGGTGCCACCAGTGCATCGGGCGGTCTGGACCGGGCGGCGCTGCGCGAGGCGATCGCCATACGCCCGGACGACCACG
Source organism: Streptomyces sp. NPDC023541 (assembly GCF_055559995.1). Lineage (NCBI taxonomy): Bacteria > Bacillati > Actinomycetota > Actinomycetes > Kitasatosporales > Streptomycetaceae > Streptomyces > Streptomyces sp. NPDC023541. The sequence continues at coordinate 136,337 of NZ_JBVHJO010000013.1, forward strand.
CCTCAGGTGTCGTGGCCGAGGTGCACAAGAACGGGCAGGCGTGGCGGGGCACTTCCGGGGATGTCGTCACTGGCAAACACATCAGCCCCGACGCACACTTCCGTATCGGCAGCATCACCAAACCCATGGAGGCGGTGATCCTCCTCCAGTTGTCCGCCGAGGGGCGGATAGACCTGGACCAGAGCGTCCAGCACTACCTGCCCGGGCTGCTTGCGGAGGACCGGTTCAAGGAGCCGGTCAGCGTACGGCAGTTGCTCAACCACACCAGCGGCCTGCCCCATGACTTCGAGGGTGCCCCCGGGGCCTCCCCGGACGAGGAGATCGAGCGCCGCCACGACTACCTCACCTTCGACGAGGTGATCCGGCAGACCCTCCGCCCCGAGGGCAGGCCGGCTCCTGGTCCGCATTTCAGCCCCGGCACCCGGCAGGAGTACAACTCCTTCGGCTACCGCGTCGCCGGCAAGCTCATCGAGGAGATCACCGGGAACCCGTACCAGGACGAGGTGACCACCCGCATCCTGAAGCCGCTGAAGATGTCGCAGACCAGGCCCGTCGCGCCGGGGCGCAGCAGGCCCGTGCCCCGGCCGTACCTGCCCGGCTACCTGTCGCAGGGCGACGGCACCCCCGTGGACGTGAACGTGCAGGGCGGGCTTCCCGCCAGCATGACGTCCACCACGGGCGACCTGGACCGCTTCATCTCCGGCCTGTTCGACGGCCGTCTGCTGCGTCCGGCACAGGCCGCCGAGCTGTTCACCGTGCCGAAGGGGGTCGACGGCAAGCCGCTCCCGTACGCCGACGGCTCCAACTGCAACACCGGCCCCGGCAGGGGCACCGCCTGCTACAGCGTCGGCCTCATGTACGTGCCGCTGCCCGACGGCACGGTCCTGTGGGGCAAGACGGGCTCCGATCCGGGCTACCGCAGCGGCGTCTTCGCGTCCCGCGACCTCAGCCGTCGCGCGGTGTACTCGACGGGGAGCTCGGGCGCTCCCGTCGACGGAGCCCCGCCGGTGTCCCTGCGGCTGTCACGCGCCGCCTTCGGCAACTGACGGGTCGGGGGATGGGCGCTTCCACCACGGGGAGGGCCCACCGCACCCCCAACCCGACTGCTGTGCCGGACCGTTCGCGTCTCACGCCTGGCTCTCCCGACCTGAGACACCACGCAAAGAGCCCCGCAACAGCACGAACGCCTCCCCGTTCTCATAAGAAAGTACCTGCCGACTGGTTTTCTTTCAGGTCACCCGATTACATTGACGGCACACCCCAGCGGACACCGTGCCGAAAGCGACCCGGGAGGACGACCCACGTGGCGAGGGCCAGACAGGAACGGGCCGAGATCACCCGCCAGGCCATCCTCGACGGTGCGGCCATCGCGTTCGACGACTCCGGGTTCGAGGGCACGAGCCTCAGCGAGGTCGTCAAGCACGCCGGAGTCACCAAGGGAGCGCTCTACTTTCACTTCCCGTCCAAGCAGGCACTCGCCCGTACGCTGATGGACGAACAGTTCCAGGTCTCGGAGCACCTTCCGGCGATCGAGAACCCGGGGCTGCAGACCGTCATCGACCTGACCCACCAGATGGCCCACGGGTTGCGCACCAACGTCCGCATCCGTGCCGGCATCCGCCTGGTCATCGAGTTCGGTTCCTTCACCAGCCCGGACCCCACCCCCTACGACGTCTGGATCGACACCTGCCGCCGCTGTCTGACACCGGCCCAGCGGGTCGGTGACATCCACCCCACGCTCGACGTCAACGCGCTCTCGGCCCTCTTGGTCGGCGCGTTCACGGGTATCCAGGTCACCTCGCACGTCCGCACCCGCCGTCAGGACCTCCACACCCGCGTCACGGACTTGTGGAACTTCCTCCTGCCCACCATCGTCCCCGCGAGCCGAATCACCCGGTTCCACCCCACGGGCACACCCCGGTCGCACGGCTCCCCCACCGACTGACCGCGCCACACCGCAGCGCACCGCACCGCACCGCACCGCACCAGGACGGCCTCGCACACGCCGTGGCGAACCACGGGGGTGCCCGCCACGGCGTGCCCGAGACCGCCCTGCCGGAATCCACCACCGGCTCGTCCTACTGGGGCGACCGACCGACGGCGGGGCGCGGGCCGGCGCCGCGGGCGAGGGCGAGGATGGCGTCGGCCGTTTCGCCGAGGCTCGCGAAGAGGCGGTGCACGCCCTCCACCGCGACGGGGGCGTTGCCCCCCATACCGTCGACGACGACCTGCGGGACGGGAAGGCCTGGCGGCACCGTCGAACGCCGCGTACACGCCCGCACACGTCCTCGTCCTCGTCCTCGTCCTCCAGCTCGTGCAGCAATGCCGGGCACTCCGCGGGGTCGCGATCCGGGGCGACCTCGGCGAAGGTCTCCACCGGCCTGGTGTGCAGCGCCACCCGGTGGACCTCATCGGGACTCAGCCCATGGCGCCACGCCCACTCCGCCCACCTCCCGCGCTGGTTGTCCACGGCCTCGATCAACGTACCGTCGACGTCGAACAGGACGAACTTCTCACAACGGTTCGCGGAACAACCCGTCAGGCCCTTGCGGGCGTTTCGACGTGCGCGACCGGCCGTCATCGGCGACCGTGGGGACCCGCCCAGGCGCCGGCCCCCGATCCCCGACCCACCGAGGAGACACCCGTGAACTGGACCATCGAAGTCGTCCCCGTCCCCGTCACCGACATGGACCGCGCGAAGGAGTTCTACGCCGGGAAGATCGGCTTCAACGTCGATCTCGACGACGAGGTCGCCCCCGGCGTACGCATCATCCAGCTGACCCCTCCCGGCTCCCGCTGCTCCGTCGGCCTGCTCCAGGGGATGCCCACGCCGCCCGACGCGAAGGTCATGGCCCCGGGCACCCTGCACGGGCTGCAGATGTGCGTGACCGACATCGAAGCCGCCCACGCGACCCTCACCGAGCGTGGGGTGGCCGTCTCCCCCGTCCGCCATGTCGGCGCTTCGGGCTGGGAGGAGGGCAAGGGCGGCACCTGGAACTCCTTCCTCACCTTCAGCGACCCCGACGGCAACGGCTGGGTCGTCCAGGAGGCTCCCTCCGACCTCAGCGAACGCTGACCCGCGCGCTACGCCACTTCGTTCGTACGCCCACCGGGACGGCTCCCGCGGGAGTCGATGTCGTCCATCAAGGCGAGCATCCGGGCGTTGACCCGGTCGGGGTGGTCGATCTGCGGTCCGTGGCCGGTGGCGGCGACGATTTCGGCGCGGGTGCCGGGGACGAGGCGCGGTACGCGCTCCACTTGGCGCTGCGGGTGCACGAGCAGGCTCCCGCTTGCCCATGACCGGACGGAACGGCGTCCGGGTGGACGCCGGTTCCGCGTCCGACATCGGCAGCGGCAGCGGCAGCGGGGCGTCGGATCCGGGAGGCCCCTACGCCGGCCTGGATCACGGCGCGCGCGGAGTTCGGGGACGACGATCACCGGCTGTTCCAGCCACTCATGTCGCCCTTGGCGATTCGTTCGTGCGCCTGCGCGGCACCGAAGAGGCAAGCTCAGTCCCTCTGCGATGGGGCCTGGACAGCGGGACGCCCATGCTTACCGACGGATCCCTCCGCGCTGTCGCCATGCTGCGCTCGGTACCCGAGCGGGAGACGATCGACTACGGCCGCAGCAGACGAAGGCCGCCTGCTGGCGAGCCGGACGACCGCGGTCAGATGCGGGAGCGAACGCCCCGTCCCCGCGCATCGGAGCGTGCCGGCCCCGGCTCGGACGGATCGGTCGTGCCGCACCTGCCCCTCGGCCGGCCGCAGCCGCGGTCTGCGCGCGTATCTGCCTCGCTGGTCCTGGGGCGCCCGGTTCGGGGTGGGTGCTGATGGCGACGATCGCGCGGTGCGGGCAGAGCGTACCCGCAATGGCGATCGAACGTGATTGCTATGGTCCGCACGTGCCCCTTACTGACCTCAGCAACGGCTTCCATGATGTCGAGCAGCGGCGGCGCGTCCAGAGGGTCATTCATGATCGCCTCGCAGACGACCGTGAACCGCGGGAATGCCGCTTCCTCATGCGGTTCTGGTGGCAGCTGGCCATGCCGTACCAAGAAGTGTCGATGGAGGAACTCAGACTGAACGTCGGCGAGTCGAAGCTCGCCGTGATCGAGGCGCTGATCAGCGCCATCAGGTCGTCTCATGCCGACATCGACGACTGGATCAGCACGACGCAGAAATCCCTCCCAGTGATCCAGGATCGCGGCTTCACGTCCGCTCAGGACAAGGACAGTTGACGCGATCGGAGGTTTGCCAGCGGCGAGCGGCCGGTGACGGAGGCGACCGCTCCGCAAGCCCTGACCGCCGGACGCCCGGCCGCGAAGGGGTCAGGCCGGCGGGGCGGGGTCGATGGTGAACACCTCGCCAGCGCCGGTCATCTCCAGCAGACGCATCACCTGGGGGGACGGGGCGGCCAGGCGCAGGCGGTGACCGGCCTCCTCGGCATGGCGACGCGCACCGAGAAGGGCGTTGAGGCCGGAAGAGTCGCAGAAGGACATGGCGGTCAGGTCCACCACCACATCGACGGCACCGGGGGCGGCCGCGATTGCCTCGTTCAGTTCCATGCGAAGCGCTGGGGCCCGATCGATGTCCATCTCCCCCCGCACACGGACCACGACCGGTCCCGGCCCTACCTCTTCCTCGTGACGCTCCACGTGTTCGATCCTTCCGGAACCCTGATCTCTGACTCAGCCGGCCCAGACCGTACCCGGGCAGACGCGGGGACCACCGTTGCCGCCCTCACGCCGCCGGCTACCGATGCCGGGGTGCGACTCTAGGGATTCTCGGTTCCGATCGGAGCGCTCCGGCTCGACGTCGCTTGCGGGCCGACTACCCCTATCGGTGGATTGCGGGGCTCAGACGGCCCGGTCAGGGCAGCCTGGACGTCACGGATCGGCTCGTCCGGCGGGGTACGCCGTCGGGCCGCGGCCCCGCGTCCCGTGCGTTGTACTGCGCGACCGGCTCGGCAACGTTGACCGGCAACGCGGCACGGCACGGCGCGGAGCACCATGGCGGTCCCCCCGACTTGCCGGATCCGACACCGGCAGCTGATCCACCTCATCGAAACAACCCCCGAGCCTCTGCCCGTTCTCCCCCGCCCCAGCATTGAGGGCCACACCTGGGACATTCCCTCTGGGACATTGCCTGGGCACGGCGCAGCTCCGATTCGTACGCCGACCTCGGCGTCGGCCGGGCGCGACCGTGAGCGCGGGTCGTACCGGCGGACCGCGGTCAGCAGTGGTCCGCCGGCACACCCTGAACTCCGCGACTGGCCGTAGGGGTCGTAGGGCGCAGAAGCCGGGCCAGGCTCGGGGTCGGGTTCCGCGGCAGCGGTCAGGCGAGAAAGCGTCAGATGGGGCGGACCTGCTGCGCCTGGGGACCCTTGGGCCCCTGGCCAGTGGTGAACTCCACCCGCTGGTTCTCCTCAAGCGACCGGAACCCGGACGCATCGATCTCGGAGAAATGCACGAACACGTCCGGAGTGCCGTCATCCGGCGAAATGAACCCGAACCCCTTCTCCGCGTTGAACCACTTCACAGTCCCCTGAGCCATGACACACCTTCCCGATCCACCCCGCCCGCGAACTCCGCGGCCGGCAGCAACCCGATACTCCCCCACCCCTTACAGGCGAAACACCACTCAGGAGTGAACGAGACGACCGGGCACGGTCCCTGCCGGGTCCACCCAGCGTGAGCGCCAGACCCTCTGGAACCGACCCCCGACCGGCGTGGGACAGTCACACAGCACATCGATGATCTGGGAGCCATCAGCATGAGGAGCCTGCCGACTGACGCCGGCCTCGCCGAGTCCATCGCCACGGGGCCTGAAGATCTGGACGAAGCCGTCCGCGCCTTCGACAACAGATGTGGGCACGGGCCGGCCGGTGGGCGAAGGTCCCAAGGGCCGGTCTCGGGCGCCTCGTGAGCATCGGTCAGAGCACGGCGCCGGCCATGCGCAGGAACGCCCGTTCAGTCGATGACGGCGGTGGCTTCGATCTCGACCAGGTGCTCGGGGACGTCCAGGGCCGCCACGCCCAGGAGCGAGGCCGGCGGGACCGGTGCGGTCCCCAGTTTTGCGGCCGCCCGCGCGATTCCCTCCATCAGCAGGGGCATCTTGTCGGGGGTCCAGTCGACGACGTAGACGTTCAGCTTCGCCACGTCGTCGAAGGTGGCGCCGGCGGCAGCGAGGGCGGTGGAGACGTTCAGGTAGCACTGCTCGACCTGAGCGGCGAGGTCGCCTTCGCCGACGGTGACACCGCCGGCGTCCCAGGCGACCTGCCCGGCGATGAAGACCAGCTTCGACCCGGTCGCGATCGACACCTGCCGGTACGCGTCGCTCTGCGGCAATCCGCTGGGGTTCACCAGGGTGACGGTCATGATGTGCCTCCATGCGCGATGAGCTCCCGTGCGCTCGCTTCCATCGAGCCCGCGCGGGTTCACTCTCTTGTGGTTACTCAGAAACCGTAGGAGAGTGGCTGCTGACATGGAAGAACGCACTTTTCAGTGACTGGGGAACCTTATGGTGACCAAGCAGTACACAGGCTCGCCGGACGAAGCGGACCTGCGGCGGGCGGACTCCCTGGGACGGGAGATCTTCTCGGACGTCGCCAACAAGTGGGCGCTCCTGATCATCGAGACCCTGGGGGACGGCACCCTGCGCTTCGGCGAGCTGCGGGATCAGGTCGAGGGCATCAGCCACAAGATGCTCACCCAGAACCTGCGCATGCTGGAGCGCTACGGCCTGGTCGAGCGGACGGTGCACCCCGTCGTGCCGCCACGGGTCGAGTACGCCCTCACTGAGCCGGGCCAGGCCCTGCGGGTGACGATCGACGGGCTGTGCGACTGGACCCACCGCTACATCGGGCACATCGAGGCCTCCCGGCAGCGCTTCGACGCCTGACGGATGCGGCATGCGTACGCGTAGCCATGTCCTGCCCCCTCGCGTTGGGGGCCTACGAGGCCGATGCTCGGAGGTCCGGACGAAGGCGGCGGGAAGACCTGGTGGAATCGGGCCGTGGCAGGCGGGCCCGGCCACCGGCGAGGATCCTCGTCGTGACCACTGACCGCAACCTCGCTCCCCTGCGCTCAACGCGCTCAGCGCCCGTGGTGTTCGGCGCAGGAGCGGCCATCGGCGTACTGGGTGGGATGATCGGGCTGGGCGGCGCGGAGTTCCGCCTGCCGCTGCTCATCGGCCTCTTCGGGTTCGCCGCACTCTCGGCCGTCATCCTGAACAAGGCGATGAGCCTGGTCGTGGTCCTCGTTGCGCTGCCCGCCCGGCTGATGGCGGTCCCGGCCGCCGAGTTGGCCGCGCGCTGGCCCGTCGCGGTCAATCTGCTCGCCGGCAGCCTGCTCGGAGCGTGGGCCGGAGCGAGCTGGGCAGTGCGCATGCGCACCACGACTCTCTACAAGGTGCTGGCGGGGCTGATGGCGCTCATGGCCGGCGCGCTGGTGGTCACCCACACCACCACCCTGGGCACCCGCCCACTGCCGCTGTGGGCCCAGGTGCCGATCGGGGTCATCGTCGGGTTCGGCATCGGGGTCGTCGCCGCGATCATGGGCGTCGCGGGCGGCGAACTGCTCATCCCGACGATCGTGCTGCTGTTCGGCGAGGACATCAAAACCGCCGGAAGCCTCTCCCTGCTGGTCTCCCTCCCGACCATGCTCGTCGCCTTCGCCCGCTACAGCCGCGACGGCAGCTTCGCCGTCCTCGGCGCCAGCCTCCGCTTCACCGCGACCATGGCCGGCGGATCCATCGCCGGCGCACTGCTGGGCGGACTGCTGCTCGGTGTCTTCCCCGACGCCGTGCTCATTCCTGCGCTGGCCGTGATCCTGCTCGTCTCCGCACTCAAGCTCGCCCGCCACGACTGACCCGGTCCGTACCGGGCCATGCGCCCAGGCTGCTGCCCTCGGTGTAGCCGGTCCCCGAACGGCCTGGAACTCCACCTTGCAGACAACGGCGTCAGCGGCGGTCCCGGCGCCACTCGTAGCGCCACGCCGCTTCGAGGTAGTGCTCCTCTTCCAGGGAACCGCGCTGCGGCGGCCCGAGATGGCGTGCGGCTTCCACGCACCGTTCGTCGTTGTGGAGGGCGAGCCCCTGGACGGCGGCGAGCTGGACGAGGCGGTCCGAGTCGTCCAGCCCAGCGGCCATGGCGTCTGCGAGGACAGGATCGTGATCCCTTTGCTCGGCAACCGTACGGCAGGCGCTCTTCCGTACCACTGCGTCCGGATCGGCGATCAGCTGGGGCAATGCCCTGCGGGCGTCGCCGGAAAAGGCCGGCGGCGACAGCCAGGCGCTGAGCCCCCGCGCCACCGCACGCCGTACTCGGGCACCGGGATGGCCGGCGTACGGCAGAAGGGCCGCCTCCGCGCGGGGGTCGATGTGTTCTCCGAGAGCGACCAGCACCTCGATGAGGACGTCGGGGTCCGTCTCCTCGGCCGACCAGTCGGTGAAGATGTCCAGGGCAGGATCCGCGAGGGGGTCCTCATCACGGTCGTCGAACAGATGGGTCAGCCGTAGCACCTCGGCTCCGAACAGTCGGTGCAGCGGGTCCCGATGCGTCCGCAACGCCGCGGCAGCCGTCCAGAGGACGGTGCTGCCTCTGCGTCTCAACCGCGCCGGCCAGCCGGCCGCGGCCGGTCGCCCGTGCGCGCGTACGGTCCTTCGATGACCGTCGTCCTGTGACGGAGACGGTGGTGGCAGTCCTCCGCAAGCCCCAGGAAGGCCTGGCCCACGGCCTCAGCTGCTCCTGCACCGCTGACGTCACGGAGGCCAGGCGGTGGCGGGTCCGCGGGGGACGGGCGCGGGAACAGGCGGCGCGTGAAGACAGCGCCGCCTGCCCGGTCGGTTCCTGTCCGACTCAGTCGTCGTCGGGGGCCGGACGGACCTTCACCGTTGTGGTGGTCTTGACCGACTTCTTGACGACCTTGCCGTGGTGGTCCTTGGTGATCTTGGTGATCGTCTTGACCACGACGACCTTGACCCGCCCGTCACTCAGGGTGCGTTGACTGATCGTGAGCTTGGTCGTCACCACTGTCTTGGTGCGGGCCTCGTGGGCCGGGCGTTCGTGGGTCGTCTGTGCGGCCGTCACCTGCGGCGCTGCGGGGGCGGCGAGGGCGGTGGAGGGAAGCAGGGCTCCGCCGGCGGCGAGGGCTCCGCAGGCGCCGAGGAGGGCGAGGCGCTGGGTCAAGGTCGTACGGGTCATGGGATGTCTCCTTGAGTGGGGATGGCGGGGGGCCATCGGTCCGGGCTGTCCGGTGGGCCCGTGCCGGGCCCGTGTCTCCATTGGGCCTGAGAGCCCTGTGACGGGTCATGTCCCTGAACCTCGGGACTTGACGTCCTCCGCCCGCTGTGCAAACCCGCCCGAACATCGCGTGCGGAGCCGTGGGACCGTCACTGACCTGCTCGTTCACCGATGCCGCAGGCCCCTCTGCAGGGCGGGCCACGATGTCCGGCCCGCCTTTCGCGTGCATGGAACGGTCTGGCGGGGAAGGTGCTCGGGGACCCGTACACCCGAGAAGGGACGGACATCATGGCGCGACCGAGGATCGTCGTCGTCGGCGCGGGCTTCGCCGGCGTCGCCTGCGTACGCCGCCTGGAGCGGACGCTGTCACCCGGGGAGGCGGAGATCCTGTTGGTCACTCCGTTCTCCTACCAGCTCTATCTGCCCCTGCTGCCGCAGGTGGCCTCCGGGGTGCTCACCCCCCAGTCCGTGGCGGTGTCGCTGCGCCGCAGCCGCCGTCACCGCACCCGGATCGTGCCCGGCGGGGCCGTGGGCGTCGACACCCGGGCCAAGGTCTGCGTCATCCGGAAGATCACCGGGGAGCTGGTGGACCAGCCCTACGACCACCTGGTGCTCGCGCCGGGAAGCGTGACCCGCACCTTCGACATCCCGGGCCTGGCGGAGCACGGCCGCGGCATGAAGACGCTGGCCGAGGCGGCGCACCTGCGCGACCACGTGATCGCCCAGCTCGACCTGGCCGACGCCGCCGCACCGGGCTCGCCGGAACGCGCTTCACGACTCGGCTTCGTCGTGGTGGGCGGCGGTTACGCGGGCACCGAGACGGCCGCCTCCCTGGAGCGGCTCACCACGAACGCCGTCGCCCGCTACCCCCGGCTGGAACGGCGCGAGATCACCTGGCACCTCGTGGACGTGGCCCCCAAGCTGATGCCCGAGCTCGGCGACCGGCTGGGCCTGGCCGCCCTCGACGTGCTGCGCCGCCGTGGCATCCAGGTCTCGCTCGGCGTCTCGGTCGCCAAGGCGGGCCCCGAAGACGTCACCCTCACCGACGGCCGCGTGCTGCCCTGCCGCACCCTCATCTGGACCGCCGGAGTCGCCGCGAGCCCGCTCATCGCCACCCTGGGCGCCGAGACGGCGAAGAGCGGCCGGCTCGTCGTCACTCCGGACCTGCGGGTGCCCGGCGCGGACGGCGCGTTCGCACTCGGGGACGCGGCCGCCGTGCCCGACCTCGCCGGCGGCGGCGACGGTGCGGTGTGCCCGCCGACCGCGCAGCACGCCGAGCGCCAGGGCAGGGTCGCCGCCGACAACGTCATCGCAGCGCTGCGGGGCACGCCGCTGCGTCGTTACGTCCACAAGGACCTCGGCCTGGTGGTGGACCTCGGCGGCCGCGACGGCGTCTCCCGGCCGCTCGGCATCGGCCTGCGCGGCATGCCCGCCCAGGCCGTGGCCCGCGGCTACCACTGGGCGGCGCTGCGCACCGGTGCCGCGAAGACCCGGGTGATGACGAACTGGCTCCTGAACGCCGTGGCCGGCGACGACTTCGTCCGGACCGGCTTCCAGACGTACAAGCCGGGGACGCTGCGCGACTTCGAGTACACGGACCAGTACCTCACCCCGGAGGAGGTACGGGCCCGCACGGCGGCCGCCGGAGGCTGACGGCCGGCGCGGGCGAGATCGCCATCAGCAGGAGCCCGCCCCCTGCGCACACACCCCTCGTCGGAGCTCCGACCCGGCCACTCGCCCACTCCCGTGCCGGGGCCACCGGCATCGTTTCGGTATCGTCACCGCGCCCGTGCCCCATCAGGGGTGACGGGCGCAAGACGTGTACGACAGGACAGTGCCCGTGAACGCGAACCCCGACTCGATAGCCGAAAGCCCCGACAGCAGGATGCTGTTGATCCCTGCGGGCGACCCCGGGTTCTCGCTCGGTGTGGCGCTGTGGGACGACGCGGACGACGTGTACCGGTCGTTCGTCCGATCCGCCCTGTCAGAGGGCTGGGAGAAGCGCGTCTTCAGGGCGGCTGTCGCCGGGCGGTCCGAGAAGGGCCTGCACTTGCCCGTCGTGGTGCAACTCGTGCCCCGCCCGGACAACGACCACAACCCCAAGGCGATCAGCGTGGCCGCACCCGCGCCCCTGGCCGGTACGGCTCATGAGCGGCACATGGGCTACATGTACGACCGGAACCTGGTGTCGCTCGGTGGGCCTCTGCGAGGTCTCGCATCCGTCGCGGACCGCCCGGTGGGCTGTCACGCGCTCGTCGAGCTACTGGAGGCCGACGATCGCTGGGACGAGGACGAGGACGAGGAGGAGGCGGGGGAGGAGCAGTCCGGCGACTGCCTCCGCATCCCGGGTGCGACGCGGCGGTACACGGCGACGGGTTCCCTGCGTCTGCGGCTGCCGTGGTGGGAGGACCTCCAGACCATGGTGGTCGAGTACGCGCGGAGGGCCCGACCCGGCCTGGTCATGCCGTTCATCGGCCACTGGACGTCTTACCGGCCGGGCGCCCACGCCGAACTTCTGCGGCGGACCGACCGGAAGGAGTTCCCCGTGACCCTGCGGGTCGCGAACGGCGCGCTCCTCGCCTACTACGAGGACCTGGAGCTGTCCGTGCTCATGCCCTCCGGCCGGGACTTCTTCGCACGGACCATGCGCCAGGTCCAGGCAATGGGCGGCACGGCCACGGCCCGTGCCGAGGAACACCGGGGAGCGCTGAAGGTGCTCGTGGAAGACAGCCAGGGCGTGCTGTGAAGAAGCACCACAGCATCCGTGGCGGGCCCTCGGGCCCCGGTCCGAGCCCAGCCCGAGCCCAGCCCGAGCCCAGCCCGAGCCCGGCCGGCAGCACACCCGGCCGAGGGCATGGGGCCGCGCCGGAGTGAGTACGGCCGGAGAGGGCACACGAGGAGCGCACCGTACCGCCCACTTCGGAGGCTTCCCCATGTCCTGTGTGTCCAGCCTGGTCGCTGTCCGTCTTGAGACGGAGGAGGGGGCTGTGCCGCTCTTCGTCCGGTTCTCGTATTCCGCTGACAATCCCTACGCGGTACAGGCGGACTTCTTCGACGGTCTGGCCGTCCTGGCTTCCTGGCAGTTCGACCGGCAGATGCTGGCCGAGGGGGTACGTCGGCCGGTGGGTGAAGGAGACGTCACCTTCCGCCCCCACAGGGGGCCGGGCGGCGCCGAAATCCGTATCGGCCTGCGCAATCATGCTGATGGCCGAGAAGGACATGCTGTGCTCTGTGCGGATGTCGGCGCGCTGAAAGCGTTCCTGGACCGGAGTTACGCCGTGGTGGGCGATGGAGAGGAGTTCCTCGATCTCGACAAGCTCCTTGAGGAGTTCCTGGCCCGCTGAGGTCCAACACATCGGATGCAGAAGCAGAGGAGTAGCGGTGATGGCGGAGGACCCGTGGAGCTTTGGGCCGTCGTGCGGTCAGCTGGCCGCCCTCGACCTGACCGGATGGCAGGTGGAGGCCGTTGACGGCCACATCGGCGAAGTGGACGAGCATTCCGACGAGACGGGCGACGCGTTCCTGGTGGTGGACGCGGGAGGATGGATCTTCGGGAAGCTGCTGATTCCGGCGGGCGCGGTGACGCGGATCGACCGTGCCGGGCGCACGCTCCACCTGAGCCTGAGCAGGGGGCAGGTGGAGGACGCGCCTCAGTTCCTGCCGGACCAGCACCGTGGCGACCGGGAGTACCGGGAGGACATCGTGGACTACTACTGGAAGGCCGGCCCCTGCTAGGGAGTGTCGTCAAAGTGGCGTCGGCCGCCCGCCGGCCAGGCGGGACTTTGACGACACGACCTAAGCTTGCCGTTTAACGTCCGGCGGCCAGCACCAGCTGCCTGGGAATCCGCGTAACCGTCACTGTCGCTCGGCAGCGAGCGTCAGGTCATGGATCACGAAGTGGAGTTGCACGTCGTCCATCGACTCCGCCCACAGTCCCTCGGCGTCGAGCACGGAGGCCGCGACCATCCGAGCCTCAGCGACGAGTTCGGGGTCGTACGTGAAGCCTGGCCAAGGGAGGACGGGGTAGTCGTTCTCCTTGCCGAACTGCCGCACCCTGTCCATGTCGCCCAGGGCGGCGTGCGGGAGTGACTCGTTCGCCCAGGACCACAGCCAGGTCTGCCGGGCAACACTGACGCTGCCGATCACAGTGAGTCGGCCTGTGAGGAAGACCTTGCCGTCGCGCGACCACGTGATCTGCGCGTCGTCCATCGACCAGTCGTATTGCACGTCTCCGGACAGGCCGAAACGCTCGACCATCAGTGCCTGGCGCGAGCGGGCACGCTCCCGAGCCGCGAGCACGACCGCCTCCCAGCCGGAGTGGTCATGCTTCGAGCGGTCGTCCACGTTGCCTCCTCGTGCAGAACTGTCGGCAAGATCCTGCCACCCCGACCTGTGGCCAGGACTACCGGGCCTGGACTTGCCAGTGTCCGGATGGACCACGTGTCGCTCATCCTGACCGTCGGGGCTTGGTTCCCTTCTGGTGATGCGCGGGCCGGGCGTATGCCTCACCCGTGGCTAGGACTCTGCCGACATCGTGGCGGGGTGCTGGGTGGCGGTTCTTCGACCCCGGCGGCCTGCCGGGGCCGGGGCGGGCCGGTTTCGGTGCACCGGCTGGGGTGCCGGTTTTCGCGTGTAGGTTCCTGAACCCGCGACGGACCCGAGCAGAGGTGAGTCTGTTCGGTTCAGCCAGCCGCTCCCACGGCCGACGCAGATCCCGCGCGAGCGGACGGGCGAGGCGAAGCTGAGCGTGCGCGGCCAGGACAAGCCATGTCCAGCGGTCGGCGGCCTGCGAGTCCCGCAGTTTGGGCCGGGTCCAGCCGAGGGTCTGCTTGAGCAGTCGGAAGGTGTGTTCCACGTCGAACCGGCGAAGGAGCGCCTGCCAGCAGCGGTCGACGTCCTGAGGATCGGCGACGGTGCCCGACCACCACAGCCAGACGGGCTTGTTCACACCGCCGCTGGGCAGCTTCTCGACCGACAGGCGGATCACGGTGCCCTCGATGATCGGCAGCGGCCCTTCATGATCGCCCCATGCCGCCCGGCGGGTGAGCCGGGGATGCAGCCGGTCCCACGCTTGCGCCGTCGCCGTCCCATACCTGTCGGTGTCCGTGACGGTGACCGCGTCTGGATCACCCCACGTCTCGGGCCGGCCGAAGACGAACTCGCCGCCATGCTTGGGCGGGCGGCCGCCCTGCGGCGGGCAGATCCACGGCACCGGAACGGGCTTACGCATCACCCGGTCCGAGCGGAGCCGGCCCAGACCCTCCACGGGCAGGTCGGCCAGGAGGTGGGCGATGCGGGGCCCGTCGTAGCCCGCGTCCAGCACGACCAAGACCTTTGGGTCCCCGTCGCGCCACTGGCCGGCGTCCACGACACGTTGGACGACGTCACGGACTTGGTCGGCGGTGACCGCGGCCAGGTCGGCTCCGGGCTCCAGCCGGATCGCGTCCAGCAGTGCGGTCCACGAGGTCCGGCCGGTCTCAAGCGCGGCGACGATCGAGTACGGCCAGCCAGGCACCATCTGGTGCTTGCCCAAACCCGGCCGAAGGTATGACAGAAGGAGCGGTCCGAGGAGGTGTCGGCGTCCGGACGCGACCAAGGGGAGACGTCTACCGCCAGCACCCGCCGACCGTCGCCGGCTCGGGGAAGCGGGACACTGGTCAGTGCCCGCCGCAGCCGGGCGACGTCGATCCGACCATGGTTGATCCCGGAGTACAAGGCCCCGTGCCCGCGCCAATGCTCGGGAGCGAGAGCCAGGTCCACGAGGGTGTGGACCGGACCGTCGGTACACAACAGCGCGTCGCACAGCTCGAACAGGGCGTCGCTCCGCGCGGTCAGGCACGCGTATAACTCCGACCGGAACTCCACCAGCACCGTGAACGCGTCTCGTTGAACCTCATGCTCGACCAGTCCCACGATCCCGGCCGCCGTGCTGCGTTGTCGCTCAGCACAGGATCGGCCCGCGGCCCCTCACATATCTGGTGAACTGGGGAAACACCGAACAAGTTCGAGCCCCGTTCGACGGCCGACCTTAAACGGCAAGCTAAGGCCGTGGGGCGAAACGACGCCGATCCGCTCCGGGGGACGGAGCGGATCGGTAGGCGTCAGCCGTGGGCCAGGCCTGAGCTTTCGTCAGATGCGGCCGCCCATGAGCTTGGTGAGCGGGCCGACCTGGGGCTTGGCCGTCGAACGGCCGACGGCGAACGCCGCGCCGGCGACGCCGACGAGGCCTGCGGCCGCACCGGCAGCGATCGCCTTCCTGTTCTTGACGACCGTCCACGCGGCCGTGGCCGCGGTGGCTGCCTTGGCGGCGTTCGCCGTCACGGCCTTCTGGCCCGTCTGCAGGCCGCTGGCGACGGCGCGGCCGGCGTTCTTCGTGGCTTCACCCGCGGACTGCAGGCCCGCCGTCGCCGTCTCCTTGGCCTCGCGGGCAGAAGTTGCGGTGTCGCTTGCCGCTGTGGCGGCCTGCGACTGGGCCCGTTTGGCGGTCGACGCGGCACGCTTGGCGGGCGGCTTGCCGGAGGTGGTACCGGCAGAGGTCTTGGCACTTCCGTTCGATTCAGTCATGACATTCCTTCTTGCCTGTTTTGGTCCGGTGAAACGGGGAGCGTCCCACCGAAAGGGTCTGCGGGCCGGTTCACGGGTTGCGGAATTCACGGGGAAGGAGCGACCCCAAGGGGCCCAGATCCAGATTGAGATCGTCCATGGTCAGGCCGTACCGCTCGCACAGTTCTTCCATCCGCTCGTGCAGGATCATCAGCGTCATGCCGATGCGCTCTTCCTCGTCCTCGGCGAGATCGCCCTGGTCGACGCGGTGTACGGCAGTGCGTTCCATCAGCTGGCGCAGCAGCTCGACAATGGTGAGCACGAGCTTGATCAGGTCGCGTTCCACGGTGTCGGGGTCGACGGAGAGCCGCTGTGCCACGGCGCTGCCCCCGGCGACGGCATGCGGGTCTTCCACCTCGGTCACCTCCTTGGCGCTGTGGCGCGGTCGGGGAACGGGTCGGGGCGGGAGGCCCCCGCCCAGGGACCGGGCTCGTCGCCGGTGATCGAGCGGATGACCGCACGCAGGTTGATGTGGACCAGGTCCACATCGGCGATCGAGAGGACCAGGTCTCCGGTCAGGACGGCGCCGCCGGTCAGCAGGCGGTCCAACAGATCGATGAGTGCCACCGGTGGGCCGGACAGCCGTTCTGGCGACTGCGCCTCGTGGGAGGGGTCGTTCGGGAAGGGGGTGCTCATCGCGGCGCCCCGTCCGGGCCCGGGTCCGCCGCGGGAGTCGCGAAGGAGTACGGGGCCCAGGGACCGGTCACCTCCACCTGAACCCCGGCTGCCGGCCGCGTCGCCGCCTGTACTGCCTGGCGGAAGCGCTCTTCGGCGTCGGCGGGCACCAGATACGCGTGGTTGGCGATGTTGATCCCGTGCCGCCCGGACAGCTCGCCCTGCTGGGGGCGGTGCACGACAGCTGCCGTCGCGAGCGTCCGCGCCGCGTGCGCGACCTCGTCCGCGACCGCGCCGGCGGCACGGTAGAGGTCCTCGATGCTGTGCCGCTTCTGCCTGCGCTGCTGCAGGTACGCTCGGCCCGGGCTGGGCGCGAGCGGCTCCGCGGACGGTTTCGGGGTGGCCCGCGCTGCGGCCGCGGCGTCCGGATCGACGTGGACCTTCACCCCGAGCTCGACGTGGCCGTCGAGCCACGCCAGCAGTTCGGCGAACCGGTGGCGTTGATCGAGGAGCATGTCGGCCACACGGGCCTCGTCGAGATAGACCGTGGCCAGCCGGAGGGGGAGGAACACCGCCTCGCCGAACGCGGCGTCCACCACGGCGTGGTGGGCCCGGGCCAGCTCCTCCAGCCTGCCGAGATCCCCCAGCCGGTGCTGCAACGCGGTCTCGTCGAAGGCGTCGGCCGGCACGGCCGACACCAGCGCGACGAGGCCGCCCGCGGCGACGGCTCCCACGTCGTGGCCGTCGACGCCGTTCGCCGCACGGGCGAGAGCGCGGAACTTCTCCTCGTCCCGGCCGACCCCGTACACGTAGGCCATCGGGGAGCCGGCGGTGGCCCGCTCCCCCACGGCTCGGGCCCCGGTCTCGCAGGTGGGGGCGCCGGCGGCCTTGCTCGTCTGGTCCTGTGCGCTCATCGCGCCTCCTCCCTCCGCTCGCGGGTCTCCGCCGGCGGCTGCTGGTCCTGCACGTCCCCGGAGCGCAGGCGTACGAGTTCGGCGCGCAGGCGCTCGTTCTCGTCGGCGAGGAGCTCCTCCCGGCTGCCGCCCCCGCCCCCGCCGCCGACGTGGCGGGACGGGCGGGCGCCGGAGGAGAGCGAGGGGTCGTGCTCCCACCAGTCGATGCCCATCTCCTTCGCCTTGTCGACCGAGGCGACCAGCAGGCGGAGCTTGATGGTCAGCAGCTCGATGTCGAGCAGGTTGATCTGGATGTCTCCGGCGATGACGATGCCCTTGTCGAGCACCCGTTCCAGGATGTCCGCGAGGTTCGCGGAAGATCCCTGCTGGTGACTCGGCACTGCGGCGTGCGGTGCGGCCGGAAGGCGTCCTGCGAAGGACTCGGACACGGTGGCGCCCCTGTTCTCTGGTGTGCTCTGTTGTTACGGGTCAGCTGCCGACGGGAGTGCGACGACGGGTACGGCGGCCGGATCCGCGCGGCCGGGGGTCCTGCGCAGCGGACGGCTCGTCCTCGTCCTCGTCGAAGTCGGAGTCCTGTTCGTCCGTGGCGGCCCCGTCGGGGGTCTCGGCCTCAGCCTCGTACTCCGGGTCCTCCTCGGCCTCCTCGTCGAACTCCTCGTCGACGGGATCGTCATCGACGGGCTCGTCGTACTCGTCGTCCTCGAATCCGCCCTCGGGGTCTGCGTCCTGGTCCGGGAAGTCCTCCGCCCGGCCCTCGGCCCGGTCCTCCTCCCTGACCGCTTCGTCGTGACCGAGGACGACCTCGCCGTCCCGGATCTCGCCCCGCCAGCCGTCGGTCGCCTCTCCCCGCAGCATCAGGAACTTGCGGTAGAGCTTGAGGTCCAGCCGGGCACGCCTGCCCTGCGCACGCCACAGGTTGCCCGTCTTCTCGAACAGGCCCTTGGGGAAGTACTCCAGGACGAGCAGAACGCGGGTGAGGTCGTCGGTGATGGGGTGGAAGGTCACCACTCCCCGGACCGTTCCCTTCGCGCCGTGGGTGGTCCAGGCGATGCGCTCGTCCGGGATCTGCTCGGTGACGTTCGCCTGCCAGCTGCGGGTCGACTTGGCGACCTTCACCTTCCAGTTGGTGGTCGTGTCGTCCGCCGTCTCGACGCTGACGACACCCTTGGCGAAGGTGCTGAACTCCTGGAACTGCGTCCATTGGTCGTACGCCTCGCGTACGGGGACACCGACATCGATGTCCTCGACGATCGTCACGCTCTTCGAGGTGCCGCCACCGGACGTGCGGCCACCGCCGACCAGGCCCTGGGCCTTCTCCTTCAGGGTGTCCTTGACGGCGGACGTCCCCGCCGCGAGCGCGGCCCGCGCGGGGGACTTGCCCTCGCCGAGGGCCTTGCCCCCCTCGGCGAGACCCTTCGCGAGGCTCCCTTTCGCGGCCCCGGGCTCGGCCAGCCGGGCGACGTGGGCGCCGAGGCGCTCCCCGAGCCGGGTGACGGCGTCCTCGGCACGGGCTGTGAGGTAGCGGCGGAGTTCGTCCTTCAGCCGGTCGGTGGCCGGGTTTCCCACCACGTCGTTCTTGATCTTGCTGAGGGCCGAGTCACTCATCGCTGTCCCCCTTGCTCTTGCGCGTACGGGAGGCCGTGGGCTTCCTGGGGGTGCTCGTACGCTTGCGGGCTGCTGTCGACCTGCCGGAGGAGCCGCCGGAGGAGCTGCTGGGTGAGGGGGCGCGGCCGGTGCTCTTCTTGCCTGCGGTCTTGGCCGCAGCCGGGGACCGTTTCCGCTTCTGCCGGCTGTCGCCGGCGTCGTCGTCTGCTCGCTCCGCGCCGTCGTCCGCGGGTTCGTCGTCCCTCTTGCGCGCTTCGGCACCGTCATCAGCGTCGGCTTCCGAGGTGTCGTCGGTTTCCGGGGCGTCGTCGGCTTCGGAGGCGTCGTCGCGGCTGAGGGCCCGCGTGCGCTGCTGCAGTGAGTCGGCGAGGCCTGCGGCACGCTGGCTGAGGGCCTGTGCCGCGGCCGACTTCGTCGCCTCGAACAGCTCTCTGCGGATCTGCTCGCTCAGGGCACCCGTCACGGGCGAGGCGGCCAGCACCTTTCCCAGTCGCCGGGGGTCGAGGTCCAGCCTGCGGCCGGCGAGGAACATTCCCACCCCGATGGCCATCTTGGCCTTCCTCGTCCGCCCCAGGAGGTAACCGCCGACGAGCACGGCTGCCGTCGTGGCGTTCTTCGGTATCACCGGTGTACCTCGTTCCGCCTTGCTTGATCACTCTGTTTCGTCATGAGCCGCTTCCCGTCTGGCTTCGGTAGGCCTCGATTTCGTCGAGGCGGTCCAGGAGGGCGTCCTCCCGCCGGTCGAACTCGGCAGCGTCCACGCGGCCGTTGGCCAGGTCGTCCACGAGCGCCGCCAGCTGTGCCCGCACGGGCCCGGGGTCGTAGTACTCACGCTCCGCGGCGATCAGCACCTGGTCGACCACCCAGGCCGTGCCGCGCAGCGGTGCGATCGGCAGGGTCAGGATTGTGGTGATGAGCCCCACGTCCCGGCCTCCTTCCTGCGTTCGCCGTGCGCGCCGGCGTACCTGTCACACGAAGCTGTACGGCGGCAGCGGACCGGTCAGGGTGAAGGTGTAGGTCTCGCCCCGGCGGTCCGCCTCCTCGCGTACCGCCCGGACGAACTCCTCCGCGGACTCCGCCGCGACGAGGAAGGAGGCGTTGAGGAAATGGCTGGCACCCGGCTCGGCACGCGAGACGCGGGCCGCGGCCGGCAGCAGCCTCTCCAAGGTCTTCTGGGCCTGTTCGTTGTTGCGCTCGGCCACCTGGCCCGCGACGAGCTCGCCGAGGGCGATGCGGTCGTCCTGCCCGGCGGATCCCGACCTGGTGCGTTCGTTGAGTTCCCTGATCTGGTCCGACTCGGACACGATTTCGAGCAGGAGGTCCTGTTCGTCGCGGGCCGCCTTGAGGTTGAACTCGACGTGTCCGGCGAGCTCGGCCAGGCGGCTGCGGTATGCGGGCCCGTCCTGCTCCAGGGCTTGCGCCACGTGGTCGTCGTCCGGGCCGAGCAGACCGAAGCGCATGGGCAGTGTCGCTCCGTCCGCCATCAGCGCCTCCAGGACCGCCTCGTGTGCCAGCACGTCACGGCGCTTGGCACGCAGGCCTTCTGGAGCATCGCTGACGACCGCGGCGATGTCGCCGGCGCGGACCGTCCGCAGGGGTGGCGTCTGCTCGCCCACACCCTGGAGGTCGTCCAGGCGCAGGGGGTGGTCCTTGGCGGTGATGGCGTAGATGTAGGTGGGCACCTGTTACTCCTCCCGTCGGGCGGCGGACGTGCGGCTGGACGCCGACTTGCGCGCCGGCCGCTTGCGGGGCTCTTCCTCGGACTCCTCGCGCTTGCTCTGCAGGGAGTCCGTGATCGCCTCGACGGCGCCGGTCAGGGCGCCCTTCGACTTCCCCTTCGCGCCGTTCTCGGTCATCTCGCCGACGATGTCGGTGAGCTGCGTGGGTGCCTTCCGCCCGGATTCCAGATCGAGCCGGTTGCACGCCTCGGCGAAGCGGAGGTAGGTGTCCACGCTGGCGACGACCACGCGGACATCGATCTTGAGGATTTCGATCCCGACCAGGGAGACGCGGACGAACGCGTCGATCACGAGGCCCCTGTCGAGGATCAGTTCCAGTACGTCGTAGAGGTTTCCCGAGCCGCTTCCGCCGCTCGTTGCACTGCTCTGTTGGACGAGTGTCACGGTGAACTCCTTCCAATTGTGCGTCTTGCGACGCGTGTTGGCGCCCGGCTCCCTCCCGGGGAGGGCCGGTGCCGCCGCCTCAGCGGCGGTCGATCTGGCCGCGGGCGTAGCGCCGTGTGCGCTCGTACTCCACGAGCCGGCCGTCGGTGTCGAGAGCGACGCGGTACGAGGCCATCACGCTCATCGTGTCCGGGATCTTCTCCAGTTCGACGATCTCCACCTCCGCCGTCCAGCCGTCTTCGGTGGCCTTCACCTTTGAAACGGAACCGGGTTCGCACCGGAGGAGCTCCGAGAGCTGCTCGGAGGCGAGGCGGATCGCTGTGGCGATGTCGAGTTTTTTGGACGTCTCTTGCGTTTCGTCGTCTGTCGCGCTCATGTTCCCGCCTGTGAGGCATGGAAGACGGCTCTGCTGTGGTGTTCCGGCGCCGTCTGGACTCACGTTCGCCTGCCCGCCACTTCCGAGCGTATGCATGACGGGCCATCAGGTTGATCGGGCAGGAGCGGCGTCGGGCCCCTTGGAAGCCGGGCGGTTCGGCGGTCGTGCCGGTTTTCCCGGTCGGGTCGGTGCCGGGCGGGGGTTGCGCTGGAGTGCGCTCCAACTCGTAAGGTCGGCCGCCATGACGATGCGATACAGGTTCTTGGGCGGTACCGGGCTCGAAGTGAGTGTGCAGTGTCTGGGCACGATGATGTTCGGGGCGGTCGGGAACCCCGACCACGACGACTGCGTACGGATCATCCACGCGGCCCTGGACGCCGGTATCAACTTCGTGGACACCGCCGACATGTACTCGGCCGGCGAGTCCGAGACCATCGTGGGCAAGGCGTTGCGCGGGAGGCGGCGCGAGGACGTGGTGCTCGCGACCAAGGGCCACTTCCCGATGGGTGAGGGGCGCAACCGCGGCGGCAACTCCCGGCGCTGGCTGACCCGGGCGGTCGAGGACAGCCTGACCCGGCTGGGTACCGATGTGATCGACCTCTACCAGATTCACCGGCCGGACCCGCGGACGGACATCGAGGAGACCCTGGGTGTGCTGGGCGACCTGGTGCGGGCGGGCAAGATACGGGCCTTCGGCTGTTCCACCTTCCCGGCCGAGGAGATCGCCGAGGCGCACCACGTGTCCGAACGGCGGGGCCTGGCCCGGTTCCGGACCGAGCAGCCGCCGTACTCGCTCCTGGCGCGCGGGGTGGAGAAGGACGTGCTGCCGGTGGCCCGGCGGTACGGGATGGGGGTGCTGACGTGGAGTCCGCTGGCGTCGGGGTTCCTGAGCGGGAAGTACCGGTCCGGGCGGGAGGTCGACCTGAGCCGCGGCCGTGCGGCGCTGACGCCGGCGCGCTTCGATCCCGCGCTACCGGGGAACGCGGCGAAGCTCGAAGCGGCCGGTGAACTGATGGATCTGGCGGTCGAGTTCGGCTGCACGCTGCCGGAGCTGGCGGTTGCGTTCCCGCTGGTGCACCCGGCGGTCACCTCCGTGATCGTCGGGCCGCGGACCATGGAGCAGTTGGAGTCCCTGCTGAAGGGGGTTGCCGTGGTGCCGGACGACGCGGTGCTGGACCGGATCGACGAGATCGTGCCGCCGGGCACCAACCTGTACCAGCCGGACGGCGCCTGGCGGCCGGTCGCGCTGACCGATCCGGCCCTGCGCCGGCGAGCCGCCGGAGACCGCTGAGGCGGGGCATGTGCCCGGCCCCCAGGCCGGGGCGGGGCGGGGCGGCTGATGAGGCGGGCGGGCGGGCGATGGAGCCGAACCGGAAGCCGCGCGGTGCCGGCTTGCGGGACGGGTGGTGGAGGTCCGTCCGGATCACCCCGGCCAGTGCACGCGCCCGAGGTGGATGAGGCGGAGCTGGCCGAGGGCCGTGCGGGTGGCGGCCGTCCAGTCCTCGCCGCGCAGGGAGGCGGCGAGGAACGCGGAGGCCGTCATGAACATGTGGTCCACCAGCAGCCGCGACAGCATCGTCACATCCTGCCCGGCCCAGCCCGCGCTCACGGGATCGGTCGCGAGGGCGGCCCCTGTCTCCTCGGCGAACACGTCCAGTTGTTCCGATATCGCCTCTCGTACCGCCGCGACGCCGCCGTGGCGCTCGCGGACCAGGAAACGGACGTGCGCGGGCCGGGTGCGGACCAGTTCGGCGACGAGGCGCACCGCGGCCTCGCCGCGCCGGTCGGGGTCGCCGGTGGTGGCGAGGACGCCGCGCACGGTCGTGTGGAGACTGGCCAGTGCTTCCTCGACCAGCGCCGTCCCCAGCTCGTCCATGTCCCGGAAGTGCCGGTAGAAGGCGGTGGGGGCGACACCCGCGGCCCGGGTGACCTCCCTGAGGCCGAGACTGCCCAGGCTGCGCTCCTCCAACACCGACAGGGCCGCGTCGAGCAGGGCGCGGCGGGTGCGGCGGCGCTGGGTCTCGCGGACCCCGGTGGACGGACTCATGACGCGCAGTCAACCGCGTCACACTAGTGCGCCGCCAGCATGACCCCGACTGAACCGGGTAGTCAGTGAACAACTGTTACCCGAAAGGAAGGACCTCTCGTGCTCTTCCTCGTAGGCGCACTGCTGGTGCTCGGCGTCGTCCTCGGCGCCGTGGTCCACCTCCCCGTACCCGTCGGCGCGGCCATCGGTCTCGCCATCGCCCTGTGGCTCGCCCTCTTCGCCGCCCGCGAACGACTGTCGGGCCGGCGCCGGAGCGCACTGCCCCACCACGATCGTGGGGGGCTGCGATGACGCCGCGCACCCGACCCCGTACCGGCACGGATACGCGTACCCGTAGCCGGAGCCGTACCCGCGACGCCGACGCGATGGCCGTCACCGCGTTCGTGCTCGGCCTGGTGGGGCTGCTCGTGATGAACCTGCTGCTCGGCCCCGTGGCCGTGGTCCTCGGCACCCTCGCCCTGTACCGCCGCACCACCCGCCCCGGCCGCGCCCGCCTGGCCATCGCCCTGGGCATCACCGACGTCCTGGTCCTCGTCTGCCTCGTCACCGCCGACGGCACGTGGTCCTGGAGCCTGACCTGACCGCCTGGGCGACTCCGGCCGCTTCACACAGCGGGGCCCGTCCCGCCCGCCGCGGCATTTCGTCCACCACGCCACCGTCTGAACCACGCAACGGGGTTCGGGTTGCGGCGTGCGGTGCGCACTGCGCGCACCTCAGCAGGGATGCCGCGGGGGGGGGCGGCCGAGCCGGGTGACCTGGGCAAAGTACATGAACGGCTCGGCAGTCATCCCGCAGAGAACGCTCGGCGCCCCGGTGAAGACCGTGAGCGGGGCGGACAGCCGCAAGCTCACTGCTCAAGCTCCACGAGCGGCTCGCCGAAGCCACGGAAGGCAGGTACCGGGCCGAGGCCGCGGCCGCGAAGGCAAACGCGACGGTGGGCACCCTGCGGGACATGGGCGCCCTCATGGGGGCAGTGGTCCCACCGTGGCGCAGCTGCGGCCGGCCACGGACCGCGAGCGGGGCGTGTTGACGCTACAGCTCGTGGAGGCCCGGCACCGTTCGGAGCGCATCGCAGAGGAGCACGGCTGCCTTTTCCACACCCGCGGCCGGCGTCAGGAGTTGGGGAGGCGGCGGAAGCGGTCGTCGTCCTGGTAGCCGACCGCCGGGATGCCCAGGAGGTCGTCCACGCCGGGGAAGCCCTCGCCCGCCTGGAACTGTGCCCCGTGCACGGAGGCGTTCTCCGGCGGGCCCTGGTACATGCCGGTGTGGGCGCTGCCCAGTTCCATGAGGTAGCCGCCGCTCGCCGACGGGCGGCGCCGGTCGTTGGCGACGGCCTGGGTGGCGTAGGTGTTCATGGCGGCGACGCGCTGGTAGAGGGCGGTTGCCGACATCGTGGGGCGGCGGGCCGGGCGGCCGTCGAGGCCCTTGACGCGGATGTTGTGCTCCCGGGCGGCCTCCAGCACGGCTCCCAGTCCGGTCGTGCCCAGGTTCATGTTGCTGTCGTAGCGGGTGACGAACGTCTGCAGGTCGTCGCTCACGGTCCCGCTGGCGAGGTACGCGTCGACGTGTGACTGGTATCCGTCGTCGCGGATGCTCTCCAGGTAGAGGGTGCTCACGCCGGCGGCCCGGATCTCCCCCATGTGCGTGCACAGGAACTGCCAGATGCGTGCCCCGGAGTGGGTGCCGCCGATGGCCACGCCTTCGAACTGCTCCAGCAGTGCGCGCAGGTCGCCCATCGCGTCCTGGGAGTCGGCGCCGGCCAGGGTGTCCTCCACGGTCCGGTGGCGCTGCTGCCGGTCCTCGGCGGTCTCCGTGTACGCGTCGCGGGTGGCTCGGGCGTCGCGGCCGAGCCGTGCGTCGCGCGCGTCCTGGCGGTTCCAGTGGCCCCGGGTCTGCGGGTCGGCGCGACCGATGCCCTCCAGCACCTCGTTGCGTCCGGCCGTCAGGGGAACGCCCGGCGCGAGCCTGCGGATGTTGCCCAGGTTGTAGTGGAGCAGTTGGTCGGTTTCCTGAAGAGTCTGCGGGTCCGCGTCGACGGCCACGCGCTGCTTGTTGGCGGCGTCCCGGCTGGGCTGCGGCAGGCTCTGCCATTCGTCCGGCGTCAGCGCGTGCGGAGTGCGGTCGCGGGCCCGGGAGTTGCGGGGGCCGCGGACCCGCAGCGCGGGGCCCGGGGGGTGCTGGTGCAGTTCCTCCTGCTCCATGCGCTGGATGGCAGGTGCGGGGCCCGAGGGCGGTGCCGTGTCCTGGACGGGGGGTGTGTGGCCGCAGTCCGCGGTGTGCGCGTGGCGCTGTTCCTCGATGATGCGGGACACCACCGCGTTCCCGGCGAGGCGCTGGAGTTGCAGCATCGGCTCCGCGGTCGTCGCACCGCCGGACCGGGGCTGCCGCACGGGCTGTGCGGCTCCCGGGCGCCGCGGGCCCTTGCGCTGCTCGTCACCGGTGTGCTGCGCCCGCATGCGGCATCCCCTCTTGCGACATGGACTGGGAACGCCGAGTGTCACTGCTCCGACCTGCTCGGCGGTATGCCCCGAGGGGCAGGCGCGGGTGCAGGCGCCTTGCCCTCGTGTGCAGTGGGAGCCCGGTTTTCACGGCGGCGCTGAGGTCCCCCGCGTCTGCGCGACCCGATTGCGGGGCGGGGCCTCGGCATCACCTGCAGAGCCGGTCCTCCCCGGGCAGCCGGCGAGCCGCATCTGTTCGCGGCCCTCTCCCCCTACTTCGTCTCCGGCAGGCGGGAGGCGACCGCTCCCGGGGCCCGGCCCGACTCCTGGGGCCGGGCCTTCGGTGGTTGGTGCCCACCTGCGATCCGCCCCGCCCCGGACCCAACACCACGGCTCCGACGTGGTGAGGGAGGGAGAGCGGGCCGTGGCTGAGCGATACTTGCCGCTCACCCCGACCCGCGACGGGACGGGACGCGGGTGCGGGCGACGACGAGGGAGCCGTACATGACCACGGCAAGAGACCTGTTCACCATTGCTCTGGAGCCCCAGCCGGAGCGCTCCGTGGGACAGGGCGACCTGTCCCTGTCCCTCGCGGGCGCCGAACTGGTTGACCTCCTCAGTGCCGGGGCCATCGGCCTGGACGAGGAGCTCATCGTGCCGGGCGCCTGGTTGGACCTGGACGACCGGCTGCTCGTCGCAGCGGCCTCGGCTCTCGTACGGCAGCTGCCGTACGAGAGCGTCGAGGACTGGCTGTGGCGCAGGGGCCGTGACCTGGCAGCGGCCTACCAGGCCGCGTTCGAGGAGGAGGGTCTGCTGGCGCGTGCGCGGCGCGGGCGCCTGAACTTCGGGGCCGAGCGCATGGAGCTTGTCGACACGCCCGCCCGGCGTTCGGCACGAAGCCGCTGGCAGGAGGACGAACCCGTGCTCCGGGCCCTCGCCGCGGCCATCGGCATCCGCCGCGGTGAAGGCTCCCCGGACGATGCCGGCACGAGTGGCGAAGCGGTGACGACCGTGCTGGCCGCGGTCAACGACGCGGTGATGGAACTGGAGGCCGTGCGCCAGCGGCGTTCCATCGAGAACGCGGCCTTCGCCAATGTGTGGCGGGTCCCCTAAGGGCTGCCCCCGTAATCCCCGGTGGATCAGCGCGCGGCGTCAGACGCGGTGCATCGCAAGGCGGAGGAGCGTGCTGATACTGGGCGTGTCCGGGCGTTCCGACAACGCGGCGAGGTGCCGTGGCTGTCGTCGTGCGCCCGCCGGGGATTACGGGACAGCCCTTGGACAGCTGGTCCCCTGGACACCGCGTCACGCCGGCCGCGGGTCGTCTCCGGCGCTGGCGGGGCCTGGGCGAGCCGCCGGCTCCTGCCGGCACGGGTGAGGGTATCCAGCTGCGCCGGGCTGCCGGCGCATGGGGAGTCGAGGGCCGTGTCCATGGTGGTGGGAGACGATCAGGACGGCACCCACCCAGGCGATCACCCCGCTCCAGGCCAGAGGCTCAGACCCGGCAAAGCTGCCTGCCACGAGCATGATGAGCGCGGCCGGCAACAGGACCGCCATGAGGAACTGACGGCAGGCCGCCCACCACATGCGCCGGTCGGCCCGTGCCCGGCCGCCCTCCAGCTCGGCGCGCAGCTGGTCCCAAACCGCCGTCTCTTGCGGTGTCAGTTCGTTCCCGGCCACCTGCGCCTCCCCTGCTCCCGGTCCCAGGGGTACGGTTGCCCGCCGACGGCCGGACCATTACTCGGCGGACCGGACCTTAGGGCGGGCTGCCCGCGCGCTCGCCCCTTACGCGCGGACGCGGGGTGGCGGCGCGGCCGATGTGGCGAGGTGCCCGATGGGGCCGTTGTGGTCGATGGGGTCGATGGGGGTCGGTCGGTCAGGGCAGGATCTCGACGTACCCGTCGGTGCCGTGCACGCGGATCCGCTGACCGTCCCGGATGAGCCGGGTGGCCCGCTCCACGCCCACGACGGCCGGCAGGCCGTATTCCCGGGCGATGACCGCGCCATGGGTCATCAGGCCCCCCACATCGGTCACCAGGCCCGCGATCCCGACGAACAGCGGCGACCAGCTGGGGTCGGTGAAGGCCGTGACCAGGATGTCGCCCGCCCCAGCGGCTTCAGGGGGTCGGTCATCATCTGCCCGTGGCCGACGGAGACGTAGACGTGGTTGTCCCGGTCGCCGCGCTCCGGGACGGGGAACAGCGTCGTGATCGGCCGGCTCTGCACGATCCGGAAGTCGTCGTCCACAGGCACCATTCGATGTCCTGGGGGCGGCCGAAGTGCGCCTCGATCCGCCGCCCGAGCTCGACCAGCCGTACGGCCTGCGCATCCGTCAGCGCCGGCTCCTCCTGGCGCTGTGCGTCGATCACCACTGCGTGCGTGCCGCCGCCCGGCAGGGCGGTCAGGGCGCGCTGTTCGGCGGCGATCGCCCGGGCGACGACCTTGCCGTCGTGCACGGTGAAGACGTCCGGGTTCACCAGGCCGGAGACGAGTGCCTCGCCGATGCCGAATCCGGCGTCCACGGTGGCTACCTTCCGGTTACCCGTGAGGGGGTCGGCCGTGAAGAGGATGCCGGCCGCGTGCGGGAAGGCCATCCGCTGCACGACCACGCCCATGTGGACCGTGCGGTGGTCGATGCCGCTGCGTTGGCGGTAGGCCACGGCGCGCTCGGTGAACAGCGAGGCCCAGCACCGGCTGATGTCCCGGAGGACCGCCGCCGTGCCCACGACGTTGAGGTACGTGTCCTGCTGGCCGGCGAAGGAGGCCGTCGGCAGGTCCTCCGCCGTCGCGCTGGAGCGCACGGCGTAGGCGGCCCGTGCGCCGGACCGGGCGAGTGCACGGGTGATCGCCGCCGCGAGGTCGTCCGGGACGGCGGTTCCTTCGATGGTCCGGCGGATCTGCGCGCTGAGCGTGCGGATCGCTTCCCGGTCGTCCGCTGTCACGCGCGACAACCGATCGAGCAGATCGCCGACCGGGGGCGCCTGCTCGATGATCCGCCGGAAGGCCTCCGTCGTCACGCAGAAACCACCCGGCACGCGGACCCCTTCGATGCGCGACAGCGCGCCGAGGTGTGCGCCCTTGCCGCCGACGAGCGCGACCTGGGTCTCGTCCACCTGGTGAAGGTCCCACACGTACTGCTCGTTCACTGCGGTGCCTCCAAGGCGGTCATGGCTCGGGTCGACGATTCTGCGCCCTGGCAGGGGCCTTGCGGCAAGCCCGCGGTCGCGCTATGAGTTGAGAGTGGCAAGGAGAGCGCTCTCCCTGCCTTTGTCGTTTCCGGCCCCCGCGAACCCCGGCCGATCTGGTGGAACCCGGCCGAGGCCGCGCGGACGAGGCCGACCCGTCGGTCCAGACCATCGGTGGAGTGCGGCCACCAACGGCCGCAGGAGGTCAACAGGCGTTGGCAGCAAGCCATGGAGCGGTACCGGACGCCGTAGCTGCTGGTCATGGAGAGGACCGGACCCAGGGGGCCTGGTGTTCGGCCTCCGGGAATGGTCCGGCGTCGCGGCGGTGTTTTCGGTGAGTACGCCGTTTCCGCCCTGCTGGTAGGAGGATGTCGTGGCACTGTCCCGGACCGAGCGTGAGCAGTTCCTCGCGGAACCCCACATCGCCGCCCTCTCCGTGAGCGCGGGCGATGACCGTGCCCCGTTGACGGTACCGATCTGGTACGACTACTCCCCCGGCGGCGACCTCTGGATCATGACCGGGCGCGATTCCCGCAAGGCCGAACTGATCGCGGCCGCAGGCCGGTTCAGCCTGATGGTCGACCGTGTGGAGCCGACGGTCCGGTACGTGTCGGTCGAGGGCCCGGTCGTCTCCGTCGTGCCGGCCCTGCGCGAGCAGCTGGAGTCGATCTCCGCCCGGTACCTGCCGGCCGACAAGGTGGACGGCTATGTCGACGATGCGTGGAAGAACCACGGTGAGCAGGTCGTGATCCACATGCGTCCGTCGCGGTGGGTGAGTTCTGACCTGGGCCAGGTGTGACCCGGTAGCGCACCCCGATCTCGCCCGTGCCGGCGGAGCCGGTACGGGCACCTACGGCATGAAGTGGTGGTCGCTGCGGCTGTGTCCGCGTACGGGGGCGCCGGGAAGCAGGGCGGGGCTGGTGGGCATCGCCACCGCACCCGCCTCACCGGGCGTGGTCGGTTCGCATCCTTTCGCGGCGCCACCGAGGGCTGGAAGACTCACCGATCATGACGAACAGCGGACTGTGGGTCGGCATCCTCACCGCACTGACAGCACTCGGAGCCAGCTACATCACCGCGCGGGCGACCTCGCGGGCGGCACTGGCACAGGCCCGGACCACCGCTCTGGCGCAGGCCCTCCGCGAGCAGCGCGACCGGCGCCGGTCCGCCTATCGGGAGTTGATGGCCTGCGCGCACTCGTTCAACGAGGTGGCATGGCTCATCAACGACGCCGATGCGGCCCCTGACCGTGAGAGTGGCGACGCGGTCCTGACGCAGATGTACGAGCGCATCGGTCCGACCATCGGGAACATCAACAAGGCGACCCACGAGGTCCGGCTCGACGGCCCCGTCGAGGTCTCCGACGCGGCGGAACAGGTGCGGCAGACGGCGCGACGTGTGGAGCCGCGGCTCCAGGCGCTCATCGGCGCCGTCGGACCCGAGCACAGGCGCGCGTACGACGCCGCGTACGTGGACTTCCGGGACGCGTACGTCACGTTCATAGGACTGGCGAGAGAAGCGTTGGACGTCACGGGCGGCGAAGTGTGACCACGTCGCCCGTCCGGGCCGGGGGCGGTCACGGGGCCCGGCCGGGCGCGCGTGTCCGGATGTGACAGAACATGGTCATTGCGGACCTGGTGGTGGGACGAAATGATCGGCACATGCAGTCACCGCACAGGGTCGTCATCGCCGCCTTCCCCGGCGCCGAGCTCCTCAACGTCACCGGCCCGGCCGAGGTGTTCTCGGTCGCCACCCGGGTCGCGGGCACCGGCCGGTCCGGCTACACCGTCCGCATCGCGACCGCCGGAGGGGAACCGGTGGCCACCGCCGGCGGGATCCGGCTGATGGCCGACATGACGCTGGAGGAGGTGCACGGCGACGTGGACACCCTCCTGGTGTCCGGGGCGGTCCGCGTGGACGGCCACCAGGTGGAGCCGGTGCTCGACGGCGGGATCATCGACTGGCTGCACCGGGCGGCACCCGGTACCCACCGGGTGGCCTCCGTCTGCGCGGGCGCGCACCTCCTGGCCGCGGCGGGCCTGCTGGACGGCCTGTCCGCCACCACCCACTGGCGGACGGCCGCGCGGCTGGCCTCCGACCATCCGCAGGTCACCGTCGATCCGGACCCGATCTTCATCCGGGAAGGCCGCCTGTGGACCTGCGCGGGCATCGCCTCGGGCATGGACATGGCACTGGCCATGGTCACCGAGGACCACGGCCCCGGACTCGCCCTGGCCACCGCCCGCACGATGGTCATGTACGTCAAACGCGCCGGCGGGCAGAGCCAGTTCAGCGTCCCGCTCACCGTGCCGGCCGACCCGGGCGACCCCATCGACGAGCTGCGCATGTGGATCGGCGAACACCTCACCGAGGACCTGTCCGCCGAGGCCCTGGCCGCGCGGCTGCACCTGAGCGTGCGCCACTTCTCCCGGCTGTTCTCCCGACGCACCGCCACCACCCCGGCCGCCTACGTCGAATCCGTCCGGCTGGAGGCCGCCCGCCGCCTGCTCCAGGACAGCGGCCACGGCCTGCCCGAGGTCGCCGCCCTCAGCGGCCTCGGCTCCGTGGAGAGCCTGCACCGTTCCTTCCGGCGTCGTCTCGGCACCACCCCCGCCGAATACCGGCGCCGCTTCCGCTGAGGGTTGTCCCGCCATCCCCGGTGGACCAGCGCGCGGCGTCAGATGCGATGCAGCGCAAGGCGGAGGAGCGGCCTGCTACTGGGCGCCTCCGGGCGTTCCGACAACGCGGCCAGGTGCCGTAGCTGTCGTCGTGCGACGTCCAGTACGCGGCGAGCTCCTCCGCCTTGCGCAGCACGGCACCGGACAACGCGGCCCCGGCCGACCAGATCCGAAAGAGACGACCCAGGGGCCTTCGCCCCTCCCCCGACCGTCCGCGAACGACCGTGCGACGGAAGACAGTCATGCGTGGCACAGCCCGAGGAGAGAACAGTGTCCCGAACCGAAGTCGTCCCGATCCCGGTCATGGGCCGGCACAACATCAACGCGTACCTGCTGCTGGGCCGCCGGCCCGTCATCGTCGACGCGGGCACACCGGGCAGCGGCCGCAGGATCGCCGACCAGGTCGCCGCGCACGGTGTGGACCCCGCCGACGTCTCGTTGATCGTCGTCACGCACGGCCACATCGACCACTTCGGCTCCGCCGCCGAACTGCACCGCCTGACCGGGGCACCGGTGGCAGGACACGTCGCCGACCTCGGCCCGTTCCGCACGGGCCGGGCCCGCGAACCCTACCTGCCCACCGGGCGGATGGGCCGCCTCATGGCCAGGAACAGGAACCTGCACCTACGAGTCGAACCCTTCGAACCCGGCGTGCTCGTCACCGGCGAGACGGACCTGGAGGACTTCGGCGTCGCGGCACGCATCATGCCCACCCCCGGGCACACCGCCGGATCGGTCTCCGTCCTCACCGGTGAAGGAGACCTCGTCGCAGGCGATCTGATCGCCAACTCCTTCTTCGGCCTCGTACCCGGACGGCCCGCCAACCCTCCCTTCCACGACGACCCGCTGCTCAACCTCGCCAGCCTGCGCCGGATGCTCGCTCTGAACCCCACCAGACTCCACGTAGGACACGGCACCCCCCTCGAACCCGACCGCGTCCGACGCTGGGCCGCCCGGGAACACCGGCGCCTGACCCGGCTGGAAGCAGCCGGCCGACTCCGCACCCGGACGGACGACGCCAACGCGCTCTGACCAGCCGCCGGCCGCCATCGGTCGAAGACACGGGGAGATTGATACGCGTCATGGAAAATTCAACATGCTTTCAGAATCCCGCAGCGGCTCCCCTCATGGTCAGAAAGAATGCCGGTCTCTGCGGAACGGGGTAAAATGAACTACCTCTGGGAGATGTAGAGAGCCTGTCTGGCTCCGTCGTCAAATTTTGGACCACCCCAGGAGTCCAGGCCGACCCCGCGGTCCACGGCCATCGCACCACGGCAGGTCGTCGCCGCCGAGCATCCAGTCGTTTCACACCGCTGGGGCAGCAATCATGAACCCGTCCATCGACCCGCACGCCCAGGGGCCCAACGGCAGCGGCCCATCTACTCCTCCGTCACATACGGCGGAAGCCTCGTCCTGGTTCGCCTGTGACGTGACCCGGTACCTGTGCGCGGCGATGCACACCGACAGCGCGCTCGCCCGCGAAGCCGTTTCGCTGGTCCTACACCAACCTCGCCGCGCTGCAGCCTCCTCGCCCGGCCTGGACCTCGCCTGTGTTCTGAGGCACGCCTTGGCCGCGCGCCGTCGGCAGCGGCGCCGGGACATCGCGCTCTCGCTCCTCCTGGCTGTCCTGCTCATCGTGGTAGGCGTGCTGGTGTACCAGTCATCCACGTATGTCGTTCTGCCGTCCGCCTACGGAGTGACCCTGCTCCTGGGCTGTTTCATCGCTTGGATGATTGTCGCTGTCGAAATGTTCTCCACGCACTACAGGGTGATATCTCGACAGCTGAAGCGGGAAAATTTCAACCCCAGAAACGCTCCGCGACCTCGGAACAGAAAGGACGCCGCACGGATCGAAGAGATTGAACTGCGAGACCGCGGCAACGTGGTGATTTCCTCGGGCTTCGACCCCTTCGTCGGACACGGCGGCACCTACAGCAGTTGGTCGTTCGCTTTGAACACCGCACGACCCGAGACAGGCAAACAGATCATCCCGTTCACCATCCACGACCTCAACGAACACGTATCGGCCCGCGTCGCCGCTCTACGGCTACCCGGAATGGAAATTGCCGAAGTGCTTCTGATAAATGGCGCGGACTTGCTGTTCGGAATCGACAATCGAACACGTTCCGAGGTGCTGCGAAACCCGGCCGGGCCACCCGCGGCTCACGTCTCGGAGACTCTCTTGCGTGAGCTGCGCGAAGTCGGCACGGCCCGTGCACGGCCCTATCTGGCGATCCGTGTCACCGGCTGGGGCGGCGAGCTGGTCAGCACGTTGTTCTTGAGATGCGCACTGCAGCCCCACAACGAGATAGCGTTCATCGAGGGCAACAGCTGCCTCCTCACGCCCGTGAACGAGAAGTACAGGGCCGTTGACTCGCGGCTGAACTCCCCGACCCTTCGTCAGTGGTTCTCACTCATGGGCCTGGCTGCTCTACGCGCCCCGATCCAGCTGCTCATTGCTCCGCTTGCCTTGCTCGGCGATCTTTCCGCAGTGTCCTCCCGGCGGAGTGAACAACGGCGCCAGGCGCGTCGGATCCGCCTACGCTCCTTCAATTACGGTGCCGAGTTCAGTGTCAGGGAGGCAGCGAGCAGCCAGCTCTACTACCGCTACTTCCAGATGCTCGACCGAGAGCTGTACGCCAAGACCGTCGAGCATCGTGTGCTGGACGCTCTGGTGCAGTTCCTGGAGGGTCACAACATAGATTCCAGCGAACTGATCCAGAGGCAGACCACCATCTACAACTCCGGCCTGTTCGCAGGGCGCGACATCTCTGTCACCCGTTCCAGTGTCAAGGTCGGGTCCGGCAGTGGCGCCGGACGGGGCGGAATCCCCCAGCCCGTGAAATCGGGGTAATGGCATGTCGGATCACGGCGTAAGCCACGTCAGCGGCATTCAGGCGGGGCGGGACGTGCGGATCGAGCAGAGCACGGTCGCCGTAGGCCAGTCCACGGCGACCGGCTCTCAGGTTCCACCCGAGTATGCGGCCGCAGTTGCGGAGCTGCGCAGAGCGGCAAGCCTGCTGGTCGGCGAGCTCCGCATGAACGAGGAGCAGTACGAGGACGGAGCGGAGCTTGTTGAGGCTGCGGAGCGGGTCGAGGCGGAGCTCGACCGTGACCAACCTCGTTGGAACAGCATCCAGCGGTGGCTCGGCTTCATCGCACCCGGCGTGCACGCGACGGCGTCCGTCGCCGCCGACGTGGAGGCGATCCAACGTGGCGTGACGACTCTTCTCGCAGCCCTGTTCTGACGTCCCGATTCAGAGATCCCGCGGTAGTTCTGCGGTCACAGACCGCGGGGTCGGCCTGAGAACCCCAGGCCGGCCTGTCGCTGCCGCCCTCGTCCCGGCCGCGCTGGAGGTGTTCCTGGACTGCGTCGCGTCCTGGCCTTGAGGTGAGGGGATCGACGGCCGGCGCGCCCGCTACCGCAGCGGGCGCCCGGGCCGCCGGCCACTCCAGCGGTCGCCGCGCTGGTGCTCGGCGGGCTGCCGCACCGCGAGGGATACGACGAACACCTCAAGGCGCTGCGGGCGGCCCCGTACAAGGCGAACGAGGCGATGTCCGGGGAGTACGACGGGCTGTGCCATCGTCTCGGGAGGCCGGCTGCCGGGCGGTGCTCGCCGCGGGTGTACCCGAGGACCCCGCCGAGCTGTGGGAGCCGGGCGGGGTGACCGCGGCCGCCGGGCGGATGGCGCAGGCGTGGGCGGAGCTCCTGGGCAGCACGGAGTACGTCGACGAGGACCTCGCCGCGGCCCTGGAGGCCGATCTGGGGCTCGGGGCCGGCTGGGCGCTCGCCCTGACCGGTGGCCCGGAGGCCGCCGGCCGGTACGTGCCGGGCCCCGCCGGTGTGCTGGTCGGCGTCGTCCACGGCGGGCTCGCCCTGCACCACGCCGAGGCCGACGGCAGCCCCGGCCGCCCGGTCTTCGTGCAGCACCCCGTGCACGCGGCCCCCGCCTCGGCGGTGGTGTGGGCGCTGACCGAACTCCCGGTCGGTGATCCGGCCGCCGCCGGGGCCGCCGCGGTGCACCGTGCCCTACGGGCGCGGCTGGACGACCCGCGGACGGACGACTCGGTGCTGCAGCCGCCGAGAAGTATGCGCTACACCCGGCTTTACATGGGTGATCGACACAGGTGCCCGACTCGTTCGGATTTGGTTGCCCAAGTCAATTGTTGAATGTGCGATCTGTGCAATCGATTTGAATGCCGGGAATTCCTCTCGGCACCCCGGGGGAAGTATCGTTTCACCATCCGTTCCTCTTGTTCGGCCCGATGCCCTTCGTCTTCGCCGGAGTTCCCTCCGGGTCGAACGAGTGGTGGAAGGTGAAGGCGTGCGGCGCGGGGCCCTGGTCATGGAGGTGTTCCAGCCCGGAAACCCCCTCCTGCCAGGTGGGTATCACGCCGTCGGAGACCCACCAGCACACGTACTTCGGGTGGGTTGTCCTTTCGAACCACTCGTGACGCCTGTTCAGCGCCCCGCGGTGCAGACCGGTGTGGACGGCGTCGAAGGCGGGCCGCAGGCCGGTCCAGAGCGAGAGCGTCGTGGCCAGGGCGGTGGTTTCCACCGTACGGCCCTTGCGGTACCAGCGCGGTACGGCGAACTCCCCCCATGCACCCCATTCCGCATCGAAGAGCACGCCCCGGTCACCGTCTGCCGCTTCGGCACGCGCGAGGTATCCGGGGTGCCGGCTGATATTCCGGTAGACGGCCTCACCGATGTCGTAGAACTCGCGCGTGAGAGGTGCGGGATCGCTGAGAGGTGACTTCAGGACGCCGAATGTGTACAGCGCAAGATGGGGCATGCGTCTCTCCCTGGTCGGGGGTGTCCGGTGCGGACCCTTTCGGCGGCTCATCCCGTCGCGGGTGGCTCAGCCCGAAGGAATTCCTCTGCGACCGTGGGCGATCGCCGAAGACCAGGTGAAGGTAGCCGCCTCTGCGGCTCATGTCGAAGTTGCGCTTTCCCTGTCCAAGTGGCCTCTGGCACACGGCCACAGGACCGCGCGCCGCCTGCGGGCACGGCAACCGCTCCGCCGGCATGCCCTTGCGGCTGGACGCACAACCCGGACGCACAACGGCGGGCGGCGCGTCCCCTGTTCGGGATGCGCCGCCCGCCGCCAGGGCCGCTGCAGGTCAGTCGGTGCCGAACTCCATCGCGGCGCGGTCGAGCATCTGCTCGTCGTCACCCTCGGCCCGGCCGCGGGAGGCGATGACCTCGGCGCCGCCTTCCGGCATCGCACCGATCAGGCCCGTCGAGGCGGCCTGGGCGGCACCGATCAGCGTCGCGTGCGTGTTGCCGACGATGCCGAGCGCGGCGTACTGCTCCAGCTTGGCGCGCGAGTCGGCGATGTCGAGGTTGCGCATGGTGAGCTGGCCGATCCGGTCCACCGGGCCGAAGGCCGAGTCCTCGGTGCGCTCCATGGACAGCTTGTCCGGGTGGTAGCTGAACGCCGGGCCCGTGGTGTCCATGATCGAGTAGTCCTCGCCGCGCCGCAGCCGCAGCGTGACCTCGCCGGTCACCGCCGCGCCGACCCAGCGCTGGAGCGACTCGCGGATCATCAGCGCCTGCGGGTCCAGCCACCGGCCCTCGTACATGAGGCGGCCGAGCCGGCGGCCCTCGTTGTGGTACTGCGCGAGGGTGTCCTCGTTGTGGATCGCGTTGACGAGGCGCTCGTACGCCGCGTGCAGCAGCGCCATGCCGGGGGCCTCGTAGATGCCGCGGCTCTTGGCCTCGATGATCCGGTTCTCGATCTGGTCGGACATGCCCAGGCCGTGGCGGCCGCCGATGGCGTTCGCCTCCATCACCAGGTCGACGGCGGAGGCGAACTCCTTGCCGTTGATCGTCACCGGGCGGCCCTGGTCGAAGCCGATGGTCACGTCCTCGGCGGCGATCTCCACCGAGGGGTCCCAGAACCGCACGCCCATGATCGGCTCGACGGTCTCGACACCGGTGTCGAGGTGCTCCAGGGTCTTGGCCTCGTGGGTGGCGCCCCAGATGTTGGCGTCGGTGGAGTAGGCCTTCTCGGTGCTGTCGCGGTAGGGGAGGCCGTGGGCGAGCAGCCACTCCGACATCTCCTTGCGGCCGCCGAGTTCGGTGACGAAGTCCGCGTCGAGCCAGGGCTTGTAGATGCGCAGGTGCGGATTGGCCAGCAGGCCGTAGCGGTAGAACCGCTCGATGTCGTTGCCCTTGAAGGTCGAGCCGTCGCCCCAGATCTGGACGTCGTCCTCGAGCATGGCCCGGACCAGCAGGGTGCCGGTGACTGCGCGGCCGAGCGGCGTCGTGTTGAAGTAGGCCCGGCCGCCGGAGCGGATGTGGAAGGCACCGCAGGTGAGCGCGGCCAGCCCCTCCTCGACCAGCGCGGCGCGGCAGTCCACCAAGCGGGCGATCTCGGCGCCGTACGCCGAGGCACGGGCGGGCACCGACGCGATGTCGGGCTCGTCGTACTGGCCGATGTCGGCGGTGTAGGTGCACGGGACGGCACCCTTGTCGCGCATCCAGGCGACGGCGACGGAGGTGTCGAGTCCGCCGGAGAAGGCGATGCCGACGCGCTCGCCGGTAGGAAGGGAGGTGAGGACCTTAGACATAGGAAGAGTATGCAGGCTCACGCATGTTCATGCAATCCGGTAGGCATGTCGGCCTGGCCTTCCAGGCGCAGGACGACCAGGACCGTGTCGTCGGTGACGCCGACGGGCGGCACCAGCTCGGCCAGGAGGGCGTCGGCGAGCGCGGAGGGATCGGCGGCACGGTGCCGGGCGAGGGCGTCGGCGAGGCGGCCCAGGCCGGTGTCGATGTCCTCGCGACGGCGCTCGACGAGTCCGTCGGTGTAGAGCACGAGGACGGAGCCGTCGGTGAAGGCCGTACGAACCTGGGGCCGCGGCGCGTGCTCGGGGCGCGCCCCGAGCGGCGGATCGGTGGCCCGGTCGAGGAAGACGACGGTGCCGTCGGGGTCGCAGAGCGCGGGCGGGAGGTGGCCCGCGCTGCTGTACGTGAGGGTGCGGCTGTGCCAGTCGATGAAGACCGAGACGGCGGTGGTGGACTCGGCGCCGGCGACGGAGCGGGCGTAGAGGCCGAGGACCTCCAGGGCCTGCGCGGGGCCGTCGGAGACGAGCGAGGCGGCCGACAGGGCGCTGCGCAGCTGTCCCATGACGCCGGCCGCGGCCAGTCCGTGGCCGACGACGTCCCCGACGGCGACGGCGGTGCAGCTGGGGGCGTCGACGAGGTCGTACCAGTCCCCGCACACGTTCAGGGACGCGGCGGCGGGGCGGTAGCGCACGGCCGCCTGGTGGTGGGCCAGCGGGCTGGGGGCGGGGAGCATCGACTCCTGGAGGTGGAGTGCCACCTCCCGTTCTCGGGCGTGGGCCTGGCGCAGCCGCTCGTTGAGCTCCTGGAGCTCCCGCGCCCGGCCGTAGAGCTCGGACTCCAGCACCCGGGTGGCGTCCTCGCCGCTGCGGGCGCCCCGGGCCCGGATCAGCTCGGTGACCTCCTCCACCCGGTGCAGCAGCAGCGCCACGCTGCCGTCGGGGGCGAGGACGGGGACGTTGACCGGGCTCCAGTACCGCTCCTGCCACGCCCCGGGGCGTTCGGGGTCCTGCACGTCGTAGCGCTGCAGGGCCATCGCGTCACGCTCGCCGGTGGCCACGACCCGCTCCAGTGAGGCGCGCGTGTTGCGCATGCCCGAGGCGTCCGGGTCGTTGGGGTTGTCGGGGAAGGCGTCGAAGATGTAGCGGCCGATGAGCTGCTCACGAGCGCGCCCGGCCACGGCCAGGTACGCCGCGTTGACGTCCAGGAAGACGAGACCAGGGGTCAGCAGCGCGGCCGCGCCCGGCAGCGCGTGGAACACCGCCCGGTAGTCGATCCCGGATCCGTTCACGATCCACCTGTCCGTGTGCATACGTCCCGGTCGTGAGGTTTCTCCCACGATAGGCGCGGCAGCGCGGAACGGCCCCGCCGGCCAGGCGGGACTTTGACGACACGGCCTAGCATCTGGGGCCATGGCGAGGAGCGGGCAGATCGGCGGCGGGGCGGGCGGGGGGTGGCGCGCCTCCGTGGTGGAGTACCGGCGCGGGGCCGGGCGGCCGGCGTACGGCGCGTCGCGCGCCGCCGGGCAGCCCCTGGCCCAGCGGGACGGGCTGAGCGTACTGGGCGGGCCCGGGGAGGTCCGCTGCGTCGACTCCTCCGGCCGCGTGCTGTGGACCGCCGCCTGTGCCGGGGTCCCGAACGCCGCCCACGTCTCCGGGGG
Source organism: Streptomyces sp. NPDC023541 (assembly GCF_055559995.1). Classification (NCBI taxonomy): domain Bacteria; kingdom Bacillati; phylum Actinomycetota; class Actinomycetes; order Kitasatosporales; family Streptomycetaceae; genus Streptomyces; species Streptomyces sp. NPDC023541. The sequence continues at coordinate 176,389 of NZ_JBVHJO010000013.1, forward strand.
CCGGGTCCTGGTCACCACGGACTCCTTCGACTACACCCCGTGGGGGCACCTCGGTCCGGCGCTGCTGCTGGACCTGGCGGACGGCGCGCCGATCGCCGAGCTGCGCGGTGCGAGCGGTGCGGTGCTGAGCGGCGGCCGGTTCTTCCTCGGCCTGGAGGGCTACGACGTCTTCGACACCTGGGAGTACGACCGTGACGGCGCCCTGGTGGACTCCTGGCGCAGCTACGGTCATTACGTCACCGGTACCGGCATCCGCGTCGTCGAGACCGACCGCAGCCTGCCCACCCGCAGCCGGGTGGTGCGTTTGCTGCCCGGGGGCGCCGTCGAGCGCGGGCCGTCGCTCACCGACCCGCTGTGCCCCGAGCCCGTGGTGCTGGCGGACGGCACCATCCTGGTCCTCGACGCCGGGGTGCTGCGTGCCGTCGACCGCCGGCTGGGGGACGCCGTCCTCGCCGAGCTGCTTCCCGTGGACCCGGACCGGGCCCGGCGGTACCGCGGCGGGCTGCGCCGCAGCGGCGACAGGCTCACCGTGACCCTCGCGGAAGAAGACCGCGACCGGCCCGGCAAGCACGTCCTGCACACCTGGACCCTCGCCCTCCGGCCCGGGCCGGCGACCGTGTGATCATGTCCATCGGCACAACAGCACCTCATGGGGGGACCATGCGCACCCGCACCACCACCGCCACGACAGGACTCGTCACCGCGCTCGCGGTGGTGCTCGCCCTGGCGGGCTGCAGTAACGCCCCGGACAAGGGCCGGCCGGCGGCGGGACCCACGGCGTCGGCGCCCGCGCCGGCCGCGCCGGGTGGCGGCTCCGGGTTCGAGGGCCCGCGCCCGCAGGACCAGAACCTGCTGGCATGGACCGGCGACCCCAACGACGCCGGCCACGTCACCGCCCAGTCCACCGCCGGGGTCGCCGGCCGGATCACGCTGGTGCGGATCGTCCTGCGCGAGCAGATCACCTGGTCGAACATCTGGCTGGGGCTTGCCGGGCTGGACCCGAACGCCCAGCTGGCCAACTGCTACCTCGGCGTGTACGACGCCAAGGGCACGCTCGTCGCGTCGACCGCCGACATCTCGCCCCAGCTGATGACCGACGCCATCGCCAAGCCGCTGCCCCTCGCCAAGCCCTTCACGGCCGCCCCCGGTACGTACTTCATCGCCCTGCTCCTCAACGGCAACTGGGCCACCAACGCCCTCACCCTGAAGTCCACGGGCGCCGGCATCTCCGTCAACGCCGGGCTGACCCCGCCGAACCTGCGCTACAGCAGCATCCTGACCGGCCAGTCCTCGCTGCCCGCCACCGTCAACCTCGGCGAGCAGTCCACGGCCACCATCAACACGGGCTGGGCCAGCCAGTGGTACGCCGTCTCCTGAATCCCGCGAGCCCCGACCGGCAGCCCGGCAGGTCCCCTCGGACGGCATACGCCGGTGCGACCACCGGCCCGGCCGTGCGCCGGTGGCGCCGCAGGGCCTCCGGTACGGTCGGCCTCGCCTGACCGGCTGGCCGGCCTCGCCTGACCGGCCGGTCGGCGGAGTGGCCGGCCGGGTGTCAGGCGTCGGCCCCTACGGCGCTGACGCGGATCTTGGACTGGCCGTGGCCGAGTTCCTCCCAGTCCTCCATGAAGCGGGCGGCCAGGCCGTACCGGGCGGCGAGGTCGACGAGGGTCTGCGTCCGGTAGTAGAAGTCCTCGCGCAGGACATGGTGTTCGGTGCCGGTGGTGCGGTCGAAGGTGAAGTCGAAGTGGCCTCCCGGCGCCAGGACGCGGCCGACGTGGGCGAGACATTCGTCGATCACCTCGATCGGCGAGTGCGAGAACACGCTGTGGGCGTGGACCACGTCGAAGTAGGCGTCGGGCAGGAAGTCCAGCGTCAGGTTCCTGGTGAGCGTCAGGTGCGGAACCTTGGCCTGGAGTCCCCGCTCGGTCAGCGTCCGCTTGGCGGCGATGAGGATGTCGGGCGAGATGTCGATGCCGTAGTAGTGGCCCGCGTCGAGGTAGTCGATGAAGCGCCAGCCGGCGCGCAGGTTGCCGCACCCGATGTCCAGCATCCGGGCGTCGGGCTTCAGGCCGTGGTCGAGCAGGTAGTCGAACTGCATCTTCCCGAGGGCGAGCCAGCGTTCGTGGGTCCGGCTGCCGACGGCTGCCTCCGGGTTGCGGCGCGTGTCCGAGGCCATCACCGCCCGGTAGTAGCTCACGTGGTCGGGGTGCTTGAAGGCCAGCCACCGGTCGCGCGCGGCGCGCTTGAGGTACGGGGCGATGCGGTTCGGGCGGCTCGCCGCGTAGCGGACCTTGTGGAGGAGGGAATCCCGGTTGGCGGCGAGGTTCTTCCTGGTGGCCATGAGCACTCCGTCTTCGTCGCGAGGCGAAATCCCGGTGCGGCAGACGGGGTCCGACGCCACCCGGAAGGATCTTCGGCACCCACCGTGCGTCGGTCACGGACATGTGCAAACCACTTGGGTGTGATGAGCGGACGAAGCCGCTCCGGGCGCGCAACGGCCGGCTCGCGGCGAGTCGTTGCGGGAGAGTTGCGGGAGAGGGGACGACCGACGTACTGGATCGCGGGTTTGTGGTGTTATGCCCCAGATTGCCACTCACCCGGCCCCTGACCCGCGCAACGCGCCCCAGGGAGCGGCGCGACTGCTGCGGCGACGGCACACGGACGCGGCAGGGCCGGGGGCTCCCGGGCACGCCGAGTGGGCGATGCTCGGGGCAGGCGGCTGCGGGGCCGCTGCCGTCCACGTGGATTCGGCCGCCCGTACTCTTTCGACGTGCCGGCCCCCGGCGACCTCCTGGCGGAACTCACCCGGCGCACCGTCCGGGGCCGGACGGGCGGCCTGGAGTAAGTGGTGGACGGTCGGCTCGAGCGCTCGGTCGGCCGGCAGGGCTTCCACCGCGTGAGGCCCAAGTCCGCCGACGAGTCGGCGGAGCCCCTGGACAACGCCCGGGGCCGGCGGGGGCGCGGGTCAGCCGGCAATGGTGGGGCGGTCTTCGAGCAGGAGGCGGGTGCGGAAGAGGTCGAGGACCGTGTCGAGGGCCTCGCGGGTGGGACGGCCCGGTTCGTCGACGAGGTGCTCCGTGAGCACGGAGTGCGGCGGCAGGGCGCTGTCCGGGTTCGCGTCGCCGTCGTCCAGTTCGACGGCGACGAAGGCGTCGCCCAGTTCGCGCCGCAGGTACGCGAACCGGTCGGCCGGGACCAGGCGGTCCCCGCGAAAGCGCAGGCCCAGCACCTGGAGGCCCTCGCGCTCGCAGCGTCCGCGGACCACGGCGAGGTCATCGGGGCTGATGTCGATGGCGGCGGCGCGGCCGGGAGTGAGGGCCAGCGGAAGCGACGGCTGGGCGAGGACCGGGGCGACCAAGCGTTCGTCCGTGGCCATGGCCAGGGCGAACCCGCCGGTCAGGCACATGCCGACGGCGCCCACACCGGGGCCGCCGCACCGCTCGTGTTCGGCGGCGGCCAGGGCGCGCAGCCACTGCACCACGCGCGAACTGCGGCCCGTGGCCAGCAGGGTGAACTCCCGGCTGACGCACACCCGCCACATGGTCGACGCCATGTAGCGGCCGCTGCTCGCCCAGCCGACGGCGCGGGGATCCGGGTCGCGGCCTGGTTCGCCGAAGAGCACCGGGAGCACGGCGCTGCAGCCGGCGGCGGCCACCCGCTCGGCGAACTCGATGACCTTCGGGGTGATGCCCGGGATCTCCGCCATGACGATCACCGCGGGGCCCGTGCCCGCGCGCAGCACGCGGCGGGTCGCGCCGTCGTGGGTGAAGGAACCCTCGGTGAATCCGGTCAGGTCGTGGTTCGCCACGTGCCCGGCCCTTTCCGTCGACGCTTCTGGACCGCGCTCAAGTTACCGGCAGGTATGGCCTGGTGGTCAACCCTCGCGGGCAGTGCGGTCGCCCGCCGTCCGGCGGAGGGGCTTCAGCCCACCTGGATGCCGATCACGCAGGTGTCGTCGTCCGTGTCCGACCGGCTCCCGGCGAGCAGGCGGTCGAGCCGCGCGTCGAGGTCCCCGGCTCCGGCGGCGGCCGCGTTCACGAGATGGCGAAGCGAGTCCTGGACGGAGGAGTCCCGCCGCTCCACCAGTCCGTCCGTGAACATCAGCAGGGTGTCGTCCGGTTCGAGCTGCACCTCCCTCTCGCCGTACGTGACGTCGGAAAGGGCGCCGAGGAGCAGGCCCTCGATGAGCGGGAAGGCCTCGGCCCGGCCACCGCGGACGAGTACGGGCGGCAGGTGGCCGGCGCGCGCCCAGCGCAGCACCCTCGTCTTCGGGTCGAAGACGCCGCAGACGGCGGTGGCGGTCACGTGCTTGGCCAGGTTGTGGGTGACCGTGTTGAGCCAGGACAGCAGTTGGCCCGGGCCCGCGCCGGTGACGGCCAGGCCGCGCAGGGCGTTGCGCAGCACGACCATGCCGGTGGCCGCCTCGATGCCGTGGCCGGCGACGTCACCCACGGACAGCATGATGAGACCGGAGGGCAGGACCACGGTGTCGTACCAGTCGCCGCCGACGAGCGACTCGGTCTCGGCCGGCCGGTAGCGGACGGCGACCCGCAAGCCCGGGGCCTCGATGGCCGGCGGTGTGGGCGGCATGATGGCGTGCTGGAGCTGGAGGGCGAGCCGGTTGCGTTCGGCGGACTCGGCCTCGGTGTGGGCGAGCTGGTCCCTGGTCGCGGCCAGCGCCACCTCGGTCCAGTGCTGGGCGGAGATGTCCTGGTAGGCGCCGCGTACGGCGTGCAGTCGCCGGTCCGCGTCGAGGACGGGCTCGGCGACCACACGGATGTGGCGGGTGATTCCGTCGGGGCGTTGGAGGCGGAAATTGACGGATGAGGGTCGGCGGTGGTGGAGCAGTGCCCGCAGGAAGCGGCCGAGGGCGGCGGAGTCGTCCGGATGGGCGTGGCCGGGCAGGTCCCGCAGCCGTACCGGGTTCGCGGTGGCCGGGAGGCCGTGCAGGGCGTAGAGCTGGGCGTTCCAGGTGGTCTCGCCGGTGGCGAGGTTCTCCTCGAAGCCGCCGATGCGGCCCAGGCGCTGGGCGTGCTGGAGGAGGTTGGCCAGCCGGGCCGTCTCGTCCTCGATCCGCCAGATCAGCAGGACGGCGGCGCCGTGGCGGCTGACGCTGATGTCCGCGACCGAGGTGAGGGGGATCTGGTCGACCAGCGCGGTCAGGCTCATCCGTTCGGCGCGGAACGGCTCGCCCGTCGCGTGGACGCGCTCGACGATGTCGAACAGCCCGTTCTCGGCGGCGGCCATCGGGTAGGCCTCCAGCAGCAGCGCGCCGTTGACGTCGCCGCGCGGCCGTCCCACCGGGTCGACGAAGCGGCTGCCGGCGTGCCGGATCCGGAAGTCGGTGAGGCGGCCGTCGGGGTCGAGGACCGGAGTGAGCACCACGGCCGGGTCCTGCAGTCCCTCGGCGAGGTCGATGAGTTCCGCGACGTCCGGGAGGACCGCGTCGGCGGCCGTGGGGTCGCTCGGCGGGGAGGCGTCCATGGTGCGGGCGCACAGCTCGGCGAGGGCCTCGACCTGGCGCTCGATCTGCGGCGGCTGTGGCGCCAGGGGCCCGGGCCAGCAGATTTCGAGGACGCCGTGGATCCGTCCGCCCGTCCCGGTCGGTACGGCCATGCGTCCGCCGTCGGGCCACTGGACGTGGCCGATCGAGGGCAGGCCGGCGCGTTTGAGCCGGGCGAGGGTCACCAGCCGGCGCTCGCGGAGGGCGAGGCCGGCGACGGTGGAGACGCCGGGGGGTACGTGGCGCCAGCGGACTGCCTCGCGGGGCGGGAACCCGGCGTGGCCGGCGAGGGTCAGCGAGCCGTCGGGCACGGCGGTCCACACGGCGACGGCGACGGCCCCCAGCGGCCCCAGGGCATTGGTCAGGAGGGACTCGGCCACGGCCTGGGTGTCGGAGGCCGCGGCCAACATGCCGCTCTCGGCGGTGCGCAGCCGGACCGACACCGTGGAGTGCTCGGCGGGGTCGTCGGCACAGCCGGTGCTGCCGGCGTTCGCCACGAAGGCCGCGGCGATCTCGCTGACGTGGTCGCGGGACGCCTGGTTGACGATGTCGGCCGCGAGTTCGAGGCGGGACGTGCCGCTCTCCCGGCACAGCACGTCGAGCTGGCGTGCCGCCGCGGCCGGCGTGCAGTTCAGCTGCCCGATGAGAATGCCCTTGGCCAGTTCGACGAGGGCCCGGCCGTCGGCGGTGGCCTGCGCCTCCAGCACCTCCCGGCGCAGCCGTTCGACGGTCGCGACGAGGCGCCCCAACGGGGTCGGGGACTGGTGCGGGATGGCACGGGCGTTCTGCTCCGTGAACGGCGCCGACGGCGGGTGGACGGCGCCGCTGCGTGTGGTGTCCCCGGTCATCGCGTGAGCCAGTGCCGGACGCGGGCGATGAGGTCGTCGGCGTCCACCGGTTTGGTCACGTAGTCGCTGGCGCCGGCGGCGAGGCTCTTCTCGCGGTCCCCCGGCATCGCCTTGGCGGTGACCGCGATGATGGGCAGGGCCTCGTACGCCGGCATCCGCCGGATCTCGGCGGTGGCCGCGTAGCCGTCCAGTTCCGGCATCATCACGTCCATCAGGATCAGGTCGACGTCGGCGTTGCCGGTGAGGGCGTCGATGCCCTTGCGGCCGTCCTCGGCGTGGAGCACCCGCATGCCGTGCAGTTCCAGGACCCCGCTGAGGGCGAAGAGGTTGCGTGCGTCGTCGTCGACGACGAGGACGGTGCGTCCGGCCAGGTCGCCGTCGGGCACGTGGGCGTCCTGCTGCCGGGCGTCCGGGTGTACGAGCGGCAGCACGTCCCCGGGCTGTTCGGCCGACAGGTGGAGGGCGATGCGTTCGCGCAGTTCGTCCAGGCTGGACAGCAGTTCCACCCGGCGTGACGCGGCCCGCTCCCGCAGTGCCTCCCGGCCGGTGCGGACGCGGGGGTTGTTGTGGGCGAGGACGGGGAGCGAGGAGAGGGCCGGATCGCCGTCGAGCGCGTCGAGGAAGCGCAGTGCTTCCCCGTCGGGCATGTCCAGTTCCAGCACGACGCAGTGGAAGGCGTCGGACGCCAGGGCGGCGGCCGCCTCCCGCGCGCTCGTGGCGTTGACGACCTGGATGCCGCCGCGCTCCCCCGGCGCGTGGGGGTGGGGGGTGAAGTCCCGGTCGGCGCTCTCGGCGACGAGGGAGAGCAGGCCGTTGGGCCGTTCCTCGATCACCAGCAGGCGGCGGCTGCGCCGCTGTGCGGGCAGCGCCGGCGTGTCCCGGCGGTCCGCTTGGCCCGTCGCGGACGTGCCCTCGGGAGAGGTCGTCACGGCCTCGTCGGCGTCCGGGGCGTCCTCGTAGTCCGCGCGGCTGACCGGCAGGTAGAGGGTGAAGGTGCTGCCCTGGCCCGGGGTGCTCTCCGCGGTGACGGCCCCGCCGAGGAGCTGGGCGATCTCGCGGCTGATGGAGAGGCCGAGGCCGGTGCCGCCGTACTTGCGGCTGGTGGTGCCGTCGGCCTGCTGGAAGGCTCCGAAGACGGACTCCAGCTGCTGCTCGGGAATGCCGATGCCGGTGTCCCGTACCCGGAAGGCCAGCATGGGCTGCCCGCGCCGGGAGATCCCGGCGGGGGTCTCGGGGGCCGTCGCCGGTTCGATGCGCAGCTCGACGCCGCCGCGCTCGGTGAACTTGACGGCGTTGGACAGCAGGTTGCGCAGGATCTGGCGCAGCCGGGAGTCGTCGGTGAGCAGGTCGTCGGGGGCGTCGGGGGCGGTGGTGACGGTGAAGTCGAGGCTCTTCTGGGTGGTCATCGGCCGGAAGGTGGCGTCGACGTACTCGAGCAGCTGGGGCAGGTGGACCCGCTCGGGGTTGATGTCCATCTTGCCCGCTTCGACCTTCGAGAGGTCGAGGATGTCGTTGATCAGCTGGAGCAGGTCGGAGCCGGCCGAGTGGATGATGCCCGCGTACTCCACCTGCTTGGGCGACAGGTTGCGGGTGGGGTTCTGCGCGAGCAGCTGGGCCAGGATCAGGAGGCTGTTGAGCGGGGTGCGCAGCTCGTGGCTCATGTTCGCCAGGAACTCCGACTTGTACTTGGAGGCCAGCGACAGCTGCTGGGCGCGGGCCTCCAGCTCCTGCCGGGCCTGTTCGATCTCCAGGTTCTTGGCCTCGATGTCGCTGTTCTGGCTGGCGAGGAGGGCGGCCTTCTCCTCCAGTTCGGCGTTGGAGCGCTGAAGTTCCTCCTGCTGGACCTGGAGTTCCTCCGAGCGGGCCTGGAGTTCGCCGGTCAGCCGCTGGGACTCGCCGAGGAGCTCGTCGGTCCGGGCGTTGGCGACGATCGTGTTGACGTTGGTGCCGATGGTCTCCATCAGCTGGGCGAGGAAGTCCCGGTGGACGGGGGTGAAGGCGCTGAAGGAGGCGATTTCGATGACGCCGAGCACCTGGTCGTCGACGACGATCGGCAGGATGATCAGGCTGCCCGGGGTGGTGTGGCCGAGCCCCGAGGAGATGATGTAGTCGCCGGGGACCCGGTCGGTGGCGATGATGCGGCGGCTGCGGGCCGCCTGTCCGACGAGGGACTCCCCGAGGGCGAACCTCGTCCCCTCCTCGGCGTGAGCGGGACGGCCGTAGGAGCCGACGAGGGTGAGCACGGTTCCGCCGGGGGTGTCCTCGGCGAGGTAAAAGGCGCCGTACTGGGCGGCGACCAGCGGCGTCAGTTCGTCCATGACGAGTTCGGCGACCGCCGCGAGGTCGCGGTGGCCCTGCATCAGGCCGGAGATGCGGGCGAGGTTGGACTTGAGCCAGTCCTGCTCCTGGTTGGCGCGGGTGCTCTCGCGCAGCGAGCCGACCATGGAGTTGATGTTGTCCTTGAGTTCGGCGACCTCTCCGGAGGCGTCGACCGTGATCGAGCGGGTCAGGTCGCCCTCGGCGACCGCGCTGGCGACCTCGGCGATGGCCCGGACCTGCCGGGTGAGGTTCCCGGCCAGCTCGTTGACGTTCTCGGTGAGCCGCTTCCAGGTGCCGGAGACGCCTTCGACCTCGGCCTGGCCGCCCAGCCGGCCCTCGCTGCCGACCTCACGGGCGACGCGGGTGACCTCGGCGGCGAAGGAGGAGAGCTGGTCGACCATCGTATTGATGGTGGTCTTCAACTCCAGGATCTCCCCGCGCGCGTCCACGTCGATCTTCTTGGAGAGGTCCCCGTTGGCGACGGCGGTCGTGACGAGGGC
>NZ_JBVHJO010000014.1:0-173039 GCF_055559995.1 Streptomyces sp. NPDC023541
CCCGCCGGGCCGGTCGCGTGTCCCGCTTGCGGCATCGTTTGCCTTTCCTTGCCGCGCCGGCCTCGGTGGCCAACGACTGTCGCAGCCTAGACCGGGCCCACGGGCGCCAAGAAACCTGGGTCGGACGGGATGACACAGACAGCGGACCGCCCGCCCCCGGAGATGGCGGACGTCGGGCTGATCGCCCGCCGCCTCGTGTTGAACGCATACCGCACCCTCTGTGATCATGAACTATCTGGTGTTTCCAGGCCGGTGTCCCTGCGGGGCACCTTGACGGCTTAACTGCATGAGGTGTCTTTCCTCGAGATAGCCGAGGGAAGAAGCCCGCTCCGATTCTGGTGGCGGGCGGCGGTGTGAAGGGGCCGGGCGCCAAGGGACGACCCGTCGTGGGCCTCCCGGAGTCCCAGCAGTCCCTGCCCGAGGTCGACAGGCTGGAACACCTGCGGGAAGCACTCGCTGCTGTGGCCATCGCCCTCGCCCACGTACACGGACGCCTGGCCTGGTTCCTCGGCGCAGCTGCCACCGCCCTCACGCCAATCCTGCACTGGCGCGCCCTCCCCGCCGAAGACGGCCCCACCTGCGGTCACGGCCGGCGGCGGCCGCTAGGAGCACGACGAGCACGTGGGGGCTGCCGCGGCCTCCCGGCGCGAGCGGGTTGTTGTTCATGGAAGGACTCCTTCCCATGGTCACTGCCCGGGGGTGCCCCGGGAGGGCAGATGCAACGACCGGGAGTTCCGGAGCGGCTCTGCACACCCATTTCCGCATGCCGCCTCGGGCGCATTGCGGGAAACTTCGCGGGGGTAACTCCCGTACGGCTTTCGGCGGATCCCGGTGCGCAGGCAATCCGGACGGGGCAGGCTGGACGTCGTGGACCGGCTGGCGGGCTGGTCTGATCGTGCGCTGCGGGAGGGGCTGGTCGTGGGGGACGGGGTGCTCAAGGCGTTGGGGGCCGCACACGAGGGTCGGTGGGTGTGCTGCTGGCCGATGGCAGCGAGCCGGGGCCGGTTTACTTCGAGGTGGGCAGCGGTTCGCACATGCCTTCATCGCGGAGTGGCCCGTCTATGACGGCCGGTTCGGCCTGCCCCGGGCCACAGTGCTGCGGGGCAGCTGCTCGTGCGGCTGGCGGGGGATGGCCGAGTACCCGCTCGACTGGACCACCCTCCCCAAGGACAAGCCGCTGTACGAGGCGGACGTCGACCTGTCCGGGCCGATCAAGGACTACGAAGCACATCTGTCGGTGATCCGGGACGCGGCCGTCCACCCCCCCCGGACCTCACCGGGCTCCTCACCGAACTCGTCCGCCGGCTCGACGGCCTGGCTGCCGAGTAGCCGCTGATTGCGTTGAAGGCCCTGGCCGACCTGCGGTACGTCATCGCCCAGGTTGGCCGGGACGCGGCGGGCGATGTCGCCGCCGGGAGGTACCGATCGAGCAGGTGGCAACCGCGCTCGGCACCAGCGAGGCCCCGGCCCGCAGCTACCTCAGGAGCTACCTCCACCCCTGACCCCACCCCACCCACGCCCGCCCGGCACCGCGGAGCCGCTCCAGTTCCCGCACGCCGCAGCACTCGGCCGGTAAAACGGCGCGCCCGCCCGGGTGACGCGCGCCTGACGTCCCCGCTTGGCCTATCAGGTGTTCTGGAGCTGGGAATGCCGCACGGTTCGAATGACGCTCCCCGCCAGCTGGTGGTTGGCTGGACGACGGAGCGGCGTCGCCGGTACGCGAACGACCTGGGTTCGGACGTGGCCTTGGTCAGGGTCACGGCCCGGTCGAACCGTCAGAAGAGTGACCAGGACCCGGCGACGTGGATGCCGGTGCCGGCGGTGAGCAGGTACATCGGTGAGTGGGTGGCGACCAAGCATCGTTGGGGTCTGGCGGTGGACCAGGCCGAGCGGGAGGGGGTTGCTGGGGTACGCGGCCGGCTGCCCGAACGCGAACCTCGCCTTCGAGCGGGCCAGCTGAGACAACCCCTGCCCCGGGCAGGAAACGGCGGCGGCGACCAGCGCGACCGCCGCCGCCGTTTCCTGGAGGGGTATGCCTGCTCCGGGTAGACGTGACCGCCTAGAACGACACGTCGATGTAGTCGATGTCGGTGAATCCGACTTCGAGCTGGTCGGCGCGGGTGCCACCGTCCTTGAAGTACACCCCTGCAGTCCTTCGGCGACGATCCCGCGCAGTTCCGGATCGTGGGCGCCGTGCTGCTGGGCGTCGAAGAGGCGTTGCGCGTACGCGGGCGGGAGGTGGACGGTCAGCCAGCGCATCCGGCCGTCGTCGGTGGTGCCGATGGGTGCGGGGTATCCGAAGCGGGCGCGGGTCTCGACGGTAATGCCGGTGCGGGTGGCGGCTTCCTTTCGGCGGCGGTTGCGCACCACCGGCTGCCAGCGGGCGCGCGCGGCGGTGTCGATCCGGTCGGTGATCGCCTTCGGCGGGTTTTGCGTTCGCCGGTGCGGTCGCGCTCGATCGAGCGCTGGCCGACGCCGAGTTCCGCGGCGACGGCCTTGGTGGTCTTCAGCTTGCCCATCAGGAAGTTGATGCGGCCCTTGAGGGTCTTGGGCGGCTGGCGATGAAAGCCTCGCGGTCCGCGCGCTCCAAGGCGTCGTCGATGTCCCCCACGGCTTCTGTTCTCCTTCGTCCGCGACGGCGTCGCCGCCCTTGATGTGCCTGGCGGGGTTCAGGGCCTTCCCCATGAGGCCCACAGGCACAGCCCGGTACCGATCGGCCTGCCCCTCGTCCTCCAAGGGCAGACCAGCTTCCGTACCGGGCTGCACGCTGCAGATTGCGCGATGAACGAAACGGCTCCGCCCTCGAGGAGGGGGAGCCGTTTGCCGTGGGAGGCCGGATGTGTGGTTCAGGCGTGGCTGTGGTGGTGGCGCTTGTTGCCGGTGACGAGCCGGTAGATGGCGAGGAGGATGACGGAGCCGATGATGGCGGCGATCCAGGTGGAGAGGTCGAAGAAGCCGTCGATGGAGTCGACGCCGAAGATGACCTTGCCGAGCCAGCCGCCGAGCAGGCCGCCCACGATGCCGATGAGCATGGTGATGATGATGCCGCCCGGGTCCTTGCCGGGCATGATCGCCTTGGCGATGAGACCCGCGAGCAGCCCTATGAGAATCCAAGCCAGAATGCCCATGACACGTCTCCTACCTCGATGGATAAAGCTGCTGTCAGCAATCGTCTGCGCCGCGACGGCGTTTCCAAACGTCCCGGTCTTCTGATCCTGGCTCTCGCGATGGCACAGAACAGAGGCAAGGCGCGTCGCTTCCGCGCTTTGGGAACGGCCAGTTCTCCCAACTGCTGCCGGGCCGGGGTCTCGGCGGAGTCGGCGAGGTGAGCGGAGCGCTTGCCGTAGCAGACCGAGAACGGAGAGTGAACGACGTCGTGACCGAGTCGCCGGTGTCCGGCCCGGAACTGAGGGCCGGCGAGTGATCACTGCGGCTGCTACGTACTGGGCGGGATGTCTGCGGACTTGGACGCGCCCGGTTGCCGGAGCCGGCGATTTCCAGGGGTCCTCGTTGCGCTGCGACGCATCGACCTCGGCATCGGCCCAGACGGCTTGGATCGCCGGTGTCAGTGCTACGGGATCAGCCCTCGATGGGGGTTGTCGCGCCGTCGATGTGGACGTTCGCGCAATTCCCCAGGTGCCGTCTGGCTGGGGGCTTGTGACTCGTCTCGTCAGAGGTCGACGCGATGCTCGGCAGCCGATGGGTCATCGACGGAGCCGTAGCGCAAGACGACGTGCGCCGGCCGGAACGGCAGGTCGTTCAGGAGGGGTGCCATGACAGCGAAGAGTGCATCGGCGTCCGGTCCGTAGGCGTAGAGGACTACCTCGCCTCCTCCGTACTCGTTTCCGTCGAACTCGCCGACGTCCGCTTCCTCGATCGTCTCGGTCAGCAGGGACTGGGCCTGGCGGACGACCTCCCGTTGGCTTGGTTCGCCGAGGCCGTCATCGGACAGTCGATAGTGAGCGATGACGGCATGCTCAACGTCGGCTTCTGCTTCGTCTGTGTCGGCCAGGCGGGAAACGATCTCATCCCGGACCGGCATCCTCGCCAGCCTGGCCCTCCCGGACGCGGTCCTAGGTGATCGTGGGCTTGGCAGGCTTGTCGGTCGGGTTCTTGGGCCGCTTGTTCGGGCGGTAGCTGGGGCCGTTCAAGATGAACTGGTGGCTGGTGTTGATCAGCCAGTCCAGGAGTGACTCGGCGACGACAGGGTTGGGGAAGGGGGATACCAGTCGCGGGGAGCCCGGTTGCTGGTGATGATCAGGGACCGGCCCTGGCCTTCGCTGACCAGCTCGTATAGGTCATCGGCCTGGGCCGCTCAGAGCTGGCGCATGGCGAAGTCGTCGAGGATGAGCACGTCGAGCCGTACCAGTTCACGGATCCGCTTGTCCCAGGTGCAGTCCGCGTGGCCGCCAGCGAGGTCCGCGAGGATCCGGCTGGTCGTGGCGAACCGGACGTGGGCGCCCTGGCGAACCGCGAGGTGACCGAGGGCCTGGACCACGTGTGTCTTGCCGACCCCCACCGGTCCGAAGAGGATGACCGACTCGCATGAATGGAGCCAGCGCAGGGCTCCGAGGTCGCGGATCTGGGCGGCCGGGAGCTTCGAGGAGGCGGTGAAGTCGAACTCTTCCAGGGTGACCTGCTGCTCGAACTCCGCCCGCGCCAAACGCCGTTGGAAGGCAACGGTCCCGCGGCGGGTGATGTCGTCCTGGCAGAGGACCTGCAGGAAATCCAGGTGCCCAAGCTCGCCGCCATGAGCAAGGTCGCGCGGCGGTGCGTCGAGCGCTGCGATGTCCGCTGCGGAGGCTGCCGTCCAGGGCTTGGCTGCGTGGATCAGCCCTTCGGCGGGCTGTTGGTCGAGGGACTGCAGAAGGTCTTGGAGGGGGGAGCACGGTGAGAGGCTGCGGCGCGCGCCTCGAACGACGTCGAGCCAGGCTCACAGGACCGCCGAGCACGCAGGTCAGGTCAGCTGCTGGCTGCGTCGCGCAGGGCGAGGGTGGTGCGTGCGGCGGTGGAGAGGTCGGTCTCGTGGACGTGGCGTACACCGACGAGGTTGGCGGCGTCGCTCCATGCACACAGGGTCTGGTCGCCGTCGGGTCCGCTGACGTGGCCGCAGGCGAGGCCGCCGCCGTGCTGGCCGGGGTCGAAGCGGGTCACGTCGCGGGCCTTGGTGGCGGCGAAGAGGTTGCGGAATTCCTGGGAGATGGACTTGGTGGCCTTGGACTCGGCGACCTTGGGGTCCCAGTCGGCGCTGTTGACCATGACGAAGAGGTCGTAGGAGCCGTCGGCGTCCTGGTCGTAGTAGCCGGTCCGGATGCTGTGGGGGAGTTTCCGGTCGGCCAGGACCTCGTCCTCGGCGCGCGTAGCGTCCTCGCCCTTCAGCAGGCGGAAGCGGTCGAAGAGCTCCGGGAGGATGATGACGGGGTATTCCTCGGTCCCGTCCGCGGCGACCGTCTCGAAGGCGCGGGGCTCGGGGTCGTAGGAGGCGAAGGCCTTCACGCTCGCGACGGCGGCGATGAACACGCTCACGCCCGCGATGAACCAGGTCCGCTTCCTCTTCCCCCGCACAGTTTGTGCCGGATCACTGCCGGGCGGGGTGGACTCCTTGCGCCAGGCGTGGGTCAGCCACCACAGCACACCGATGCCTATGGCGGCGGCGGTCATGTAGCCGAAGACCTCGCCGAAGGCCCAAGCCTGCGAGGTGGGGTCAAGAGAAGAAGCAACGATCACGCCCGGATCGTACAGGCGACCGAAACCTGCTGAACTGCAATTGCGTCACGGATTAGGCTCCATCCCGGCCCGTGCCGGAATGGAGCGCGCCGGACAGGCCCCGGTCCCCACCCATGGGACGCAGGGGCCGCCCCCACCTTCCGACGCCGCCGCGCCCCGTCGGCGGCCACAGGCGCCCGGGACGGGCGGGCGCTGCGCCGGGCCGGGCCGGCGCGAGGGCGACCGCTCGTACCCTGTTCGACGTCGTGATGACGACACCGTTTGAAGGGACGTAGCCCGTGGAGACGATTCCCGGCCATCCGCACGGGAGGCGCTTCCGGTACTGCTACGCCTGCGAGGGCAGCTTCTGCTCCTGCGGGCGGCCACTACCGCGGGGAGGACACCGGCCCCCGCCTGGAGCTACCCCCCGCGCCCTTCAACCTCCTCGCACCCAACGGGGACTGCGCGGCGAGCCGTAGTATCCGGTGCGGTGCGCCCCCACGCTGGCCGGATGCTCCGGACCGGGCGTTCGCCGTGTCCGGCCGTCGGCCCCGGCACGGGCGCGCCGGAGCGGAGGTCAGCCGTTGTCGTCCGGGTTGTAGACGTCCTTGTCAGCTGGGACATCTACCTGCATGGGCTTGTTGGCAACGCGAATCAAGCGGCGATTCGACAGCATCGGGGAAATCGTTGAAACGCATGGTTGGGGAGATCATGTCATCTGGTACCCGTGAGAACTGGGAGCCCAAGACGCTTCCGGTGGATTCCGAGGCATCGGACCGGCTTCGGGAATGGCTCACTGAAGAGGGCTTCAGCCTCTTCGGTGTCGAGCTCGACTTCCGAGGTGCGGACCTGTCGGGCGGAGATTTTTCGAGCTCGTGGTTCACTGACTCGGTCCTGGCGGGCGTGCGGCTTGCGGGAGCGGTCCTCTATCGCGCCGACCTTCAGTCGGCGGATCTCACCGGCGCGGATCTGACCGGCGCCGACCTGGTCAGGGCGAACCTCGACAGGGCAGCGCTCAGATCGGCGCGGCTCGATGGCGCCGACATGGTCAAAGCCTCGTTGCACGGGGTCGATGCGTCACGAGCGAGCTTCAGGGGAACGCGCATCATGGGTGCATCCCTCTACGGTGTGGACATGAGGGGAGCGGACCTGACCGACGCGGTCCTGTTCCAGAACACCTTCAAGGTCTCAGTCGACGACTCCACGACGGTGCGCGGCCTGATGGGCAGTGTTTTCGGGCCGATCTCCGTCTTCAGCGGCGAATCGTCCCGAGAAGTGGGCGGCGCGGAGCTTGAGGCATGGGTCGCCGAGCGGGGTGGGAAGGTTGAAGTGATCGCTCCGGGAAGTTCCCCGCAATAGGTCCCGACGGCGAGGCGTGGATTCCGCCCGCGCCGGTCCCGCCCGGCTCACCGGGGGCGCAGCAGCAGTCTGTCCTCGGGCTTGCCCTCCTCGGGCGCCGCCCCGAGGGGCAGTGACGGGTCGACGTACCTCCTTGGCGGTTCCTGGGGGGATCGCGAGAGCTCGACGGCCTCTTCGCCGTGGGCCCGCAGCCCTTCGAGGACCTTCACCAGCGGCCGGTAGCTGCCCGAGGTGAACATGTCCTCCGGCTCCTCACCGGGCCGCAGGAACACGGGCACGATCAGGGAGGCGAATCTGCCCTCTCCGGCTTCTGGCGCAGGGCCCGGCCGATGGCCTGGACGATGTCGTGCGGAGCTCCCTTGGGATCCAGGAGCGCCACCGAGTCCACTGCCCGGATGTCGACGCCTTCCCCGAGGACCTTGCAGTTGGCGAGGACCGCCCGCCGGGCAGTCGAGCCGAACTCGGCCAGGACCTCCCGGCGCCGTTTGGGCTCGGGTTCACCGCACAGCCAGTCCGTCCACATCGGGCGGGGGTGGGTGTCGGAGTCGTCGACATGGAGTTTCGCCGGGACGGCCGGCAAGCCCTCGGCGTAGGCCTGGGCCTCTATGGTCCGGTGGTGGAAGGTGATGGTGGTCTGCAGCCGGTGCGCGGCCATGGTCCGCAGCAACGCGGCCTGCAGCCCGCGATCCTCTGCCCGCGCACCTCCTCCCCGTGCCGCTCCGTACCGCGCAGCTTTTTTGGGGGTGAGGACCTGGTCCTGGATCTCCACGACGGTGATCTGGTACCGGGCCAGCAGCCCGCGGGTCACCGCCTGCGCCATGGTGAGCCGGTACAGGACGGGCCCGAAGATGCTCTCGTCGTCCATGGAAGCCGCCATCTCCCGCGGCAGCCGGTTGCGCACCCCCTCGCCCACATCCCGGGGTGCTGACCGCTCCTGCCAGATCCGGGCGTGGCCGTCATGTACAGGCGGCGGGCCGCCGGGATCACAGTGTGGGCGTGGATCTCCGCCCACGCCTTGCCCATCGACCCGCTCGTGCTGCGCCTCGTCCACGACCGCGAGGTCCACCGGCGCTAGCTGCGCGTAGGTGGCGTAGATGGTCACCGGCCCCTGCCCGTGCCACAAGGCCAGCTGCACCGGGTTCGTCGTGCAGCGCACCTTCAGGGACCACAGCTCCGGATCGTCCTGCAGCGAGCACACCGCCACCGCCGGCCCCGTGTGCCCCACCGCGTGCCACGCCTTCACCGTCTGCGCCAGCAGCTCCGGCGTCGGCACCAGGACCAGCACCCGCCCGCCCGGCACGAGCCGCCGCGCCGCCTCCGCCGCCCATGATCGTCTTCCCGGTTCCGCACGCGGCGACGTCCCCCCCCCCCCCCCCCCCCCGCAGACCGTTTCGGCCAGGGCGGCTTCGCTGGCGCTCCGCCACATCCCGCCTTTGGGTTACCGGGTCGTGTGGGCGGCCCGGGGCCCGGGGGCGTCACCTGTGGTGGCGCCCCCCCCGGGACTGGTAGCCGCCGATGCCCGCGGCGACGAACAAGCTCAGGCGCCGCAGCGCAACCGTCTCTGGCAGGATCACCCCATGACGTTCTGCAGAGAGGACCATGCCACGTAGACGGTCCGGGCGTGTCCGCGCCGCGCAGTGGCCGCGGCACCGGCTCACCTATCAACCCCCTGTTGCCTGCCGCAGTTGCGAGGGTCGAGGGGAGCCGGAACTACCTGTGGCCTGGCGTCACGGCTGAGTCCGTGAGGATTTGACGAGGTTTCGTGCGGGACCCGTACCGCCTCCTCTGGAGTGAGTACGAGGATGGCGGCTGCGGTGTGTGGCAGGGCTGCGGCAGCCCCTTCGAAGCACGAGAGTTCTTGGAGGCCGTGATCCACGGTATGTCCCGCCGCCGAGCTCGTGAGCTTCGCTTCCTCGTAGACCAACTCGACAACTCGTACTGAGCGAGTTCAGGCAGGACGTCCAACGGCGAATTAACCGCGTTCCCAGTAAGTACAGGAGCGTGGGACGTCCCTGGCCTCTGCGGTTGGGTCGGGACAGAGCGAAGGCATACCACTCGGAACGGGAGCCCGCTCCCAGTGCGGTGACATCGAACCAGGATTCTCCGATTGGTCCAGGTAAACAGTGAATGCATCACATAACAGCACGAGAGCCAACCATCCCGTACCTGCCCACAACCAGACCTTCCGCGACACCACTCCCCCTCGACCCCGATCAACCCGGGAACAGCTTGCCTGGCACACCCACGCGGCGTTCCCCCAGCCTCAATACTTGCTAGCCGAAGTCGGGGGCGGACGCGGTGTTGGCGGTGCAGGTCGGCCGGATCCAGCCGTGATCGCGCTCGCAACGGGAGCCGCCCGGTGCCGCGCCGCCGAGGCGGCTGCCCCTCCGCCGGTCTCAACGCGTCCTCGTTGAGGCCCGCCTCACCCGCAGCAGAGCACGGCAAGCAGCTTACCGCCGGATCCTTGACCGCTGGGGGTCGCGCAGAATCAGGCCGCGTACCCTCGGCTGCGTGCCTCGCCATTCGAAGAAGCCCAGGCGGCTGGTCGTCGACGGACGCGTGTTCATGTGGACCATGCGCCACAGCCACCGAAGGGACGGCGACGGCCGGGCCGTGGACTGCTGCCAGACCCTCACGCTGTCCCCGCAGCCGGCCGGCACCGGAGGCCCGCTGCGCATTGTCTTTGCCGACGGCCCCGGCCGGTACGTCCCGGGTGGGGCTCCCTTCGGCTCTGGGGACGTGGGCTTCATCCGGGGTGCAGACCTGAACCTGCACGAGCCGGGCGCCGTGCGGGCCCTGCTCGACGTGGCGATGGCCCGAGGGTGGCAGCCGGGGGAGCGGCGGGCGGTGGAGCTCGACGGCTGGTCCCTGCTGGTGGAGGCGGCCGCCGCGCGAGCCGGGGACGCCGACCCCGAGAGCCCGTAGGGTGGGCGGCCGACGGGACAGGCGGTAACTCGTCCGATGCTCGGCCTCCACCCGATCACGGCCGTCCAGTGGCGCCGCCGCGCCGCCACCGACTGGACTGCCTACCTCCAAGCACGCCAGCGCGCCCTTATCGACGAGCCTCCACACCCCGGGCGCTGATCCGGTCGTCAGGGAACTCCGCCGGGGAGAGCCGGGCAGGCAACCTCAGTACAGGGGGGGGGTGCCGCTCGTCGGCGCATGAGCGGCTCACGTGGGGACGCCAGTCGGCCTGCATGTGCCGGGCGGGCCCAATGCGGTCGCAGACACCACGGTCGGCCGTGCTACCCGTTCATACCGATTCACTGCGAATTGATGGTATTGGGCAGGTTATTGCCCTGAGTTCCAGCATGGGTGCCCATAGGTGGGGCTGGATGGGCAGACCTAGACTGGGCTGCGGGAACACGGCGGGGGAGTGAAGTCATGGATGTCGGTGAGCGCGTGAGCGGTGTGGTGGAGGCTCCGCTGATCGCCGCTGCTCGGGCTGGGGACACGTTCCTTGTGAAGCAGCTTCTGGAGGATGACGGGGATTACGGGGACTGCGACGAGCGGACCGCCGCGTTCGCTGTGGCTGTCCAGGCGTTCCACGGTGACATCGCTGAACTGCTGCTCTGGACGGGGGCGGATGCCAGCAAGTGCGCGCCGGACGAGCTGCTGCCCCTGCGCGAGGCGGTTGATTCGGGTTCGCCCGCGCTGGTCGACGCCCTTCTGACCCACAGCATCCGGGACAGGTACGCGGCGTCCGAGCTGATGGAGATGCGGGATCTCGCGCGCAGATGGCACGAGGCGGGGGCCGAAGCCGAACTGCGACGCCGCACCGGATCCCAAGACGATCTTGTCTATACCCGGGTCCAGGACGTTGAGTACTACACAGTCGGCGAGCTCACTCTCGGCGGAATGACCGTGCGGGACGGGCACGGGGCGATCCTCACGGGCCTGGAGGAAATGCTCGGCATCCGTGCCTCGTGCGAGGAACTCATCACACGCGCGCTGGACCGGGACCAGGACCACGCAGCGTGGGGACGGGCCGCGATTCTGCTGTCTCACCGACGTGAGCATGAGACCTGGGCGGCCGCTGAGACCTTGCGCGCTGATGCAGACCCGTCCTGCCGGTTGTTCGGTGCCGAGCTGATGCGGCTGATCGAGCTCTTCGCCGACAGCCACGAGGAAGAGTTCTGCGTCCTCGCCGTAACCGCCCTCACCGACTGGTCGGCAGAGGAGACGGACAACGCCGTCCTCACAGAGGTGCTGCACGGCCTCTATTCGTCCGCCGGACCGTGTGCTGAAGCGGCCCTCCTGGCACATGTCGGCCACCACAACGCTGGCGTCCGGCGAGCGGTGGCCGCCGGGCTCGGTACGCGCTCGGACTCCACATACCTGTCCGACGAAGCTCGTGAGGCACTCCTGGTGCTGATGAGCGACCCTGACACAGACGTACGGATCGCGGCCTGCCTCAGTGTTGGCGCGGTCGGGAACGGCGATCTCGCGCTGACCGATGCCATGGCGGCTCTCCTCGACCACCCGGAGCGCCGGGTCCAGCTTGTTGCGGTGTACGGTCTCGCACTCCACAACGACGAGCGGTGCGCGGAAGGGGCAGACCGTCTGGGCCAGCCGCGGCGCGGCTTTCGCAACGAGGAAGCGGGCTACCTCGACGCGGCGTGGCGGTATCAATGGCGCCGCGACCACAACTGATGTCAGCCTGCCCCTGTTGTCAGGTGCATCGGAGCCAGGAGTACCGCACGACTCGAATAGTGCTCCCCGCCAGCTGGGGCGTCGGCGTGGACGGCGGCTCGTCGTGAGGCGTACGCGAACGACCAGGGCCAGCCGGCCTCGCTGGTCGCGGTGACGGCCCGCTCGAACCGGTCCAAGGCAGACCAGGACCCGGCGGAGTGGCTGCCGTCGCCCCCGGACGCGCTGTGCCGGTATGGCGCCGAGTGGACCGCGAACAAGCTCCGCTGGGGCCTCGCGGTCGATGAGACGGAGCGTGACCGGCTGCTCGACATCGCGGCTGGCTGCGGCGGCACGGATGTGGAGTTCACCCCCGCCCCGTAGGACAGCCCGAAGCCGAGGGCCGCCACCGGTCACGGTGGCGGCCCTTATTCGTGCTGCTGGGCTGCTCGTGCCCGCGGCGTGGCCGGGACGTGCGTTGTTGGCAGGCGGGGGTGTGGGCGGCGCGGGCGGTGCAAGGCGGCAGGCGGGAGGGAGGCCAGCGGCTTTTTGGCGGGCCGCGCCGGATTGGTCGCCCAAGCGCCCGATGCTGACGCCCGACCAGTCACCCATGCTGGCTACAAGGCGTCCCAGGCGTTCGACCCGCTCCAGATTCGCTTTCTGCGGCCGTCGCTGGACGCCTGGCTGCTCGAGGCCACTCGGCCCGGTTCGTTGCCGACCTGGTCGACGAGGAACTCGCCCCCTCTCACCAGGTCTTACCGGTGCGCTGCACACCGCTGTGCTTGATCGTCCGGGACGTCACTTCATGTCTCGATGCGGGCCCCGGTCGCGGTGACGTACGTCCGGTGCGCCCCTGTGCGGGGCCCTCGGCGAACTGGCCCTCGGGGGCGGGCTGGACCTGGCGCTGGCCTGGGCCGCGTTCTGCCGCACCTTGAGCGTCTGAAGCGTGATGGCGTGGTCTGTACGGATGCGCTGCCTTCCGGATGCGGGGATCACGTGATCATCCTGCCCCTCCCGTGCACTGTGCGGTCTGAAACCCCAGCTCGGGTCACGCTGTGCAGGGTGGAGCTACCTTCTGGTGTTGATCACCGAATAGGTTCCCGGAACGTGTGTATGCAGGAAGTGCCGACGGGTTTGCGACGTCTGGACTGTATTCCTGCTCGGTAACCATTTTCATGGGGGAATCGATGAAGCGTAGGTTGGCTGTCACCGGCGCGATTGCGGCCGGACTGCTCGTGCTGTCGACCGGAAACGCTTGGGCGGGGACGAACATCACCGTGAAGACAACGGACAGCACTCCGGGTGGAGGCGCCACCTTCCAGGCCAACGGCGACAGGGTGGTGGTCTGCGATCTTCAAGAGGACGGGCTCCCGGCGGTGGGGTATCTGCGCCGATACGACGGCGCACTGTGGTCGACCACTGTCGCCGGGGGCTACAACACCTGCAAGGAACGGTCCATCGACATCCCGGAGGGTCAGAAGGTGACGCTCACCGTCTGCCTCATCAAGGACGGCAAGGACGTCTTCTGCCGGACGGCCGCCGGCGCCGCCTGACCCGCAGCCGCGAAGATTAGCCCGCCCCCTCGTGCCGAGGGCGGGCATTTCGCGATCGCCGTACCGTCGGGCTCGCGTCCGGTCGCCAGTCAGTGGTTGCGGCGTGCCCGTCTTCAGGCGGCGGGGGAGAGGCGCTTCCCACTCAACTCCCGGCTGGCTGTGCTCCAGGGAGACGATGTGGTCTCCGACTTGATGCTGGGAGAGGCGGGTCTCCTCAAGGCGCTCCTGCTCGCTGCGGGCCTCGCGACTACCGCTGGAGATGTGTCCCGCTTCCCGTCCGGGCCCGCTGGCCGGACGGCCCATGAGGGTGCTGCGTCCGGGCCAGCGGGTCAGGAGCGTATCTAACACATGCGGGCGGATGTCAGCCGTTGTTACAGAGCCACCGGGCGGCACGGATGACTTCGTCGTGGCGACGATGGGGCGACCGCCGATCCGGCCCGGCTGGCCGGCCAAAGGCTCCGGGCGTCGGCCGTCCAGGGTCGGCGCCGCCCCGGGGGCCTTGATCTCGCGACGTACGTTGCTGCAACGGGATTGATGGCGCACGTCATCGTGGCCAGCCGCCGAAGGTCGTCGGCGTCGCGGCGAGCCTGCGCGCGAATGCCGTCGACGGCGGTCTGCGCGTCCAACCCTGCCGAGCCCAGGCTTCGGCGAGCTGGTGGGGCAGGGTCGCCACCTCATGGCTTTCGGTCAGGAACTGGATGACGCGCCCGTACCGCGTTCCAGCCGTCCCGGACTGCCGGAGCTTCGTGTATTTCACCCCGGTCGCCTGCTGCGTCTTGCGGGCGCGGCGCTGGTGCACCTGCGTCACCTGCTTGTGAGGGGAGCAAGCTGACCGGTCAGGGCTGTGACCCGGGTGGGCTGGGCACGCCGCGGCCCCTCAGGAACCGTGCGGTTCCTGAGGGGCCGCGGTTGCTGCGGTCAGTGCTCCCAGGCGGCGGCGCCACGCAGGAGGTGGTGGTCCGACATACCCGGAGTGCAGGCCGCGGAGTCACCGCGGACGGTGGTGAACCAGTAGTAGCTCAGGAAGATGTAATCGATCTTCCCGGGTTCGCTGACCTTGGGTGAACACCCCGGCTCGGCGGTTGCTTCACCGCTGCGGCAGCGATCCCCGCTCTGCGGACAGTCGACTCCGGTGAAGTAGTCCTTGTCGTTCTCGTCGACCTCCTGGAACACCCCGGTCCCACCACTGTGGGCGTAGAGGGGTGCCATGTCCACGTCCTTGGGGAGCTGATTGAAGTCACCCGCGAGGACCACCGGGTCGCCCCCGTTCGCAAAACCCCTGGTGATATCGGCAACCCTCTGAATCTGCGCCTTGGGGTTGTTGAGGATGGTCGGGGGGACCTTGGGGTCCGGGTCGGCGATCACTTTGTACGAGTAGTCGATGTGGGTGTTGCAGGCACGGACCGTGCGCCCGGTAACGGTCGTCCTGGCGCACAGAAGGATACGGTCCTCTCCCGGTGTCTCCTCCGGAAGGAAGTTGACGGACCGGGTGCCGTTGTTGATCGTACCTGGGGCGCCCTTGGCGAAGATGGCCAGACCGTAACGCTTGTCGGTGCCCCACTTCGCACACCCGCTCGTGGATGCCAGTGTCGCGCCCCAGACCGAGTCGTACTTGTTGCCGCTGGGGCGGTCCTCCAGCGAGTCGCGCAGCAGGGTCCACTGCCCGTAACACATCTCCTGCAGCATGACCAGATCAGCGTCCCAGCCGTCCATGGCGTTCACGATCTTGTTGCGCCACGCGTCCTTGATTCCTCGTAGATGGCGCACGCAGCCCCGCAGACGTTGTAGCTGATGAACCTCGGCTTCGGCCAGTTCTGCGCATCGGGAGTGTCGGCCTGCGCGGGACTGGGCCCGGAAGCAAGAACCAGTCCTATGAGGAAGACCGCTGCGAAGAACGCTCTGAATGCCGCTCGCATCGGGGCACCCCTTTCATGATCATCGGATGCACATCGTGGCAGTCATGCAAGGCATCCGAACGGGCAGTGGCTGGACAAGCTGTCCCTGTCCGATACGACTGTCGTATCTCGACGGAGAATTCGATTCGCTCGGTCAGTCGCCGGTGGTCGATCCGTGTGGTGGTGATGGCGGTGTGAGCCCCCCGCTCGCGGAGCCATCGCGAAACGATGTCCAAGCCGGGACCCCGCCGGCCCGGTGGGCGGACGCGGCACGGGCCGGGACGTAGGCCCACAGCGCGACACCGATGAAGACCACCTGCTCGGGGATCCTGAACCACAGAGGTGTCGCCGTCTCTCCGTTGAGCGGGATCTGCTCGACGGCCGCGTGGATGTTGGCCGGGAGCATCAGGACGAACAGCGCGGCGAGGCCGAGCCCGGCCGTCGGCCGGGTGGTCTCCCGGATGAGTCCGGCGGCGCCGAGGAGTTCCAGGACGCCGGTCGCGTAGACCGCGAGGCGGGGGAACGGCACGAACGGCGGAACCATTGCGGCCAGGTCGTGGTGGCCGGGCACGGGGCCGAGGGCGGACGGGACGAAGTGCGCGCCCGCCGTGAACACCAGCATGACCGCGAGGCCGTGCAGGACGGACACCCGCCAGCTCCCGAACCGTCCGACGCCGAACGCGCCGAGCAGCCTGAACAGCACGGCGGGGACGGCGAAGAGCATGAGTGTGCCGAACATGGGAGGAAAATCCCTTCACTGGGTGGGTGGGTCTGCCGGTCGCGCTCGGCCCCCATGCACATGCCCGGCATGGCGTACGCACAGAACAGAAGCGTTTCGCCATCCCCGGCTGACGCCGACCGGACTCGACTGGCACAGCACCGCGCCCGCGCGCCGGGCGGCGGCCGACCGGTCACCCGAGAAGGGTGATCCCGATCATGCGCGCCCCGGTCTCCGTGCGCGGGCGGTGCGTGCTGCCCGGCGCGAACACCACGTAGCTCCCGGCCGCGAGGCGCCGACCGTGGTCGATGAACTCGCCGGACACCACGTAGTAGCGTTCCTCGGTCTCGTGCACGTCCTCTTCGGGCCATTGCGCACCAGGGGCGAAGTCGTACACCCACCCACGCGCCCACGCCGTGGCGGGCAAGCGCCTGCGGACGATGCCGGGAGCGACCTCGGTCGGGTCGATGTCATCGACGTGGACGATCTGTACGGTGTCGGGTTCTTGAGTCACGGAGATCATGCTCGCGGCCGATCCGCCGCCGCCCCAGAGTCAGGATTGACGCGGAGAGGTACTTTTCTGCCATGAGCCTTCACCGCGTGGTGTGCCTTCTCCTGCCGCCGCAGTCCACGTTCGAGCTGGCCAGCGCCGCCGAGGTCTTCGGCCTGAACCGGCCCGGTCTGCCCGCCCGTTACACGTTCGAGGTCTGCACCGAGCGGCCCGGCCCCCTGCCGACGCTGGCCGGCTACGACATGGCGGTCACGCACGGGTTGTCGGCCTTGCAGCGCGCGCAGACCGTTCTCATCCCCGGTTGGCAGCAGCGCGCGAGCGCTCCCTCACCCGGCGTCGTGGACGCGATACGGCGGGCGCATCGCCGCGGCGCCCGTATCGTCGCGCTGTGCTCCGCGGCCTTCCTGCTCGCCGAGGCCGGACTGCTGGAGGGCCGCAGGGCGACCACCCACTGGCGCATGGCCGACGAACTCGCCGCCCGGCATCCCGGGATCCAGGTCGAGCCGGACGTGCTCTACATCGACCTGGGCGACGTGGCCACGAGCGCGGGCACAGCCGCGGGCATCGACCTGTGCCTGCACCTGATCCGCACGGATCAGGGCGCCGCCTACGCAACCCAGGTCGCCCGGCACATGGTCATGCCGCCCCATCGCGAGGGCGGGCAGCTGCAGTACGCCACGCTCCCCCTCACCGACCGCACGCCCGACTCCCTGGCCCCCGTCCTGGACTGGGCCGCCGAGCGGCTGCACGAGCCGTTGACCGTCGACGACCTCGCCTCGTTCGGGGCCGTCTCCACGCGCACGCTCGCCCGCAGGTTCGCCGAGCAGCTCGGCACGAGTCCGGGCAACTGGCTGCTGCGGCAGCGGGTCATGGCGGCCCGGGCGCTCCTGGAGGAGACGGATCTGGCCGTCGAGACGATCGCGGTCAGGACCGGCCTGTCCTCGGCCGCCAACCTCCGCCGGCGCTTCCACGCGCTGGTGCACACCACGCCCGCGGCCTATCGCCGCTCCTTCCGGCACGAGACGGTGGGAACGCGCAAGCGGGGCTCCGACGTGGCCCCCGCCTGACCAGGTGCGGCACGGCCCCTGGTCCAGCGTCGCGGCGTCGGCGCGAGGCGGCGTCGCACCCACCGGAGCGACTGCCTCGGCGCGACGGACTTGTCGCCACGAGGGCGGGTAAGCATGCAGGGTTGGCTCGCCCTCACGCGAACATCGCGCGGGGGCCGGAGGGCGAGCAGGGATTGCGGGACCGGTTGGAGACGGACATAGTCGTCGAGGCGCGCGTATACCGGCAGCCCCCAGGCCGACGGCCGTACTCGAGCCGGACCGGTGGGACGACTTCGGGTTCCGCACCCAGTACGCCCTGTCGATCCTCAACACCGACGGCGCACGGCACGAAATCGGCAGCGCCAAGATCGCAGATCGCGGCATAGCGGAACGCGAGAGCGGTGCGATGCTCCTGCCACCGCGATTCACCGCACTCGACGACACCTTCTTTCCCTCGGGCAGGACGACACTTACTACGAGCGGCTGCGCCAGCTCGGGGACAGCATCCGCGTCAGCGTACTGGCCGGGCTGCGGGACATGCCTTCGACGGACGTGCCTATGACCTCGCCATGAGCCAGGCAGCCACCCGCACATCGCTGCTGCGTTTCATCCGGCTCGGCTCGGCACGGTGCAAGAGCAGTTCCGCCGCATCGCCCGTGGCGGGGCCGTTGCCGACCCGCACGCCGACCCGGAAGCTGTCGGCCGGGTCATCGAGGACAACCGCGACCAGAGCCGGTCCTTCGCCAACCTCGTGAGTGTCTCCTTCAGCGCCTTCGACGACCTGCCCTTCCTCCCCGAGGACGACGAGACCTTCCCCACCATCCACGTCGGGCTGCGCACACCCTCAGCCGGCCGCACCCCACGCATGAAGTCGCGGTGGCAGCTCAAGCGCGACTTCGCCGACAGCGTCGAAGCCTGCCTGACCGGCGAACAGGGACACCGCTGGCTCAGCGCCCTGCACACCCTGACCTACGCCGGCAGCGGCCTGCTGGGCGAGGACTGGCTGGGGGACTTCCAGGGCGCCGACAACGCCGGCCGCCGCCGCGCCAAGGCGCGCAAGCTGTTCGCCTCCCTCAGCTCCGGCCACAAGGTCGTCCTGCTGACGGTGACCCGGCTGGTGGAGCACGTCGGCGAGCGCACCCTGGTGATCCTCGACGAACCCGAGACCCATCTCCACCCTCCCCTGCTGTCCGCCTTCATCCGCGTCCTGTCCGATCTGCTCACCGACCGCAACGGCCTCGCGATCGTCGCCACCCACTCCCCGGTGGTCCTGCAAGAAGTGCCCGCCCACTGCGTGTGGATTTTGCGCCCCTACGGCGACCGCGTGATAGCCGACCAGCCCGGCATCGAGACGTTCGGCGAGAACGCGGGCGTCCTGACGCGGGAAGTGTTCGGCCTGGAGGTCACCGCCACCGGCTTCCACCGCGACCTGGCCACCCTCGTCGACGACGGGCACTCCTACCAGAGCATCATGGAACGCTTCGGCGGCCGCCTCGGCGGTGAAGCCCGCATCATCGTCCGCTCCCTGGTCGCCGACCGCGACCTCGGCGACGAAGCCTGGGTCATCCCGGGGGACAACTCCTGATGAAGCCGCTGCCCAAGCCCGTCCTCGACGCCCGCACCGCGTACGCCACCTGCATTTCGAAAGCCCGCCCCGCGAAGACCAAGGCGCGCCTGCAGAAACTGGAGGACCAGGTCGCCACCGCAGCGGCTGACTACGTGAAGGCCGCCGCCGGCGCGGCGCTGCACACCCTGGACCACCTGAAGGGTCAGCCGGACGGCGACGACGAGAACGCCACCGGCAATAAGGCCCTCACCGGCTGCTACACCTCCCGCATGGCCCGCAAAGGCAGCCCCGGCCGGGCTCTGTACGAGCAGCTTCTGGCGGCCGCCAAGGGCCTGTGCCCCCTGTGCGGGCACGGCTACGCCAACACCCTCGACCACAACCTGCCCAAGGCCACCTACCTTCTCCTCGCCGTCACCCCGGCCAACCTGGTACCGGCCTGCCTGACCTGCAACCATGCCAAAGGCGAAAGCGCGCCGGCCAGCGCCGCCGAACAGACCCTCCACCCGTACTTCGACGACATCACCGACCACGCCTGGCTGGCTGCCCGCCTCACTGCACCACCCGGTCCGGGCGTCTTCCACTACGTCAACCCCCACCCCGACTGGACTCCGACACTGACCGCACGGGTGAAGCAGCACTTCCGCACCTTCAAGCTCGGCAATCCGTACTCCGCCCAGGTCGGTACCGAACTGGCCGCCCTCAACGACTACCTGCGCAGCAAGCCGTACACGGCCATCGTGGACGAACTGCAACACCGTGCCGCCAGCTACGGCAGCCGCAACTCCTGGCAGGCAGCCCTGTACCGGGCCCTGGCCGCCAGCCCCTGGTACGTCACATCCGGCTACCTCAACGAGTGGGACGACTGACCGGCGCAGCGCTACACCGCCGGGGTCTGCAGGGGTCTCGAACAGGGTCTGGCCGTTAATGGGGCCAGGGCTGTGGGAAGGTCCGGCGGGGCACAGGCCGTAACCGCTACCTGCCCCCTCGGCCGGGGCTGCAGTGGCGCTGGCGGCGGCCGGCAGGCGGCGCCTGCGGCTGTCCCATAGGGCTGGGGCGGGAAAGATGACCGTGGCCGCAGTTGCTTACTGCCGTGCCGCGTCAACGGACAGTGTCGCGTTGGGTGACCGGGTAGCCACCACTGGCCCCGCGGGCGCAACAGGAGCATCGCTTCCGAAAGTACATCGGACGTTGCCGCTGGTTCTGCTGTCGCACGCCAGCTGGACCATCTCCTTTGAGGCGGGTCTTCCGCGCCCCGTCCCGTGGGTGCGCAGGCCGTGGGCCGGAGTCGGGCACTGCGGCAGACGCCGCAACAGGCCCCGCCCTGCGGTAGCCGGACAATGCCGCACTGGTGCCGGGCCAGGTGCGTCAACTCGATTTCACTGAGGCGGAGTTTGGCGAGCGGCCGCCGGGTGAGACCGAGGAGGGTGGGTGCGTAGCACGGTGGTCTTGCGGGCGTTGTACTCGCCGATGACGGCAATGGTGTGCCGGGTCGGCTCGGAGGGCGCGCTGGTTGGAGCCGTCTCCTCGGCGTGTCACGTTTCTGGGCGCGTTCTTTCTGCGCAGGGGGGACCTCCCGAGGGGGCTGCAGAGCGTCCGTTCGGGTGGCGTCACTCCTTCGCCGACGGTAAGTGCTGCTGAAGGTGCGTCGGTCCGTGCTGTGCTGTGGCAACGACCTGGAACGTGGTCGTTCGCGGGCCCGCCCGCTGTTCGTGGCGGGCCCGCCCAACAGCGAAGGAGGACTGATGTCGCGTCAACGCAAGGACCGGCGAGGCCGGGGCATGGTCAGTCAACTGCTTTCCTGTGCAGTCTTGTTGACTGTGGCCGTGCTAAACGCCTCCGGGGCCAATGCCGCTGCGGTGCACTCCAAACCGAACCGCGACTGGGACGCCATCGCACGGTGTGAATCCGGCGGAAACTGGCGGGCGAACACTGGCAATGGCCATTACGGCGGATTGCAGTTTACGCAGTCGAGCTGGAAAGCGGCAGGAGGTCGCAAGTACGCACCACGCGCGGACCTGGCCACAAAGGCGGAGCAGATTGCGACGGCGAGGAGACTCGCCAAGATCCAGGGCATGGGTGCTTGGACCTGCGCCCGCCGCCGCTAGCCCATGCCCGGCAGTTAGGCCTGGTCAAGCGCCTGACTGGCGGCCCGCTCGTGAAAAGCCTTGCCGACGTCGGCTATCAGGGCCTGGGCGCCCAGACAGCCGTACGTACCGCAGTGCCTGAGTGGAGGGGGCTGCCGTCGGCCACGTGACAGGGGAGCGGCGCCTTACTGATCGTTTCGGAATGAGTTGAGCTGTGGGTCTTGCGCTCGGCGATCTTGGTCGGCAGGGTGTCCGGGGTGCGTGCTGATCTTGTTCCGGATGACCTGTGGGAGAGGGTGGCACCGCTTCTGCCGCCCGCTCCCGAACGGCGCCACCGCCACCCGGGTCGACTGCGTGTTCCAGACCGGGCGGCCTTCGCGGGCGTCATGTACGTCTTGCGGACCGGTGTCGCCTGGCGCGATGTCCCGGCCGAGACCGTGGGCTGCTCCGGCGTGACGGCCTGGCGCCGGCTGCGGGAGTGGACCGAGGCCGGTGTCTGGCCGCTGTCTGCACGCCGCCCGCCCGTCCCGGCTCCAAACACCATCTGATCGTCGACCGCCACGGCACCCCGGTCGCCGTCACGCTCACCGGCGGGAACCGCCACGACGTCACCCAGCTCCTGCCATGCTGGACGCAGTCCCAGCGATTCGAGGTCTACGAGGCCGTCCCCGCCGCAAGCCCCGGCGCCTGTACGCCGATCGGGGCTACGACTTCGACAAGTACCGCCGTCTGCTGTGGAAACGCGGCATCAAGCCGATGATTGCCCGACGCGGCGTCGCGCACGGCTCCGGGCTGGGCAAGGTGCGCTGGGTGGTCGAGCGCGCCTTCGCCTGGCTCACCAGTTCAAGCGGCTCCGCATCCGCTACGAACGACGCGCGGAGCTCCACCAGGGCCTGCTCGAACTGGCCTGCAGCCTCATATGCCTTCGCCGCCTCCGAACTTCATTCTGAAAGATCAGTAAGGGGTGACACGTCGGAGTCGGTGGCAGGGTAGCGAAGTCGGTCTCCTGTCCTTGCGAGCTGCACTCAGGTGAGG
This sequence comes from Streptomyces sp. NPDC023541, assembly GCF_055559995.1. Lineage (NCBI taxonomy): Bacteria > Bacillati > Actinomycetota > Actinomycetes > Kitasatosporales > Streptomycetaceae > Streptomyces > Streptomyces sp. NPDC023541. The sequence goes on from NZ_JBVHJO010000014.1 coordinate 22,104, forward strand.
TCGAAGGTGACGTTCACGGAGCCGTCCCAGTCCGGTGCCTCCGTGAGCGTGAGGGTTCCATCCCGTGCCTCGACGACTCGCACCATGATCCCTCCGCGGTCCTCGCCGGGAAACGCAATGGAGAAGTGGGGATCCATCTCCATGAGGAAGTCCCAGCCCTCGCGTTGGGCCGTGTCAAGGGCGTTGGTATGCCGACCGGTTGCCCGCCACTGGCCGACCGCGTCGACAGCGACGGTGATGTCGATGTCGTACATCTCAAGGCAAAGTCGAGTGATTGGCCCACCATTCGAGGCGGCCCTGACCCACGAATTGATCCATGAGCACACTATGCACGGTGCCTAGGCTGGCCGGGCAAGCCTGCACGGCTGCATGGCCGTCGTGGGCCAGGCCGCGAGACAGAACTGTACGGGAAAGACCCGATAGGGCCTCGCCTCAGCCAGCGGCGCCCCATATACCTTCGCCGCCTCGCGACCTCATTCTGAAACCATCAGTTAGGCGGTGTCTGACAAATGATCACGGACTGGTTTCGCGAAGCCAGAGGATCAGCGAGGCCGGGACGACTCCGGCGCGGTAGCGGTCGGCGAGCTTGTCGAACCTGGTCGCGATCGCGCGAAACTGCTTGAGGCGTGCGAGGCATCGTTCGACCACGTTGCGGTCGCGGTAGACCTCCTTGTTGAAGCCGGGCGGCCGGCCACCGAGGCGCCCTCGGCGCCGGCGGTTGGCTGCTTGGTCGCGGCGCTCGGGGATCGTGACGGCGATGCCGCGGCGTCGCAGCAGGTGCCGGATCGCCCGGCTGGAGTAGGCCTTGTCGCCCAGGACTCGGGTCGGTGTCGTGCGCGGGCGGCCGGTGCCGACTCTCGGAACGCGGATCCCGTCGAGGACCTGACCGAAGGCGGTGGAGTCGTTGACGTTGCCGGGCGTGAGCACGATGGACAGGGGCAGGCCCCGGCCTTCGACGCGAGGTAGACCTTGGTGGTCAGCCCGCCTGTGAGCGGCCCGGATCTAGCGTCATATGTGGCTGACGTGTTCGCCTCTCTGAGGCGCAAGGACCAGCGGGTCAAGAGTGACTGTTACCTGCGGGGACTGATGCTGGACGGCCGTCGCAAGTCGATCCATGCCATGGCCGCGCGGCTGCCGGACGGCAACAAGCAGAACCTGCAGCAGTTCGTGAACCAGTCCACCTGGGATCCGGTGCCCGGTGCAGCGTCGGATCTGCGAACGCATGCTGCCGCTCATTGCCCCGACGGCCTGGGTGATCGATGACGTCTCGCTGCCTAAGGACGGGAGAATGTCGATTGTCAGGTCGCGGTCAGCGTCCATGCCGCGACGGACACCGCCTCTTGCCCGCTGCAGTGGAGGCTGTTTCTGCCTCGATCATGGGAAGCGGACAACGATCGCAGGACGTCCACCCGCGTTCCGTCCGAGGTCACACACCGTGAGAACGTGGTGGCGGACGCCGCCTACGGCACCAACGCACACTTCCGGGCCGCGCTCACCGACCGCGGGATCCACTACGTCTTGCCCGTCCGAGCGGACGTGAGTGCCCATCCGCTCGACGCTCAGCCCGAAGCACCGCCCCGCAACGGGCCGGTCGGCTGCTGGCCCCAGCCCGCCACCGACACCCCGCACCCTCGGCGGCAACCCTGGCCGCAGGTCTCGGGCCGAAAACAGCAGGAGGTGGAGTCGACGCTGACCATGCTCCAGCCGAGTCGTAGGCCACGAGCTCGGATGCGTAGAGCATGACACGGACGCCGGCCGGACCGGCGAACTCATCGCCCTCGGGCAGCTCCTCCAAGCCTGCTCCCGGGGCGTCTACCCCCACCTCGCCCCGCTCATCGCCCGCCGGGCCGAGCACCTCACCGGCGTCCCGTCCCCACGCCGCTCGGCGAGCGACTACTGCGCCGAGTGGGCAGGCCGAGTTCTAGGCTCAATGCATGAAGATCACTGTGCGGTCGGCGGTTGAGGCGGACCTGCCAGCATTGCTGGCTCTCTACAGCGAGTTGAACCCGGACGATGCCCCGTTGCCCCGGGCGTCCGCAGATGCCATCTGGGCAGCTATATCAGGGCAACAGGGACGGACGATCCTGGTGGCTGATGCTGGCGACACCGTGACCGGAACGGCGGATTGCATCGTCATACCGAACCTCACGCGCGGCGGGCGGGCCATCCTGTTTGTGGAGAACGTCGTGGTGGCCAGCTCCTTCCAGCGGCGTGGTGTCGGCCGTCAGCTGATGGAGTCCGCCGTCCAACTGGGTGAGTTGGCTGGCTGCTACAAGGTCCAGCTGCTGGCGGCGGATGACGAGTATGTCCACACCTTCTACGAAGCGTGCGGTTTCAAGGCCCTGGCAGAGGGTTTCCGCCGCTACATCCCTCAGGAGCCTCCCCGTTGAGGCGATGTCTTCCGAGGAGGTGACAGGGCATGTGCTGTCTTGGGCGCGGGCCTCCCGGCCCCTCAGCTGCGCTTCCGCTTCTTGGTCTGGTTGAGGACCCAGCGGCCGGGCTCCACCGTGTCCCGGCCGGCGCGGATCCGGAGCACGGGCCACCGGCTGGGCTTCTTGTATCGCGCGTGGGCAGTCCCGGTCTCGCCGGGGTGGAGGCAGGCGGCTGCGTGCCTCCTGCCCGGCCTCGGTGAGGGAGCGAGTGAGCTTGGCGGTGTTGGCTCCGAGCTGGGAGGGAATGCTGCGACGGATGATGCGGACGCACTTCAGGTAGGACACGCGGTCGGCGTCCACAACCGGGGGGCGAGCGCCGCTGCATGGGCGACCTGGCGGATCGCGTGGTGGACGGCAAGGTAGGCCCACAGTTCTTGCCGGACACCCTCCGGCGTGCGCGACCTAATCGGCCCACCGGGATCCAGGTGGTTCTTGATCTCGTCGAAGGCCAGCTCGATTTCCCAGCGTTCCCGGTAGAGCGCGACCAGCTCGGCGGCCGGGTACTGCTCGGGGTCCAGGAGTGTCGTGCCCAGGTAGGCGACCTTGCCGTCCTTCGTAAAGGGCAGGGTCCGGCCCTCCCGTGCGGGTGGGAGCCGGACCTCTAGAGGCCGCTTTTCCTCAGGTCGGACCATGCACGCCTCGGACCGGCCCGGCCGGCAGGCGGCCGACCCGGCACGCTCCGGGACGTCGCGGGGGCTCCCTCCCTGCGGACGGTGCTGCTGGATATCGCGGACCCGGTCTCCTGCGGGGAGGCGATGGCCCGGGTGGAGGAGATGACGGCAGGTGGGGTTTGGGCGGTGGTGAACCGAGGTGGACGAAAGAAGGAGACCGGCCGCTGGTGGACGGCGCGGATCGGGGTACACGGGCCGGCATGGCACCGAAGACGCAACACCTCAAGTCCCTGCGGGCCGTACGCCAGCTGCGCCGAGTCCGCACCTTCTACACGGCAGGCGTCCTGCTGTGGGCGGCCGCCACGGTCTGGACGGGATGGACTCATCCCGGGAGCCGGCAGATGTGGGTCTCCGTACTCCTTTTGGCAGTCTTCACCGGCCTGCTCGGCGTGGCTTCCCTGTGGTTGCAGCGTCTCCAAGCCGCCGCAGGACACCTGCCGGCGCATCACGCCGCACCCCGACGAGCCATCGCCCCACGGCATGCAAACGCTTGAACCCCGACGACAGGACGCTTATGGGCCAGAAAAGCCGGCGTCGGCACCAGGGTCCCAGCACCACCCCGCTGTAGGTCCCTGCGGGTCGGTGACCATGGGCCGCTGCGATGACTCAGGAGTCCAGGAGGGTGGCCACCGACTGCTGCATATGCCGCTGGGTGCCTGGACCATGCCGTAGCGGTCCCGCAAAATGGCGGCGTCGGCCGCGTTGGGGTGTCTGGGCACTCGGAGCAGTCCGGCTTCTTCACCGGAGGCTGCGTGGACAGGAGGGGTACTAGGTCCGGGCCGAAGGGGGACTTGTCTGCCGGTTCCCCCGCGCTCCACCACAGCGACACGTACTGCGGCGCACGTGTGTACTCCAGCACCGCCGTGCCGTGAACCACCCGGGACTCGTAGCGGCGCGACAGCACTAGGGGTTTGCTGCAGAGCAGGGTGTCTCCCGAGTTCGCCCAGTGATCCGTCAGGGCAGCCCGGTCCCGGCGAAGGTAGGTGACCGAAGCTATCGCGCACAGAAGGTCGTAGCCGGCGGGTTGCGGGAAGTGCACGATGCGATCGGTGCTCAGGTCCCCACCCGGCTCCAGAACGGTCACTGTGCCCGGCCGCCCGAAGACCTGGCCCTGGGCGGGGAGGACGTAGCGTTCCACCTCCGTTCCCCGCCTCCCCGCCGCGAGATCGTCGACGCGATCCGCCACGTCGTGGACACTGGCTGCAAATGGCGGGCTCTGCCTGCGGATTTCCCGCTCTGGCGCATGGTCCGGGGTTCATGGCCCGCTGGGCCGCCGCCGGGATCATCGGTCAAATCCGGGACCAGCCGGCGGGGCGGATCGGCCGTGACATGGGCAAAGGCCCTCGGCCCCCGAGCGGTGGCCACCGTGATCGACTCCCGGAAGTGAAAGCCGCTGAGACCATCTCCAAGGCCACCCGCGGCTACGACGCGGGCAAGAAGATCACCGGCCGAAAACGGCACCTGGTCGTCGACACCCGCGGCCTGCCCCTCATGGTCATGGTCACCCCGGCCGACCTGCGTGACGCCGCAGCGGCGAAGGAAATTCTCTTCCGCCTGCGCCTGATGTACCCCGAGATCACGATCGTGTGGGCCGACTCCGCTTACGCCGGCAAGCTCGTGGACTGGGCAGAAACAGCACCTCAACCCCACCACCGCCGGTCAACCGTCCCAAGGATGTCGCGGCTTCGTCGTGCTGCCCCGCCGCTGGGTCGTCGAGAGGCCGCTCGCCTGGATGACGCACGCCCGCCGCCACGCAAGGGACTACGCACGACTCATCCAGACTCCGAAGCCCTGATCACCTGGGCCGCCATCACCCCCATGACCAGGCGTCTCGCCCGTAAGAGCGCCGCGCTGGCGCGAGTGTGCCCGTACGCCGAGCGGCGTGCCCTGCTGGAGAACCTGTTCACCGAGGACGCCCTGACGGCCCCGTGGACTCTCTGCCCGATGACGACGGACCTGGCCAAGGCGGGGGAGTGGCTGGAGTCCTGGACGGACGTGTCGGGCGTGGAGGGGATCCTGGTCAAGCCCCTGAACGGCTGCTTCTGCCCGGGTACCGAGGGTGGTGTGTTGACTGCACCAACGAGGATCGATTCGACATCGGCGGATGTGACTCAGTCCTGACCGGTCGAGGGCCAACCCGATGTCAGCCGACGCGGTCTTCGAGGAAGTGACGGATGTCGGAGGCAAAGGATGCCATCTGCCCGCCGGCTTCCAGCTCTGTGGTCACCGAGGCACTCCAGCCGCCTGCGGCGTTCCGCCAGGGGCGCAGCGTCCAGGTCAATTCGACGCGCCCACCTGACCGGAAGACTGCGGCCACGGCGAGGTCGCGGTCGTTGCTCTCCCAACACCGCTCGCCCTCCCAGCCAGTGAAGTCCGCAACCAGCTTGTCCAGGAACGGCGCAAGATCGCTGGCGTCCCCGATCCACGCCACGGCCTCGTCGAGACGCGCGCTCAGTCCTGGCGCCTGTACTTCGACTGCGTAGTGCACGCAGTAGTCGTCAGAGCTGTAACGGTCAAGGAAGCGGACCCCCACGGACGAGTTGTCCTGACAGCGGATGGCCACGCACGTCCGCTCATCGAAGTTGTCGCCTCGGGAGATCACGAAGAGAAGCCTAAGGGCTGTCCCGTAATCCCCGGTGGATCAGCGCGCGGCGTCAGACGCGGTGCATCGCAAGGCGGAGGAGCGTGCTGATACTGGGCGTATCCGGGCGTTCCGACAACGCGGCGAGGTGCCGTGGCTGTCGTCGTGCGCCCGCCGGGGATTACGGGACAGCCCTTAGGTCAGCGCAGGACCTGCCGTTCAATGTCCGGAACGGATCCCGGATCGCAGGACAGGACAACCACGAGCGAGAGCGAGCGCGGGAAAGGCTGGGGGGTCGGGCCGTCGAATGCTTTCGTGGGCTGCCCGCTGCTGGTGGTCCGCTCGCACCACCGAAGGCCGGCCGTTCTTCGCCGGCGCCGACTCGGTTCCACCGGCACGAGGCGGACCGTGGCCAGCGCCAACAGCCGCCCGGCGCCCTTTCCGCGACGGGGTCGACGCCCTCGGGCCGTTTGGCGGAGCACCATCGTTGCTCTGCCCGCAGCAGGGTCCCGAAAAGCTGCCGTTGTCCGGCGGCGTCGCCCGACAGCGCCTCGTCCGCAGCCTCGACGATCAGTAGTACTGGTCCACGGGCGGCCAGTGCAGATCGCCGGGACCCGGGGATGCCCGGGTCAGTCGGTCGGTCGTGCCGATGGCGCTGCGGGCCGCGAGGCGGACGTCACCGGCTGCCTGGTTCCCGAGTCCAGGGGCTCCGGTCTGCCCTTCTCGTTCTCCGGCCGGGTCGCCGGGACTCCGAGCCCTCGATCCACCGACGGGAACGGCTGCCTATTCCGCGGCGAGGGCCTTCAGGTAGGAGGCCGCGGCGTGGACCTCGCCGAACCTGGGGAAGATCCTGCCTACGGCGAACGCGTGCTCGTCCGCCGCGAAGGCGGACATCGCGTCCTCGACGAACTCGATCTCGTATCCGTGGTCGCTCGCCGCACGGGCGGTGGACTCCACGCCCATCGTCGTCACCAGCCCGGCCAGGACCAGCCTGTCCACGCCCAGGCCGCGCAACTGCTCGTGCAGGCCCGTCCCGTGGAAGGCGCCCACCGTGCGCTTGACGATCTTGATGTCGCCGGGGCGTGCGACGCCCTCGACGAAGCCGCTGCCGGGCGGCTGTTCGGCCACGTTCGGGCGCTCAACTCGCACCGCCACCACCGGGCGGCCGCCGGCTCGGAACGCCTCGGCCAGTCGCACGCACCGCGCGGCCACCTCCTCACCCGTGTGGGGGGCCAGTGGCAAGGCCACGATACGGGGCATCAGGTCGATCAGGACCAAGGCGGTGCCGGGGCCGGCACCCGGCTCGGGCTTCGAAGTCTTCATCACCAGGTGATCGTAGAGCCGGTACGGCCGGGAGCGCAGCCGTGCGGTGCGCGGGGCGTGACGGGCGGCCCGACGGCCGGGCCGGGCCGGATCGGCCGGCGCCGGCTGACGACCACGGCGCAGGCGGGGACGGCCCTCCTCCTCTGCGGGCAAGCGGGTCATGCGCACCAGCGTCGGGTCGGACGCGAAGCCGAGCTGCTCGTACAACGGGGCGGACCCAGCGCTGGCGCGCAGCTCGTAGAGGGTGGCGCCGTCGCGCTCCAGGTGGTCGAGGAGCTTGGCGAGAGCGGCCTTGGCGTAGCCGTTGCGCCGGTGGGCGGGGTCGGTGGCGACCGCGTAGATCCGGACGGCCACCCCCTTTGGGTACTTCGGGGCCGGAAGGACGGCGTGGACCAGGCCGGGGGCACAGGTGGCGAGCCCGCCGGTGGGGGAGTCGACGACGTACGCGCGGGCGTCACCGCCGTCCCGGAGGCGTAAGGCGAGCTGTTCGGTGCACGTGGTGAGCCAGGCTTCGTCGAGGGATTCGCTTGAGGATGTTCTCGGAGCGCAGGCGGGCGGTCTCCGCGGCGTCAGGAGGGGTGGCAAGGCGGGGTTCGGGCACGGGGTTCCTTCCTCGAAGGCGGCGGGTGCCCCACGGGTCATGGGCGCCGGGTCGCGTGGAGTCGGCGCAGGGTGCGGTGGCCGCGTTCGGCCACCTCGGGGTCGTCGTGGCTGGTGCCGTAGGCGATGCCGGAGACGGCGTCGAAGGCGGCCTCGCAGTCCAGGCGCAGCTCTTCGCTGGGGGTGAGCGGTGTGCCGTAGCCGTCGAGGAACGCGGCGCGCAGGCCCGGACGGCCAGTCCAGGTGTCGCTCAGGCGCACCAGGTCCCGGGTTGCGGTGTTGTACTCGGACCGTTCGAAGTCGAACAGCTGCGGTTCTCCGTCTTCGGCGAGCAGGACGTTGCGGTACTGCAGGTCTCCGTGGGTGGGCACAAGCGAAGGCTGCGGAAGGTCCGCGTAGGCACGGGCCAGCGCAGCTCCACCCCGCCAGTCAGCGGTCCGGCCAGGAGGCGGGTGCGGTCGGGGCCGCCCTGGCCGTACTCGATGGCGTCGCCCGGCTGTTGGAAGTGCACGGCGGCGGGCAGGCCGACGCGGTAGGCGTCCAGCCCGGCCCGGCAGTACGCCACCATCGGCCCGGGGAGGGCATCCAGCGGGTACCGACCCATGCCGTCGCACCGGTCCGGCTCCATGATCCGGGGCCGACCCGACCACTGGCGTACTTCGAAGAAGACACCGAGACGGGAACGGGATCCCGTCGGTGGGCGGTGGTGGACGGTGACGGCCGCGGTCACGTCCTCCGTCGCGATGACGACGCCTGCTTCCTCGCGGGCCTCCCGAATGACGGCCTCGACCATGTCCTCGTCGGGGTCGAGGTGCCCGGACGGGAGATGCCACAGGCCCGACGCGTACACGGGTCCGGCGCGGCGGGACAGCAGCACCTCCGGGCCGCCTTCGCCGTTGCGGCGCAGGATGAGGTGGACGTCGACCGGCACCGTGTGCCGGGTCCCGCCGCTCACCGCGATGCCCCGGGGCGGCGGGCGAGTAGCACGGTGAACACGCCGTCCTCATGCAGGAGCCCGTCTTGAGCGTGTTGGAGGAGGAGGGCTTGGGCCTGCTCCTCGAATCCGGGGCGGTCGGCGAAGAGGTCGGGCCGGGCGAAGCTGGTGGACCTCAGGTAGACGAGGACACTGGGGGGAGTCAAGGCGCGGGTGAAGAGGATGCGGTGCTCGATGATGTCGCTGAACGCGGAGTCGGCCAGGTCGTCTTCGTAGCGGCGGCCGGGCTCGCGGTGGGTGCCGGTGGTGCCTGCGCGGCGGTCCTCTCCGCGGTGGGACTGGATCAGGCCCTTCAGCGCGGCCGTCCACTCGGCCGGGTGGGTCCACAGGCTGCCGTCCCCCATGACCGCGACGGCGGCCTGCGGGGCCACCACCCGGCTGGCCATGGCCAACACCGCGGGGCGGACCATCCAGTGGAAGGCCCGGCAGCAGGTGATCAGATCGGCCTGGTACGCGGACTGGGCAGGGGCGAACTCTTCTGCTGGGATGGCGTGCACCGTGGCGGTGTGCCCGCCCAGGTGTGGTTGGAGTTCGTCGAGTGCGGTGCCGAGCATGCCCTGGTCCTGGTCTACGAGGTCCAGGTGGGCCGTGCGAGGCAGGGCGGGGAGCATGGACAGGGCTACCTGCCCGGTGCCGGCGCCGAGGTCCAGCAGCGTGGGCGCATGCACCCCGACCAGTTCCTGGACCAGAAGCTGGACGACCTCGTCGGGCAGCCTGGGGCGGTAACGGGCATAGTGGACCAAGCCGAACAGGGTCACGTGTCTCCGATTGCGTGGTGCGGGCGTGAACGGTGTCTCAGAACTGTGGCGATCAACTGTGGGGGCGGTCGCGGGTGTCGGGGACCTGGGGCAGCCAGGGCACGGCGTTCTCGCGGAAGCTCTGGTTGACCGTGACTAGTTCGGGCGGGTTGCCCAGCACGGAGAGGGTGAGCGCGACAGAGGGTCGGTCAGCGCTTCCCGTGCAGCGAAGCCGTCGCGAGCGTCGATGATGTTGCGGTGCAGCTGGTTGGTGATCCGTTGGGCGGCCGGGCTTGCAGGGGAGGCGATGGCGGCCAGGGCCGTGAGGCGGAATCTGGTGTCGAAGACCGTCATGCCCTGCTCGACGGGGACGGCGAGCACCGCGGCCTCGAGTTCGTTCTCCTGAGCGTGGCCCAGGCCGTCGGAGGCCCGGTGGCACAGCGCGTGCAGGCAGGCGGTGACGGCGTGTTCCCACGGGTCGCCGGCGGCGGTCTCGGCGATGGGTTCGGCGGCGTGGCTGGTGTCGCCGCTGGTGAGGGAGGCGACGACGGCGATCTGTCGGCCGTCGAACATCCGCTTGCCAATGCCTTGGTGTTCGCGTGTGTGCGCGAGGGCTTCGGCCCCCCGGCCGGCTCCGGTGAGGGTGCGTTTGTGGGGTATCGGCCTCCCAAGCGAGCATCAGAATGAGGAATAATCACGCAGTCACGAACGCTCGCCGCCGCGATATGGGCCTTCGCGTAGTCGGCATCATGGATGCGGAGCGGGCGGGCCTCGCAACCACGAGCATCTGCGGGCGTTGTGCCGGACGGAGGAGATCAGTTGCTACGTCTTCAATCGGTGAGCAAGCGCTACGGCCGTGGCGATTGGACGCTGAGAGACGTGGACGTGGAGGCCCCGGCCGGTGAGGTCGTGGCATTCGTCGGTGGGAACGGATCGGGAAAGTCGACGCTGTTGCGGATCGCGGTGGGTTTGTCCCGGCCGACCCGTGGCACGGTGGCCGCCCGGCCGCTCGTTGTCGGGTACGTCCCGGACCGGTTCTCCCCCAACGAACGCATGTCGGCCGCGGCGTACCTGACGCACATGGGTCGCGTCCGTGGTCTGACCACCTCGGTCGCCTCGGCTCGGGCCGGCCGGCTGCTGGACCGACTCGCGCTGGTGGGCGGCAAGCACGCCCCCCTGCGTAGCCTGTCGAAGGGCAACGCGCAGAAGGTCGCGCTGGCCCAGGCCCTCCTGGTGGAACCTGGGCTGCTCGTCCTGGACGAGCCGTGGTCCGGGCTGGACGCCGATGCCCACGGCGTGCTCGCCGAGATCATGACCGAGGTCGCGGCCTCCGGCGGCACGGTGGTGTTCACCGACCACCGTGAGTCGGTCACCCGGGCCCGCGCAACCCGGACCTACGCGGTCGGCAATGGTCGCGTGTCGTTGCGGGGACCGGAGTCGTGGGGCACCGGGCAGCGGCCCACCTCCGATGTCGTCCTGGCGGCGGGCAAGGAGGGCCGCGTACCGCAGGACCTCGCTTGGGAGCAACTGGACGGCGTACGGGCGGTAAGCCGGGACGTCACGGGCGTCAGGATGTGCGTGGAACGTGAGTCCACCGACGCTCTGCTGTTGACCGCGCTCCAGCACGGCTGGTCCGTCGAGTGCGTCACCGGGACGACCACGGACCACCACCGGATGCCGAGCGTCGCGACGAACGGGAACATCCGGTGATCGCGCTCATCCGCTACACCTTCGCCACCGTGCTGCACACGCAGCGCTACCTCGCTCCGCTGCTCCTGTTCATGGGTCTCATGGGCGTGCTGACCGTCAACGGCAGCGGCCCGCTGCCCCCCGCCTACGCCTCCTCCGCCGGCGCGCTGTTCGTCTGCTCGACCTGGCTGACCATCGCTGTGATGAGCCTGGACGACCCGCCGCAGCGGGCGATCGTCGTCATCACCGCGGGCGGCCGGTCGCTCACGGTCCTGCTCGCGGCCGTCGGCACGGCCCTGCTGAGCTGTCTCGTCCTGATGGTCTTCGGACTGTTCTTCCCGTTGTGGATGGGCGACTACGTGGTCACCACAACCGACCTCCTGCTGGGCTTCGAGGCGCAGCTCACCTGTGCCCTGGCCGGCATCGCCATCGGCGTGCTGTGCTCGCGGCTGGTTTTCAAGCGGCAGGGGTACGCGTTGGTCGCCGCTCTCGCGCTGGTGATGGGAGCCCTCTTCACCAAGGGTATGCCTCCGGTCAACCGCCTGTTCACTCTGATGTCCACGACCCCAGACGCGGCAAGACTGCTTGCCCCCGCCGGCGTGATGCTGGCGATCTCCACGGTCATCCTTGCCGTGTTCACCGCCGCCGCGCAGTTCGTCGCCGGGCGCAGGGAATAGTGGGAAGCCGCGCACTGGCTCGGACGGGCCGCCGACCGCGAACACCCCGGCGTCCTCTTCCGGCTCGCCGTGGTGGCCGGCCGCAGCTTGGGCTCCGCAGCTTCAGCCCGTGCCGAGCTCGTTAGGCGGTCTCGGCTCCGGCCGGCGTGGCGGAGGCCAACTCGCTGCGGCAGAGCGACGAGACCATGCTCCAGCTCGAGGACGCCGCCATCCACGACGCCTACGTCGCCAACTACAACAAGACGTGGGCTGCCACCACGCACCAGCCCGCCAACGGCTGCGCACCCGCGACCTGCTGACCCCCGCAGTCGCCGGAGACGCGCAGGCACAGGCGTACCCGACCAGCTGCTCCAGTGGCAGTCAGTCCCTGACCGACCCCTTGCGTGGTGCATAGCGGGCGGCCGGTCCCGCGGGCTTGGGAGAGGCGACCGGAACGCGGAATCCTGCGCCCGAAGCCGTTCGGGTTGTTCCTCGGCGGCACTTAGTTGCTAAAGTGGCAAGTAGATGCCAGCACGGACAGTGGGGTAGCTGACGGCCAGGGGAGGGGTATGTGATGAGTGCACAAATCGATGCGGTCACAGCATTGAAGGGGATCGCGCGGGTCGAGGCGACCGCACGGGGGCGAAGCCGCTGGTACGTCGGCTACCTATGGATGTTCGCCGGCTGGCAGCTGGTCCTGGTTCCCGCCGTGCTGCTGTGGCGCGGGCCGACGGGGACCGTGGTCGGTACGCTGGCGAACGCGCTCGTGGTTGTGGGACTGTCCTTGTTCGCCACGCGGCAGCCGGTGGTCCCGCACGGCTACGGCCGGCTGCACCTCACAGTGATCGGCGCATGGACGGGTGCCTACCTCTCGGTACTCGCACTCGGCTTGACGCTCTTCGTGGGCAGCGTCGCCTTCGCGGCCGTGGCCGCCCTCGCATGCGCGCTGCCCGCCGCCGCGGCGGCCTGGCGGGAAGCGCACGCTGTATGAAGCCGGAACCCGAGACGGGCACGAAGCAGGGTCCTCACCCGCGACACGCACTGCAGCCCCTACTGGCTTCGGCGGTGCGTCTGTCGATCGTCGCAGCCCTCGCCGCTGTGGATAAGGCCGAGTTCGCTTACGTACGAGACCTCGTGGAAATCACTGACTCCGCCTTGTCGAAGCAGGTCTCGCGGCTCGAAGAAGCCGGCTGGGTGACGGTCGAGAAGGGCCAGGTCGGACGTCGGCCGCGGACCTGGCTACGGCTGACCGAGGACGGAGCAGCCGCCTACCGGCGCCACCTCACCGCGCTCACGGCAATCGCGGGCCCCCTGCAGTGATAGGCGGGGCGAACGGCTGGTCGCAGGCGTGACCAGCCTTTCACTCGGCCCTGACGTGTGCGGTAAACGATTGTGGGCGAGCCGTGCACAACATGCGTGCTGCGGGGACGGGCCTTGGACTGCGCCCGAAACGGCCGCTGCCGACACCCGTAGATGTAGGCGGCGGCCGGCGGGGAAGGCGCCAGGACGGCGGGGCCGAGTTCGCCCGCCTTGGTCAGGGCGTACGTGGCCGGGTGAGCAGGCAGGCGAGACCCTGGGGTGGATCACAGATGTGCTGGGCTTTCTGCTGATGACAGCCGTGTCTACGGCCTTCATTGCTGCTCTCGAGGCTGATTCTGGGCCGTCGATTCTGAAAATGATCTCCTGGGTCGTGGGTCTGCTGTTCCTGCAGATCGGCATGTCCGTCAGAAGAGAGGGATGTCCGGCCCTTACGCGATCATGGCCGCCGGCACCGCGATGAATGTGGTTGGGATGCCGGGGGCCGCTGGCTGGCAAGTATCGTCGGGCTGATCTAGCCGACGATGCCCGGTCCACTTGGGACCGCATCTAGGCCTTGCGCCGCCATCAGGTGAAACGCCAGCTCACCGTGCAGGAGTCCCGCCACAAGTTCGCCCGGGACGGGCGCCACGGCAAACGCGGCACCATCCACCATGCGTACCGGGACGGCATGGAGGATCAGCTCGGCGCGCTCTGCCTGGTCCTCAACGCCATGGTGCTCTGGACCACCTGATTCACCCACGCGAGCACGACGCCAAGGTGGCTGCGGCCGCGCTCGCCACCGAGACCGGCTGACCGGCGCAGGTCAGCAGTCAGCCCCTGTTGGGACCAGTAGGACCAACAGGGGCTGACCGATGTTCACGCCTGCAGCGCGCGCGTCACGTGGCCGAGTCCGGGTTTGCTCGCTGGGGCCCTGAGCCTCAGGAAGAGACAGCCGGAAGGGGAGAAGGGAGTGCGGAGTCCTGGACCGCGAGGGTGGAATACGTGGGCCAGTTCCTCGACGCGTGCCGGGAGGACGCAGGCCGGTCGCTGACGAGGCGCCAGATCGGCTGGACGAGTAAGTCCGAAGCTCGGTCAGTGGTCGTAGGCGATGAGCGACCTGGTTAGCGGTGTTCCGTTGGCCCGGTTGTGCCGGATGGCTGTGGTCAGGGCCAGAACTCCGGCGGGGGTCCTGGCGCCGTGGCGTTCGAGGTCAAGCTGGCCTTTGAGGGTGTCGTTGACGGACTCGATCAGCTACCGGATCGGCTTGAGCAGGTGCTCGCCCGGCCGTGGCAGCCGGTTGCGGTAGATGGGCCGCAACAGTGTCAGGCCGTGGCGGGCCATGAAGGCGTTGAGGTGTCGGGAGACATAGCCCTTGTCACCGATGACCGTCTGTCCGGGGTGGGTGGCCAGAAGGTCCTTTTCGCCTGTGAGCATGTCGGCCAGCCCTTCACGTTCGTCCGTTTTCGGGTTGGCCAGGGCCCAGGCGACCGACAGTCCGCCCGGTGTGAAGAGCAGGTGCAGACGCAGGCCCCAGAAGAACCGGGAGTGCGGAGGGCAGTAGGAGTAGGCGGCTCAGCCGGCCAGGTCGGAGCGTTTGACCGTCGGGCGTGAGCGAGCGCATTCCACGGGGTGGAGTCCACGATCCACACGTCGTCGTGCCACGGGTCGGTGTCCCGGGCCAGGGTGCGGATGAACCGGCTGATCAGCGTATTTGCGGCCCGCAGACGCTTGTTGTAGCCGGATGAACGGTCATTTGGGAGAACGGCGGAGGGTCCCGACCGATGGTCGGGACCCTTTGCCGTGCTCGGTGTTGCGTCAGTGGCTGGTGAGTTCGCCGGTGAGTTTGCCGTGGAGGTCGGCGCTGGGGTCGTTAAGGCCGATGATCTCCACGCTCTTGCCGCGCTGGGCGTACTTGGTCTCGATGGCATCGAGCGCGGCGACCGAGGAGGCGTCCCAGATGTGGGCGGCGGACAGGTCGATGACGACCTTGTCGGGGTCGGTGGCGTAGTTGAACTGGCCGACGAGGTCGTTGGAGGAGGCGAAGAACAGCTCGCCGGTCACGGAGTACACCACCGTGCTCCCGCCGGGGTCGGTCACGGCCGTGACGTTGGCCAGGTGGGCGACGCGCTTGGCGAAGATGACCACCGCGGTGATCGAGCCGACGACGACGCCGATGGCGAGGTTGCCGGTGGCGACCACGAAGATCACGGTGATGACCATGACGGCGATCTCACCGGCCGGCATCCGCTTCAACGTCTTGGGGGCGATGGAATGCCAGTCGAACGTCGCGAAGCACACCATCACCATGACGGCGACCAGGGCGGCCATGGGGATGTCGGAGACGACCGGGCCGAAGGCGATGCACAGCACCATCAGGAACGCCCCCGCGAGAAATGTGGACAGGCGGGTCCGGGCGCCGGACACCTTCACGTTGATCATCGTCTGGCCGATCACGGCGCAGCCGCCCATGCCGCCGAAGAATCCGGTGACGATGTTCGCGATGCCCTGACCGACCGATTCGCGGGTCTTGGAGGAGTGCGTGTCGGTGATCTCGTCAACCAGCTTGGCCGTCATCAGGGACTCCATCAGGCCGACCAGCGCCATTGCGAAGGCGTAGGGGGCGACGGTGGTCAGGGTGTCCAGGGCGAAGGGCACGTCCGGCAGGCCCGGGACCGGCAGCGAGGACGGCAGGGCGCCCTTGTCGCCGACGGTGGGCACGGCGATCGCGGCGGCGACGGTGATGGCGGTCAGGATGACGATGGAGACCAGCGGTGCCGGGATCACGGTGGTGACCTTGGGGAAGAACACCATCAGCGCGAGGCCGCCGATGATCAGCGGATAGACGGCCCACGGGACATCGGTCATCTCGGGGACCTGGGCCATGAAGACCAGGATGGCGAGGGCGTTGACGAAGCCGACCATCACCGAGCGCGGCACGAACCGCATCAGCTTCGCCACACCCAGCGCGCCGAGCGCCACCTGGATGACGCCGGCCAGGATGACCGCGGCGACCAGGTAGCCGAACCCGTGCTCACGGTTCAGCGGCGCGATCACCAGCGCGACGGCACCGGTCGCCGCGGAGATCATCGCCCGTCGGCCCCCGACGATGGAGATGACCACGGCCATGGTGAACGAGGCGAAGAGGCCGACCGCGGGGTCGACGCCGGCGATGATCGAGAACGAGATCGCCTCCGGGATCAGCGCCAGCGCGACGACCAGGCCGCCCAGGACTTCGGTGCGCCAGACCTTCGGGTTGTTCAGCCAGTCCGGACGCAGGCCGCGCAGTCGCGCGGCAGGGGACACAACGGAAGAAGACAAGGAAGCAGGTACCTGTCGTGCTCGGGCACACCCTGCTCAGGGCAGGCCAGGGGCGTGCGGCAGAACGCGGAAGGCCGGGCCGGCACCCCGCGGACGGCCCGCAACGGAGCGGGCCGGAAGTCGAAGAACGGGACGAAGCCGGGCTGCGCGACGCGCGGCAGGGCGGCTCACATCCAGAAGCGAAGCGTCACGGCGGGCAGGCGGCGGCGATCAGCGTCATGGGCTCGCGCACGCTCTCTCCTGCAAGAATCGGATCTTCGCCGGGGGCACCGTCGGCCCCGACACGGCAGTAGCGGGGCACCCTTGACGGCCCTCGCCACCAGTAACTCTACCCTAACGTTAGAGTAGAGATTGGTGGGGCTGCAGAGAACGCGGCCCGCCACGACGAGAAGGGTCAGGACCGCGGGCGTGGACGACAGGCACATGCAGATCGGCGAGGTGGCTGCGCGGACGGAACTGTCCCTGCGTACCATCCGGCACTACGAGGAGACCGGTCTGGTCGTCCCCTCGGCCCGATCTCAGGGCGGCTTCCGCCTCTACACCGAGACCGACGTCGCCCGCCTCATGGTCATCCGCCGCATGAAGCCGCTCGGCTTCACCCTCGACCAGATGCGCGACCTCCTGGATGCCACCGACCGCCTCGACAACGAGCCCGGCCTCGATTCTGGCGAGCGCGAGGGCCTGCTGGGGCGGGTGCGGGAGTACGAGCAGGCCGCCTCCGAGCAGGTCGACAAACTCCGGCTCCAGCTGGCCCGCGCCGAGGACTTCGCCGAAACGCTCCGCACACGCGTGCACCAGCCCGCACCTACCGGGTCCTGACCCGCGATGCCCCGCCGCCCCGCCCGCTATACGGCTTCGCCTCTGCTGGTGATGGGCGCGATCCTCACGATCGCGGGGGCCGCCCTCTACGCGATGCCCGGCGAGCGCCCTGCGCTGTACTCGGCCGCAGCACTGGTGCTCGCCGCCGTCGCCTCCTGGTGGTGCGCCTCCCGCCAGGGCTGATCACAACCTGACACCGATGTGATCTTGCGGAGACGTGCGGGGCAGACAGCCGACCCACCAGTGGATACGGTGTAAAGAACGCGTCAAGAACTGGCGCGCGGTGTGCCGGGAAGTCTGGTCGGCATCCTGGGGGCAGTGTGCCCCCTCGTCGCTGACACACCCGGAGGCCCACTGCCATGGCCGGCACCCGCTCCCCCTTCCTCGGACTGCTCCCCCTGCCCGAACGGCAGGCGATCACCCGCGCCCTGCGGACGGAGACCGTTGGCGGCCTGGTCCTCCTCGGCGCGGCCGTCCTTGCGTTGATCTGGGCCAACAGCCCGTGGAGCGCGGCATACGCCTCCGTGCGCGACTTCCACTTCGGGATACCGGCCCTCGGCCTGGACCTGTCCGTGGGCCACTGGACGGCGGACGGGCTGCTGGCCGTGTTCTTCCTCGTCGCCGGGATCGAGCTGAAACGCGAACTGGTCGTCGGTGAACTGCGCACCCCGGCCACCGCCGCGCTGCCCGTGATTGCCGCGCTGTGCGGAATGGCGGTACCCGCCGCCCTCTACCTGGCCACCACCGCAGCGGGCGGTGGCAGCAGCGCGGGTTGGGCAGCCCCGATGGCCACCGACATCGCCTTCGCGCTGGCCGTCCTGGCGGTGTTGTCCACGCACCTGCCGGCCGCGCTGCGCGCCTTCCTCCTGACCCTGGCCGTGGTCGACGACCTGGGCGCGATCCTGATCATCGCGGTGTTCTTCACCTCCGACCTGAACCTGTGGGCTCTCGCCGGAGCCGTTGCGGGCCTGGTCCTCTTCTACCTGCTCCAGCGGCTGCGGGTGCGCGGCTGGTGGTGGTACGCCCCCCTCGGAGTGGCGATCTGGGCGCTGATGTACAACGGCGGCGTCCACGCCACCGTCGCCGGCGTCGCCATGGGCCTCATCCTGCGCACCACCCGCGACAAGGGCGAAGAGGTCTCACCCGCTTCACGGGTCGCGCACCTGGTCCACCCGCTCTCCGCGGGCGTCGCGGTGCCGCTGTTCGCGCTGTTCGCCGCCGGGGTGAGCGTCTCCGGCCCGGCCCTGAGCGCGGTGTTCACCAGCCCCGAACCCCTCGGCGTCGTGATCGGCCTGGTCGTCGGCAAGACGGTGGGTATCTTCGCCGGAGCCTACCTGGCCGCCCGCTTCACCCGCGCCCAGCTCAACCCCGACCTCGCCTGGGCTGATGTCCTGGGCCTGTCGGTGCTGGCAGGGATCGGCTTCACCGTCGCCCTGCTGATCGGAGAACTCGCCTTCCCCGGCGGCCAAACTGCCGAGCACGTCAAGGCAGCCGTCCTCGCCGCCTCCCTGATCGCCGCGGTCCTCGCCGCGATCCTGCTGCGCAGGAGGAACACCGTCTACCGGCGCCTGTACGAGGCGGAGAACCTCGACGCCGACCACGACGGCATCCCCGACATCTACCAGCACGACACGGTCAAGCCCGCAGGCACCACTGCTCGTACGGACGGGCAGCACATCTGATGGCCGGCGGCGATGCCTCACTGCTGGCGCCCGTGATCGTCATCGCCGCCCTGGTCATCCGCACCGCCATTACCGAGCTCCGGCACCCGGGCAGCGCCCGGCGCCAGTGGGCGTGCGCCACGAACCCGCGGGCCGCCGGTGCGACGGTCGCCGCGGCCGCGGTTTTGATCGGAGACACCCCTTACGGCTGGGTGGCGGTGGCCTGGGCCTTGCTCACCGGGGCACTCGCCGCGCTCGTTACCGGCAGCACCTCTTCGGCTGCCTTACCGCCCACAGTGCTCCTGAGCCTGGTCCTTGAGGTCCTTCGAGGATCCCGGCTGGGTGGACACCTCGGCCAAGGTGGTCGGCCGCGGCGGGGTGCGGCGGCTGCTGATCCAGGCGGCGACGGGTTCGGTGTATCGGGCGGTTAGCGGGCCGATCACTACGAGGATGAGCACGTACGCGGTGGCGAGCGGGCCCAGGGCGGGTTCGATCCCGGCGGTGACGGCGAGGCCGGCGATGACGATGGAGAATTCGCCGCGAGCGACCAGGGTTCCACCGGCCCTCCACCGGCCCTTGATCCCGACCCCGGCCCGCTTCGCGGCCCAGTGCCCAGTCGCGATCTTCGTACCGGCAGTGACCACCGCCAGTGCGAGGGCGGGCAGCAACACCGGCGGGATGCTCGCGGGGTCGGTGTGCAGGCCGAAGAAGACGAAGAACACGGCGGCGAACAGGTCCCGCAGCGGGCTGAGCAGGGTGTGCGTGCCCTCGGCCACCTCACCCGACAGGGCGATACCGACGAGGAACGCGCCGACGGCGGCCGACACCTGCAGCTGCTGGGCGATGCCCGCGACCAGCAGGGTCAGACCGAGTACGACGAGGAGGAGTTTCTCGGGGTCGTCGCTGGAGACGAAGCGGGAGATGTGGCGTCCGAAGCGTACGGCGATGAACAGCACCGCTCCGGCGACGCCGAGGGCGATGGCGAGCGTCGCGCTGCCGGCGGCCAGGCTGACGCCGGCGAGGAGGGCGGTGATGATCGGCAGGTAGACCGCCATCGCGAGGTCTTCGAGGACCAGGATGGACAGGATGACGGGGGTCTCGCGGTTGCCGACCCGGCCGAGATCGCCCATGACCTTGGCGATGACCCCGGAGGAGGAGATCCAGGTGACCCCGGCCAGGACGACGGCGGCGACCGGGCCCCAGCCCATCAGCAGAGCTGCGACCGCACCTGGTACCGCGTTCAGGGCGAAGTCGACCAGTCCGGCCGGGTACTGGGTCTTGAGGTTGGACACCAGGTCGGTGGCCGTGTACTCGAGGCCCAGCATCAGCAGCAGCAGGATCACGCCGATCTCGGCGCCGATCGCTACGAACTCCTCACTGGCTCCCATGGGCAGCAGCCCGCCGGTGCCGAAGGCGAGGCCGGCCAGGAGGTAGAGGGGGATGGGGGAGAACTTCAGACGCCCGGCGACCCGGCCGAGCAGGCCCAGGCCGAGGATGATCGCACCGAACTCGATCAGGAAGAGAGCGGAATGCACGGGCGCTCACTCCCGACCGAGTATCGCGGCGGCGGCGTCGACGCCCTCGCGGGTGCCGATGACGATGAGGGTGTCGCCGCCGGCCAGACGGAAGTCGGGTGCGGGGGAGGGGCGGGCTTCCGCGCGGCGCAGTACGGCCACGATCGAGACGCCGGTCTCGGTCCGCATGCGGGTCTCACCCAGCACCCGGCCGTTCCAATACGAGTGTGCCGACAGTTCGATCCGCTCCGCGACCAGCCCCAGATCGGTGGTGTGCAGGACATTGGGGCTGTGGTGGGCCGGCATCAGGGCGTCGATCAGCGAGGCGGTCTCGGCACCCGTCAAGTGCAGCGACTGGGCGCAGGCGTCGGGGTCGTCCGCCCGGTAGAGGTTCACCGTCCGCGTGCCGTCGCGGTGCGCGACCACGGACAGGTGGCGGTGTTCGCGGGTGGTGAGGTCGTACTGGACCCCGATGCCGGGCAGTGGTGTGGTGCTCATGCGTGGAGCAGGCACAGCTGTCCCCCCTCGTGTTCGTTCTCGTACGTGACGCCGGCGAACGCTCGTTCTCGAGCAGGAGCAAGCCGCTCGGCGGGCCCATCGTGCCACTTATCGCGTGTCGCACATATGGGTGCCGGCACGGATGGACAGCAGTCTCCACCGGCGTGAGGATGAGGCGGGGAAGTGGGCTCGTCGCAGTTCAGAGCATGGACACGGGTGGCAGGATTGTGGAGTGCCGGGAGACCGACTGGAAAGGCGTGTGGCCGTGTCGTTGTACTGGCGAGATCGGTGTGGTCACCCAGGGGCCGGCGCCGATGTAGGCACGGTCGGCAAGGATGGGAACGCCCTGGCGTTCGCAGATCCGGATGATGCGATGGGTGCGGGCCGTGGTCAGATCATGCGTGCGGCCGGGCAGCGCGGGTGAGATCCACAGCAGCTTGCCCGCGGAATCGACCACGACCTGCACGTTCACGCCGTGACGGCGGTGTTTCTGGGAGAAGTCGGCCCGGCTGTCGCCGATGCGGTCGCACTCGGCGAGTGTCCCGTCGAGCAGGACGTGATCAGGGTCGGCTTCTCGCAGGACACGCAGCAGTCCGGGCGCCCGGCCGGACAGATGCTGAACGACGGCTTTGACGCAGGCGTGGGCGGTGCCAATGGATATGCCGAAGCCGACGGCGATCTGTGCGAGCGTGTCGTGCCGGCGAAGGTAGACCAGGCCGACGAGGGCGCGCTGGTGGGGCGGCAGCTTGCAGCGTCGGTCACCCTCACGGGTGACGATGAGCATGGATACCCACTCGACCACAGCGTGCGGCAGGTCGAGTGCGGCAGGATGGGGAACCAACAGGGCTCCTGCGCCGATGGGTTGAGGCTTTGAACACCTTGCTCAACGGCGCAGGAGCCTTGTGCGTTGCGATCCCCATCCTGACTCGGCCTGGGTCACTCGATCAGTGGCCACTCTGAAAGAGCTCACTGATATTCACCCTAGCGGCATCGGAAGGCATTCCTCCATTTAGTGGATTGTGACACGCCCGGCCCGCGACCTCAGACGCATGTCGCTCGCCGATCTGGCGCTGCTCCTGGACGCCCCCGTGGAAGCGCTGCGCGGCCCGAAGCCGGAAGAGCATGTGTGGCACGTCTCGGTCCGCAATGCGCCCGGCGACCGGCTGCTGTCGGACGCGGAATGGGCGGAGGTCGCCGCCGCCACGGTGCATGCCGCGGGCATCGCGCAGCACGGCGATGAAGATCACTACAGACCCGACGAAGTGGAAGAATACGGTGCTTCCGGTGACGGGCTACGCCGCATCAGAGACCCGAAACTACCGGGTGATGAAGTCCCCGAACCTCAGCGACAACCTCTTCTATACCCTCAGGCATCACGTGGTCGGGGACGACAGCAGGATGCAATATCAGACGATGATCGTGCTTCCGGGCCAAGTACGGCTTCTACATCCCGAACAGTGAGAGCGACCTCCCCAGCGGCACCAACACCTGCAACCACCTCCTCGACTGCGCATGGGTGCCCGCCCCGTATGGGGTATGCCCAGAAGGTGCCTCTATGGCCTTCGTCAAGCTGTAGTGGGTGTGGGTGGTTGGTAGAAGGTGCCGTCGCGGAGCATGGCGCAGAGGCATGGACCTCACCGCCCGCCGCTCCCGCACCGGCGAACTACTGTCCACCGTGAAGTTCATGTGCAGACCCTCGCCGCCGCCGGCGAACTCCAACGCGCCTCGCTCTACCGGGCGCTCGTCGAAGCCGAGGAAGCCGCGGTGGACGAGCACCTGCCGCTGCGGTCCAAACCTGTCCGTATCGGCCGGCCCGGGGATCCGCTCACCGCCGAGGAGATCACCCTGCGCGAGTGGCTCCAGTCCCAACCTCACCCGAACACGGAGATCCGCACCTAGAGACCGTGATCGATCTCAGCGCCAATGGCTCTCCACTGTTCACGTCGAGACACTCGCACAGGACGACGACGAGGTACGGATCCGGCTGGCCTCCACTCGGTGCACCCACCGCCTCCGGGCGAACCATCCGGTCAAGGGGTGGTCAAGGGATAACGACGTGGCCTTCGACGATGCCTGAGTTTGAGCGGGGAACCGGGAATGGGACGTCTCGTCGGCCGCAGGGGTGTCGGTTCGTGGCCTCGTGGCCCTGCATGCCGTTCGGGGGCTTGTCCGGTGCCAAAAGGTCTGTCCGGGACAGGGGTGGGACGGGAACGTGACAGCCCCGATGAACAGCGAGAATGGGAGATTGGTGTCCGGGATTTGTCCCGGACGGGACTTTCGCTGGGGAGAGGCCGCGCGCGGTGTGAGAGTTGTTCACCGAGGCAGCCAGCCTCGATGTCCAGACCGTGAGCGGAGATCTCGATGAAAAAGACCCTCGCCATATCCGCAGCAGCCGCCGGCCTGATGCTGGCGGGAATCATGGCCCCGGGAACGGCCACAGCGGCTTCGGCCACGGGGACGCAGACGCAGGCCGTTGCTGCCTGCTCGACCTGGATCGATTACGCGAACGGCCGCGGGCGGGCCCACGCCAACTGCCAGGGCATGGGGGTTGACGTGAGTGTCTACGTGAAGTGTGGCAACGGCCGCTCCTACGCCAGCAGCCCCTACTGGCGCTGGGAGTACAACAAGGCCGAGTGCCCGTCCGGAATCGGCGCGACGGGCATGTCGTACAACGTTCGGTAGCTCGTCCGGTTACAGCAGAGGGCTGCCTCTCACGTAGGCGTGTCGGGAAGGGAACCCTTCCCGACACGCCTCTACGGGCAAGCGGAACGGCTGGGGCGCCCTCCCCGAACTCACACCTCGGCGCGGCGTGCCATTCCCGCTGGTGGAGATACCGTCGCTCACGGTGTGACAGGAACCGGTCATTCGGCGGCGTCCACCAGGAACGCCTGGTCGGGTGCCTTCGTGCAGTGTTGCTGAGTGATCTCGGCACCCGCCGAATGGTCGTCGGCGCCGTTGATACCGAGGCACATCCCGTTGTGCACGATGCGTATCCGATAGCCCTCGGTCCTGGAGCGGCCGAGGGGTTCGAAGAGGAAGTGCTGACTGGTCCGGGACGCCGAACAGCTCTCCCAAGGCCAGGGTTCGAGCATGCCCTCGACCACGTGGCCGCTACCGAGCGCCGTGAGACAGCCGTCGCCGCGAACTGGGTGGCTCCACTGGATGTAAAAGGAACCGGTGCGGCCCACGGACACCAGCGCCGTGTTCGGTGGTGTGGCATCGGCACAGTCGCGCTGGACGGCGATCTGGCTTCGGTAGCGCCCCTGACGGTCATGGCCCTCGGTGATACACAGCCGCGGGGCGGACGCAGGCCGGATCCGGGACCGGCCCGGCGCGGGAGCAGGGCCGTCGGCGGCGGACTGGGCTGCGGAGGAGGCAAGGGGCGCAGCGACGCCGGCCCGCGCTGCCGAGTCCCGGTTGCCCGGGCGGCCGGGCAACAGCGCCCAGGTCCCCACGGCTGCCAGCAGCAGCACGGCGCCGACGGATGCGGCAAGGACCCGTCGCTTCACGCTGCTGTCGGCGCCAGGAACCGCGACCGATTGCCCGGCGGGAAGTTCCGGCGCCTGGTCGCGGGGCGCCGCGTCGCCTCGGAGCGATGGCACGGCGGCGGCCAGCCGGTTCCTGGCCTCCAGCCAGATGTCAGCGGCCTCGCCTCTACCGCATGCACGCACGAACGCGACGACCACCTCCGGACGCGGCAGCGAGTCCCGGCGCAGCATGTCGGCCGCGGTACTCCGCGCCAGCACGTCGCCGCACCGGTCGGCGTTCGACTCCAATTGCCGGTAGGTCAGGCCAGCCTGTTTCTGAGCCGCCGCAGACAGCCGACGAACTCGGCGGCGTTGTGCGCCTCATGCGGCAACGGATCTCCTGTCCCCATGTCCAGCCATCCTTGTCCTGCCCATGGCGGGGAACAATCCGGAATTCTGCCAATCCGCGTCGCCGCAGTTGTCGTCCGGGTCACCCTTGCGACGGGGACTGGCGACTCAGGGTCTCGCCGTTCACCACCCCTCCCGCTTGCTGACCAGCCGCCGGGCGGGGTGCGGCGTTGGCAGCTGCCGCTGCCGTCCACGCTCACCAGCAGGCGGCCGGAGCGACTGGAGCGTCTCCCAGCGGCCCGCTTGCCTGCGGTTCCGGTCACGGACGAACCGTCCGGTCAAGGGGTGGTCAAGCGCCAAAACGGGCACGTCGCTCGGGGGCGCGGGTAAGAAGGCGACCCTGGGTAAGCCCGCGTTGTCTGTGGTGGCTGGGCGGCTGGGACGCATTGACAGGGATGAGGAGTTGCTGCGCGGCCGGATTCACGGCGAGCCCAGAGGAATTCCAGGGGGGACATGGGACATGTACAGCCCCGTGATGATCTCGGTCACCTGGCCATCCTCGGCGCAAGGCACGCACTGCCACATCAACCCCCGGTCCTGCATATGCAACTGGAGTCGCACTCGCGCACGGCAGGCCGGCGACCATGGTCCGACCACGGGAGGAACCAGAACTCATCCTGCGATCGCATCTCAGCGCGGTTTCAGACGCCGGACTCGCGTGCCCCGCAGGCTCGCGGCCTATCCAAAACAGGGCGGCACCACGTGCCGGTCGGCGCGGGCTTGCATGCACCGGAACCGGCCCCGCCCCCGCTGGACGCGATGGCGGCGCCGGCCGCCACGTGACGCCGTCGTCCCCGCTTCCCTCATCGAAGATCCCAAGATGACGCACGGCGCGGGCATGGGCACGCCGTGACGCCCGGCGACGGGAGCCAGGCGTGAGGAACCGGCCCGGGCCCGGTGTCGGCAGGCACGGCCCGGCGCCGTGGAGCGGTGGGACCGGCGATGACGCGCCGCTAACGGACGACAGAGCAGCGGCGGGTGGCGGGACAGCGGGAAGGCGCGGCAACCAACGGTCCGTGAACAACAGGCAGCAGCCGCGCGGTGAGGGCGGGACTGCGACCGCGCGGCTGGCAGGCGGCGCACGCCGGGCCTCCGTGGCGGGCGGGACAGCCACCGCATGTCAGCGCGCGGCGGGGAGCGGCCGCGCTACGCGGTCAGGCTCCCCGACCTGCCCGTGCCCGGAAGTCGTCCATGAGCGAATCGAGGCAGTCCCGCGCCCCACGTCCGCTGCCGGCGAGTGCCGCGGCCTGACCCGCCCACAGGCTGCTGAGATCCTCCCGCCCTTGGGCACCGGCTTCGCGGCGAACGGACTGCATCAGTGCGCTCTGCATGGGGTACGCGGGCACGGCCTCCTCGTACGGGGCCATGTCACGGACGAACCGGTTCACGATTCCTCGGGCGGTACGGCCCGTGAAGAGACGCGTGAGAACGGTGGTGCGGGCCTCGGGGGAGCCGAGTGCCCTTTTGTGGGCTTCGCTCGCCCCCGATTCGCGGGTGGCGAGGAAGGCGGTGCCGATCTGGACGGCGTCGGCGCCCAGGGTGAGAGCCGCGGCCATCCCCCGGCCGTCGGCGATCCCGCCGGCGGCGATGACGGGAACGCCGACGGCGTCGGCCACCTGGGGCACGAGCGAGAACGTCCCCACGAGCGACTCCCGTACCGGCCGCAGGAACGCGCCCCGGTGGCCGCCGGCATCGGCGCCGGAGGCCACGACGGCGTCGACGCCGGCGCACTCCAGTTCGACGGCCTCGTCCACGGTGGTCGCCGTGCCGATCACTGCGATGCCCCGGCGGCGGGCCTCGTCCATAACCCTTCGGGGCGGAATCCCCATCACGAAGCTGATGACCGGGGGCTCGGCTTCGAGCAGCGCGTCCACCTGGGTATCGAAGTCCGGCCCCGGCGTGACGTCCTCGGCCGCAATCGCGGGCAGCCCGAGTTCGGCGCGGTACGGGTGCAGCCGCCGGATGTGCGGGGCCAGTTCGGCGGGGTCCGGCCATGGCCCGGCCTCGTCCTGCTGGGGCACCCAGAGGTTGACCGCGAACGGGCGGCTGGTCCGGGCCTTCAGCTCTCCGACGAGGTCCGTGATCTCCTGCGGTTCAAGGATGTGCGCCCCGTAGGAGCCCAGCCCTCCCCCCTCGGACACGGCCACGGCCAGCGCTACCGAGGACAGGCCCCCGCCGAACGGGCCCTGCACGATGGGAAGGGCGATGCCCAGCAGATCACCGAGGCGTCCGGCGTTCATGCCGTCACCGCCAGGGCTTCGACGGCCGGGCGGCCGTGCAGGAACTGCAGCGCGGTCCGGGCGACATGCTCGCCGAGGTGCCGCGCGGTCCGCAGATCGGCCTCCGTGGGCGCCTCCTCCGGGCCGAGGTCGGAGGGCGACTGCGCCATGGCTCCCACGAACGAACCCAGCCGGTTCAGGTCCTCGGGCCTGCCGCCGGAACTGTAGATCCAGCCGGGCATCAGGCCGAGCGGAACCCAGTTCATGCCGTGCTGGGCCGCAAGGACCGTCATGGACAGCAGCGCGTTGTCCTTGTTGCCGTTCACCCCCGCCGAGTTGGTGAACCCGGCGGCGAGCTTGCCCTGCCAGCCACGCGCGGCCCAGACGGGGGCACTGGCCTCCACAAAGCGCTGGAACACGGCCGAGGTGGCGCCCATGTATGTAGGGGAGCCGAAGACGATCGCCTCCGCCTCCGCCAGGGCCGCCCACAGGCCCTCGTCGAGCGTGGAGACGTCCCGCAGATCGGCCAGGACGCCGGGCACCGCCGCGGCGCCCTCCGCCACGGCCGCCGCCTGCCGGGCCGTGTGCCCGTATCCGCTGTGGTAGGCGATGACGACAGAGACTGGTACGGACATGTGGTCCTCCATGAAGTGGTGCATGCCCCGGAATCGGGGCGAACGGTCAACCGGACGCGGGTGGCGGGGCCGCCTCCGGAGAGCACAGTAGGCGACCGGTCAACTATTACGCCAGTCGGTGGACCTTCGAATTAGTTGACCGACCGTATACTTGCCGCCATGGGACGCACCAGCACCGCTCGCGAGCGGCTCCTCGACGCCACCGGCGAACTCATGCAGCACCGGGGGTACAGCAGCTTGGGAGTGGCGGAGATCTGCGCCGCGGCAGACGTCAGGAAGGGCAGCTTCTACCACTTCTTCACCTCGAAACAGGACCTCACCCTCCAGGCGGTCAACGCTTACTGGGAAGGCCAGCGCGGCGCCTGGACCGCCGCGCTGGACGGCCCGAACCCCGCGCTGGTCCGGCTCCGCCGGCTGCTGGAGGGCATGGCACAGGTCCAGCGGCACAGGAAGGAAACCTGCGGCACGGTCGACGGCTGCCTGCTCGGGAACCTCACTCTCGAACTCAGCACCCAGGAACCTGACGTTCGAGCCAGGCTGGAAGAGATCTTCGACGAGCAGACCGCGCTGATCGGCGACGTGCTCGGCCAGGCCGCGGACGAAGGAGACATCCCTCGCGAGCACGCCGAACAGTCGGTCGCACGCGCAGTGATCGCCCATCTGGAGGGGCTGGTCCTCTTCGCCAAACTCAAGAACGATCCCGCGATCCTCGACACGCTCTGGCCCCACACACTGCTCCTCCTCAGCGCCGAAGAGCCGTAGACGGCCCCGGTACGGACACGGAGTGGCGGGCGGCGCGACACCCGCCCGCCCACCCGTATGGGCGGAGCAGACAGGCGGCTCGGCCGCTCCGCGAAGCGTCCGGAGAGTCATTACGAGGCCCGGTCACGGCAGATGACCTCGGCGCCTGTAAGCGGTTTCGCCGGCTTCCTACGACAGGACCTCGACGCCGTCACCGCCGGACTCACCCTGCACTGGAGCTCAGGCAGACCAGTGGCGCGCGGCACGGCCGCGGCGGGAGCCGGTACCAGGACGGTCACGCGGCCTCCTCCCGCGTGCAGCCCCGTGATGCTCCGCCCGGTGCCGAGGGAGCCCGAGCTTGACCGGAGGCCGGCGGCCGGTTCCGTGAAGGGGTCGTCTCCGCCTCCTGGGATCAGCCGGCGGCGCGGCGCAGGAGTGCTTCGGACGCGTCCAGGAAGCGGTCGTTGTAGTCCGTGCCGAGTCCGGCGCTGGGCAGGAGCACCTGGGCCTTGTTGTTGAACATCAGGGCGTTGCGGCCGTTGAGGTCGTCGGTGAACAGCAGGGGGACGATTCTGGCCGCGTAGGTCTCTGGGGAGGGTCCGGCCAGCCCGACGACGGCTTCGGCCAGACGGTGCAGGAGGCTGCCCTCCCCCAGGTAGTTGGAGCGGATGTCGGTCTTGATCAATCCCGGGTTCAGGCCGAAGTACGCCGGCCCGGGGAGTCTGCGGTGGCCCGCGAGTACGAGGATCTCGTTGCCGGCGACGGTGTTCATGTGCGCGGCCATCGGTTTGTAGCCGTGCTCGGAGTTCAGGTCCTCGAGCCGGCCGACGTTGCCGGCCCCCGGTGCTCCCATGATGAACACCCGAGGTTGGCGGGCGCTGACCGGGCGGGCGGCGCCCAGCCGGGGGCTGAGGCCCTGCAGGACCGCGAGGCGGCTGAGGTAGCTGACGGCCAGGTCCCGCTCGATGCCTTCGGCGGTTTCCTCCCGGGTCTTGGCGGCCATGATCCCCAGTGAGAAGAAGGCGGTGTCATAGGTTTCCGCGGGAAGCTCCTTGCCCAGACGGACTGCCTCGCGCATCGAGGACAGGTCCGCCTGGACGAAGGTGAGCCGGTCCGTGGTGTAGTCGCGGAAGGTCCGCCCGACCACGGTCACCTCGGCGCCGAGGGCCAGAGCCTGCTGGGCCACGGCCCGGCCCAGGCCGCCTGTCCCGCCGACGACGAGCACGCGCTTGGATGAGAGATCCAGCTGCTCGACGGAGGGGGTGTTAATCGTGGTCGTGCGGTCGACGGTGCCGTTCAGCCGCGCTTTGGGCTGCTTCGGTGCTGCCGGGCTGTAGGGGCCAGCGTTCATGGCGGGTGCCTTCGTTCGTTGTGCCGGTTGCGTGTGTCGGGTCAGGGCAGGGCGGGGTAGTCGGTGTAGCCGTGCTCGTCGCCGCCGTAGGTGGTGGCCCGGTCGGGGGTGTTGAAGGGGCCGCCGCGTTCGAGGCGTTCGGGCAGGTCGGGGTTGGCCAGGAACAGGGCGCCGTAGGCGATCAGGTCGGCGGTGCCGTCCTGGATCAGGTCCAGCTCCTGGGGGCCGGTGGGCTCGGTGCCGGTGAACGGGTTGAGGATGAAGGTGCCCGGCCACTGGCGGCGCAGCCGAAGCGTCAGCCCGCGGGCCCCGGCGGACTCCATCTGGTGCAGGTAGGCGAGGTTCAGTGGGGCCAGGGCGTCGACGAGAGCGGCGTAGGTGAGCTCCATGTCGTCCTGGTCGGCTTCGGAGATGTCGTTGAAGGGGTTGCCTGGCGACATGCGGAAGCCCACCCGTTCCGGACCGATCGCCTCGGCGACGGCCTTCGCCGTCTCCACCGCGAACCGGATGCGGCGCTCCGGGGAGCCGCCCCATCCATCGGTTCGCGTGTTGGAGTTCGGGGCGAGGAACTGGTGGATCAGGTAGCCGTTGGCGCCGTGCAGTTCCACGCCGTCGAAACCGGCCTCGACCGCGTTGCGCGCCGCGGTGGCGTAATCGGCGATGGTCTGGGCGATCTCCGCCTCGGTCAGCGCGTGCGGGGTGACGAAGTCCTGCGGGCCCTCGTTCGTGTAGACCTGGCCGGCGGCTTTGACCGCAGAGGGTCCGACCGGGGTCAGGCCCATCAGGCTCGGGTGGCCGACCCGCCCGGTGTGCATCAGCTGCAGGAAGATCACCCCGCCGCGCTCGTGGACGGCGCCGGTGACCTTCTTCCACGCCTCGATCTGCGCGCCGGAGTGGATACCGGGGGTGTTCGGGTAGCCCTGACCGACCGCGGACGGCTGGGTGCCCTCGGTGACGATCAGGCCGGCTCCGGCGCGCTGACCGTAGTAGGTGGCCATCAAATCAGTGGCTGACTGGCCGGGCCCGTAGGCACGGCTGCGGGTCATCGGCGCCATCACGATGCGGTTGGCCAGACGCGTGCCGGCCAGGTCATAGGAGGCAAAAGCCTTGTTCATGTCGTCGTTCCTCGTTCGTGCGGGCCCAGCAGGGCCGCTGACATTCTCAGGTTACCTGCTCGAACAATTAAAGCCGCCTGGACATTCCTGCCTCGTGCCAGTCGACTCAAGAGGGAGGATTTCGTCCTAAAACGGCGTTCCGCTAGGCCGGTTTGGAGCGATAGACTCGGATATAGATGTTCGAGCAGTTACATGAAGGAGCGCAGCATCACATGATCGGCCCAGACTCCGAGGCTTCCCGGCCCGACGCTGCCGAGGCGGCTCGCATGCCGCTGCCGCCCTCGGTCCAGGCCGGGCCGATGGCGAACGCGATCATCCGGGTGGCCCGCCTGCACCGCATGCTCGCCGGGCAGCTCCTGCGCCGGGTCGGCCTCCACCCCGGCCAGGAACTGGTGATGATGCAGCTGTGGGACCTCGGACCGCAGCGTCAGATCGACCTGGTCCGGCTGCTCGGCTCCGACGCGGCCACCATGACCCGCACCGTCAAGCGGCTCGAACACGCCGGCTTCGTTCGCCGCCGCCCCAGCCCCACCGACAAGCGGGCGACGATCATCGAGCCCACCGAGGCCAGCCTCGCCCTGCGCCACCGGGTCGACGAGGTCTGGGCGGAGCTGGAGGAATGCACGGCTGGACAGCTGCCCAAGGAGCGGCAGGCCGAGGCTGTCCAGATTCTGGAGCAGATCGAGGCGAGCCTGGCCCTCGCCGCGACCCGGCATGCGCGACAGCAACCCGGCGCCCAGACAGCGCCACCCGAGGGCCAGGCCGGTTGCGTGTAGCCGGCGCCCAGGGTGCGAAGCGGCGGCCGATGCCTCGACCTGCGTTCCGACAGCCCGGTCCTGTGTCCGTGTCGGCGGCGTTGTCGCACCGGGGCCGGCGTCACGCTGGCCGGGTCTACGGTCCCGCTGAGTCCGGAGACGGCCCGGCGGCCACATCGGCCGGCCGTCGGCCTCGGGTTTTCCGGCCCGTAGTGCGGCTCGCTGCGGCGTAGGGGAGCGGTGACGTCCTGGACGTGGTGTTCGTTGCTCCTCAGCTGGTGGGGGAGGCAGCGCCGCCACGTCGTTGACCGCTTTGCCGTGATCGGCTCGGTGTGGCGCGTGAACGTCTGGCGTCTGCTGGTTCCTGATGTCTCAGGTGGCGGGGTGGGTGAGGCGGTGGTCGATGTTCTGCCAGTGGTGGTCGAGGTGGTGGAGGGCTCGCTTGCGGTCGCCGATGGCGCAGGCGGTCAGGAAGGGGCTCCACTCGGCGTCCGCGACACCTGATGGGGACAGGTGGATGCGGTGGGCTCGTTGCCATACGGGTTTGAGGTGGTTGACGGCGTCATGGAGCGGCGGGTTGGCGCAGGTGTGGAGGATGGTGTCCCACAGGGCCAGTTCGCAGGCGAGGGCTTCGGCGCCATCGCCTGCGGACGCGGCGCGGGCGTGTGCTGCGGCGCAGTTGCGCACGGCTTGGACGCGGTCGTCGGTGAGGGGCCAGGGGGCGGTGAGGAGGGCGGTGCGGTAGAGGCCGTGCAGGACGGTCGCGGTGTGCCGGGCTGCGGCGGTGCTGGTGTGGGTCACGCGTGCACTGTCGGGGCCGCTGTATTCGATCAACCTCTGTGAGGCCAGAGTCAGCAGGGCTTCCCGCACGCGAACCTGGGGGACATCCAGCCGCCGGGCAGTGTCCCCTTCGCCGAGCAGTGTGCCCGGCGGCAGCCCACCGCTGGTGATCTCCGCGAGCAGGGTCTCGTGAACGCGTTCGCGCAGTGCGTGGGGATCGTCGGTGCCGTAGCGGGCGTCGAGCGGTGTGCGGGCATCTTGGGGCACGGTGTCCTCGTTCTTGGTGTCGGTCCGGTCGTTTCGGCAACAGCCGCGGTTCCTCGAGCGGCTGCCTGGGCAGGGCGGGCGACGCCACGCGCCAATCGGTGTTATGCGCTGCTCTTCTCCGTATGCATGGCGTCATCGCGGTGGGCGGCGAGGCGCTCACTGAGCGGGATGTGCGCGCTGACGCGGTAGCCGCCGGTGTCATCGGGCCCGGCGGTGAGGTGGCCGCCGAGCATGGTGGTGCGCTCGCGCATGCCCAGGAGTCCATGTCCGGATCCGGGGGAGGGCGGAGCGGGTGTGGTGGAGGCGGTGTTGGTGATGTCGAGTTCGAGGGCGTCGTCGGTGTGGATGAGGCGCAGGTGGACGTGGGCGCCTGGGGCGTGGCGCAGGCAGTTGCTGGGGGCCCCTTGCGTGATGCGGTAGAGGGCCAGCTGCGCGCCGGGGTCGAGGAGCCGGACAGGGCGGCCCGTGATTTCGGTGGTTACGTTCAAGCCGGCCCCGCGAACGTTGGCCACCAGCGCGTCGAGGTCGTCGAGGGTGGGCTGAGGGCCGTGGGGGTTTTCGGTGTCGTCGGAGCGTAGGACTCGAGCATGCGGCGCAGTTCGGTCAGGGCGCCCAGTGCGTTCTGCCGGATGCCCGCCAGGTTCTCGGCCAGCGCGGTCGGATTTTCGGTGAGGTGGGGTGCGACCTGGGCCTGGATGGAGATCACCGACATGTGGTGGGCGACGACGTCGTGCAGCTCGCGGGCGATGCGCCCGCGTTCTTCCAGCAGGGTGCGCTGTGCCCGTTCCACGGTGGCCAGCGCCGCCTGCTCGGCCAGCTGCGCATGGGCTGCGCGCCGGCCGCGCAGGGTGTACCGAGAGCGACAGCGAGCGAGAACAGCACCAAGGTCAGGAAGGTGGTGCCCTGGTGTCGGCCGACGGCCGCAGCGAGTTCGATCAGGAAGGGAAGGAGGACGGAGGCGGCGAGGGCCGCGCACGCGGCGGGGGCGCGGACGCGCAGGGACAGCAGCAGCAGGACCGCGGCATGTGCGCACAAGCCTGGGATGGTCCAGGGCCAGGGTGTGTTTTCGAGGAGACGGGGAGTGCTGGCCGCGGCGGCGATGCCGGCCCCTGTCAGGGACAGCCACCAGGCGGGGGCGGGGTGGGCGAGAGCGAGCAGGAGCGCGCCGCCCTGGAGCAGTGCGAGGAGGATGCCGTAGCCCAGGCCGAGCTGGTTGCGGTGGCCGAGCTGATCGCTGGTGGCGATCACCACGACGGCGGCGGCCGCGGCAACGCATGCGTGGGGCAGACGGCGGAGCCGACGGGGTCGACGCAGGGGCGGCAGCGGGTCGGACCTGAGCGTCAGCAGATCCTGCAGCAAGGAGATCGCACCCATTCGGAGGGCGTTCACTTTTCGGAGCCGGTCTGCGGGTGGCTCGTCGTTCACGTTCACCTGTATCGAGTGAGGCCGGCCGTCACCGGGTACGGCGGTGGCAGGCCGGGAGTGGCGTCCATGGTCTGAGGTGTCGGGAGGGCGTCTCAACCGACGTTAGGGATAAGCGGCCGTGGTCGGCATCACCCTGCAGAGCTGCTCTGCTGCGTAGCTCTGAAGTATGACGAGAACCGGGCCGCCCTCGCGCGTGCGCCGGGGCAGCGCTTCAGTCCCCCGCGCGGATGCCGCCGGCGGGTGCGGCGGCTGGTCTCACGGGTCGGGCGTTGCCGTGGGACCGGCGGTGGGGGGCAGGGCGCCGGGGTTGAGATGGGCGACCAGACGGTGGAGGAGGTGATGCACCGAGGCCTGCTCCTGGGGCTCCAAAACCGCCAGTGCCTCTTCATTGACCCGGCGGACCACATCTCGTGCCTGCTCCAGGAGGCGGGAGCCGTCGGGAGTGCTGTGCAGGCACAGGATGCGGCGGTTGGTGGGGTGGGGCGAGCGCGTGAGCAGTCCGCGGTCGGTGAGGCTGGCCACGGCAGAGCCCATGGACTGGGCGGTGATGCCGGCGTGACGGGCGGCGTCGGCGCTGGAGATCCCCGGCTGGCGCTCGGCCCGCTGGAGGGCGTTGTACTGCGCGAGGTTCAGCTCGACAGCGCGCAGTTCTCTCTCCAGGCGGGTGGCCATGGCCTGGGCGAAGTGCCAGGCCAGATAGCCGGTGTGGATGGGCTGCTCGTTCACATGGACCCCACTTGTAAGGCAACTTATGTTTTACTGCTTCGGTTATCAGGCACCTTACAAGTTGTGGACGGTCCTTCCTCATGCCAGCCCCCACCTACCTCCCGATCGCCGACGTCCTGCCGACCGCCCACGGGGACATACCCGACCCCGCCCCTGAACCGCATCCTCGCTCCGGCTGAAGGGCGTTCTGCTGCCCGTCGCCGTGGTGCTCGCCATCGGGACGATCTTCGTGAGCGTCTACCTCGCGGCCTTCCACGCTCCCCGCCCGCATGACCTCCCCGTCGCGGCCGTAGGCAGCGCCGCCGAGGCGCACCGCCTGGAAGCCGACCTGGAGCGGGTCCTGCCCGGCGGCTTCGAGGTCAGGCCCTACGGCGACGAAGCCGCAGCCCGCGAGGCGGTCGCGCACCGCGAGGCCTACGCCGCCTACGTCCCCGACCACGGCCAGGGCAGCGGCAAGCTGCTCTACGCGGGCGCCAATGGCCCCTCCGTGACCGGCACCCTGTCCGCTGCCTTCGCCCAAGCCGCAGCGCAGGACGGCCCGCCCCCGGCCGGCGCGGACATTCTTCCGGTGTCCGCCGGCGACACCCGCGGCCTGTCGGTCTTCTACGCCGCCTTCGGCCTGGTCCTGGCCGGCTACCTCTTCGGCATGATGACCTACCAGGCCGCGCCCGTTCTGCGCTTTCGCCAGCGCATCGCCAGCCTGACCCTCTTCGGCGCCCTCGGCGGCATCATCGTCGCCCTCCTCGCCGGCGACACCGGTTTCGGCGCCCTCCCCGGCTCCTTCGCCGGCACCGCTGCGGTCACCGCTCTGATGGCCATGGCGGCGGGCGGCGCGACCATGGCGATCGTGAAATGGACCGGATCCGCGGGCGCCGCCATCGCCTCGGTGATCCTGCTGATCTTCGGCAACGCCACCAGCGGCGGTGTCATGCCCCCCTTCTACCTGCCCGACTGGCTGCATCCGCTGTCCGGCGCGCTGCCCGTCGGCGCAGGGGTACGCGCTCTCCAGGGGATGTCCTACTTCCACGCTGACGGCCTGTGGTCCGGCCTCGCCGTGCTGGCCGCGTGGATCATCGCCTGCGTGGCCCGGCTCTACCTGCGCGATACCCGCAGCGCCCGCAAGGCCCGGCTGCGCACCGCCTGAGGGATCCCTGCCGCCTGACCTCGCCGGCCTCGCGCGCCTGCTCGACAACGGCTGGTCGCGAGGCTGGGGCCTGGGACGCCACACCGTCGGCTGCAACCACTTCCACTACATCCCCGACCCCTGGGGCAGCTGGCTGGAGTGGTACAGCGACATCGACCAGATCCGCGACTGCTGGAACCCCAAGGAATGGACGTCCCGCCGCAGGTGTGGGGCGGGCACCGTCCCACACGTCCGCACACCGAACCTGCCGGCCTCCGTCATCCGTGTGCAACGGAACCCCATCGCGGTCCAGGACGGCAACTTCGTCCTGGAGGAGGGCAAGTGCAACCAAAGCGGCGCGCTCACTCGGTGCCCGGAGAAGCCCTACGACCCGGAGAACCCCACCGACGCCGGGTACTGCGGGGGCTGGCACCGCGTCCTCGTGCCAGGCCATCAGTCGAGCACCTACACAGGGGAAGGCGCCCTGACCCTCACCCGGTTCATCGTGGAAGCTGCGGCCGGTGAACGGCTCCCGTTCCCACGGGGCGGCCACCACGGTTGGCTCCCCGCACAGCAGTGGCAGCAGTACCTCGAGGCGAACGGGACCGCCCTGGACGAAAGGAGCGCCAGCCACCCGTACGACAGGGGGACCGGCGCGACCAATGCACCGAGGACCGTCCGTCTTCGGATGTGCGGGCTGAACCGAAGCAGAGACGCGGCAGCCGCGCGATGATTCTTGAGACCCGCCCCAAGGAAACCGAGGCCGCCAGGGTTCCGCTCGACGCGTCGGGTCAAGCGATACCGCTCTGCCGCTTCGGCTGCGGTCAGCCCGCAAGCCTTCCAGGCCCCGAAGGGCTGCCCGAGCACTTTTCGTGCCGCAGGAAAAACGAGGCGTGATCTATCGGCCACCGCCAACCGGCCTTGGCATACGACGTGATCGTCGCGGTATGCCAGAGGTGTGAGGTATCCGCAGGATGGGGTCTGACCGCGGAGAGGCAAGCGTTCCGTGAGCGGGTCCGGATGGAAGCGGTCGGGATGTTCGCCGCTGGGCGGGGCAGTACGGAGATCGCGAAGGAGTTACGGGTCAGCGTCCGATCGGTTCAGCGGTGGCGGCGGGCCTGGCTGGAGGCCGGCCAGGACGGGGTTCGTTCTCAGGGCCCGGCGTCCCGTCCGAAGCTGAACGAGTGACTGTTCGCCGTGCTTGAGGAGGAGTTGGCCAAGGGCCCGGTTGCTCATGGCTGGCCCGATCAGCGCTGGACGCCGGCCAGGAGCACACTGATCGGCCGGCGGTTCCACAAGTCCGTGACGTTGTCGGGGATCTCCCAGATGCTGCGAAGGCACGGCTGGAGCCATCAGGTTCCGGCCCGTCGTGCCGTCGAGCGGGACGAGGCGGCGGTGGCCGGCGGGGTGAAAGAGGTGTGGCCGCGCCTGGAACCACCGCGGCGGCGCTCGGAGCCTGGATCGTCTACGAAGACGAAGGCCGGATTCTCGATGACGCCGCCGACCTCACGCACCTGGGCCCGACGTGGAACAACACCGGTCATCCGGGTCCGCGGACGCTCCCAGCGCCGCTTCTCCATCGCAGCCCTGTGCTGCTACAAAGCTGGCGAACGCTCCCGCCTGATCTACCGACCCAAACGCCATACAGATCACAAGAGCGGAGGCCGCAAGAGCTTCGCCTGGACCGAGTACCGCGACCTCCTCATCGCAGCCCACCAGCAACTCGGCGCTCCCATCGTCCTCATCTGGGACAGCTTGAACGTCCACAAGGACCGTCGGATGCGGGGCCTTCATCGACGCACACGACTGGCTCACCGTCTACCATCTGCCGCCCTATGCACCCGACCTCAACCCGGTGGAAGGCATCTGGTCAATCCTCCGCCGCACCAGCCAGGCCAACACCGCCTTCACCGACCCGGACCACCTCATCCGCCGGCTACGACACAGCCTCCGCCAGATCCAGTACCGCAGCGACGTCCTCGACGGATGCCTCAGCGGAACCGGCCTCACACTGACGACACCACGCCTACCAGGTCAGTAGCGGCTTGCCCATCCCGATCCGGACCTCGTCGAAGAACTCCGGGTCCGGCATCGTCCACGTGCCGCTGATCCTGAGGCCGACCGTCCCGGCCAGCAGCCGCTCGGCGTCGGCGTGCCCGTGCCGGGCCGCCTCCGCGACCGGGACCGCGCATCGTCCACCGGCCCGCGCGGTCAGCGCGGCCATGCCGAAGAGCGCACCGGGGTGGCCGGGCGGACCGCTCTCACCCGTCAGCTGCAGGCCCTCGGCCTGGGCCCGAGCATCATGCGCAGCGCCGCCTTGGCCGGGGCGGGGTCGATGTGGGCGACCGCGTCGACCAGGACGACGACCGGATGTGGGGACGTGCTCGCAGTCCAGTGCGGCGGCTCGGCGAGCCAAGACCTGCCCCTGCTCGGCTACGTCGATCCATGCGACGACACAGTGTTCAACCGGTCGCAGCTCAGAGGCCTCAAGAAGCCGAGGCAGTGCACAAGATCCTTGCTCTGACTGCTCAAGTCGAGCGCAAGGCTCACCGGTATCTCGTCTTCAACGGCGGCTGACGACGCCACTTTCACAACAGGCCTTATGCGAAGGAGAACCAGTTGACGTTGACGAAGTCGGAGGACTGGCCGCTGTCGAAGGTCAGATAGACGTCGTGGGTTCCGGTGGTGCGGCGGATGTCGGCGGGGACGGTGCGCCAGGCCTGCCAGCCGCCGGTGTTGGCGACGGCGAAGCCGCCGACCGGGGTGGCTGTGGGGCTGTCGAGGCGGACCTGGACCAGGCCGCTGACTCCACCGGCGGCCCCGGAAGCGACTCGGGCGTCGAAGCGGGTGGCGCCGGTGGAGCCGAAGGCCACGGCCGAGAACTTGAGCCAGTCGCCGTCGGACAGATGGCCGACGGCGGATCCGCCGCCACCGTCGGAGCAGGCCTCGACCTGTGCTCCGGACTGGGCGTTGAATGCCTCGGCCTGGATGGTCGTGAAGGCGCTGACCCCGCCGCCCGAGGCGGTGGCGGTCGGCGTGGGGGCTGGTGTGCCGCCGCCGGCCAGACCGCCGACCGTGATGGTCCAGCGGCCGGGGGTGCCGGACTGCACCTTGCCCTCGAAGTCGACTCCGGCCGGGTGAACGTCGTCGTACGGGAAGGCGTACCCGAGATGGTCGGGGGTGGTGTTGTGCAGGATGCGGGCGTAGTGGTTGGTGCGCGGCCGGGTGTAGAAGGCAGTGGGGTTCTCGGCGGTCGGCTGGTGGGGGTTGTCCAGCAGGGTGGTGCGGTTGAAGGCGGCGGCGAGCCGTGCGCTGAGATTGCCCATCAGGTCGTTGCCCGTGGTGAAGGGCGCGTCGCTGCAGGAGAAGATCGAAAGGGTGGACGGCTTGGCGAAGCTGCCGACTCCGGGGAAGACGAGGGCGTCGCCGTTCACCCGGCCGGTGACGGTTCCCCAGGTGAACTGGGTGTCGATGCGCAGGTCGGTGGAACGGTACCTGTTCCACACCTCGTCCACGTAGCCGTCGAAGTATCCACGGAACAAGGCACTGTTGCCGCGGATTGCCAGGTTGGGGCTGAGTACGCGCACGTCGCGGCCGCCCGCGGTGACGATCAGCCGGTTCCAGTCGCTGCCGTCGGCGGCGGACTGGGCCCGCAGCGCGGCGGCGACCCGGGACAGTCCGTCGGCGGGCAGCCCGCGCACCGTCTGGGTGCCCTGCCCGGTCTCCAGTTGGAAGGCGATTGGCAGCGAGACCATGTCGACGAAGGTGATGTTGGCGTACAACTGGTCGCTGTTGAAAGTGAATTCGCAGAAGTCGTGAGCGACGTTCGCGTTCGGGTCGGAAGGGTTGCTCACCGATGGCAGGGCCAGACCGCCGCCGCGGTTCACCAGGAAGGTGAGCTTCGTGCCGACGGAGAAGTAGATACGGCCGCTGTCCAGGCGCGGCAGCGTCACCCTCCGCGCTCCGGCGCCGGACGCGTTGAGCGGGATGGCACAGTCGACCCCGAGCGGGGTCTGATCGTTGGCCGGAGCCGGCGGGTGGTACAGGCTGGAGCCGTCGGCCCGGATGAAGGCCCAGGTGCCGCCGGCCGCGGGGTCACGGCCGAGCACATAGGCGTACACCGTGTTGTTGCCGGTGGTGTTCACCAGGTCCAAGGGGAGCGTGGCGGTGGTGGAGGCGTTGGCGCCCATCTCGAGCCAGGCTGCCGCGGCGGGCACGGCCAGGGCCAGGCCCGCCGTCACGGCGAGGAGTTTTCTGCGGGGCATGGTTCGTTGGTGGCGAGCCGTCACGGTGGGGGTCCGTTCTTCGTGAGGTGGGGCGGGGGAGCGGTCGGATGCGGGGACGGGGGGAGAGGGGAGGGCGGCGGGGCTGGTGGGTCAGCCGACCGTCCACTTCTGGTTGGCGGCGCCGGTGCAGGTCCAGGTCTGCAACCGGGTACCGTCGGCGGAGGAGTTGCCCTTGGCATCCAGGCACTTGCCCGCACCGGTGTTGGTGAGGTCACGAGCGGCGGTGTACGTCCACTTCTGGGCGTTGGTGCCGTTGCAGGTGTAGAGCTGGACGACGGCGCCGTCGGCGGTGGAGCCGCCCGCGACGTCCAGGCACTTGCCGAGGGCGCGGACGGTGCCGTCGCCCCCGATGGTCCACTGCTGGGCCGCGCTGCCGGTGCAGTCGTGCAGCTGGATGGGGGTGCGGTCGGCGTCGGAGCCGCCGGCGACGTCGACGCACATGCCGCCGATGCCACGGATCGGGCGTGCGGCGGGGGCGCCGGCGGAGGAGGCGCGGACATAGTCGACGGTCATCGTCTGCGGGAAGGACGTGGAGGCGTCCGGGCTGCCGGGCCAGTCCCCACCGACCGCCAGGTTGAGGATGACGAAGAACGGGTGGTCGAAGACCCACTTGTTGCCGCCGGTGTCGGCCGGCGTGAGGGTCTTGTACGCGGTGCCGTCCACCGACCAGACGAGGGAGTTCGGGCTCCAGTCGACGGCGAACACGTGGAAGTCGTCGGCGAAGGCGCGGCCGCCGGGCAGGCTGTACGGGGCGCCGAGGCCGCCCGCTCCGGAGTAGCCGGGGCCGTGCACCGTACCGTGCACGGTGTTGGGTTCGCGGCCGATGTTCTCCATGATGTCGATCTCACCGCTGTTGGGCCAGCCCACGCTGCCGAGGTCGTTGCCGAGCATCCAGAAGGCGGGCCAGATGCCCTGGCCGCGCGGGATTTTGATGCGGGCCTCGAAGCGGCCGTACGCCTGGGTGAAGGTTTTGGCGGTGTTCAGCCGGGCCGAGGTGTATTGGCACTGCCCGTACCAGCAGCCGAGGCCGGCGTCGGTGTTCTTCCGCGCGGTGATGACGAGGTTGCCCTGGCCGTCGAGCGCGGCGTTCGAGGTGCTGTTGGTGTAGTACTGCAGCTCGTGGTTGCCGAAGCCCGAACCGCCGCTCTCAAGCGTCCACTTGGCGGCGTCAGGAGCGCGGCCGGCCGCACCGTCGAACTCGTCGGACCAGGTCTGCGCGACAACTGCGGCACCGGCGTGCGGGGCGACCGAACGGGTGAAGGACATGAGCACCGCCGCGACCAGGGCGGTGGTCACGAGGAGCACCACTCCGCCGAGAGAGCGGCGACGTGCGCGATGAGCAGCAGCCATGGGCGTGGTTCCTTGTCTGGGTGGGGGAGGAGGGGGGCCGGCCTGGGCGAGTCGTGAAGAGCGGCAGGAGGGGTATGAGAGCGCTCCCACACGTGACGCAATGTCACCCGAGACAGCGAGTATTACGGAGCGGTAACCGTCATGGCAACGTCAGACGTCACTCTTCGCACGCCCCTCACCTGCGGTTTTCTTTCGTGGCCTTCGGCTTAACGATCTCTTAAGCCTGGCTTGATGCAGAGAGGTGTGAATCGGAGCCTCACGTGATCGTCGGCCGGACGGCCGCCGCGGGTACTCCGCGCGGCATCCGGACCGCGTGCTCCCGGCCACGAACCCAGCCCCGGCCGACGGTTCCTCGTTCATGCGTTGGTGTCCGGCACCGCGCAGCCCGTCGATGGGTGCACCGGCGTTGGTCCGCGACGCCACAGACGCGTCGACGAGCAGCGCCGCCAGCCCGTACGGGAAGTCGGGCGACAGGTCCTTCCGGGTGCTCGCGCCCGGAAGGACCTGCCGTTGTGCCGACCTCAGGCGTGTGCAGGGTCAGGCGGTGTGCAGCGTCAGGCCGTAGCGGCCGAGGATTTCGTTGATCGGCTGGAACCAGGTCTGGCCGCCGGACGAGCAGTTGCCCCAGCCGCCGGAGGTGACGCCCTGGGCCTGGTCCCCGCTGAGGAACGAGCCGCCGGAGTCGCCTCCCTCGGCGCAGACGCTGGTCTTCGTCATCTGGTAGACGGCGCCCTGGCTGTAGTTGACGGTCTCGTTCTTGGCGAGGACGGTGCCGCAGTGCCAGTGCGTCGTGGACCCCGACCGGCAGATCGAGGCGCCCACGGGTGCCTCGGCGGAGCCGCGTACCAGCTGGTCCGGGATGGTGCCCCAGCCGAGCACAACCGGTACGGTCCACCAGCCGCTGTGGATGCCGACGTACGCGTAGTCGTTGCCGGGGAACGAGGATCCCTGGAAGGTGCCCATCGCGGACCCGTCCCAGCCGCGCACGGCGGCCCCCGCCTGCCCGCAGTGCCCAGCCGTCACGAAGCCGCCGTACACGGAGAAGCCGATCGAACAGCGGACGTTGCCGGTGTAGTACGGGTCGCCGCCGACGGTGCCCGCGGCGTACGTACGGGGCGCCTGCGCCGTCTCGGTGACGGTGACGGAGCCGCCGGCCCTGGCCCGGTCGACGAACGCCCGTACGGCGGGGGCTTCCCGCTCGGTACGTACGACCGTGACGACGACGCTGTTGGTCCGCGGGTCGACGTGCCAGCCGGCCACCCCGGTGGGGGCGCGCAGCGTGTCCAGGCGCGCTTTGGCACGGTCCAGCGCGGCTGCGCTGTGCCGGACGATGCGCGTGTCGGCGCCCAGTGCCCGCACCGCGGACTCCTTCGCGCGGTCGGTCATCGCGACGACGAGCCGGCCGGTGGAAGGCTCGTACCACGAGCCGCCGTACGCACCACCCGCGGCCTGCCGTGCGGTCTTCTCCACGGCCGCGGCGGCCTTTTCTGCGCTCAGCCGTTCCTCGGCCTGGGAAGCGGTGAGCCCGAGGTCCCGGCGCATCGCGTCGAGCAGTCCGGACGAGGCGGACGGCGCTGCGGCGGGCTCCGGAAGCGGGACGGCGCTCGCCACGCCGGCATGGGCGGCGCCCAGGCCGACGGTCAAGAGCAGGGCGGCGACGGCCGCGCGTAAGGGGGTGTGTTTCACGAGACCTCCTGGTGTGGGGGAAGTGAACGCTTGAGAGCGCTCTCACAGAGTGTCGGGCGCTACGCTAGCCGACCACTATTTGTCAGGTCCATACCAAGTCGAGCCGGTGACTACGTTCCTTACCTGCCAGTGCGAGAGGAGCTTCCGGCAGAATCCGCAGACTTCTTCCTCCGCTTTCTCGCTGGTGCCACTGAGGAGGAGCGGGAGCACGGACCTGCGCTGGCCCGGCAGGCGCTGGACATGTTCACGGGGCCGGTGGACGGTGAAAAGGACCGGTGCGAACTGGTCGTCACCCACAACTTCCTGGTCGCCTGGCTGGTCCGGGACGCCATGCATGCGCCGCAGTGGCGCTGGCTTGGTCTCAACCATGGCAGCGCCGCTCTCACGGTCATCCGATACGCGCCCGGTCGGCCGGCCTCCGTCCTCGTCGCCAACGACATGCGGCATCTGCCCCCGAGCTGTGCTGGACCGGTTTTCCCCCGAGGTGCACATCTAGCGCGTGCCTCTTTGATGTGTTCGTCAGTTGATCAGTTGTGTCCGTCCGATTGGTGATCACTGATGCGATGGGGGACCGGATCGAGCCGCTGATGCCGGCGGATCCGGTCCGCGGGCGGCGGTGGGCCGACCACCGCCGCACTCTGGAGGCCATCGCTTGGTTGTACTCGATCGTCGCCCCGCTGGAGACCGGCCGGACCGCATGGACCGCGCTGCTGGACGCGATCCGGCTGGAGCCCGGCGCCGACTTGGCCGCGGTCACCGCCGACCAAGTCCGTGACGTCGTCCAACGTCTCGTGGACGCCTGCCAGTGGCGCGACGGGGACCCGAAGGTCTTGGTCGTGCTGGACGCGGGTTACGACGCGCCCCGCATCGCCCACCTCCTGGCCGACCTGCCCGTGGAGGTTCTGGGCCGGCTCCGCTCGGACCGGGTGATGCGTAAGCCCGTTCCGGTGCCGTGGATCTGCCCGCCGCAGGGCGGCCGCCCGCCCAAGCATGGCGGCGAGTTCGTCTTCGGCCGACCCGGGACCTGGGGTGATCCAGACGTGGTCACCCTCAGGGACACCGACAGGTATGGGACGGCGACGGCGCAAGCGTGGGACCGGCTGCATCCCCGGCTGACCCGCCGGGCGGCATGGGGCGATCATGAAGGGCCGCTGCCGATCATCGAGGGCACCGTGATCCGCCTGTCGGTCGAGAAGCTGCCCAGCGGCGGTGTGAACAAGCCCGTCTGGCTGTGGTGGTCGGGCACCGGCGCCGATCCTCAGGACGTCGACCGCTGCTGGCAGGCGCTCCTTCGCCGGTTCGACGTGGAGCACACCTTCCGACTGCTCAAGCAGACTCTCGGCTGGACCCGGCCCAAAGTGCGGGACTCGCAGGCCGCCGACCGCTGGGCATGGCTCGTCCTGGCCGCACTCGCCCAGCTCCGCCTGGCCCGCCCCCTCGCGCGCGATCTCCGCCGGCCGTGGGAGCGGCCGGCGGAACCGAACAGACTCACCCCTGTCCGAGTCCGTCGCGGGTTCAGGAACCTGCGGGCGAAGACAGGCACGCCAGCCCGTGCACCGAAACCCAGCCGGCCCGGCCCCGGCAGGCCACGCAGATCGAAGAACCGGCGGACCGCCAACCGCTACGACGTCGGACGAGTCCTCGCCACCGGCGAGCCGTACAACGGCCCCGCACACCACAAGAAGGGGACGAAGCCGCGACGAACGGACTGAGCTGCAAGTCAGGTGCCACGGCGCAACCGTCTCTGGCAGGATCACCCCATGACGTTCCACAGAAAGGCCCATGCC
The DNA here is from genome assembly GCF_055559995.1 of Streptomyces sp. NPDC023541. Classification (NCBI taxonomy): domain Bacteria; kingdom Bacillati; phylum Actinomycetota; class Actinomycetes; order Kitasatosporales; family Streptomycetaceae; genus Streptomyces; species Streptomyces sp. NPDC023541. The sequence continues at coordinate 67,017 of NZ_JBVHJO010000014.1, forward strand.
GCGTAGACGGCCCGGGCGTGTCCGCGCCGAGCAGTGGCCGCGGCACCGGCTTACCTATCAACCCGCTATCGCTGGCCTATCCCCGCCCGCTCTTGCCGAAGTTGCCAGGGTCGAGAGGAGCCGGAACTACCTGCGGCCTGGCGTCACGGCCGAGTCCGTGAGGATTTGGCGAGGGTTCGTGCGGGACCCGTACCGCAACCTCTGGAGTGAGTACGAGGACGGCGGCTGCGGTGTGTGGGAATGCTGCGGCAGCCCCTTCGAAGCACGGGAGTTCCTGGATGCCGTGATACACGGCATGTCTCGGCGCCGAGCTCGCGAGCTTCGATTCCTCGTAGACCAACTCGACAACTCGTACTGAGCGAGTTCAGGCAGGACGTTAAACGGCAAGCTAAAGGCTGTCCCGTAATCCCCGGTGGATCAGCGCGCGGTGTCAGACGCGGTGCATCGCAAGGCGGAGGAGCGTGCTGATACTGGGCGTGTCCGGGCGTTCCGACAACGCGGCGAGGTGTCGTGGCTGTCGTCGTGCGCCCGCCGGGGATTACGGGACAGCCCTTAGTCGTGGCCGACCAGTGCGGTGATGAGCTTGCGGGCTCTGGCTTTGGTCAGTCGCTTCGCGGCTGTCGCGCAACGCTGCCGGGGAGGAGCTCCACGAACTGGCCCCCTTCTACGGAGGAGAGACCCCGGAGGCGGCTCTGAGGGCCGATGAGTATGTCTCGGCCCTCAACATCCCCGTGCGCCGCCGCGACGGCCGTGCGGTCCCGACGCCGATGCTCCACGAGGTGACGCCGGCCGGGGCCCTTGCCATCGACCCGGCGGTGTTCGGCGTTGTCCTCCTCCTGCCCGCGCAGGAGAGGCCGTCCGGCCCGTCTGCGGTGCGGGACGATCAGCCCGGTGCCGAGGTATGCGCCGTCCGCGACCACGGTCGTCGACAAAGCGGCTGTCCGCGTCGATGATGACCTGCACGTTGCCCAGAACCGGTTGGCTTTGTGCACGAGTACAAACCCCATTCTCCGGCAGCCAGCTGCGGAACGTCGTCCCGGTGAACGCGGCGGCGGTCAAGGAGCAGCGGCTACTACTTCGTCAACCAGTGGTCCGGCAGGTGCCTGACCCTGGACCCCTTGACGACGACTGCGAAGGCCGGCAATTTGACGCAGGCCTCCGGCTCCTCGCAGTGACGACGGACACGTACGCGCGCGGCCGGCCCGGTCCGGCACCGCCACCGTGCGGTGCCGTACCCGGCCCTGCCCGTTTCGCAGGTGGTACCCGAACGACTGGACAGTCCACAGAGGCGCAGGCTTTGGGAATGCCGTTGTCGAGCCGCGTCGGGTGCCGTTCGGATGAACATCACGCGGGAGATGAGGGAGGCAGTCGATTCTCAGTCCGCGCTGCACGGGCTCGTGGGTGAAGTACCCGCGGGATGCGCCTGTGCACGCAGGAACCGGCGCAGGATGAGGCGCAGGGTGGACAGCTGCTCGGCGGGGTCGAAGTCCGGGGTCGTGGCCGCGCTGGTGTAGAGCGAGGCGATCAAGGTCAGGACCCATGTCGAGGTGGGCCCCGGCTCCAGGCCCGGATCGATCCGGCCGGCAGCGGCCGCCTTCGCCAGCAGCGCCTCGATCGTCGCGCGCTCTTCGGCGTTGCCGCGGCTCAGCAGTGCTTCGATGTCGGCGTCGCGGTACGCCTGGACCATCGCCTCCATCACCAGCGCGGGAGCGAGCGGTTCCGCGGCCGGGGCGGCGAGGAAGTCCACGAGCTCCAGCAGCGCTTCCAACGGGTCGTCGGCGGACCGCGCCCGCGCCAGGCGCTCTGCCTTGCCGTCGCCGTCGTCCTCGACCACCGCCAGGAAAATGGCCCGCTTGTTGGGGAAGTAGTGGAACAGGGCGCCCGCGCTCACCCCCGCGGCCTTGCAGATCTCGGCGGTCGTGGTGCGCTCGTAGCCCTTCTTTGCGAACAGGGTGGCCGCGGCGCCCAGAATGTGCTGTCGCCGTGCCTGGTGCTTGGCCGGATCGACCGTCCTCATCGCGTCCTTCCTGGCTGGGTCCTGACGACAGCTTAGCCGACCGCTATTAATAGATCGAGCACTCGGTTTATGATTTCGATCGACTGATCCGCCGCTCGGTACGGAAGGAACACCCATGGCCCCTGCCCTGACCGCCCCGGCCTCCGACCCGACTTCGAGGCGCTCGCCGACACGCGGGCTCCCGTCGGCAACAGGCCTGCTGGTCCTGTCCCCGGTCTGCGCCGAGTACCTCATCGGATACGACCAGATCGTCGGCCGTCCGCTGGAACTGCTGTCCGGACTGCTCCTGCTCGCACCGCTCTACGGCGCGGCCGCGGTGCTGATCCGCGAGATCGCCCGCCGGGCCGGGCGCGGATGGCCGACGATCCTGCTGCTGAGCGCGGCATGCGGCCTGGTGCAAGCCGGCCTGGTCGACCAGAGCCTGTTCAACCCCGGCTTCGTCGATGACCCGTCCTGGGACCGGGAGAGGCTGCCCACCCTCCTCCCCGCCCTGGGGATCAGTGTCAGTCATGTACTGAACTTCGTCGCCGGCCATGTGATCTGGAGCTTCGCCGCGCCCATCGCTGTGGTCGAGGCCTGCGTTCCGCGGCTCGCCGACCGGCCTTGGCTGGGCAGGGGAGGCGTGGGCGTCATGGTCGTGCTGTACGGCCTGGCGATCCTGGTCTTCTTCCATGAGCACACCCGCCACTTCATGGCCACCCCTGGGCAGTTGAGTGCCACAGCCGCGATGGTGCTCGCCTTGGCGTCGGCCGCCTTCGTGCTGCCGCGTCGCCGCGCGGCCCGGCCCGGGCGGGCGCCGTCGCCGTGGCCGGTCGCGGGCACCGCCGTGATCCTGCTGGCGGCTCACCAGTTGATTCCACCGACCTGGACGGGGGCCGTCGCGGACGTGCTGGTGCTGGCCTCCCTCGGGGGCATGCTGTGGTGGTGGTCGGCCCGGGAGGGATGGGCACGTGTCCACACGCTGGCCGTGGGCGGGAGCGCTCTGCTGGTCAATGCGGGTCTCTCCTTCGCGGTCGAACCCCTGGGCCATGTCTCGTACGCCGCCAAGTACGCCGCCAACGCCGCTCTGCTGCTGGCGGTGCTGGCCCTGCTCGCCGTGGCCCGGCGCCGGCTGCGTGGCGCCTGAACCGCGCAGGGCCCCGCTCAGGGTCGAACCGCTCGTTGTGGAGGGCCCGGGCCCGGTCGATGGCGTTGAACGGGCTGCCGGTAGTGCTCGGCATCGGCCCGCCGTGGGCGGTGGCCGCGATGGCCTCCAGCGACGCCGCGCGCCGACGAGATGTCGTGCGCTCCTGGACGGCGTCCCTCCGCAAAGAGGCGACCGCCTCGGTCCCCGAGTCCGCCGACGGCGTGATGGTGTGTGACTGCTCCGGTGAGCCTGGTCCAGCCCGGCGGGCGCTGTGGACCGGGTACCTGCCGGGCTCGGGCGGCTCCAGCACCTCCCCGTACTCGCCCTCCTGGAGCACCGCGCCGGCCTGAACCCGCTTCGCACCCAGGTTCACCACCAGGTCCGCCTCGACCGACGCCCGGGCCTCGCAAGGCCGGTCGGGGCGCGGTCCGACGGAGCAGTGGCGCGGCGGCACAACAGGCCCTCCCGCTTGCTCCGCGTGCCTGATCGGCATCCGGGCGGTGGAGAGTGTGGGCTGGACCGAATCAGGGGGACCGGCCTCGGAATCGCCAGGCCGTCGGCCGTGCCTTCGGCAAAGGCCCGGGGAGGCGAGGTGGCCGCCCTGATCATCGGGTGTTTCCGGCTTTGAGCCAGGGTGGGCCGCCGTCCGCCAGAGACGGGAGGGTGAACGGACGGACAGCCGGCACCGCTTCTCAGTCGGTGGGGACGGGGTCTTCGCGGCGGAGGGCGCGGGAAGCCAGGGCGTGGAGGAAGCGGACGTAGGACGACCAGCGGGCGGGGCGGAAGACAGCGCCTGTGCAGGCGAGTTCGGCGCGGTCCAAGGCGTCCTCCATGCAGGCGTCGTGCATGGGGCGAAAGACCAGTGGCCAGGTGATCCGAGCCGGGCCGCGGGTGGACATGGTCAGGGTGTGGTGCAGGCGCGTGTGGTCCGGGCCCGCGGGCAGGACGGCCAGTTCGTGGAAACCGTCGAAACCGCTGGGGCCGGTGAACACGAAGCGGATCCACTGCCCCGGCACGTAGCCGGCCACGGTGTACCGGACCGGTCCGTGACCACCCGCTGCGCCTGGTCCCAGCGGGCGGTCGAACTCCATGGGGGACCAGTGGCGGCCGGGCCAGAGCCGATCGCCGTCCCCGCTGGCAAGCGTGTCGATGAGTGCGCCCACCTCGCTGGCTGTTGCGGCCAGCAGGCGCTCGTGGACGTTGTAGACGCCCATGTTCTCCCCCTCATACTATTGGAGACATCCCTCTAATAAATTGGAGGATACTCTCTGTTTCGTGGCGCGACCATCCCGCTTCGACCAGGACAGCTCTTCGCCGCCGCCGTCCGCCTCGTCGCCGCCGGCGGACCGGCCTGTGGGGCCATGTCGGCGGTCGCCCGGGCCGTCGGGGGTGGCCCGAACGACGCGGCGTCACCGCCACCGATCAGCTCCCCGACGGCCTCACTTTCCTCTCCGCCGACGGCCCCGGTAGCCACGCCCCGGCCACCACCGGGCAGTGGACCGTGGGACGGCGCGCACGGGTTGGACGCGGCCCGGGCAGCTGCTGAATCGCCTATCCATGTCGTTGCGTCAGATGCACAACCGCTCCTCCCCTTGCGGTGTCGCGACCGGCCCCGGGACGCCCCCTGTCCCGGGGCCCATCCGGTCTGACGGGCAAGTGCGAGCTCGCTATTGCCCGGGTTGCAGCGCCGCCCAGATCGCCCGCCTCATCGCCCGGCGCGCCGACGGCGATGTCCTGCACTTCCACCATGTCCATCACGATGCCCGCGGGGCCGACTCCGGACGGCCGCAGGGTGAAGGAGCTCCTGCCCGATGACACATCTGACCGCCGACAGCGTCGCCGAGCTCTTCGTCGGCGCGGTCGCCCTGGCCAGGAGCGGCGAGAAGGTCAGCCCGCGGGACATGGCGACCCGCGAGGTCCTCGACGTCCACATGCGGCTGACCCAGCCGCGGGCCCGTCTGCTGTACGCGCCGCCGGCGCGTGTCATCAACCCGGCATTCGCGGTAGCGAAGAACGTCTGGCACCTATCCGGCTCGGACGCCCCGTGGATCTTCGAATACAAGGCGCGTCTCCGGCAGTACGCGGACGACGGTGTGCTGCGTGGTGCGTACGGGCCGCGGATGCGGAAGTGGGCAGGCAACGTGGATCAGCTGCACCACGTCGTTGAGATTCTCAAGGAGGACCCGGACTCGCGTCGGGCCCTGATCCAGCTCTACGACCCGGCTCTGGACGCCGCCGGGCACAAGGACGGGCCATGCACGCTGGGCTTTCGCTTCTACTTGCGCGCCGGCCGCCTGCACATGTCGACCACCATGCGCGGTCAGGACGTGTGGATCGGCATGCCGTACGACCCGTTCTTCTACGCCCTGTCATAGACGACGGTCTCGCGGTCGACACACCGGACGACCTCGCGAGGGCCAGCATGCTCCTACACTCCCAACCGGTCCGATGACTGGCCGGTCCCCGCTGCTCCTTGAGCCCGCAGAAAGGCGTTGCCGGTCCGTCACGGCAGCCCTGGGCGCGGGGGCCCGAAAACCCACGCGTCACACGCGTACCCAACATCGGCGTGTCGGCCACCGCTCGATCGGTGGGCGTCCGGGCCGAACAAGGATCCGTGGACCCTACATGCGAGGTCGAGCGCTCCATCTCGGGGTTCCGGCAACGGCTCAAACCCGCGTGTTCGATATCGGAGTCCCCCTCGTTGACCTCGATGTCGTCGTACAAGGCCCACAGATCAGGGATGGGGGACCACAGTTGAGCACAGCAGGCACACGCGAGTTTGACCAGGACGGCAAAGTTTCTCCTCCGCTGCCAGCGAGGATCCAGTGCACGGGGCACTACTCCGCTAACTCCCTCGCTCAAGCCTCCTTCCGCAAGCGCTGCGCCCAAGTGCCAAAGGTGCCGCACCGCATCATCGGGATGTCTTGGCGTATCGACAGCCAGGCGCTGCTACTCCGCCCGCAGGGGCTTGACGTTCGTACGCGCCGCTCGGCACGACCGGGCACGAGGTGGGCGGCATGAGCGAGCCCACCGATGCAGCGCCCATCAGCGTTCCCGGGCCGCGGTCCGCCCCCCCCTGCCTCTGCCGCCGACGGCTGTGCCCACCGGGCCGGAGGACGGCGACATGACCGAGGGGATGGAAGAGGCGTACTGGTCCGTCCACGATGGCGCCGCCGCCAGTGCCACGGTGCGCCAAGTCCTCGCCCGTTTGACCCGCTCTTGGAGAAAGGCGACAGCCATGCACACTGATCCCGCCACGGCCACCAGCACCGCCGTGATCCTCACCAACAGCCGCGGGCAGTACCTGCTGCACCTGCGGGATGCCAACAAGCCGATCTGCGATCCGGGCACATGGTCGCTGATCGGAGGAGGCCCCGAAGGGCAGGAGACGCCGGACGAGGCGATCGTCCGCGAACTCCGCGAGGAGGCCGACCTCGCCATCCCCGACCTAACGCTCTTTACCACGGTGGATGCCTCGGGCCCCCACGTCACCGAGGGCCGGATCCAGGTCTACGAAGGCAGGTGGGACGGCGACGCCGACCGGCTGCCGGTCACCGAAGGCATCATGTTCCGCTGGTTCGACGTGGACACCATGGCCCACCTCTCCATGTGCCCCTGGGCGTACGAGGCGATCCTCGCCCACCACGCCAAGAATCCCTCCTGCGCGATCGCGCCGGTACCCGAGCAGCGAGCCGGGGCATCACAGGGCGGTGCGGGGGCCGTGAAGAACGTGATCGGTGCCCACCTCTACCTGGAGCGCGACGGACGCACCCTGCTCGGACTACGCCATCCCGACGTCGCGTACGCCGCCGAACACTGGCACGCGCTCGCCGGACACGTCGAGCAGGAATCGGTCCGGTCGTGCCTGGTCAGGGAAGCGGTCGAGGAGGCCGGCCTCGTCATCAGGCCGGAGGACTTGGACCTGGTGCACACCGTCCACCTTCTCGACCACGCCGATGCCGAGCCCCGCATCCAGCTCTTCTTCCGAGCCACGACGTGGTGCGGAGAGCCGGAAGTACGGGAACCGGACCTGTGCGTCGGCTGGGAGTGGTGGCCGCTCGACGACCTGCCGGAGCCGATGGTGCCCTACACCCGTGCGGCCATCCACGGCATCCGCTCCGGCCGCTCCTACTCCGAGATGGGATGGGCGTGAACGTCGAACCACCAGTGCCCGATCGCCCCGACAAACGGTCCGTCGGCCCTGAAGACGCCTTGTTCACCGTCCTGCTGGCCCGTCGGCCAGGAGCGGCGTCGTGAGCGGCGAGCGGCGGCACCGAGAGCCGGTCGACGTCCACCTGATCCTGCGCCGTGACGGCGCCGCCGGCCCGGAGGTCCTGCTGTCCCGCCGGGCTGGGAACGTCTACGCCTCGGGCCTGTGGCATCTGCCCTCTGGACACCTCGATGGCCCGCACGAGGATGTCGTCGGCGCACTGATCCGCGAGGCGTACGAGGAGACCGGCGTCGTCATCGAACCGGCCGAGGTCCGCTTCGCGGTCACCGTCCACCACCGCAGCCCTGGTGGCATGTCCCGGACCGGGATGTTCTTCGAAGTACGCACCTGGCAGGGCACCCCCGCCGTTCGGGAGACGACCGTCTGCGACGCGATGGACTGGTTCGGGCTCGACGCGCTGCCGGAACCGATAGTCGCGTACTGCCGTGCAGGGCTGGACACCTACCGGGCCGGCCAAGCGATGGCCGTGCACTTCCAGCAGCCCGGCGATCCGATCGCCTACGACCCCGACCTCGACCGGCGCCGGCCCGTCCCCGCAGCCGGTACGGCCGGGCCGGGTGCCCGGCTGCGGGAGTTCACCGAGCGGGCCGTCGGTCGCATCGCCGACTGGAGGGACGTGTCCTGGGCGCGGGAGGGCAGCCAGGTGTGGCGTGCCGTCGGCGCCGAGGATGGGGTGTGGTTCGTCAAGGTCCACCAGAACGATCGCTTCCACCAGCGGGAGGTGTCCGCGTACCGCACCTGGGTCCCCGGCCTGGGCGTGGCCGCGCCCCGCCTGGTGGCCGCCGACGAGGCGCTGAGGGCCGTCGTCATCACCTCGGTACCGGGCCGCTCCCCGCACGGCGCCGTCCACCCACCGGCAGAACAGCGGCGGATCTTCCACCGCATCGGCCGGCTCGCGGCAGCCATCCACCACAGCGCACCTGCCCGGCCGGCAACCGGCGACACCTTGCCCCTGGGGAAGTGGGAGCGTCACCTCGACGCCGCTCGCCCTCACCTCGCCCCCGGAGACGAGGAGTTCATCCGGGCGATGGTGGTGAAAGCCGCGGGGCTGCCTCCCCTGGAGGCGGGGCCCACACATGGCGACTTCCAACTGCGCAATCTGCGCTGGGACGAGGCCAGCGGAAGCCTTTACGTCATCGACTTCGAGCGCAGCGAAGACGGCCCGGCCGTACGGGACTTCGTGCGCCTGTCCGACGCCTGGGCGGGCCGGCCGGACCTTTACGAGGCCGTCATGGACGGCTACGGCCGCCCGCTCACCCCGGCCGAGGGGGAGCACCTGGCCGTCCTGGACGCCCTGGACGCCCTCTCCGGCATCCAGTACGGCGCCGCCCACGGCGATCCGGAGCTCGTCGAACGCGGCCACCGCACCCTGGCGCGCCTCCGCGCAACAAGCCACCCGTGAACACCGCCTTATCCACCGCACCCGACCAGTTGAGGAGCAGCACCGTGGGGTACACCGCTCGCGAGGAGTGGCAGCAGCACTACGCCGACGGGAAGAACTTCCGGCAGCTCGGTGACGCCGAGCGGGCTGTGTTCGCCGAGCACACGCCCGTCCCCGAAGGCGGCGGGCGGGCGCTCGACGTCGGATGCGGCACCGGCGAACTGGCCGCCTACCTCGCGTCTCTCGGCTACGCGGTGGACGCCGTCGACTTCGCCGGCAGCGCGATCGCCCGGGCCCGCGAGGAACACCCGGAAGTGGAGGGAGCGCGCTGGCTACAGCTGGACATCGAGAACGACGACCCGGCAGAGCTGCACCAGGAGGGATATGACCTGATCAGCCTGCGCCTGATGTATCCCTTCCTGCGCGACCGCAGCCGCGTCCTGCACGCCCTCGGCGAGCGGCTGCGGCCGGGCGGCGCGCTCGTGGTCATCACTCCGGTGGCCGAGCACACCCCCGAGGAGCGGCGTGACATCGCCCTCGACGAGGACGAGATCGGCCTGCTCACCGCCGGATGGAAGCAGGTCGTACGGCTGGAAGCGGACGAGCTCGCCGTCCTTGTTCTGCGCGGCTCCTGCCACAAGGACACCGCCGCGGTCGAGAGGCGGCAACCACCCACTGGTCACGCCGTGACCGGAGCCCTCGCGATCGTCACCGACGCGGCTGGGCGGGTCCTACTCGGCCGCTCGCGTCGGGGCATGTGGGAGCTGCCCGGCGGCAAGACCTCCGGACCGGAGGACTTCGCCGCGGCTGCGGTCCGCGAACTCGGCGAGGAGACCGGCCTGACGGCTTTGGCCTCGGACGCGTATGTGGTCACGATGCTCGTCGACGACAGCCACGGCGTGCCCCGGCTCACGGCCGTTGTCCGTATCACCGCATGGTCGGGAACCCTCACCAACCAAGAGCCGAAGTTGTTCGACCGGTGGGAGTGGCATGACCTGCACGCCCTGTCTTGCGTCGGCGATGTCTTCACCCCTGCCGCGCAGGCGCTGGACGCCATCTGGCCCGGGGTCATCCCCGACCTGCCGGCCGTCCACGCCTACCCCCTCGCCGTCGACCAGCCGCCCGTGCCCGGCGAGCCAGCCGAAGCCGCCCGGCTCCGCCACGAGATGGCCGAGACGGTCATCGACGGCGGCTGGGCCCCATCCGAACAGGTCCAAGAGGCCCTGCGGACCGTGCCCCGCCACCGCTGCGCCCCGGAAGTGAACCTCGCGACCGCGTACGACGGCGGCGACCGGGCCGTGATCACCCGGCGCGACGAGACCGGAGCGGCGATCAGCTCGGTATCCGCGGCCTGGCTCCAGGCCGACATGATCGAAAGCCTGCATCTTCAGCCGGGCGCGATCGTGTTCGAGGCCGGGTCCGGCGGCTACAACGCCGAACTGATCGCCCACGTCGCCGGAACCGAGGGGCGCGTGGTCACCGTCGACATCGACCCGTGGGTCGTGCGCCGCTCCCGCCGGTTCACCACGGAGGCCGGCAGCGGACGCGTCACCGTCGTCGAGGCTGACGCGGCCCTCGGAGCACCTGCACACCTCGTGCCGCGCGGCGGCTTCGACGGCAGCGTGATCACCTACAACTGCTGGGACATCGCCCCCGCCTGGCGGGAGCAGCTGACCGAGGGCGGACGCCTGGTCCTGCCGCTGGAGATCGGCGGCTACACCCGGGCGATCGCCTTCGAGCGGCGCGGCCAGGTGCTGCACGCCCGCCACTTCACGTACTGCGGCTTCGTCCGTGACCAAGGGCAGCATGCCCCCACCGTCCCGGTCGCCGGCTTCCTCGACGGTGAGCTGACGCTCCGCTTCGAAAACGGCATCGCCGCCCCGACGGCGGGCCTGGAGGAGGCGCTGCGTGGGCCTCGACACGAACTCGCCACCGGCGTGACCATGGGGGCGGGCGCCTATTTCGGCTCCCTGCAGCTGTATGCGGCCACCACCCTGCCCACTTTTTGCCGGCTGGTCGCGCACCAGGACACGGACACGGGCGTCACCGGCGTTGCGAAGGACCGTGACACGCCGGCGATCCTCGGCGACGGCTCGCTTGCCTACCTGATGCACGTCCAGACCCGGTACGGCGAGCGCCCCGAGGACAAGAAGTGGGAGTGGTTCGTCCATGCCTTCGGTGAGCAGGGCCCGCGGCTCGCCGAGCAGTTGGCGGCCACACTGCGGGCCTGGGACCGCCACGTACGCACCGATGACAACAGCAAGCACGCTGATCCGATCCTGACCGCCCACCCTGCCGGCACGCCCGACGATGTGCTGCCCGACGGGGACGTCCTGGACAAGGAGCACTGCCGCCTGGTGTTCCGGTGGCCGGGCCACCGCAACGGGCAGCTTCCGGGCCCCACTCGGCAAACCGACGCCATCGCCGCGGCTACGGGAGAGGCGTGATCATCTGGCTGAACAGCGCGCCGGCGGCGGGCAAGCGGGCGAGGACGGCCTGACCGGCGCCTATGACCGAACAGCAGGACCCCGTCCATCCTCTGCCCCTGTCCGGGCGGACAAGACCACCGTCCCGGGAGATGCCCGTGTTGCCCAGTCTGCTCGCCGTCTTCGCTCACCCGGATGACGAGTCCCTTCTCGCTGGCGGGGTGCTCGCCCAGCACGCCGCCGCCGGGGCCCAAACGGCGGTGGTCACCGCCACCTGGGCCCCGGACAGCCGTCGGGCCGCCGAACTCGCGGCAGCGCTGGATGTCCTCGGCGCGGGTGCGCCACGGATGCTCGGATACGGTGACGCCCGCAACGGATCGTCGGCGCCCGGCCGACTCCGCTGGTGCGACGTGCCCCTGGACGACGCCGTCGCCCAGTTGGTCGCGCACATTCGGCAGGTCCGCCCCGACATCGTCGTCACTCATGACGCGCTCGGCCAGCTGACCGGGCACCCGGATCACTGGCGCACCCACCAGGTGACTCTGCTCGCTGTGGAGGCGGCCGGAATCGCACGCCTTCATCCGGAGGCCGGCGAGCCGTGGCAGCCCCGCGCGCTCTACGCGGCCACCCATCCTCAGTCCGGTATCGGCGACCTCGGGCCGCTGCTGCGCGGGGTCGGCAAGACCCTGCTGGCCGTGCCGGACGAGTACGTGACCGCCGCCGTGAACGTGACGGAATGGCTCGACCGCAAGTGGGCTGCGATCTGCTCCCACAGCAGCCAGCTTGAAGGCGAGCGACCGCTGCCGGCGCTGCTGTCCCGCGTCGATACGGAGAGGCGGAACCGCATTCTGGCCACCGAGTACTTCACCCGCTTCAGCCTCCCGACCGGCGGCCCCGTCGCTTCCGCGCTCACCGGCGGTCTGACCGGCCACGGTGAAGTCCCGTCGCGTCTGACCAGTCCCAACCAGTGACCTCGCCCACCCGATGACATGGACAAGGAAATCCATGCCCAGTTCGTCCCACCCATCCGGCCAGACGACCGATCCGACCTCGACCGGCGCCTCAGCCGGACGCGACCCCGGCCGCCAACGGTCCAGCCGTTGCGCTGAGGACCGGGCGCTGCCAGTGCGGGAACATCGTGTACAAGGTGGAAGGGCATCCCGGACGATCCGCATCTGTGCTCATGTCGGCACGAGACACGCATCTCTGGAGGTCCCGCTGTCCGTCTGATGCGGGCCCGCCACCCCGGCACGGCCGCGTACGTCAGTGCATGGGCCCTGGAGGCATAGATGGATATCGTCGTGATGTCCGACCGCCGCGTCGCCGCCATCCCCGTCGCGGAGTGCGGCGAGCCGCTCGTCGACGTCCGCGGAACCTTGTTGGTCGACGACCGCAGGGCCGACCCGGCGGGCACCTTCGCCCATCTCCGGCAAGGAGTCCTCGACCGGCTCCTGTACGCCCAGTCGCTTCTGCCCGAGGGCCTTCGCCTTCTGTTCATCCAGGGGTACCGCCCGCCCAAGCTGCGGACCGTGGCCCTTGGCGGGCGCCTGTTTCTTTGGCTGAGGCCGGGGCGGGCCTGCTGGTGAGAAGGGGTCAGGAGCAGAGGGGTGTTTACGGCGTAAGCACCCCAGCTGGTTGTCGCGGGTCAGTTCTCGGGGTGTTGTTGTGCGCTGCGGATGATGTGGGACCAGGTGCCTGCGGTGCCGCCGTGTTCTTGGGCGAGTTGGCCGGCCAGGTGTGTTGCGGGGGTTTCGGGGTTGGCCTTGAGCACGGTGCGGGCCTGGTCGAGGCGGGGGTCGCCGTCGTAGGGGTAGCGGCGGTCCGTTTTGGGCCCGGCGGGGCGGCCGCCTCCGCGTTCGCGGCGTTCGGCGTAGGTCCAGATGTCGCCGCGCCGGTACTTTCGTTTGATGAAGCCCTTGGGGGTGGTCGTTTCCTCGGCCGGTGCCGGCCAGTATTTGGGCGGTCTCACGGGGTATTTCGTGATGTTGGTGGGTTCCATGCCGAGGACCCGGGCGGCTTCGGCCAGCGAGATGAGGTCGTTGGCGTTTCCGCTGTGATCGACGGTGGTGCGCCATTGCTGGTTGGCTTTGTAGCTCTGGTACCAGGTGTCCCAGGTTGCGGGGTTCCAGTACATGGTGTTGCCGATGGTCTTCTCGGGCTCGGGGTGCTGGTTGGTTTCCCGTTCTTTCCACAGGAGTGCGAGGGTGCTCAGGCCCAGGCCCGTGCGGTCCTGCAGGTCCGTGCGGCTCTCCAGCCCGATGGTGTCGGCGGGTCCTGCCGCTGATCGCCCCGAACGGCGACCCTGCCCGCACCGACCCCGGCGGCCCGGGCCTACGGCCCCACCGGCTGGCTGGACGGCATGCCCTACCTCGCCCAGGTCCTCGCCGGCATCCCGGCCCCGATGAACGCTGCCCGCCTCATGGCCCTCGGGCCGAACGCGGTCGGCGAGCGGCACTGCGACCCCAAGTACAGCCTCGTCCGCGGCTGCGCCCGCCTCCACATCCCCCTGGCCACGAATCCCGACGCCGTCCTCTACCTCGACGGCACCAAGCACACCTGGCAGCCCGGAGAGTTCTGGTACGGGGACTTCTCCCGCGAGCACGCCGTCCGCAACCTCGGCACCACCACCCGCGTACACGCCGTCATCGACATCCTGTTCACCAGCGAGCTCGCCGCGCTGTTTCCGCCGGCCTGGCAGGAGCAGCTGGCCGCCGCCGACGCCCTGATCAACCACCCCACCCCGCTGGACCGGACCACCCCCGCCGGGATGCCGCGCACCCTCCACCTCCCCGCCGGCTTCAATGACTTCAGCCACGACCGCCCCCTCGACGGTGACCTGGCAGCCGCCTGCCTCGACCACGCCGACGACCACGTCACGCTCACCACCGCCGAACGGACCTTCACGCTGCTGCCCGCCGGCCCGGGGGAGTGGCGGTTCAACGCCTGGAGCGAGGCCCGCACCCTCGCCCCCACCCCGGATGGCGGAGCCGTCCTGCACGCCCGACACGGCCGCACCTTCACCCACCGCACCCTCACCGCCGCCACGGCCTGACCTACGAGACGAAGGAACCTCACCCATGCCCCTGCACAGCCACGACGACTTCACCTGCCTGCGCGAGATCATCGTCGGATCCGCCGTCAACTACACCGGCCACGACCGCGACGTGTCCTTCGAGCTGTTCCACCACGAGAACCTCACCGGCTTCCGCTCCGACTGGGCCTACCCCCGCCTCACCGCCCGCACCGAGACCGGGACCGGCACGACGCCCGAGCAGTGGGCGACCAACCGCCGCTACTCCACCGGCCACGCGTATCAGGTGGCGTAACTGGGACTCGATCAGGTCGAAGTCGATTGAGTTCTTGCCCGCCTCGCCGAACAGGGCGTCGATGTGCACGTACTCCGTCTGCTTCGACGGCCGGTAGTAAGGTCTTGCCCTTCCAGTTCCTGATCCTGGGCATCAGGTTGAAGCCCAGCAGGCGGGCGAGCGCGAACACCCGGCTGGGACTGGCCCTGGGTGTCGGCGTGCACGGTGGTCGGCTTCACCTCGGATGTGTTCTTCAGCAGGCCCTCGATGATGTGGACGGCCTCCCACACACGGTCCACACCGACGGCACCGCGTCCGGCCCGTTCGTCACCGCGGTGGAGTTCATGCAGGCCCGCTCGCACCGCATGGTGTGGCCGGACGCCGAGAAGTACGTCAAGGTGTGGCCGGGCTCAACCGGGACGGCAGTGCAGCCCGACCAACTCGCCGACGCCCACCACGCCATCAGCCTCGCCGTCCCCCACGTCGCGCACACCACCCACACCGAACCCCTACCCGTCGTGGTCGGGGGCTTTCGGTGCCTCCACTCCCGTGGTGTCGGCTCCCCCCCCTTTTCGCGCGGATGTGGGAGCCGTCCACGCACGCCCTCGACCAGTTGAGCTGGCCAGCCGCTTTCAGCTCGGCGAGCAGGATCCGGTGCAGCTGGTCAAAGATCCCGGCCTGTTGCCACCGCTCGAGTCTTCGCCAGCAGGTCTGCCCGGAGCCGAAGCCCAGCTCCAGCGGCAGGGGTTGCCATGCCTTGTCGTTGTGCAGGACGTACAAGATGCCCTGCAGACACAGCCGGTCGGGCACCGGACGCGGCCCTGGCGACCTCTCCGGCCACGGCGGGAGCGGCGGCTCGATCAGCGCCCACAAGTCATCGTCCACGATCCAAGGCCGAGTACTCGCACCTTCCCGAACGGCCGAATCATCACACCGGTCACGGGCGACCAGGGCACTTCACGTGTCACGAGCTCTAACACCTTTGCTCATGTGTTTTGAGCGCCATGGCGGACTGACCTGCCGCGATGGCTCGGCGTCGCCGCTGGATCCAGGCAATTGGCGAGCATCGAAGGCCATGGCGTTGCTGGGTGCAACCGTCTGAACCTCCGTCTGTCCTTGACGGTCCATGGCCCAGCTTGTTCCCCTCCGACAGCTTCTGCCGGCAGGATCAGCTCAATGTGGCGCATTCCGCGACGGCGTGGAAGGTGAAACTCTCCTCGAAATCCCCTGCGAGCTCGATGGTGACTTGCCATGAGTTGCCCGGGCCCCTCTGATCCTCTCGCACATCGAAGTCGATACCACCCTCCGCTGATGTAACAACGTACCCGCCGCCTGTGATGACACTTCCTGCGGGGCACGTCGCGGTGGCTGTGAACTCGGCGCCGGACGTAACTGTTACCGGTGTTCCCTCGACCTGGACGGTGGTGAGAACCCCACCCGCACCAGTTGCACCAGTTGCACCAGTTGCGCCCGTGGCACCTGTTGCACCCGTTGCTCCGGGAGGCCCGACCGGTCCGGGAGGTCCGGGCGGTCCGGGCTTGCCCTTGCACTTGTCTCCGCCGCTCTCTCCGGTGAGGATCGAGCTGTCGCCCTTCGGGTACCGGTCGCACCGGTCGGCCGTGGACGACAGGCTCGCCTCCCCTGCCATCCGGTGGGTGGGCCCAGCAGCCAGGGCCGGGCTGGCGAGGCCCAGCATCACCAGAGCCAGTGATGCCATCGCGCCGCCGGTGGCCATTCTGCTCTTCGGAAGCGGGCCAAGACCGGCCCTCGTTCTGCTCTCGAGCATGAAATGCCTTCCTTCCTGGTGGTACAACGTTCGTTCGCCGGTGGAGTCGGGGAGGCCTGCGCGCCTCCTTCCGGCATCATGGGCTGGCATATTGCGCCGGTATGAAAGGCGCGCGCGCTAAGCAAGTAATCCCATCGGTCGAGCGTGAGTGGTCCATTGAGGGGTGTTTGCACAGGAGAGGCCTTACTGATCGTTTCAGAATGACTTGAGTCGCGGGTCTTGTGCTCGGCGATCTTGGTCGGCAAGGTGTCCGAGGTGCGTGCTGATCTTGTTGCTGACGACCTGTGGGAGCGGGTGGCCCCGCTGTTGCGGCCCGCTCCCGAACGGCGCCGCCGTTATCCCGGGCGGCTGCGTATTCCCGACCGGGCAGCACTCGCCGGCGTCATGTACGTGTTGCGGACCGGTGTCGCGTGGCGCGATGTTCCCGCCGAGACCATGGGCTGCTCCGGAGTATCGGCCTGGCGCCGGCTGCAGGACTGGACCAAGGCCGGTGTCTGGCCGCGCCCGCAGGCCACCCTGCTGTCCGAGCTTCGCCGCGTCGACCTGCTGAACCTGGACGACTGCTCCGTGGACGGGTCGCACGTCCGGGCCCTCAAAGGGGGATCACGTCGGCCCCTCGCCCGTCGACCGCCCCGGCCCCGGCCCCAAGCACCATCTGATCGTCGACCGCCACGGAACGCCGCTCGCCGTGACGCTGACCGGCGGGAACCGGCATGACGTCACCCAGCTCCTGCCGCGGTGGTCTGCAACCTGCCGGGACTGGATGGCCCTTCGTCACTCGCTGACAGACCTGTTTGGGATCATGCCCCCATGGACTTCCACCTCGCCCCACCAAAAGGCGTTGGCCCGTTGCGGATCGGTATGACTCGACACGCGGCCAATACCGCGTTGGACTCGCTCCGCGATCCTTCTGCGATCTCGGAGTCCGACCGGCCGGGACAACACGTGTTCCGTCCCAGCGGGCTGATAATCAGCGTCCATTGCATGCGCGACATGCTCGAAGCTATCGAGCTGGGAAGGCCCTCGTCCCAGACGGATCGAGTGTTGTTCCAGGGTGTGGACGTGTTCGCGCTTCCGGCCCGCGAGGTTGTCCAGCGCGTCGGTGAGCTCACCTCGATCGAGGAAGATCCTGACGACGATGCTTCATTCATCGCCCCGGACTTGCTGCTGAGCTTCTGGCGTCCGTTCGCAGCCGACGATGAGCCGGAAGAAGAACAGGGCTACTACTTCAGCTCGGTCCTGCTGGCAGGGCCTGGCTACTACGACACCCCCGCCCAGGCTGCGGAGCGACTCCAGCAGAGCTCGTCGGGACAGCTCCACCGGACACAACTCGATCGCCAGCCACGCGGCCAGCCGGTCCTGGTCCTCCTCGGTGTTCGCCCAGAACCCGTACGCCGCCAGAATCTCCTTGCGGTGCCGCTTGATCCTGTCACCCTGCCAGTCGTAGGCACCCCACGCCTCGGCCAGCACCTTCACCTGCTGAGCGACGTATTCCACCGCGGCGGCTGGCACCTCCTTGGCCGACTCCGGGAAGCGAGCCTCCACCTCGAAGAGCTTCAGCAACAACGCGAACTCGAGCCGGGTTGCCCCGGACTTGTTCCGCACCCGCTTCATGTCGTCTTCGAGCAGCGTCCAGACCTCGATGAAGTCCTCCGGCTCCCAGTCCTGCCGCACCCGCGCTCCTCCACCCCACCGCGATCACTCGTTCAGCTCAACGAGACGATCGGAGGCGGGAAACGACAGCCCCGGGCCGTCACTGGTGGTGGGCAGTCGCCGTGGAGGCCCCGATCGGCCGCGGGGGACCGTGGTGCTACTTTTGCCGAAATTGGCGGAGGGGTGGACAAGCTGGTGAACAGTGCCCTGCGGCGTGCTGCTGTCGTGGCGCTCGGCGAGCTTGGGCGAAGCAGCGACTCTGGGGACCGGGCGGACGCCGGTCGCGGTCTGGCGAGCTTTGCAGAGATGGAGGAGACTCTCGATCTGCTGCTGGAGCTGGTGCTCGACCGCGAAGACAGCTTTGTCACACGGGTGACCACAGAAGCCCTGCTTCGAAGGCAGGACAGGGCCGGACTGCTGATTGTCGCGTCCGCGCTGGCAGTCGCCAGCCCGAACCATGGCGATTGGATCCACACCGCGGTCCGCGATGCATTTGCCATCTACGCCAGCGACCGCGACGACGCGGTGCGGCTCTGCGAGGAGCTGGCGCAGGATCCTGACGAACGCGTCGCCCTGGGAGCTCGCGAGCTGAGCGTAAGCCTGACCGGGATCCACTGCGTTCTTCACCCCGAATAGTGCAGGGGCACATGGCGCCGTAGGCGCTCGACGACCGCGACTTGGTGACCACGTTGCAGTCAAGTACCCGTTTCCCATCGAACGACACTGTCACGGTCTGTGACCACACCCCAAGATCTGTGCCAGAACCTCGTTCTCATGAACAGCCAGACTGGCTGCGTAGGTCAGAAGCAGGAACGCCTGTCGATAGGGTCTGAGAACGACCGCAGGCCGGCCGCCGCGAAATCTCGGTGAGAAGTAGGAACAGGTTGACGCCCTTGTCCGAAGCTGTCTCCCTGGAGGCGTGCCTGAAGGTCTGCCTTCCGCAGCTGTGTGAGCTTGGTGTGGTGATCCCCGATTGACGGCGCGGTTCAGGGCGGGCAACGCGGCCTGATCGAGCTTCCCGAAGGGTCCTGGTGGGATTGGGACATTGTCGCCTGGGACCCTGGGCGGTTGCGTCTGGGCGCCGGGCACGACATCTCGTATGCCCATAACCTGGAGCTTGTGTTCAGCGATCCGGTCTTCGTCACGTGCCCGGCCGCCTTCCAGGACCCGGTGTTCCGTGCGCCGACGCCTGACGAGGTCCGGCTCGTTGCCGGGCAGGTCGGTGAGACGCCTCCCGTGTTGATTGCCTTCGAGGCCGATGCGGGCGGGCCGAATCTCGCCTCTGGCCTGGTCGCGGCCGGGCAGCTCGACATCGTCCAGGGAACCGTCTTCCGATACTGGCGCGAGAAGCTGGGAGTCGGGGAACGTCTGGCTCCCTGGGTGACACCTCCGGCTTGATCGGTCCCGTCCTATGCGGCCGCCGTACCAAGTGGTTCACCCGAAGGCGGGAAAGCGGCGAATTCCTCGAACAGTCGGCGGTTCTTGAGGCAGTGGTAGAGCTGGCCGAGCAACCGGTTGAAGAGATTGCGCTGGGCGGCGGCGTGCCAGTCGGAGTGTTCGTCGCGTCGGCGCCGGTAGTGGGCTTTGGCTCCCATGGAGGCCGTCAGGGACGCGAAAGCCCAGAGATATTCGTGAGCCCTTCTGGCCGCGCGGCAGACTCACGCACTGCGGGAACTCAGTACCGGGCCACAGCCGGAAGAGGCCGCCGGGCTCCGGGCCCGAGCAGAGTGCGCCTGGCAGTCGGGAGCAGCGGTGGTCCTGCCGCAGCCCGCTTCGCCGCACTCGGCCGGCGCAGGCGCGGCGAGCCCCGTCACTGAGTGCGCGTGACGGCTGAGTTCAGCCCCGTGTCGGCGGGGAGGGCCTCAGCTCCGTGAGCGCTGCGGTGACGGTGTCCGGTTCACCCCCGCGTCGGCGCGGAGAACGGAGCAGGGCATGCCCCACGAACGCCGCCGGGGCTTCGGGGACCATCCGCGCGGATGAGGGGATCAGCGGACCCCCGCGTCGACGGGATGGGTGAACGCTTCAGACAGCTACTGAGGTTGAACTCGTGGTGTCGTTGGTCCTGTCTCAGCGAAGGAGGACCGCTCTCGCCGAAGATTGACTGCTGCGATGTTGTCGCAACGAAGCTTGATCGAGATATCCGGCTGGGAGCCTGGTGCCGTGGAAGACTTCACAGAGCAAGGACTTCGCCACTTGATCGCTGAAGCCGACTCTCCGGCCTGGTGCGTCAGGGCAGCTGCAGGGCGACGGCTGGCGGCGGCGCCTCGGATTGAGAGTGTCGCCGGTGTGCTGCACCGTCTCCTTCTAGACGCTCAGGACACCGGAGTGACCTCCGATACTGCTGCGGCTCTGTTGGCTCGGAGGGATCTGGCCGGCCTACGTGCCGTGCTCGCGGCCCGTGCAATGGCGTCTGACGAGGGGACGGCTGACCAGCTCGCTGCGGAACTCGACTGTGACCCACGCTGGGCGACCGGAGAGGGCAACGTCGAGCTGATCACGCAACTCCGAACGCTGACGTCGGATGCAGACCCAGAGGTCCGCAACGAGGCCCTGTTGCGACTTGCGCGCCTGCGCTGATCGGAAGGGCGGGCAGCGGCCAATCTTGGGTGAGATTGGGCAACCTGCAACCTTCAATGAGCTTCTTCGAGTTGGCCACCGATCCGGTGATGGTCGCGAAGCGCAACGAACGAGGCCCCCGAGCTGTTGATCGAGATGTCTGACGTCTCAATCGCGTTGCTCGGGGGGCCTCGTTGGTCATCCATCCTGCCGCACTTGACCTGCCGCATGCGCTCGTGGCGTGGGTCGCCATGCTGGTTGTCACTCGTGAGGGCGACCGGCGCTGCAAGCTCCGTCCGTCCCAGCGGGCGATGGTGGCACTGATGTACCTGCGAGAGCACACCACTCTGGCGAAGATCGCCGCCGGGTTCGGGCTCAGCGAATCCACCGCCCCCGCATACACCCGCGCGGTCGTCGACCTGCTCGCCGAACGAGCACCGGGTCTACTCAAGACGCTGCGCGAGCACGATCCCGACTTCACCCTGCTCGACGGAACCCTCGCCGAGTGCGACCGGGTCGGCGACGGCCGGACCGACTACTCCCACAAACACCGGCGCCACGGAGTGAACGTGCAGGTCGTCACCGACCCGGGCGGCCGGCTGCTGTGGCTCTCGCCCGCCCTGCCGGGCCGCACACACGACCTGACCGCCGCCCGCACCCACCGGATCATCCGGATCTGCGAGCGCCAGGGCGTTCCCATTCTGGCCGATCTCGCCTACCAAGGCGCAGGACTGTGGCTGACGACCGGCATCAAACGCAAGCCACTCCAGGAACTCACGCCCACCGAGAAGACCCTCAACCGGGCGCTGGCCGCAGCCCGAGCGCCCGTTGAACGCGGTGTCGCGAGCCTGAAGTCCTGGCGGATCTTCCGCAGGTCCCGGTGCAGCCCCAACCGCATGACGTCAATCGTCAAGGCCATCCTCACGCTGGAGCGGCAGCGCTGAAGATCCTTAGTGAGCGCTTCGTCTGGCGATAACCGCCACATGAAGCGCTCACGCGGAACCGAAACCCCTGGGGTCAGTCCTGATCTTGGCTGTACTGGGCCGCGTACCAACTGGAGTCGATGGCGGGGTTGCGCAGCGCCCCCCAGAATCGGTCGTCAGGTATCGGTGGCAGGGGCTGATTGCCCAGGTCCGCATGCAGATCCGCACGCCAGTCGAGAGTGAAGTGACTCCGGGTCTCCGCGCTCTCGCACACGGACCTGTACGGGGACCCCCAGATCCCGAGGGCTATCTTCTCCGCGGCCCACCTGCGCGTGTGGTCTCGGCCGGTGTCGGCCTGTGCGAGCACCGCGCGGAGTCGCAAGGCGAGCGGGCCGGTCTGGTCAGGCTGCGGCAGGGCCATACCGCACTCCCACGCGTCCAGGGCTGTCTTGACCTCCGGGTAGTTGTTCAGACCCGTTTCGACCGCCAGTCTGCGCAGCTGCTTCCGCGCGGCGTCGACCACCTGCTCATACGGCAGGACTGCGATCAGCGCACCGAGTTCCTCATGCCCGTCCAGGTGGCTCACGTGGAGGAGGTCGGTGGGACGGTAGGACAGGTCCAGCTCCGGCAGCTGCTCATCCGGTGCGGGAAGGGGCTCGTCGGCACTGTACTGCGGCCTGGCAGGCGGACGCGCCTCCCAGAACAGCCGGCCGTTGAAGGTGATGACACCGGCGTCCTGGCCGCGCTCAAGCGTGCCGGCCAGTTCGGCCAGATACTCACCTAGCGAGTCGGCCTGCCCGAAACTGGTCCCGCTCTCGTCGAAGAACCGTCCGATCACACCGAAGGAGTCCCGCCCGGTACGGCAATCCATCAGAAGACCGTCCGACGTCACGTCGCAAGAACCGAACTTCACGTAATCGTGAAGCCAGTAGCCCTCGGTCTCCCCGTCGAGGCCCTGGTCGATGCCGCGCATGAACCCGGTGTCCCCGAGGATTCCGCTCACCCCGAGCAGCCGGTCGCCTGTGCTGAAGCGGAAAGCCTCAGGTCCCTCCAGCGCCCCGTTGTGCCAGAGGAGTGAAGCGACCAGGTCCGGAGGAAAGGTGACCCCCAGTTCCTGTTGCGCTGCTGCGATCTCCTCGCCGCCTGCAGGCGGCCGAAGCGTGGCAAACGTGCGGGGCGCGTGCTCGCGCAGCCACGTGTCGATGCGAGCCCATGAGTCATGGACCAGGTCTGATGTCATAGGGCCGACCTTAGAACCAGCGGCTGACAACAGCTTGACCGTCGCTCACCGGCCTTGCCGCCGGGTTGGCGTTCAGGCCGGCAAGCTTCGAGCGGCCCCTTGTTCCGGCTCACCAAGCTGCTGGCACCGGACGCTGCAGCCGCCCACTCGACACCGAAGCGCTCAGTCGTAATCACCCGATCGGTGGCCAACTCGAAGAAGCTCAATGAGACAGGACAGCTGTGTCGTTGCTCATCTGGGTCTGATGGTCAGGCCGGTCTCGGCGAGGCAGCCGTCTAGGAGGTCGCTGCGGTACTGGATGTGTCGGAGGCCGCGTCGGATGCGCTGGATGAGGTGTTCGAGGGTGCTGAAGGCGACGTTGGAGAGCCAGCCGCGTCGCAGGAGGGAACAGATTCCCTCGACGGGGTGGAGGCCGGGCGCGTAAGGCGGCAAGTAGTAGATGGTCAGCCAGTCCCGGCCTTGGGTAAATTTTCGCAGGTCGGCGGCCTTGTGGACATTGAGGTTGTCCCAGACAAGCACGATCGGGCCGCCGAGCTGCTGGTGGGCTGCGATCAGCAGATCCCGGTAGTCGCGCCAGGAGGCGCGGCGAGCGCCTCGGCATCATGCCACTCGGCGCGGCGCTTATCGTGCGGCCACCCTTCTGCGAGCCTGACACACGCAAGTGCGCATTCCAGGACGGCGGGGGCGGGTTGGCCGGATCGGCTTCGTCCAGACACGCCTCCCTGATCCGTGACCGCACGTCAGGCCAGGGGGGACGGCCGGAAACTGCGCCGCCGCTGCCCGCCGCACGTGACTCGAAATGCGCGCGCCAACTGAAAACGGCACCGCTCATACCCCGCCTGCGCACGACTATGACCGCCGCTCGGGTGACTTGTGCAATACGCAGGTGAAACAGGCACGGAATGCTGCGGAAGTGTCCTGCGGAATGGCTTGTGTGCGCCGTTGCCCGAGGTAATTCAGGCACCTAGCTTTGTGCACTGCGTCGCCGGCGCCCCGCTCGATCGGGCCGGGTCGCCGACTCACCGACGGAAACAGCACCAGTGCTGTTCATCCCACGACGAAAGGGTATGACGATGGCCTACGAGCGTCCCACTCTCACCAAGGTCGGCGACTTCCAGAAGGTCACCGGACTGGCCGGCAAGGGCAGCCCCGACCTCCTGGGCGGCCACAGCCTGCTTTGATCCTTCCGCCCATCGGCCCCGGGCGACCTGAGCACCGACGGTACGTCCTGGGCACGTCGGGTCGGGAAGCGTGGGCGGCGTGCCACGCCGCCCACGCTCGTCCCCGCCACAGCTGCTGAGACCGCAACGACCAAGAGGGGTCTGTGCATGGCGACCGGTACGTCACTGCCCACCGGGGCGAGTTGGTTCCTGGTCCTTCCGGACACCGACGCCGTCGCGGCCCTGGCCGCACCGGTTCGCACACGTGCGGTACGGCAGATCACGCATGCCTCTGGCCGGCCCTGGCTGTTGGGGTGCTGGCCGGAGGACAGCGTGACGACGGCGGTCTGCGGACGGACCCGGTTGTGCGTGCTGGGACAGCACGCGGTGACCGAGCGGGAGGCGGCGCGCGCCGCCGGCGCCGGATCCCCCGGAGCGGCCGAGCGGCTCGCCCGGACCTGGCCCGGCAGTCACCACCTGCTCGCCAGCTTCGACGGTGAAATCCTGGCCCTCGGCACCGTCACCGGTGTACGCAGCCTCTTCGTGGCGTCGGCCCGTGGCGCGGGCGGCGCACGCGTCGTGGCCGACCGCGCCGACGTCCTGGCCGACCTGGTCGACGCAGAGCTGGACGAGGGCCGACTGGCCGTCCACCTCCTCAGCCCCGGGATCCTGCACCCCCTGACGGCACAGACGGTGTGGCGCGGCGTCGACGTGGTGCCCGGCGACCACCGCCTGACGCTCGATCGCGACGGGCACGCCCGAACGAGTCGGCACTGGTCGCCGCCGGCGGCCGAGCTGTCGCTGGCCGAAGGCGCCCGGCTGGTCCGCGACAGGCTGGCCGACGCGGTCGCCGTACGCGCCGCGGACGGCGCGCCGGTCACCGCCGATCTGGGCGGGGTCGATTCCACCGCGGTGGTCTGCACCGCGGCCCGCCAAGGATCGAAGATCGTCGCCTACACCGCCGCCGTCCACGACCTCCTCGGCGACGACGTCACCTACGCGCAGCGCACGGCAGAGGCGCTCGACTCGCTGGAACACCACGTGGTGCCCGCCACCGCCGTCCCCCTCACCTTCGACGGCGTCCACGAACTCGACGACGCGCTCGACACCCCGTCGTTGTACTCCGTCAACCGCCACCGGCGCATGTACATCATCGAGCGGGCCGCAGAGCGCGGCTCCACCCTGCACTTGAGCGGGATGGGCGGGGACGAACTCTTCAGCGGCGCCAGCGCCCATGTTCACGGCCTGCTGCGCCGGCATCCTCGTACGGGCTGGCGGCACACCCGCGGCTTCGTCACGAGGCACCGGTGGTCCCGTCGGACGGCACTGCGGCAGTTGCTCGACGGCCGCTCCTACGGGGCCTGGCTGGACCAGGTGGCCCGCGACCTCACGCTGCCCCAACCGCCCCTGTCCGTACCCCTCTTCGAATGGGGCATCCCGCCACGGCTGCCCCCCTGGGCCACCGGCCGGGCCGTCGAGGCCGTGCGGGACCTCATCCGTACGCAGGCCTCGGAGGCGGAGCCGCTCGGCAGCGGACACGGTGTGCACCGCGAGCTGGCCACGATGCGCACCCTCGCCCGCTTCGCCCGGCACGTACAGCAGATGTCCGAGCCCCTGGGCATCACCTTCGCCTCCCCCTACTACGACGACCTGCTGGTCGAGGCGGCACTCGCGGTCCGTCCCCAGGAGCGCGTGACCCCCTGGCGGTACAAGCCGCTGATCGAGGAGGCCATGCGGGGCGTCGTACCCGACGCCAGCCGTCGGCGCACCACCAAGGCCCACGCGGCCTTCGAGGAGGAAACCGGGCTGCGCAGGCACCGCTCCTCCTTGCTCGCCCTGTGGGACGACGCGCGCCTGCACGGCCTGGGACTCATCGATGTGGAGGCCGTCCGTGCGTGGTGCCGCCGGCCACTCGCCGCCGACCTGGAGAGCGCGCTGCTGCACGCCACCGTCGGCTGCGAGGTCTGGCTGCGTTCCCGGGAGACTTCCGCCGGCCGAAGGGGCCGGCTCCAAACCGACACAGGAGGCATGCCCGCATGACGATGACCCTGCGCCCCGGCGTGGTGACGGCCGACACCGAGTACGGGATGGCCCTGCTCGACCAGAGCAGCGGCGAGTACTACACCCTGAACCCCACTGCCGCTGTCATCGTGCGCGCCCTGCTCGACGGCACCACCACCCACCAGGCGGTGACCGCGCTCACCGACCAGTACGAGGTGGCCGCCGAGCAGGTGGAGGAGGACATCGTCCGCATTCTGGAGGAGTTGCGCGAGGCCCGCCTGCTGACGGGGTGAGGCCTGCCACCTCCCGGCACGCGCCCCGTCGGCCTCGGGCACCGGTCGGGGTTCT
Organism: Streptomyces sp. NPDC023541; assembly: GCF_055559995.1. NCBI lineage: Bacteria > Bacillati > Actinomycetota > Actinomycetes > Kitasatosporales > Streptomycetaceae > Streptomyces > Streptomyces sp. NPDC023541. The sequence goes on from NZ_JBVHJO010000014.1 coordinate 93,170, forward strand.
CGCCGGAGCCGCCCGGCCCGGCTCCCGCCCGTGGCCGTCATCGTGTCCGGCCAGTGCCCCGGCTCGTGTTCCGTCATCGCGTCCGGCCCGCATTCGTCGTCGTGTCCGAAGGGTAGAGCAGTGTCCACCTCGCAAGTCGTCCCGTACGACCCCCGGTCGGTTCCGCTCCGCCGCCGGCTGGTGACCCGGCTGGTCGTCGTCTGCGCCCACGTCCTCGCACGCCGGTCCCCGGCCGGTATCCGCGACGTACTGCGGCGGCTGCGCAAGGGCGCCCGGCCGGCGACGCTCGCCGAGGCCGCTCGTGCCCGCGACACCGTCATGGCCGTCAGCCTGGCCGCCGGAGGGCAGCAGGGCTGCCTTGCCCGGTCGCTGGCCACCGTACTGCTGTGCCGCCTGCGCGGTCAGTGGCCGACCTGGTGCGTCGGCGTGCGCACCCGGCCGCCGTTCGCCGCGCACGCCTGGGTGGAGGCCGAGGGGGTCCTCGTCGGCGAAGGAGCCCCGGCCGACTACTTCCAGCGGTTCTTCACGGTGGACTGAACGCAGGTGCCCTCCTCCCCGCACTTCGCGGAGCCTCCCCTCCGTCCGCCCGCGCCAGGGCCGCCGGACCGCCGCACACAGTCACCACCGGTCGGGGAGGGGCCCCCCGGGCTGCCGAAGCCCGGGCCGAGCGGCTCTGCGCCGGCAGGCGGCACACAACCCGGGAGCGCCGTACGCGGCGAGCGGACTCGACCCTGGCTCGTCCTCACCCACCTGCGGCCGCACCGCCCCGGCATCCTCCTGGGCAGCGCGCTGTCCCTGGCCGGAAGCCTACTGGCGCTCGCCCAGCCGCTGGTGGCCAAGCAGATGGTGGACGCCCTGGACCGAGGGCGCCCTGCGATCGGCGCACTGGTCCTGCTCAGTGCCCTGGTCGTCGCCGGCGCCGCGACGGCCGCACTGGGCCAGTACGTGCTGGAGCACACCGCCGAGTCGGTCGCCTGCACAGCGCGCCGACACCTGTCCGAGCGCCTCCTGCGCCTGCGTCTGCCCGAGCTCAACCGCACCGAGCCGGGTGAGCTGATCTCCCGGGTGACGTCCGACACCACGGTGCTGCGCCAGGTCGCCACCCACTCGATCGCCTCGGCGGGCAGCGGCCTGCTGGTCGTGGCGGCGACCCTGACCCTCATGGCACTGCTGGATCCGGTGCTCCTGAGCATCACGCTGGTCACCATCGCGCTGATCGGCGCGACCGTCGCCGCGGCCGCCCCCCACATCGCCCGGGCCGCCCGCCAGGCCCAGGAGGCGGTCGGCCGCATGGGGTCCCTGCTCGAACGCACCCTGGGCGCCCTGCGCACCATCAAGGCGTCCGGAGCCGAGGGCCGGGAGACGGCTGGCCTGCACCAGGCGGCCGAGGACGCCCGTCGGGCCGGCACCCGGGCCGCCCGGTGGCAGGCCCTGTCGGCCACCACCTCCACCGTCGCCGTACAACTGTCCTTCCTCGTCGTACTGGGCGTGGGCGGAGCGCGCGTGGCGACCGGGGCCATCACCGTGTCGACACTCGTCGCCTTCCTCCTCTACGTCTTCGCCCTCGCCCCCCGCGTGGGGCAACTGGTCGAGGCGGTCGGCCTGTTACAGGCGGGATCGGCCTCAGCCGCGCGTATCGGCGAGGTCCACTCCATGGACACCGAGCCGGTCGGTGTGCCTCAGGACCCGGCCGCCACGCCGGAGCCCCACCGGCCGGCCGGTGTCGTCTTCCAGGGCGTGCGCTTCTCCTACGGCCCCGAGGCCGCGCCCGTGCACGAGGACGTGACGTTCACCGTGCCACCGAGGACCACCACGGCCCTGGTCGGCCCGTCCGGTGCGGGCAAGACCACCGTCTTCTCCCTGCTCGAACGCTTCTACCCGCCAGACCGTGGCCGCATCCTCCTCGACGGGGAGGACATCGCCCGTCTCCCGCTGTCCCGACTGCGCGCCCTGATCGGATACGTCGAGCAGGACTCACCGATCCTGTCCGGCACCCTGCGGGACAACCTCCTCCTCAGCGCTCCTGATGCCGATGCGGCGCAGGTGCACGACGTCCTGCGCCGCACCCGCCTGGACTCCCTCGTGGCGCGCCTGCCCGGCGGACTCGACACAACCATCGGCCACCGCGGCAGCACCCTGTCCGGTGGCGAACGGCAGAGAGTGGCCATCGCCCGCGCCCTCTTGCGCCGCCCGGGACTTCTGCTGCTGGACGAGGCCACCTCCCAGCTCGACGCGGCCAACGAAGCCGCGCTGCACGAAACCCTCGCGGACATCAGCCGCACCACCACGATCCTGGTGATCGCCCACCGCCTGTCGACGGTCACCACGGCCGACCAGATCCTGCTGCTGCAATCCGGGCGGGTACGGGCCGCCGGCACGCACGCGCAGTTGCTCGCGACCGATGCCCTCTACCGTCGCCTGGCAGCCGCGCAGCACCTCGCTTGATGGTGCGGTGCGGCAGGTTGGTGCGGGGGCGCCGGGGCCGCGGCCGCACGACCTGCTGGTGGAACGGCAGCGCGAGTTCAAGGAGCTGTGCCTGGCCTGGCGCAACCACACCGTTCGTGAACGCGGCCGTGGCGGACACCGGCACCTTGCGGCCGTCGCGACGGGCCGGGCTGGGGTGCCTTCGATGGGCCGGCCTGGGGTGGATTCGGCGCCGCAGGCCCGGAGCGGTACGCGGCGCCCTGATCTTCCCAGGGTTCGTGGACGGGAACTCGTGGCGACGTCGTCGCTCTTCGTCCCCGCTCAGGGCCCCGATCCGCTGAACGGGCATCCGAAGACGCCGGTGGGACCCCCCGGGGCGAGAACACCAGCCGTTGCTCCTCGCCGTTCCATGCCCGCACTGTCACGTGGAGCCGTGCAGGCTGTTACAGCGGTGCGATGTTCTGGCCGTTCCGGGTCGGAAATGGTTTGAGGTCTCCGCTGGTTCCACTTCCCTTGAAGCAACGGCCTTCACCACCAACGGAGACGGAGACCGAATGATCACGGATGGCCTCGGATCCGGAAATTCGCTTCTTGGTTTCGGCTGCGTCGTCGGACACCTTTCACTGCTCGTCACCGATAGCCGACGCCTGGCGGGCAGCAGCTCCCTCACCCTTCGGGAGCGCGACAGGATCCGCCCCGGCCGGGTGACTCGACGGTCTGCTCGGTCCGACGAAGGGACGGGACGACGTACCCACGGCCCCCTCGCGAGTCCGCGCAAGGCGTGCGCAGCTTGGGCAGCCGACGTCGCCGGGACCTCCGCATGAAGAGGCGTTACCAGCCGTCTTGCCGAAGACGACGGCCCACGACGGAGCCGGGCCGGGCACCGAGCCGGCCGGGGTTCACGGCGGAGCGTGGCGAAGATCTTGCGGTCCTCCGGGCAGGCGGCAGCGCATCGGGTCGGAACTACGCACGCGTCGGCCGGAGCTCCAGCACCCGTATCGACGCCGCCAGATGACACCCCTCGGCCGGGCCGGCACCACCGCCACAGACCACTCCACGGGAGTTTCGAAGCATCCGGCACTGGCCGGGCCGTGGACCGTGCTGCAGGAGGCAGGTGAATGCTGCCGCTGCAAAATGCCGCTCAGGGCAGGCCCGCTCCGCATGACCGAATACAGCCCTGTTGGACAGCTGGCCGATTCTGGAGCCGCAGTGTTGTCGGGGACTCGACAGCAAGACATGATCACTTCTCGCGCCGACCCGACTGTCCATCCGGGAGCGAGATATGAGCAGTAGACCCCCAGCCGAGAGATGAAAAACGGAGCTCAAAACACCGGGGCGGCACAAGGCGCCGACACCGTGGCCTGATACGGCCGAGCCGTCCCGAGCGGGCCGGGAATGCCGGGCTCTGGTCCCCACGGCATCGGGGGTCCGAGGCGGCCTCCGCGGGCACCGGCACCGGCCGTACCCCCGGTTTCTTGCCGCTTCCGGGCGCAACCAGACAAAAACAGGGGCCGAAAGCCTGTCGGCTTCGGCGCCCCGTTTCCGCCGACGCGGAGACGCTTCGATTTGCTTTATGCCAAATGTCACCACTGCAAAGGGAGTTCAGACTTTAATGTACAAACGAGCGGGATTTCTTGCCCTCACCACAGCAAGCATCGTGTTGTGCACTGCGGGGCTCACGCCGTCCGTCAGCCAGGCAGCCGGCACCACTGGCGCCGGGAAGGGTTCCTATGCCGAAAAGAACGGCCTGACAACGGATGACATCAGGCTCATCAACGCACTGAACGAGAAGGCTCTGAATCTGGGCCGGCCGGACAAGAGCCCGGGTGAAGCCCTGCCGAGCGCCACGGAGTCCCTCGGGGCCTCCGCCGCGGCCAGCGACAGGGTGACTCCGCCGGCCGAGCCACTGGATCGCATGCCCGACGCGTACCGGGCCCATGGAGGCAGGGCCACCACCGGCATCAGCAACTACATACGCAAGTGGCAGCAGGCTTACAGCCACCGCGACGGACAAGCGCAGCAGATGACCGAACGACAGCGAGAGCAGCTGTCCTACGGGTGTGTCGGCGTCACCTGGGTCAACTCAGGCCCCTACCCGACGAACAAACTCGCCTTCGCGTCCTTCGACGAAGCCAAGCACAAGGACGCTCTTGAGCACACCAGTCCCCGGCCGGGGGAGACGCGGGCCGAGTTCGAGGGACGCATCGCCAAGCAGAGCTTTGACGAGACCAAGGGGTTCAACCGGGCTCGTGATGTGGCATCCGTCATGAACAAGGCTCTGGAAAACGCCCACGACGAGGGCGCCTATCTGAACAACCTCAAGGCAGAGCTCACGAAGAACAACGATGCTCTCGCCCGAGAAGGCAGCCGTTCGAACTTATACTCCGCTCTGAGGAACACGCCGTCCTTCAAGGACAGGAACGGCGGCAACTCCGACCCGTCCAAGATGAAGGCGGTCATCTACTCGAAGCACTTCTGGAGCGGGCAGGACCCCTGGAGCCCCTCCGACAAGAGGAAGTACGGCGACCCCGACGCCTTCCGCCCCGATCGGCAAACAGGGCTTGTCGACATGTCGAACGACAGGAACACCTCACGCAGCCCCGTCAACCCCGGCGAAAGCTATGTCAACTTCGACTACGGCTGGTTCGGGGACCAAAAGGAAGTAAATGCCGAGAACACCATATGGACCCACGCCAACCACTACCACTCCCCGGAAGGCGGTATGGGCCCCATGCAGGTGTACGAGAGCAAGTTCCGCAACTGGTCTTCCGGATACACGGACTTCGACCGCGGAACATACATCATCACCTTCATACCCAAGAACTGGAACACCGCGCCCGCCAAAGTGACGCAAGGCTGGCCGTAACCACGTGCCCCTTCGTGAGCGCGACTCCGCCCAACTGCGCCTGGGCGATGCCGAACCCCCTCGGGCCTGGCCCGGGCGAAGTCTCGGGGTGCCCAGGTCCACTCGGCCAACGGAGCCGGCTCGGCGCGTGACCTCCAGCCTGGCCCCCTGCCGGGCACTCGACCACCACCGAGGACGACCGGACGCAGCTTAGGGAGAGTGTCTCAGCTACTTGTGCGTGGTCCACCGCTCGCTGGCCGGTCCGATCGGCGTCGTGGGCGGGGTGGCCTCGGCGCTGGCCGCTGCGTTCGGCGTGGCGCTCGCCCTGCGCCGCCGCTGACCCCCTGGGCACCGCCAAGTGGTCACGGACGGGGAGCGGTGCGGGCCGGTGCCGGGCACACGTCTCGGTACGACGCAGGTAAACGCGGGCGCACGACGGTATGGCGCGTGACCCACAAGCCTTCTCACGTGGCAGTCTGCGGATCCAGACGATGACGTGGAGCCGGAGGTACCCCGCCCATGGCGGCGAGCATCAATCCCACCGTCGGGAGACGGCGTCTGGGGGCTGAGCTGCGCCGGCTCCGCCTGGCCAGTGGGCTGAAGAGCACAGAAGTGGCTGAGCGGCTGATGGTCTCCCAGCCCAAGATCAGTCACCTGGAGAACGGCCGCCGTGCGATCAGTCCCCGCGATGTGCGCGACCTTTGTCTGCTCTACGGGGTGTCGGACAATCAGGTCGTCGACGCGTTGATGGAGATGGCGGGGGAATCCGGCGAGCGGGGCTGGTGGCATGCCTACGGCGACATCCCCCAGAGCCTCTACATCGGCCTGGAGACGGACGCCGCCTCGGTCCACGCCTACGAGCCCTTGGTGATCCCCGCCCTGTTGCAGACCCCGGCCTACGCGCATGCGGTCATCGGGGAATCGATCCCCCTGCTCACCGCCGAAGAGGCCGGCACGCGTCTCAAGGTGCGGCTGCGCCGGCAGCATCGGATCTACGATCCGGCGGGCCGGTTGCGGCTGTGGGTTGTCCTTGACGAGTCGGTCCTGCGTCGTGTCGTCGGCAGCCCGGACGTGATGCGGGAGCAGCTGGAGCACCTGAACGCGCTCGGCGCGGAGCCGAACATCACCGTGCAGGTCCTCCCTCTCGCCGTCGGGGCTCATCCGGGGCTGTCGGGGCAGTTCTCCATCGTGGGGTTCGCCGACAGCCCCGAGGCGGGGGTGGTGTACCTGGAACGGTTCGCCAGCGACCTCTGTCTGGAGAAGCCGTCCGACGTGCGGCACTACAGCGTGATGTACGGCCATCTCCAGGCCCAGGCCCTCGACCCTGGCAGCACCCGCCGGCTCGTCACCGACGCCATCAAGTCGTACATCGAAGCGGCGAACCGCCTCTGATCGCCGTGGCCAGTCGGGCGCGGGCGGGAAGGATGCCCGGCTCTGCCGCCCTGCTTCGGGATATCGAAGTCGACGGCACACCGCCGGTTCCTGATCTGGTCGAGAGCCGGGGTATGGGGCCGGCTGCACGAGGAGATCCTGCACCGGCTCGACGACGCGGGCCTCCTCGATCTCTCCCGTGCAGTCCTCGACTCCGCCCATGTCCGGGCTAAAAAAGGGGCGAACTCACAGGTCCGAGCCCCGTGGACCGGGGCAAGCCGGGTTCCAAGATGCACGTCTTGTCGGACGCGAACGGGCTGCCCCTCGTCGTCGGCGTCTCAGCCGCCAACACCCACGACAGCCAGGCCTTGAAGCCGATGGTGCTCGGTCACCAAACGAGACACGATCCCCACCGCGGCCGCTACTTCAAACCCCAACGCCTGCACGCAGACAAGGCATACGACATACCTGAACTGCGAAAATGGCTGCGCGGCAAGCGGATCGGCGTCCGCATCGCCCGCAAGGGCATCGAGTCCTCAGAGCGGCTCGGGCGGCGCCGGTGGGTGATCGAGCGGACCGTGTCCTGGCTGACCGGCTACCGCCGGCTCAACCACCGCTACGAGCGTCATCCCCGCAACTACCTGGCCTTCCTCGGCTTCGCCGCCGCCATCTGCTGCTACAAACGCCTCGTCCGCCTCACCACATAGGACACGGTCTAAGTATGGGCATTGAGGTCGATCTCACCCGCGAGCAGTTCGGGCTGGAGGAGATTGTCATTGGCGCCGTTGTTATCCCCCGCCCGCCTGTGACCGAGTGGCGCAGGCTCCGTGAGGAGTATGAGCATCTCCAATGACAGGGTCTTGGAGAAGCTCAATCGGCACAGGCAGCCGCCTCTGTGCCCGTGCCTCGGCAGCCATGTGCGGAGCTCGTGGATGAGATGGTCGAGCGTGTGGACGAGCAAGACCAGGTCCTGGCGGTGGTCAGCCGGGGTGAGGCCGTTCGCCATGGCTGGTTGCATCGGATTGCCGTGACGGTATGTCGGGATCGGGAAGGCCGGATCCTCGTGCACCGTCGTTCCGAGGACGTCGATCGGTTCCCAGGACACTACGAGGTGGGATTGGGCGGGGCCGTTGCCCCGGGTGAGTCCTATGAGAAAGCCGCATCGCGCGAACTGGCCGAGGAACTGGATGTTCGAGCGCCGCTCCGCATCATCGTGAAGTTCCTGAACCGTAACGGGCTCAGCCCCCATTGACTCGCGGTGCACGAGGCTGTCCTGTCCAACAACCTGTGCCCTGACCCGGACGAAGTGATGTGGCACTGCTGGCTGTCGGAGCCCGAGCTCCTCAAGTCGATGCGGGAAAACCTGTTCACTCCGGATACCCATGACGTTTTGAGTCACTACTTTTCCGTCGTGGAGCGGAAAATCGTCTGATCGCCTTGGTCCTCCTCGCTTTGCCACCACAGACCTTCGATGTCAGGCCAGTGAGCATTTTCAGCGTTGACGTTCCAGGGTGAGGACGGCAGCGGCGATGGCGGTCACCGGCTTGCTCTACCGGCACGGTGGCTACTGGTGGGACGGCACCGCCTGGCACCGGCCCGGCGTGGTCTTCGACGGCGCCTACGAACGCTACGATGCCCGCCCCGTCCAAAACGCGCTCACCGTCACGGCCGCGGACCTCCTGGTCCACCCCGCCGACCCCGGCAAGGCGACCGTCGCCACCATCGTCGCGTTCACCGCGCCCAGGACAGCCCTGCCCAACTGGCGTGATCATCTGGCGCTGTGGGCGGAGCACTGCCGGCGCCTGCCGGATGCACGGCCGCTGGACTAGTGCGTCGTCGACCTGAAGGCTCCCGAGCTGGAGCCGGGCAGCCTGGTGGACCGCACCGGGTTGGCGAAGATCGCGAACATCGCCGAGGACGACCTCCCGGACCCGAAGTTCGAAGACCACAAGATGCCCGAACCGCAGGCCCACGGCGCAGGCGGACCTCTGTGGTCGAGGCCCGTGGCCGGGGACTGGGCTGAACAACATCACCGCGCCCAGGGCCCCGGCGTACTCCTCTCGGCCACCACCTCTTTCGGCACCCCGCAGCCCCAGAGGCTCGTCGCCGACCACAACCGCCTCACCAAGGTCATCCAGGGGGACGGGAAGCAGACCGAGGAGGCGGCCAAGACCCTTGCCTGGTGGCCTGCGGTCTCCCTCACGGTGGGAACGGAAAGCCATGTCCCCATGTCGGCGCTGCGCACGACGCTGATCGAGGCCGTGCTCTCCCATCTGGCCACGGGAGTCCAGAAGGGGAGGAGCGGCATGTGGCTCGGCACCCTCCGCCGCGACGTGGTCCAGATCTTCGACTGGTACGTCCAGCGCAAGCCGGACCACACCGCCAACCTCCTGAGCTGCCTGGACGCCCACACACGGCTGAACGTGGACCCGGAGACCGTCGGGAAAGTCATCCGCCGATCCCTCCACCTTGACAGCAAGCTGGGCGAGAAGACCATCGACGCGCTCCTCGACATGGCCCTGCCGCCGTCCGCGAAACCCTCCGAGAGCTAGCCAGGAGGGACACCCGCCAGCTGCCCCGGCCCTGGTGCAGCGGATGGTCCCGATGCTGAAGCCGGCATCCGGGCAAGCCTGAGTGCCTGGGCAGCCCTCCGCGCGGGCGGGCTTGCCCATGGGCCGGGTTACGCCATCGCGGCGGTCACGGTCTCCAGGACGACGAGCTGCTCCGGGTCGACCGGGACGTCGGCCTGGCGCAGCGAGCGGAGGGTGGTGCCGTCGGCGCACAGCCTGCACAACCCGGTCAGAGGGAACGGGGTGGCGCCGATGAGGGTGTGCGAGGAGGAGCTGCCGTAGACGGGCCGGTAGCAGCCGGGGCACGGCAGGCAGTCATCGACTCCGTCCCCGGCCGGCGCGTCGGGGCCGAGCAGCGGCACGATCCGCAGGAGGTTCTCCCCGGCCTCGGCCCACTGCGCCATCGGCCGCTCCGCGGACCGCTCGAAGACGACGTCGTCGCCGTCCGGGCCTTCGCTGGTAGGGACCCGCGCCGGCATGCCGATGCCTTCCTCGGGGTGGTTCGGGAGGAACGCCAGGACGATCTTGGCGCCGGGCTCCTCGGTGACGCTGTAGGCGTGCCCGCGCCCGGCCTTCATGGCCGTGCCCATCTCGTTCAGGCCCTGGCAGTCGTCGTCGTTGCGCAGGCGCAGTTGCCACGAGGCCGGGGCCCCGTCGATCTCGGCGGGGGAGGAGGTGATGAGGATGCTGGCTGCGTAGGTCACAGGCAGAAACGGTTGTCGCCGGATTCCGGGAACGACTGCGGGCTGCTGCCTGAGGTAGGAACAGGGGTCTGCTCGTATCGCGCGATGGCAGCCCTGAAGCGGCGGCTTGGTCAGGCATTCGCGGGGGGCAGGCCATGTGGGCCGGAGGGTGGTCGGTAGGGCGGGGACCCGGGCGCAGGCCACGCATTTGAGCGTGTTCAAATAGTGCTGAGCCCGTGGACGCGGGCCTGGCTGCGGGGGTGGAGTTGCCGTGGGATGCATGGGATGGCGGCGTGCCGGGCTGATGGTGGCTGTCGGCGCGGTGACGGTTGCCTGTAATGCTGCGGCGTACCACGCCGTGGCGCTTTCGGCCGATCAGCTGGCCGGCCAGTGGCGCAGCCGGGAGGGGACGGTCTTGACCTTCCACGCGAACGGCAGTTTCACCAGTGACGGGGTTCCCCGGTTGTCGGCGGCAGAGCGCTGCGGCAACCGGTCGGACATGTCCTCTGGCAGCTGGCACTTTGGTTCGGGTGTGGACGAGCCGGTGGATCGCGGCGCCTACCTGCAGCTCACGTTCTCCGGTACCGACTGCAGGGTTCCCATCTTCCTCTTTGGCGAGGCGGATGACCCCGTGATGTGTCCGACCGTCGGCGATCCCGACGCCGGCTGCGAGTACGACGAATACCTCCGCCGCGTCGCATTTGCCGCCTCGCCCTGACCCGGGTCCAGGCCGGCTCCTCGCCGACGCACGTCGTGTTGAGCACAACCACGGTCCTGAGGCAAGTACTGAGGCGTTCTCAGAACTCGGCAACACCACTTCCCCGAGGAAGAGCGCGTTCTCGCCATTGAGCAACAGACGTTCTCGAAACGCAGCTACAAAACCAGGATGTCGTTGCCGGACCGGCGGACGTCCAGGTGCAGCATCCCCAGGACGGAGTGGAACGCGGTGCCGAACCACTCCGTCGGCTGCCCGCCCTCACCGCGCGGCTTGTGCAGCTTGTGTCGTCCCATGCTCTGCCTCGCAGACGTAATCCGTGCATGGGCCGATCGGTCCGCTGAACCCACAACCGCTGCCCGGCGGCTCAGGCACGCCACAGGCCCGGCCTCCAGCGTTCAGCGCACCTGGGCAAGCCTCCCCGGAACGGGTGGCCGGCGGCCGCACCCCGACCCGCATGAAGGTTGCACCGGAAGGGGGCTGGACAGTTGCCTGCAGGGGTGCACTAGGCGGGGGACCGCAGGTGTGACCGGAGGTGGGCCCCCCGAAGCTGGTGATCTTCCATTCGAGCAGGTCAGAGGCTCTGGGCAAGCCCCCTTCGGAAAACGACACCTCTTACCTCGCGATAGCCGAGGGGAGAGGCCTATCCGTATCCCGGGGGCCGGCGGCCGCGCGGAGGGGTACATGTACCGGTATGGCTCGTGAACGGATCCGGTGGCCCCTCGTCGTGGAACGGGCCCGGCAGATCGTGGACGGGTACGCGCTCCTCAAGGTGACCTTGAGGCAGGTCATGTACCGACTCGCAGCTGAGGCGTGCTGCCGCACACGCCGCCGATGTACCGCTGGCTGTCCGCGCAGCTGGCCCAGGCCCGGGGGAGGGCCGCTTCCCCGACCTGATCGACACCGTCCGCGAAGTCCACGTCCCACCGGCCTGGCCGGGCGCCGACGCGTTCATCGCCGAGATGCCCGCCTGGTTCCGCCTGGACCGCACCGCGGGCCAGAAGCAGGCCCTGTACGTCGCCGCCGAGAAGGACACCCTCCACCAGCAGCTGACCGGCGGCTGGCTCGAGTTCGCGGGCATCCCCGTGCTCATGGTCCGTGGCTTCAGCTCCCAGTCCTACGCCGACGTCGTCCGCGACCGCGTGCCCACGAGCAACGCGAAGCCTGTCTACTCGTGGTTGGTGACTTCGACTGCTCGGGCGAGGACATCGAGCGGGACTGGGTGGAGCGCACCGGCTGCTGGAGCTCGGTGACCCGGGTGCTGCTCACCTACGAGCAGGTACGCACGTACGGGCTCCCGGCGACCGAGGGCAAGAGCGGCGACCCGAGGTGGCCAGCCTTCGCCCGCCGCTACGGCTTCGACCCTCGCCGCCCGGTGCAGTGGGAGGTGGAGGCATTGGCGCCGGCCGAACTCCAGCGCCTGGTCATCGCCGCCGTCGACCCCTACATCGACCGCACCGTGCTCGCGCAGCAGATCGCCCGAGAGGAAGAGCAGCGCCGTGCCCTGGCCGACTTCCTCGGCGGCTGGGGCGCGGACGGCAGGAGGTAGTCCCGCCGTCTGCACGCGGGTTGACCTGTGACAGCGAAGTTGGACGGATTGCCACCCAAGTTGGACCAACGCTGTTCAGCGACGAGAAAGTTGGACCGATTGGGGTGGGTGCATGCTCGGTGCGGGTGCCTCGCTGGGGTGCTTCGCGGGGTTTTGGTATGTGATCGTGTGGCTGGCTTCTACCGTCGCGGGTGACGAGCCCGCCGAGGTGCGCGGGCGTTGAGGCGAGAGTGGGCGGAAGCGGTGCCGTCGTTGATGGCCGCGTTGCAGGCCAGAGCGGACAAGGCCCAGATGTGGGCCGGGCGGGACGGTGGCTGCGGCCCACCGGATTTCCGGGCGGTCGAGCCGTCAGCTAACTAGGATTGGCCCATGACTAGTCGACGTCAGCTGATACTTCGCCTGTCACTGCCCCTGCCCCTGCTGTTGGCGTCCACGCTCTCCCTGGCGGCCTGCAGCTCGACGCCCTCCAAGGCCACGGTGGCGGCGCGCGAGTTTGCCAAGTCCGCCTGCGCCTCCCTGCAGCAGCTGACCGACCACCTCGCCCGCCCCCGGCCGTCAAATCTGACTGACCCCTACTACGAGACCGCCCAGCAGTACCTGTACACGGCGACCAACCGCGCCGCCGACGCGGCTCAACAGGACCACGGCTACCAGGAGTTCGCCGACACCCTGCACCGGGCGGCCGAGACCTGGCAGGTCACCTTCACGCCGGACGAGGCCGAGCCGCTGATCCAGCAGGCGCGGAAGGAGAAGTGCTGACGCTCTCGACGTGAACCTAGTCGGGTGCAGATCTTCTGGGTGTGCCTGTTCGTCCTGGCTGACCTGCCGTTGCCCCTTCCAGCCCCTCAGGCCGAACCCCTGGTGCTCGGACCACTCCTTCGAGCAGGAGCTCACCAGAGGCTGTGACCAGCGGGAATGTGCGGCATGCGGAACCTCCGCGGCCCACGTCGAGCCGTCCCGCGCCCGCCAGTGGCGCTCGGGCACCTGCCGGCAAAGAGCGGTCCTCCGGCGAGCCGGACTCCGGGATCGCGCAGCTCAAGCCCCTGCCGGTCCAGCTTCGCTGTCACCAACCATGCAGTGATCCATCTCGCTGGCGTAAACAGCCGTCCGTCCAACTTCGATGACAAGTGGTCCAGCTTCGCTGTCACCGGTCACCGGTGACCAGTGGCCGGTCACCGGCTCGGGCGGGAGTTGCATGGGTCGGTCACGGCGCTGACGTGCTGTTTGACCGATCGCGGAAGACGGATCGGTCACGCTCTCCTGCCGACCGGTCACACGTCCCGGTGGGTAAGCCCCGGCGTACGAAGGGCTTGCCCAGCGTTCTTTCATTGGGCAGGGGCCGTCTCCTGCACCGCACGGTGCGCCAAGCACCGGTGGGGTCTGGCGGTGGATCAGGCCGGTGGATCAGACCGGTGGGAGGCGGTTGCTTGAGTACGCGGCCGGCTGCCCGAACTCGAACCTCGCCTTCGATCGGGCCAGCACCTGGACCGATCACCCCCAGCTCGACCCGCACACCTGGCCCAGCGAACCGGTGGTCGGCAGCGACGGCACCGCCCACATGCTGCTGGCCTACGTCTCGGCCGGAGTGCACTGCCTGCTCGAATCGGTCCGCCCGGCCGGGGACACCTGGTCTTTGTCCGAAGCGGCTCGTCGCCTCAGCCCATGCCTACACGGCCGACGTCGCCGCGGGGCGAAGGATGCGGCCGTTGCCGTCTGGACCGGTCCCGGCGGCCCCGCAAGCTCCTCTCCGCGTGGACCCTTTCGCTGCTGCCCGCGCCCAAGGCGCTCTCCGCGATCACCCCGGCCGTCGCCAAAGCCTGCCGGGCCCGTCCCGGTTCAGGAGTCGAGCCCGTTGCCCCGGGGAGAGCCGAAGCGGGAGAAGCGAAAGGGGCTGCACTGGTCGGGTGCGCTGCCTGGTGCCATGGTGGGAGGAGCCGCTGTGACCGGTCGCCGCCGCGTCCAGCCCGCGGGAGCCGCCCTGGTGCGGTGTGTGCCGAGCCAGGGGGCGCATCTCGCAGGCCGTGGCGAGAACGCCTTCCAGCGCGCACTGACTATCGCGCCGTGTCGACCTCGGTAGCGCACAGGGAGGTGCCAGGTATGGCGATCGACAACGGTGGCGCCCAGGCCAAGACCCGGGGGCAGCGTGTGGCTGACAGTCGCGCCATGGAGGTTGCCTCCAGGGTCGGGCTCTGTGCCCGGGGAGTGATCTATGTTCTGGTCGGGCTCCTCGCCGTGCGGATCGGTTTTGGTGGCGGCAGTGACAAGGAGGCCGACCGGTCCGGGGCGGTGCGGACCATCGGTGAGCAGTCGTACGGCCAGGTGCTGCTGTGGGCGCTGGTGGTGGGGCTGGCGGCGATGGCGCTGTGGCGCCTTTCCGAGGCCGCCTTCGGGCAGGCGACGGAAGGCGGTGACAAGTGGACCCGGCGCCTGGGCTCCCTGGGGCTGGCCGTCTTCTACCTGGTGATCTGTATCGGCGTGGTGCAGACCGCGCTGGTCGGCGGGTCCGGCGGGGCCCGCGGCGGCGACGAGTCGTCGAAGGACTACACCGCGCGCGTGCTGGAATGGCCCTATGGCCGGGTACTCGTCGGCGTGTTCGGGGCCGTGCTGGCCATCGTGGGCGTGGTGATCGTGGTGCGCAGCCTGATGCGCAAGTTCGAGAAGAACCTCCGCACGGAGCGGATGAGCCAGACGACGCGGCGTATCGTCGCGGCTCTGGGCATTATCGGCGGCGTGGCGTGCGGGGTGGTCGCGGTGGCGACCGGCCTGTTCGTTCTCCTGGCCGCGGTGCGCTTCGACGCCAGCGAGGCAAAGGGCCTGGACGAGATTCTGCGCTCGTTCGCTGACACGCCGGCCGGGCCCGCGCTGCTGATCGCCGCTGCGGTGGGCCTTCTGTTGTTCGGCCTCTACTCCTTCTGCGAAGCCCGCTGGCGCATAGCCCCGGAACACGACGCCCCGGCGGAGCAGCAGGTCAGGAGCCGCGGTGCAGGCTGACAGGCCGGTGCGTGGCCATGGCGAGTGTCGTATGCCATTTGGCTGGTACGGATAACCCGCCTCACCTGCGTTGTTCTCACACCGCGCTGACATGCGTGACTCCCCCGCCAAGCTGGAAGGCGTCGCCCGAGCGGCCTCACCCCCACCGAAGAGCACGCTGTGCTCGTTTGCCGCACGTCCGGCCGTGACCGACGCTCTGATGTCGTTTACCCATATCGTCGCGTCAGTGCACCGGTCCCCCCTTGCGGTGGCAGCGGCTTTCGGCGCGCGGAGAGTCTGTCGCGCACCGCTTGTTCGCTTCTGACCCCATATGGGTGATTTTTGTAGTACAGGCCGTGGAGTTCCCGCAGGACCCAGCACGCCGACACGGTGGCCCGTCTGCTCGCCCTCGCCCAGCATCTGCTCGGCGGACGCCGAGGACGCGGTCCAGGACGCTTTCCTCAGTGCCTGGGGTGGCGGGGGGTCAGGCGTCTCCCTCGGGGGTCGGGGTGGTCGGCGGTTCGGTCTCGGCGGCCCGGGAGGCTGCTTAGCCATGCGTGAGGTCAGGCAGAGTGTTCGCCTTGCGGCACCAGCTGCTGCACACCGCACGGACCGCGCGGCCAGTGCCGGACTCGGCCGCCCGCCGTCGGGTCCGGGTCAAGGACTCTGGGGTCGGAGGGCCCGCGCTGTGAGTTTCCAATGCGCCGCCCCGGATGGCTAGTAACGCAGAGTAGTGGCTTCATCCCAGCGGAGAAGGCCGGGTCTGTTTTGGGGGATAATTTGCTTAGTGGCCATTTTGGGGTGGTTTTTGGGTGGCCTAGTGGAAGGTGGCAGAGATGGCGGCTGGCAAGAAGGTCAAGAACGTAGCCAAGAAGACCAAGGGCAAGCTGAAGGAAACCACCGGTCGGGCTGTCGGTAACGAGAGTCTGGAGGCGAAGGGGGCCCGCGAACAGATGGCGGGTGATGCGAAGCAGACCATGCAGAAGGTCAAGGACACACTCAAGCATTGACCCCACACCTTGGAGCCCACCCCCTCCCGGGGGATCTCCTGGGAAGCCATAGCAAAGGGCCGACGTCTCACGTCGGCCCTTCTCGGCGACCATGTGCGGCTATCGGCGCGGACGGCTTGCTTCGTCCTCGTCGTCCTCTTCGGGGGCTCCCTCGTCTTCGTACTCGTCCTCGGGGACCCGGCGTCTTTGAGCGCGGCCGCACTGGCATCCGCGCCGAACGAGGCGTCGGCCGCGGGCCCACAGCCGCATCGACCGACCTGGATCGATTGGACGATCAGAAGGTGCAGGACCTCGTGCGCGCCGCCGCCGAGCGGTTCGGCGCCGCTTGCGTCCCAATGTCCTCCCGGCAGCCGCCCGCAGCTCCGCCCCCGGCGCTGCCACCCACCCGTTCGAACATCACCAGGCGCTTTCCAGCGGGCAGACCTCGGCCAGGAGCTCCAGCAGATGGGCCGTGACCGGTTCGGGCTCACCGCGCCGCACCCAGCTGTAGACGGCAGCCCGGGCCGTCGCATCAACGTGCTGCAGGACCGGTTCCCGGGCCTGGTGGCCGCAGCGGAGCAGCAGCTGCCCGGCGGCCTGGTCCTCGATGGCGAACTGCTGGTCTGGGGCGCTGAGGCAGGCCGCCTCTCGTTCGAGGGGTTGCAGCGCCGGCCGGCGGGCCGGGGCCGCACCGCCTCCGGCCCTGGTGGCGCGGTGGCCGGCCGGACGTGTCAGGCGTCGAGGGCATCGTGGCCAAGGGCCTGAACCAGCCCTACCGGCCCGCAGTGCGCGGCTGGACCAAGGTCCGCCGCCGCGACACCACCGAAACGCTCATCGGTGCCATCACCGGCACCCTCGCCGACCCGCAGCTCCTCGTCCTGGGCCGCCACGACCCTGCGGGCCGCCTGCGCGCGGTCGGCCGTACCGTCCCGCTGCGCCCGGAACAGGCCCGCCAGGTGGGCGAGCACCTGGCCGAGGCCGCCCCAGGGCGCCCCTGGGAAGGGGTGCGGTTCGCGTCGGCGTGGGGGAGTCGTGACGCCCTGGACGTGACCCTGGTCCGCCCGGATCTCGCCGTGGAGGTCAGCACAGACCGGGCCGTGGACCGGGGCGGCGTCTTCCGGCACCCGATGCGGCTTAAGCGGCTGCGCGTGGACATCACGGCGCAGGACGTACCGGAGTTCGGCGCGGGGCGGGCTGCGGCCGCCGGGTGAGCAGCAGCTAACAGCCCGTTTCCGGTCCCCTGCCGTCTCGTCACCGCTGCCCGGGTAGACACGAGGCGCGATGGGGGCAGGAGGGGCGCCAGGTAGCACGAAGTGCCCGGCTCGCGCTTCTTGTTGACGTTTGGGATCGCTGCTTCACGCATTTGTTTGGAGCGGCGCGAGCAGCACCGTGGCTGGTGCTGGGTGTTGGGCGGGGTTGGCACCCGTACGCGGACCGGATCGAGGCCGACCTGCTCGCCAAGGGCGAGTGCTCGAAGAAGGTGGAAGGCCGGCGCCCTCGGACGCCGGGTGACGGTCACCGGCGTCGACTTCGTCTTCCGGCCGCAGCCGACCATCTACCTCCTGTGGGCGCTGGGAGATGAGGAGACCCGGCAAGTGATCGAGGCCGCGCACGTGCAGGCGATCAAGCGAGTGCTGGAGTGGAGCGAGGACGAGGTCGCGGTGATCCGGTACGGCAAGGACGGCATCTACCGGGTGCGTCCGCCCGGCGGTCTGGTCGCCGCGCGCTTCCGCCACTACGAGGCGCGCTCCGGGATGCCGCTGCTCCATGACCATCTGCTGCTGGCCCAGGGACAGCGCCTGGAAGGTGAGTGGGAGTCGATCCACACCCTGGCCTTGCACGAGAACACCGTGGCCGCCTCCGCGCTCTACAACGAGCTCGTGGGCACGGAGGTCTGCGAGGCACTGGGGCTGGCGACCGAACCGCGCACCGTCACCCCGGGGCGCCGACCGGTGATGGAGATTGCCGGGGTGCCGCACAATCCGGGTCCGGGTCGCGAACGGGCCCGCGCCAAGCCTTGGGTGGTCCTCTGTCGAAGGACGACGCCGCCGCGCTGGCCCGCACCATCAACGGCGTGATCCCCCCCGCGAGGACGCCGTACGTCTTGTCGTACGAGCCGAGGTTCGCGACGTAGAACGCGAGGCCGATCGAGGCGATCATCCTGTTCACCAGCGCCAGGAAGCTTCTGGGGGGTCATCCACTTGAAGCCGCGGCCGTTGGCGTCTTCGGCCCCCCTCGCGCCGTTCGACGTACATGATGGAACGCCACAGCGGGTAGATATATAAGCTTTTTGGGGCGTTCTTATCGGAACGCCCCAAACGGTATCCCCACGTGTCTTCGAGCGTCATGGCGGACTGACGCTGCCGCGATGGCCCGGCGTCGCCGCTGGATCCGGGCCATCGGCGAGCCTCAAGGGCCATGGCGTCGCTGGGCGCAACCGTCTGGACCTCCGTGTGTCCCTGACGGATCCATGAGTCCGCTTGTTCCCTTCCGACAGCCCTCTGCCGGCAGGATCAGCTCAATGTGGCGCATTCCGCGACAGCGTGGAAGGTGAAACTCTCCTCGAAATCACCTGCGAGCTCGATGGTCACTTGCCATGAGTTACCCGGGCCCCTCTGGTCCTGACGCACATCGAAGTCGATGCCACCCTCCGCTGAGGTAACGACGTACCCGCCGCCTGTGATGACACTTCCGGCGGGGCACGTCGCGGTGGCTGTGAACTCGGCGCCGGACGTAACTGCTACCGGCGTTCCCTCGACCTGGACGGTGGTGAGAACGGCACCCGCGCCCGTTGCGCCCGTCGCACCCGTCGCACCCGTCGCACCCGTCGCACCCGTCGCTCCGGGAGGTCCGACCGGTCCGGGAGGTCCGACCGGTCCGGGAGGTCCGGGCGGGCCGGGCTTGCCCTTGCACTTGTCTCCGCCGCTCTCTCCGGTGAGGATCGAGCCGTCGCCCTTCGGGTACCGGTCGCACCTATCGGCCGCGGACGACAGGCTCGCCTCCCCTGCCATCCGGTGGGTGGGCCCAGCCGCCAGAGCGGGGCTGGCGAGGCCCAGCATCACCAGAGCTAGTGATGCCATCGCGCCGCCGGTGGCCATTCTGCTCCGCTTCGGAAGCGGGCCAAGACCGGCCCCCGTTCTGCTCTCGAGCATGAAATGCCTTCCTTTCCTGGTGGTGCAACGTGCATTCGAAGGTCGGTGGAGCGGGGAGAACGCCTGCGCGCCTCCTTCCGGCATCATGCGCTGGCCTGTCGCGCCGGTAGGAAAGGCGCGCTAAGCAAACAATCCCATTGGTCGAGCGTGAGCGGTCCATTTAGGGGTGTTTGCACAGGGAGAGGCCCTGCTGCAGGTGAGTCGGCATCGCAATGGCCGCGGCGACGACAAGCCGCCGACGGCCGCAGCCGAAAAAACGCCCCGCTTCCGTGCGGGGCGCACCGTCGCCCATACCGCGACGAGCTCGGGCTCCCCATCGCCCGCGCCTGCGGCCGGGGCCACGGCCTGATGATGCAGCCCGGAGCGTGCCCAGGTGCTCAGTGGCTCCCGTGCTATGTCTTTGGTCCAGCAGTCGGATTTCCAGGTCGGAGCCGCGGGAGTCGGCTCTTGCTTATATGCGGGGGCTGATAGCCCCATTGGAGCGGAAGAACGGTTGGACGCTTGCCGAGGAGGCCGGTCACGCGGCTCCCGACCGGATGCACCGGCTGTTGAACCGATGCGACTGGGAAGCCGACGAGGTCCTGGCCGATGTCCGTGACCATGTGGTCGAGCATCTCGGCGCTCCTGAAGCGGTCCTGATCGTGGACGACACCGGCTTCCTGAAGAAGGGTGTCCGGTCCGCCGGCGTCCAGCGCCAGTACTCCGGAACGGCGGGCCGGACTGAGAACTGCCAGGTCGGTGTCTTCCTCGCCTATGCCGGTGCTCATGGCCGCACTTTGATCGAGCGCAGTATCTGCCCACGTCATGGACCGATGACCGGGAACGGTGCCGGGCCGCGGGCATCGAGGACACGGTCGCCTTCGAGACGAAGGTGGTGATGGCCAAGGCGATGGTCCGCCGGGCGATCGAGGAGAAGATTCCGTTCCGCTGGGTGACCGCGGACGCCGCCTACGGCTTTTCCAAGGGCTGGAGGACCGAGCTTGAGCGGGCCGATGTCTTCCATGTCATGGCCACCACGCGGCATGTGGTGGCAGAAGTCAGCGCCGACCGGGCGGTGGACCGGGGCGGGGAGTACCGCCACCCGATGCGGTTCCAGCGACTGCGCCTTGATGTGAGCGTCGAGGACGTGGCGGGGTTCGGAGAGGGGCACGCAGCGGCTGCGGGGTGACCACAGCCCGTGCGCTTCAGGCCAGCGCCCCGGCGGCTGGGGTGGGCTGGGCGAGGCGTGAGCCGAGGCGAAAGCGCATCTCACCCGCGGCCGCGCGTACCTCTTTGGAGCGGGTCTCTTCCTCGAGAGCGCCGAGCAGCATCATGACCGCCCTGGCTTCATCACCGGTCAGGAGCTTCAACGCGGGTATCGGTCACAGCGTCCAGGAGCACGCCGAGGAAGTCTTCGTCATCCATGTCCATGCCGGGGACAACGCCGTACCGCGGCCACCGGTCACCACCGCAGCGCCCGCCGAGACGCCGGTATCCCTCCCGAGGGTGTGGGTGTCAGTAACCGTCCATAGCGTCGAAGGCGAGCGGCCTCAAGCCGCCGTCGATCGCCGGCACTGTCGGCGGGGCGGCGTGGTGTTTCGGCGATCCGGTAAGATCGTTTGCTGGAATGACGACGAGTCAGTCGCGCTTCCGGCCTTCTTCACCCTCTTCTTCTCGGCATATAGCTACGGGGCGAAGGGTGGGTTTTGGAAGGGGTTCGGGGCCGACGGCATCAGGGGGAACTTGCACATGAACATAATTACCCGCCGCTTTGCGACCGTGGCGACCGCTGGCGCGCTGCTGCTGGGCGGTTCCGTCGCTACCGCGTCCGCTGCCAGCGCCGCCACCATCGGCAGCGGGGCCTGTACCCACCAGATCAAGATCAACACGGACGTGTACACGGCGGTGAACTTCCGCACCGGTCCGGGCACTGGCTACACGGCCACCGGCCTGCTCGCCAAGGGCACCGACGTGTACTGGCAGTGCAACAAGGGCAGCAATGGCAAGCCCGGCGCATGGGGCTACGTCACGGTGAAGTCCGGGGCCCACAAGGGCAAGAAGGGGTGGGTTGCGGCTCAGTACCTCAATGTGCCGATGCAGCTCAACTGACAACCACCAGCGACGGGTGCTGCCTATCTAGGCCCTCCGGACCACCGCTACCGTCGACGGTGGCGGTGGTCCAGCACCAGTTCTGGCTTGGGCTGCCCCTGGTGTCCGGTCGGTGGGGTGCAGCGACCTGGCGGGGCTTGGCCGCGACCCGGGTGCGGGTACAGCTCCCGCGTCGACATCGTCGACCTGGCCGTCAGCACCGTGCGGGCAGTGTTGAGTTACCCGCCGACACCCGCGAGGCCCTGTCGCCTGACGGCGAATGCGCCTTGGCGCGGCTGCTTTACAAGGGTTCCCACACGGGGGAGGTCGTCGTGACCGGCACCTTCCGGCAGGGCTACCACCGGCAGGGAAAGGCTGGGTGCCCCGCTTGGTCTCCCGGAGTGGTGGTACTCGAGGCCTTGGGCGGTGTAGACGCAGCCGACTTGCTGGTGGCCGCCGGTGTGGCTGGCCCAGCGCTGGGTGGTGCCAGTGGTTCTCCGTCCGCGGTGCCCAGGTTTTCGCTGTTTTGGTCTGCGGGTCGGTGGCTGCTGGGATCATCGGCGGGGTAAGCGCTCTTCTGGCAAATCCTGTGTTGTCTCGCCGGTGTCGGCACTTGGGAGTAGAACGATGGAACCTGCGACGCGCGCCCGCCCTCTGGCGGACTTGTTTCCGCTGAAGGTCCTCGTGTGCGGCTGGTGCCGGGCCGGTGCGGCCACCGGTGGAGTACGGACGCTGTGCGCTGAGGGAGAGTCCTTGACAGTAACGTGGCATGACCGTGCCTGCCCCCATCACGTGGCCGATCTGATCCTGGCTGACGACAGCTGACAGGGGAGGGCTGACAGCAGCCGTCCTGCCAAGCCGTTCCACTCCACTGGCCGAGTCCTGGAACGCAGCTTGGGGCGGGTCGCCCCCCTCCACCGCCCGAGAGCACCCGCGCCGCCGGTCACCCGTAGCGCGTTGTCCAGATGGACGTCGTTCGGGTCCCAGCCGGGCCGCCGCAGGAACTGCAGGGGAACCGCCCCTGCGCCCAGTCCACGCCCAGCTTCGCTAGGGCGGCGTGCTGGTTGGCGGTGAGCTTGTCGCGCCGGCTCTCGGTGTTGGACACCCACACGCCCAGCTTCACGGTCACCGGTTCCTCCTCGCCCTCGACCGCGATCTCCTCTCCGTGGGCCCTGGGGACCGGCCGGTGGGCACCTTCCCGCTCCACCCATTGCGCGAGCGCCGCCAGGCCCCGCTGAAATGCCTGCTCTGCCCTTCTGCTACGTCCCGCAAGCCGGCCCCGAAGCCCCCGAGCCTGT
This sequence comes from Streptomyces sp. NPDC023541, assembly GCF_055559995.1. Classification (NCBI taxonomy): domain Bacteria; kingdom Bacillati; phylum Actinomycetota; class Actinomycetes; order Kitasatosporales; family Streptomycetaceae; genus Streptomyces; species Streptomyces sp. NPDC023541. The sequence continues at coordinate 115,803 of NZ_JBVHJO010000014.1, forward strand.
CGCCTCGGCGGCGGCGTAGGCGGCTGCGCTGGGTGAGCCAGTGGTGAAGTTGATCGCGTTGGCTGGGTGGTGTCGCGTTCGGGGGGCGTTTCCCCGTGGGGTTGGGTGGCGCGTGCCGGGGAGGACTGCTTGCCGCCGGTCCGGAGCTCCAGGCCCGGTGGTGGGGTGGCCGCAACCGTAAGGCGTTCGTGCCGTTGACTGGCAGGGATGCACACCCGGTCCCGGGGCGGTACCCCCGAGCGCCCCGGGACGCCCGGGCTCCCTCGCAATGCTCACGGTCGGGCGGCACCGTAGCGCGGGTTACGGCGGGCGGGGCCCGGTGGGGTGAGTCGTGGCAGTTTCCTGGCCGCCACGGCCCTGCCCAACGCCAGTGTCGGTCAGGACAGACCCCGTGCCGTTGCCGCGCGCCCCGCGTCGCCGGGGCGCTCAGGACCGCCACGGCGGCCCGTGCCTGCGGACGTACTCGGCATGGAGATCGCGGTCCGAGCGGCGGTGCCGGCCGGCGGTGAACATCGTGCCGCCGACGAGGAGGAGCAGAGCGCCGGTGATGCCCAGCCCGAGCGGGTCGAGGGCCCGGCTGCCGGTCTTCTCCAACCAGGGATCCAGGGCGCCGATCCGGTCCTTGAACATGACGACCTGCTCGCCGGACGCGACCTGGCCGCGGCAGTTCTGGACCGCTCCCAGATCGTGGCGCTCGCCCGCGGTGTCGACGACGCGGCAGGAGTACCGCACGTCGCCCTTGACGTTGGTCCGCTCGTCGAACTCCAGCACCACCGCGCTGACCCGCTCGCCGAACAGCTTCATGTAGGCCTCGTTCAGGTTGGAACCGGCGAACACGCCGAGCGCCAGGGTCCCGAAGCCCACGATCGCCGCGGCGCCCGCCCGGTTCCAGTTCGAGCCCGCGACGGCCGCTCCGAGCCCCGCCGCGGCCAGGACGACGAGCACGCCGACGTACAGCATCCACGGGAACTGCGAGACGAAGCCGCCCAGCGTGCCACCTCCCGCCACGAGCACGGCCCAGAACAGCGAGTTCCGGGTGCGCCGGAACCCCGACGGCGAAGCCTTTCCCAGGGGTCCCGTTGTCCGGGCCGTGTCCATACCGATCTCCTCCGAGCCCCGCCGCGTACCGTCCCGCCCACCCTACGCAGGGGCCCGCGCAGGCGCTGTTCCTTGGCCGGGTCGATCGTGACCATCGCAGGCACCTGACCGCGCAGCTCGGCCAGGTGCCGCCCGGTGGGCCGGACCAGGATCAGCCGACCGGTCGGGCGCAGTACGCGGTGGAACTCGGCCGGGTTGCGTGGGGCGAACACGTTCAGCACGACGTCGGCTGCCCCGTCGGCCAGCGGGAAGGGACGGAAGACGTCCCAGGCCACTGCGGCGGCCCGGTCGTGGGCACGGGCTGCCGAGCGCAGCGCGCGCACCGATGTGTCGAGCCCCAGACCACGGGCGTCGATCAGTTGATCGACTCTGTGCACGACAAATGCCCAGCCACATCCACGGCCGGTTGCGGGCTGCAGGGTCAGAGGGCGGGGTCGTAGGTGATTCGGGCGTTGGGGCAGGACGCTGTGTACTGCAGGAGGGCTTCCCGCTCGGCCCGGTCGACGGCGAGGCCCCAGCGGTGCTTGGTGCCGACCCATTCACCGAGGTAGCGGCAGTGGGCCGAAGCCATGGGCATCCAGGTGACCGGGTCCTGGTGGGACTTCTGCCGGTTCGAGCGGGCGGAGACGCCGACGAGGGTGACGTCGGAGCCGAGGTCGTTGGCGTAGCGGCGGCGTTCGGTGGTCCAGACGTAGCCGCCAGCTGGCGGGGAGCGTCATTCGAATCGCGCGGTATCCCTGTCTGGTCCCGGTGGTTGAGGGGTTCGGGCCGGCCTGCCTGTTGGTGCGGTTGTGGCCCTGCAGGAGCGCGAGTGCCCTGGTTTCGATGGGTGTCAGGAGCGAGTGCCGGCCTCGCTCCGCTTCATGTAGCCGTCAGGAGGACACCCCGCGTCCGGGTCCTCTGTAGGGCACATGCTGGGATCCTCTGTATCTCCGAAGTCCCCGTAAAGGTAGACCCAAACCGTGCACGTCGGATCCTCGGTGAAGGACAGCCGAAGATCATTGCCGTGTGTGGCGGTCTCGTCGGGGGTGTTGAGGCCGTCGCCTTTGCGGCTGACGTAGAAGGCCCATCGGCCGTTGGACAGCTTCTCGGGGTGGGCGCAGTCAGCCATCGCTTTGACCTTGTCGAATCCCGTTCCAGTGAAGGTGTGTTCCTTCGAGAAGGTCAGGGACGTCCCTGCTGGGCTGGTCCACGTCCCTACCAGCTGATCCTGCGGAATGTCCGCCGCGTGGATGGCTGCGCCGTACCCGCAAGACGCTGTGAGAAGTACCCCAGTTACCGCAAGAACCATCGCCCGCCATCCACGCATGTCCGCAAACCTCTCCCCAGAGATTGGATGTCCGGCCTGTGGCCGCACCTCAGCATATTTGAACATGCTCAAAAGATGCGGCTTCCCCCGGGGCGGCCGTGAGCGACACCTCCCAAACCGGCCGTATGGCACGGCTTCGACCGGTGGTCAGCGCGGCGGGGCGGTCAGACGGCCTTCGATCGTGGACCGGACGAAGGAGCAGATCAAGAACGCTCCCGAGTTCGACAAGGACAAGCACCTCGGCGACGCGGACTACCACCGTCAGGTCGGCGGCTACTACGACGGCCCGCACCGCCTGTAACCGACGCGGTCACAGATGTACGAGGCGGGGGCGGCAACCAATCGGTTGCCGCCCCCCGCCTCTGCCATGGGGCCGCTGCCAGCGTGTGCCTTCGCGCGCCGGCTGGTGTCTGTGTGGTGGCCTGCGGTGTGGGGGCCTGCCAGTCCAGGCACACGACGGTGGCATCAGATAGAGCCGCTGGCCGTGCCTACCGTCCGGCTCCCGAGCCGCGGCCGGGACGGCGACGGGTGACGGTGACGGTCGGAGCCGAGCGGGCGACGTGTGGCGTCCGCCAACGCCGCTTTACATCCGCCCTCTGTGTCGAGGCCCTCGTCTCCGCTCGAGGTGCTCGGAGGGAGGTCCGAGCGCGGTCGGCATGTTTCTCCCTGGGGGGAGGGGCTGCCGGACCGGAGGGGCCCAACCAAGACGGTCCGGTCCGGCAGCGGAAAATGAGGTGCGGGACGCGCCGCGGTGTGGACGTCGCCGGCGGTGTCAGCACCGTACGGCCCGAACGGACCGCTCTCCCCTGGGGGTGCGCGCCAAGGTACGCGGCGCCGCCCTTCATCCGGCGGGCGGGGACTGACGGTCACCGCGGCAGGTCATGCGGTGGCGTTGTCCTGGCTGCGGGTGTGTGCGACGAGGGCGTGGGCGGCGGTGGGGTGGGCGGGCAGCAGGGCACTCAGGCCGGTGAGGTCCAGCAGCCGCTCAAGGCGGTCGGGGACGGCGGCGAGGACCAGGGTGCCGTCAGCGGTCTTGGCGCAGCGGAAGATGCCGACGAGGGCGTTGAAGCCGGAGGAGTCGCAGAAGGTGACGGCCCCGAGGTCCAGGATCAGGTGGCGGTGGCCTTGTTCGATCAGGGCCAGTGCCTGGGTGCGCAGGCGGGGGGCGGTGTCGATGTCGAGTTCCCCGGCGACGTGGGCCAGGGCGAGGTCGCCGTCGGTGTGCTGTGCGGTGAGGCTGAAATCGGTCACGGTCGGCTCTCCGACGTCTGGCCGGCGGGGGCGATGGTGTGGGCGGTGGCGGTCGCGGTGAGGCCGTCTGTGTCTTGGGCGAGGGGGACGGACAGGGCCAGCAGGGCGACATCGTCACCGGCACCATGGGGCATGGCGTCGATGAGGTCGACGGTGTCCTCTATGACCTCCGCCGCACTGACGGGCCCGGTGCGCGCGGCGAGGAAACGGGTCAGGCCCTCTTCTCCGATCATGTCCCCGCCCAGGGTGCGGGCCTCGGTCAGCCCGTCGGTGTAGAGGAGCAGTCCTTCACCCGGGGCGAGGTGAAGGGTGAGGGAGGCGAAGTGCGCGCCAGCGAGCGCGCCGATGAGCATGCCTCCCTTGGGCTGGACCGCTTCTACCGCTCCGGAGTCGCGCAGGTGGTAGGCCGGGGGGTGCCCGCCGGTGGCCACCGTGATGGTGAACCCTTCCCTCTCGTGCGGTTCGAGGACGCCGAAGACGGCGGTGCAGAACCGGGTGCCGACCGCGGGGTCGAGGAGCAGCGCCGTGTTCAGCGAGGTGAGGACGACGTCGGGGTCGGGGTCGATCAGGGCTGCGGCGCGCAGGGTGTAGCGGGTCAGGGAGGTCAGGGCGGCGGCTTCGGGGCCCTTGCCGCACACGTCTCCGAGGAAGAACGCCCACCTCTTCCCGCCGAGGGGGAAGACGTCGTAGAAGTCGCCGCCCACGTTCTGCGGGGAGGCGGTGGCGTAGTGGCAGGCCAGCTCCAGGCCCGGTACCACCGGAAGCGCCGGCGGCAGCAGGGTGCGCTGGAGGGTGGAGGCGAACGCCTGGATGGCGTTCTTGTCCCGGTCCGCGCGCTGCCGGGCCTCCTCCTGCTCGATGCGCCGCTCCTGCTCGCTGCGCAGGGCTTTGAGCGCCGCCAGGCGCATCTCCAGCTCGTCGAGCACGATCGCGGCCAGGTCCGCGAGGGTGGCGGTGTCGTCCTCGGTGATCAGGCGGGGCTTGGTGTCGAGGATGTTGACGGTGCCCAGCCGGTGCCCGTCGCCGGTGATGATCGGCGCGGCGGCGTAGAAGCGGACGCCCATCGGTCCGGTGACCAGGCCGTTGTTGAAGGCGACGGGGTCGGTGAGTGTGTCCGGGATCACCAGTGTGTCGTCGGTGAGGATCGCCGAGCCGCACAGGCCCGGCTCCCGGCCGATCTCGCTGACGCCTTCCAGGCCGTGGGCGGCCTTGAACCAGATCCGGTCCTCGTCCACGATCGTCACGCTTGCCACCGGCACCTTGAACAGCCGGGCCGCCATCGCCGCGACGCGGTCGAACGCGCCGTCGGGCGGGGTGTCGAGGATGTCGTAGCGGCGCACGGCGTCCATCCGGGCCGCTTCTTCTACCGCACTGAGCGTTCGCCGGCCCGGCGTGTCCGCCGGGCCGCTCGCGTGTTCCGCTTGCGGCATCGTCTGTCTCTCCTTGCCGCGTCGGCGTCGGTGCCGACGACTGCGGCAGCCTAGACCAGCCTCCTGTCATCAAGGAAACAAACGCTTTCCGAGGATCAACCGACGATCACCGAAGAGGGCAGAACCTGCAACAAATCCATCAAAAGCCCCGATCCGGTAGAAATCCCGTACCACCCTTTGATCAGGCAACCCGGCCCCCTCCAGCCGAATCCGGATCGCACAAGGCGACTTCTGACCAAGACACCAAGAGAACCGTCCGTCTCGGGTCTGGGGGTCGAGCCTGTTGAGCACGTTCAAGGGGCGAGGTGAAGGCGCAGGGTGAGGCCGGTGCCGGTGGCTCGGATTTCGACGAGGTCGCACAGCTGGTGGATCATCCACAGGCCCCGGCCGCCGTTAGCGGAGGCGAGGGCAGGGCGCCGGCGTCCGGCGAGGGGGTTGGCGAGGTGGCCCTTGTCGCGGATCTCGGCCACGGCGGTGCCGTGCCCGGTGGTCCACAGTCGAAGGGTGCCGGTGCCGCCGCCGTGGGCAACGGAGTTGGTGGTGGCTTCGCTGATCGCGAGCACGAGGTCGCCTCTGCGGGCTCGGTCCAGGTTTGTGCCTTCCAGCCATTGCCGAGCGTGCTCGCGCGTCTGGGCGAGCTGGCCCGCGGCATAGGGAAAGGTCAGGGCGTGTACTGGTTCGGGCAGGGGTTCGTCGCAGTCGGCGCAGACGACGGCGGGGTCGGCGTAGGCCGCACCGGCCAGGTCACGGCCGTTCTCCAGGAGTCTGGGGTGGGTGCGCCGGGCGTTGGCGACCACTGCTTCGGGGAGGGCGGTGACGTCGTAGGGGCACAGGATCGTGGCGGGGCGGCCGGCGAAGGCGGTGTTGATGAGCGCCTCGTGCCGGGTGGCCTCCAAGGTCTCCGAGCGCGAGCGGCTGGGCCAGATCGGCTCTCCCACGATGTGAGCGGCCCGGCCGGGGTGTCGGTCGGCGAAGTCCTGCAGGGCCGACAGGATCCTTCCGGGGTTTCGGCCCAGCACGGCCATGTCCGCGAAGTCGACGCCCGCGGCGTCGTCCCCCAGCCACTCGCGCAGGGCGTTCAGATGTGCTTCGGGCACCGCCACGAACGTGGCCTCCTCTGCCCTGAGTGCGGCGCGCACAAAGCCGCCCACTCCGCTGACGTACTCCTCCTGGGTGCGGTAGAACAGTGCGGGATGCACGAAGGGCCCAGCATCCGGAACGGTGGTCACGGTGTTCGTCATGCCGCCATCTCCAGGACACTGCATTCGTCGGGGAACATCTGCGCTGCCCGCAGCAGCGAGGGTGGAGGCTGATGCAAGACCAGCCGCCGGCCCTCACTCCTCAAAACATCGGCTGCGCGTACCAGTTGGGCGAGGGCGTCGACGTCGAAGAAGTCGGCCTCGGTCAGATCAAGGTGCACGGCGGCGCCGGGAACTCGGACCAGCGCGCTCAGGGCCGCCGCCAGGTCTGGGCGGGAGTCCATATCCGCATGACCGACGAGTCGCGCCCCCAGCCCCTCGTGGAGCGGCGTGACATGCAGCGCCGGCCGCGCGATGTGGGAGCCTTCGCCGTGGTGGCCTGTGACCACGTGTGTGCGGTGGGCGGCAATGGGTAGGGCCGCGGCGCCGGTGATGTCCAGGCGTCGATCGAACAGGCACATCCCGGTCACGGGCAGATCGGCGAACACCTCTGCTTCCAGACGCAGTTCGTATTCGAGGAGGCGCTCCGCGCCCGGCACCTCTCGCGTGCACCAGTCCATCTCGCCCACGACCCGCAGCCCCGGATATCCCGCCGCCATCGCTTCCTCGCACGCCTGCCGCATCCCGGCGATCACCGTGTCCGGGTCGAAGGGAAGCAGCCGAAGATAGGACTGCGACGCGCCTTGGACCGCCAGCTGCCCCGTTGCCTGGGCCGCCTCGACGTCCAGTCCGGCCGCCTCGAGCGAATCGGTCACGGTGCGTGCCGCGGTGGTGTCGGTGAAGTACAGCACCCGCTCACCGTTCGCCAGTCCGGCGCCGACGAACGCCGTCACCGCCCGCGATTTTTCCCGGTCACCGCTGTATGCGCAGCACGAGTGGCCGCCCCGGGGCGGGTGGGGCAGACCGGCATGGTCCGGGGGCACCTGCGACTCCACGGTGGTGAGGGCCGTCGGCCGACTGTTCCGGCCGGGTCCTGAAAAGCCTACAAGAGTCTGGCGAGCAGGTGGCGCGTGGCGATGTGCGCCAGAAGCGAGGGTGAATGTCGTCGGCGCCTTCCTGGACGGCGTGTGTGGGGCAGCCGCGTGGAGAGCCGTGCCCTTTGACCATCCGACCGGCGCGGCTGTGGGAAGTTCGGTGGTGGGGAAGGTGATGGCAAGGAGCGCGCGGTCGTCGGGGGATTCGGCGCCGGATCGGTGGTTCAGGAACATGTCGCACAGGTCCGTGGCAGTGAGGCCGATACTGGTGTGGGCCAGGTCTCTCAGGCGGCCCAGGCCGATGTCGAGGTTCTCTCCGCGCCGTTCGATCAGTCCGTCGGTGTAGAGCAGAAGGCTGTCCCCGCGTTGAACGTTGACCTCCACCTCGCGATATTTCGCCTCCCGTACGGGGCCGAGCGGAGGTGCCAGGGCCTGGTCGAGGAAGCTGCTGGTGCCATCGACGCTGATCAACAGGGGCGGTAGGTGACCGGCTCTGGAATAGCGAAGGGTGCGGGTGCGGCGGTTGAAGACCAGGTAGCAGGCGGTGGCCATCAGATCGGGGTGGTACCGGCCGATGAAATCGTTGAGTTCGTGCAGGACCGCGGCGGGGTGGTGCCCGCAGCGCATGGCGATGCTCCGCAGGGCCGCGGTGATCTGGGCCATCGCGGCAGCCTCGGCGAGGCCGTGCCCGGCGACGTCCCCGATGGTGAGCCCGATGTGGTCGTCGTCGAGAAGGTGGACGTCGTACCAGTCGCCGCCGACCTTGACCTGGTCGGTGCCCGCCGCATAGCACCCGGCCATGTCGAACCCGGCAATGACCGGGAGGCGCGGGAGCAGGCTCAGCTGCAGACGCTCGGCGACGCGGTGCTCGTGCTCGTACAGGCCCGCACGGCGCACCGCCTGTGCGACCTGCTGGGCGACGGCCATCAGGTGTTCGGCCTCGGGTCTGTCCTGGGGGCTGTGATGCACGAGGAGGCTGCCCAGCTTCACGCTGTCCGCTTCGAGCAGGGCGCGAACCGCGGTCCCGTCAGGGGCCGCCGCCTCTTCGCCTCGAGCCGCTCGATCGGATGCGACCGGGATTCGTTTGTCGAGGTCAGTCCATGTATCCCCGGCCAAGGCGAGCAACGTGTCGGTCGGTTCCAGGGAGGGGATGAGCCGGCGCGAATACAGTTGCAGGTCGACGCCGGTGGCGTTCAGCGCGGCGGGCGCAGTCTCCTGGACCGCTTGGGCGACCTCGGCCAGAGTGGCGGCCGAGGCGAGAGCGGCGGTCAGCTGGTACAGACGCTGAAGTCGCGAGCGTGCCTTCTTCTCGGCGTCGAGGAGGAGTTCGCGTTCGGCGTCGGTCGCGCGGCGGACGGCTATCTCGCGGTTGAGCGCCGTCACCTGCTGACTCAGGACCACGAACTGGTCGGTGTGGTCCAGGCGGGTCATGTGCAGCTGCACGGCAGGCTGCGGCCCGTCCCACCAGGTGGCGCGGGCGCCGTGGCAGCGAAAGCGCACCAGCTGACCACCGGGGTTCCTGACGGTCAGAGAGCCGGGTAGCGGGTCACCGCTGCGCAGCCAGTGAGCCATGTGCAGGCGGAGGAGATCGGAATCCTCCGCGGCGAGGTGAAACAGGTCGGCGCCTGCGTGCAGGTGCGTGACGAAGCGGGTGGCGGCCGGGTTCGCGGCGAGAATCTGCCCCTCGGCCGTGCACAGCAGGACCGGGTTGGGCAGCAGGCGGGCGATGGCCTGGAACAGGCCCAGACTCATTCGACCACCGACCCTGCGGCGAAGGCCCCGAGTCCTGGGGGCGCATCACCGAAGTACTCCCGCCCCGAGTCCCTGCCCGCGTCCGCCCCGGGCACCAGGTGCACGACGACGCGGCAACCCGCCGCACCGCGCGCGATCGTCTCCACAAGTTCGACCTGCGCGTAGCCGAGGTTGCGTGCGGCGATGGTACCGAAGACGTTGGAGGTCATCATGCACATCGACTCACGGCCGATCACCTTCTCCGCGAATGGACAGCTACGGGTTCCGAGCACGATCTTCCGGTCGTCCTGTTCGATGATGTAAAAGTCGCCGCGGATGCGTTGCTTGAGATCCACCAGCACGTCTGCGACCTGCTGACGGGAGAGCCGGTCAACGGCGAGAGCGCTCGTATACATGTCACCTATGTGGGCACCCACGGTCTGCCCGACCACACTGATATAGCCGGACGCCTCCGCCAAGCCGACGATCGACTCGAGAGAGGTAGCCAGTTCCCGCACCAGTGTCCGCAGGAAAATATCCCGGTCCAGGGGGATATCGGCGTCCATCGCTTGCGTCATCTTCGGCTCCTGTCACGTCCGGCCATAGCGGCTTGCGCAACGTCACCGAGCGACGCAATGTCATTGACGGCGATCGCCGTCTGCGCTTGGCCCGCCTGCCCACGCACACGTGCTTCAAGCGCAGACGGCGAGAGGGGTGACGCAGGCCACGAATCCCCTCCCGCCGCTACCTCAATGGAGGTGTTTGACCTTGAGAACCTGTTCTCCTATCGAACGGGATTGTTGGGATTCCGCTGTTGGGAGTGGATTTCGCTCGGCCGAGGCAGGGATGAGGCGTCCTGGTTCTCGTTGATCGTGCGGGATGTGTGATGGCGTCGGTGCTGAGTCTGCTGGAAGCGAAGGAGACGGCTGCGCGGGAGCGGATTGAGCGGCTGCGGGAAGAAGCCGACCGGTACTGGTCGAGCTCGGAGAGGCGAAAAGCCGTCTCGACCGGCTGGTCATCGCCCGTGAGACGGTGAGCGAGGTCTTGAACGGTCCAGCCGTCCAGGGGGCAAGAGGCAGCGGAAGCTTGTGCGGATCCGGTTGGGGCGGGGGTCATGGTGGCGCCACGCCATCGTGAGGGGCTGTCCGTCCGTGTGCTCCGCACCTCACTGCGAAACAGGTAGAGGGAAGGGGGTCGGAACGCGGGGAGGGGCCCCGGCGCGTACGCACCTGAGACAGGCTGTGCGGGGATCGCGGTGCTCGACCGGAGACCACCTCACTATCGATGTCCTGCGGTACCCGGACTCACGACTTACACCCGGGGGCTGGTACTCCGCCGGACAGCCTCTTCGGTCCGCTCGTACGAGCCCTGGGTGATCCCGGGCTCGCGGCCGGTGGCGATGGCTTCGCCGCACGCGGCGAGGGCGCGGTACAGGGTGGAGCGGCCGACGCCGAGGTGCGGGGCGATGGCGGTGATCGACTCCTGCGCGTCGCGGCAGCGCAGGGTGACGGCGTGTCGCCGTCGACGACCAGCCACCGTGCGGGCCGTTCGCCGCAGCGGTGTCCAGTCCGACGATGGTCCGCTCGCGGATGAACTTCCGCTCGACCTCCGCCCTCGCGGCGAACGCAACGGAGAGGACTTTGCCGGCACCGTGCGGGAGGTAGGTGCCGACCTCGACCGGGTACGCGTGATGGCCTGGGCGCCCTCTGGCCCCTGTTCGCCCTCACTCTCGGCGAAAGGGCGGCGGCCCGGCACACCGCAGCACCCCAACCAGGACGCCGCGCGCCGCGCCGAAACCGCACCCGGTCAGAGCCCGTTCGCCGTGCTCTTCGGCTGCTCCGACTCTCGGCTCGCCGCTGAGATCATCTTTGACCAGGGCCTGGGCGACCTCTTCGTGGTCCGTACCGCCGGCCATGTGGCAGGGCCGGAGGTGCTGGGCAGCATCGAGTGCGGCGTGAGCGTCCTCGACTGCCCGCTGGTCGTGGTGCTGGGCCACGACTCGTGCGGTGCGATCGCCGCCGCTCGTGCCGCCCAGTCCGACGGCATCGGCACCACCGGGTACGTGCGCGACGTCAACCCCGCTGGACGACACCATGAACGCCATGCCGAGGTGGGCACCACCTTGTCGCGGTGACCGACAGCAGCGACGCGGCAATAGCCTTCGTCACCCTGGAAGACGTGTCCTGGAAGGACTCATCGGCGAAGCCGCCTGATCCCCCTTGCCCAGCCCCGGAGGCCGGCCCCACACCAGGAGCCGGCGCCTTACTTACGGCGCGCCATGGTGCCGGACGGCTGAGCCCGCAGAGCAGGACCGTCCACCGCCTCCGGCATTCCCGCCTGATTCGCTTCGCTCATGTCACCCATCAACCCTTCCGGCCTTCTCCAGCGCACCCGCAGCGGCCACCAGCTGAGGGCCTCGCAACGATCACCGAGTATGGGCCTTCCGCCGACCCGGACCCGCACCGGGCAGGCTCGCTCCAGTGACCGCCCCGCCCTTGTGCCCCGCGCACCGCCTGCCTCCCCCGGCTACCCTGGCTCCCCAGGCAAGTGCGGCCCGCGCCAAGCCACTCGGCGGATGATCCCACCTCTTCTGGGTCCTCGCCGCGCTCCCCGCCGTGGCCGCGTGTCTCGCCCTGGTGACACCAGGAGAGAGCCCCATCCGACCGCTGTCGAGGCCCGTTTCGAGCGGCAAATCAGCGTCACGTTTGTGCACGCAGCGCCCACAGCGCACATCACTTACGTCACGAAGTCGGCCCTGCATGGCTCTGACCTGCGATTAGCTTTCAACCTGTTTCCGTTGCATCTGTTTCTGACGACCCACCATGTCGAGTGCGCGGCCATCCTTGAACCCACGGCAAAGGGTGTCTGACCTGCGCTTTTGTCGAGTGCGCATGATGCGCGCTACGTGCGTTACGGGCGATATCTGACGCGCGTGACGCACGTCTGACGCACGCTGTCAGCGACGTCTGACAGGCCATCAGTCGTGGAAGGGTGCCTCTCGCAACAGGTCGTGGGCCTGCTGCGGGCGGCACCCTTTTGGGTTGTGGGCTACCCAACGAGCCCGCGTCTGACTCGCCCTCTGGCTTCCCCACCTAGCCGACCACTAAGCGGCGGGACCGGTGAGGGCCGGCTTACGAACAGCCCTTGGGCCCGTTCGGGTCTGAACCGACCGGGAATCAGGCGGCGACGAGCTCCCGCTCGCGGTCCGGCGTTTTGACCTTGGGCTTCTTGTTCGGCAGCGAGAGCCGGAAGACCTTGTGCCACGCGGAGAACACCTGCTTGGGCAGCGGGCCGGTGACGTACTCCAGCTCGTACTTCTCGAACAGCGCGCGCACCTTCACCGCGACCTCGGCGTACCGGTTGCTGGGCAGGTCCGGGAACAGGTGGTGTTCGATCTGGTGCGACAGGTTGCCGGTCATGAAGTGCATGGCTTTGCTGCCGCTGATGTTCGCCGAGCCCATCATCTGGCGCAGGTACCACTGGCCGCGCGTCTCGCCCTCGATCGACCGGCGCTCGAAGACCTGCACGCCCTCGGGGAAGTGCCCGCACATGATCACCGAGTGGGTCCAGAGGTTGCGGACCAGATTCGCGGTGAACGTGGCGGCGAGCGTGGTGAGGAACGAGGGGCCCGACAACAGCGGGTGGATCACGTAGTCCTTGAGGACCTGCTTGCGGATCTTGCGGCCCACGGCCCTGGCCCGCGCGCGGAACTCCGGGGTGTTGCGGCGGCGCTTGTGCAGGTTCTTGCCGAGTTCCAGGTCGTACGCCGCGATGCCGTACTCGAAGAAGCAGGCGTTGAGGAAGTTCCACAGCGGCTGGCCGAGGTGGAACGGGTGCCACTTCTGGTCCTCGTCGACGCGCATGATGCCGTAGCCGAGGTCGTTGTCCTTGCCGATCACGTTGGTGTACCTGTGGTGCAGCTCATTGTGCGAGTGCTTCCACTGCTCGGCCGGCGAGACGTGGTCCCAGTCCCAGGTGGCGGAGTGGATCTTCGGGTCCCGCATCCAGTCCCACTGGCCGTGCAGGATGTTGTGGCCGATCTCCATGTTGTCCATGATCTTCGCCACGGACAGACCGGCGGTGCCGATCAGCCATGCGGGCGGGAAGATCGAGAACAGCAGCACGCCCCTGCTGACCAGCTCGAGCTTGCGCTGCGCCGCGATGACCTTGCGGATGTAGGCGGCGTCCTTCTCGCCGCGGCCGGCGATCACCTCGTCGCGGATCGCGTCCAGCTCGCGGCCGAGCTCCTCGATCTGCTCCGCGGTCAGGTGGGCGGTGGGGTCGATGGCGGTCAAAGTGCTCCTACCGTTCGATGTCGCAGGGGCCCGCCGCGGCGGACACGCAGGTCTGGATGAGGACGCCCGGCTCGGCTTCGGTGATCTCACCGGTGCGCAGGTCGCGGACGGCGCCCGCCTTGAGCGGCGTGACGCAGCCGAAGCAGATGCCCATGCGGCACCCGGACGGCATCAGCACGCCGGCCTCCTCGCCGATGTCCAGCAAGGGCGTGGCGCCGTCCGCGTCGACGGTTTTGCCGGTGGTGCTGAACGTGACCTCGCCGCCGCCGCCGCCGCCGCCGTCGCCGTCGCCGGCGACGACGATGCCGGGGCGGAAGCGTTCGGTGTGCAGGCGCTCCTGGACTCCGTGCTCGGTCCAGTGATCTTCGGCGGCGTCGAGCAGGCCGGCGGGGCCGCAGGCCCAGGTCTCGCGCTCGGCCCAGTCGGGCACGAGTTCGGCGAGACGGGCGATGTCCAGCGTTCCGTCCGTGTCGGTGTGCAGCTCGGTCAGACGCAGCTTCTTGTCCGCGACCAGGTCGTGCAGATCGTTGCGGAAGATCACGTCTTGCGGTTGTGGCGCGGAGTGGACCATGACGACGTCGTCGAGTGCGATGTCGCGGAGCATGCCCATCACGGGCGTGATGCCGCTGCCGGCCGTCAGGTAGAGAACCTTGGCGGGCTTGGCCTGCGGCAGTACGAAGTCACCGGTCGCCTGGTCGAGCTGGATCAGTGTGCCCGGTTTCGCGCTGCGGACCAGGTGGTTGCTGACCTTGCCGTCCGGGATCGCCTTCACGGTGATCGTGATGCGGCCGTCCTGGCGGTTCGTCGGCGAGGTGATCGAGTAGGCACGCCACAGGCGCACCCCGTCGACGTCGACCCCGATCCGCACGTACTGCCCGGCCCTGTGGCCGCGCCAGCCCCGTCCCGGCCTGATCACGATGGTCGCGGCGTCACCCGTCTCCGGGTGCACGGCCTCGATGCGCCCGCGCAGGACAGCGCCCGCACGCAGGGGGCTGACCAGGTCGAGGTAGTCCGACGGCAGCAGCGGTGTCGTGACCATCTCCAGCAGTTTCCACGCCCTACTGCGGAGGGCTGCACTCGTCATGGCTCCAGCTTGCTGCGCCTCAGAGCGTAAAGTCCTGTCCGTAGGACGTGAAAATGATCGGTCGAATTGTTCGCAGGGAACAAAATATGAGCCATGCAGTCCGAAGGGCCACCGAACTGGCCTTGGACGAGGCGACGGTCACCGCGCTCCGGGCCGCGCTGAAGACCACCGCCGACGAGGTCGTCCAGGCGATCATCGACGAGGTCCCTCCCTATGCCAACGCCCTCTCGGGCCGCATGGGCGCCACCATCCGCCGAGCCGTCCGCACCGCCCTGGGGCACTACCTGAACCTCGCCAGCGGCAACGCCACGGGCGGCGACGCCGGTGACGCAGCCTACGAGCTGGGCCGCGGCGAGGTGCGCGACGGCCGTTCGATGGACGCCCTCCTCAGCGCCTACCGCGTCGGCGCCCGCGTGGCCTGGCGATGCCTGGCCGCGGGCGCCGTCCCCGCAGGGCTCCCCGCCGCCGACGTCGCCAAGTTCGCCGAGCTGACCTTCGCCTACATCGACGAGCTCTCCGCCGCGAGCGCCGCGGGCCACGCCGACGAACTCGCCGCGCGGGGCCGGGCCCACGAGCGCCACCTGGAACGACTGGCCCGCGACCTCATCTCCGGCGCGAGCCCGGACGTGCTCCTCGCCGCTGCCGGGCGGGCCGGGTGGCTGCCTCCGGTTTCGCTGACCGCAGTCCTGCTGCCCGCCGCCCAGGCCCGGCCCGCCTACCGCGCGCTCGACCCGAGCACCCTCGTCCTCGACGATCTGCCGGACGCGTCCGGCGTGCTGCTCGTCCCCGATGCCGACCGAGCACATCTCCTGAGGCGGCTGCCCGACGGCACCGCCGTGGTCGGCCCGGCCCGGCCGTGGACTCGTGCCTTCGCCTCGTACGCACGAGCCGTCCGCGCGCGCGCCCTCACCTCCGACATCCGCGACACCGAGGACCACCTGCCCGAGCTGGTACTGAGCGCCGACGTGGACGCGTTCGCGGACCTGCGTGCCCGAGCCCTCGCACCGCTGCAGACCTTGCCCGTCTCGACCGCGCGGCGGCTGGAGGAGACGTTGCGGGCGTGGCTGCTGCACCATGGCAGGCGGAACGAGATGGCGGCGGCGTTGTTCGTCCATCCCCAGACCGTCCGGTACCGGATGTCGCAGCTGCGGGAGCTGTTTCCGGATCTCGGGTCGCCGCACCGGGTCCTTGAACTGACTCTCGCGGTCGGCCTTCGGGCCAGCTGACGCGTTCTTCGAGCGTCCACGACCGCGTCCGCGAGCAGGGCGGTCGCAACGGGTCTCGGTCCGGTCCCCGCTGGTCGAGGCCGAATACCTCTCTGCTGAACGTGCGGAAATCTATCTTGGCCAGAGTAGACATTCAGCAGCGTGGTGGCTATGGTTTCTCTCGTAACGCAGAGAGACCGCAGGGCCTGGCAGAGACGAACTGCCGGCAGCAGGACCCGTAGTTGCAGTGCGCAGGACGGTGCGGTGGTGGAGTGTCGAAGCCAGGGCTGTTGCAGGACGGCGACGGGACTGACGACCGGACCGGGTGGCCCGCAGTGATCAGGGGCCGCCGTGAGCAGTACGCAGTTCCCGTTTGGTCAGTGATTGATCCAGAGGGAAGAACGGAGGAACCAGACGCCATCAGGATCGCCCGGACGCCACGCGAGTCCGGGTGCCGCAGGACATCGATAGTGAGGTGGTCTCCGGTCACGCATCCGCGATCCCCGCACCCCCGACAGCGTGTCAGTCGGGCTGGCGGAAACAGAAGGCCGACGCAGCATCAGGGTCGGCAGATGGTGTAGCAGTTCCTTCGGGGCCCGGGAGCCACATGCTCCCGGGCCCCTCCGCGCGTTCCGCAGACAGGTGTGATGACCGCAGACGATCTGCTCTCCCGTGGTGCAATGTGGGCGGTTTGGGCGCCGGGTGCGTGAGGGCGGCTGACTGGTAAGCGCACTGTCACTTCAGGTGGAGGGTCTGTGATCGCAGGAGGGCCAGGCGGGAATGGTGGGCCTGATTATGGTTTCCGCGTGAAGGGTGGTCGCGTGCGTGAGGGGATGACGCTCGCGGGGATGCTGGAGGCGGCGGAGGCCGCGCCGCCCGTGGAAGCCCTTGATGTGGTCGCGCGCATGCTCAAGGAGCGCATCGGGGCGGTGTCGGTGTCCTTCCTGATCACCGACTTCACGGGTGGCTCGGTCGTACGGCTGGGCGCCGCGGGAAGCGTCGAGACGGGTGAGCGCGCCCAGCGCATCACGCTGCCGGGCACGCTGTACGACGACGTGATCCGCAGCCAGCGCCCGAGCGTGCAGGACGAAGGCCCGGCGACGCTCGTACGGGTGGTCGCTCCGGTGACCAACCGCGGGGACGCCATCGGCCTCCTGGAACTGTTCCTGCCCGCGCCGCCGGACGCGGACGTGATGCGGGAAATCGGTGAGACGGCGCATGCGCTGGCCTACATCGTGATCGCGAACCGCTCCTTCACTGACGTCTACCAATGGGGCCGGCGTACGCGCCCGCTCAATCTGGCCGCGGAGATCCAGCACCGGCTGCTCCCCGCGTCGCTGGCGTGCGAGGCCGCGCAGTTCGCGGTGGCCGGGGCGCTGGAACCCGCCGACCACGTCGGGGGCGACACCTTCGACTATGTGGTCGACCGGGACACCGTCCAGCTGTCCGTCACCGACGCCATGGGCCATGACGTCGCCGCTTCACTGCTGGCCACTCTGGTGGTGGGCGCACTGCGCCGGGCCCGGCGGGCCGGCGAGGGCTTGCGGGAACAGGCCCGACAGGCCGACGAAGCCATGCGCGAGCACGGCCGTGAGGGCTACGTGACCGGTCAGCTGTTGCGGATCAGCCTGCTCGACGGATCCACCGAGTTCATCAACGCCGGACATCCCTGGCCGCTGCGCCTGCGCGATGGCGAAGTGACACAGATCGTTCCGGAGATCGATCTGCCGTTCGGCATCCTCAGCCCCCGTGACTATCGGGTGCAGTCACTGGACCTGCGCCCCGGCGACCGACTGGTGATGCTGACGGACGGCATGCTGGAACGCAACGCCGACACCGTGGACCTGTCCAAGCTCATCGTCGGCACCCGCGACCTGCATCCCCGGGAAGCCGCCCGCACCCTCATCGGGGCGATCGTCGACGCCGGCGACGGGCATCTGGAGGACGACGCGACCGTCATGTGCCTGGACTGGCACGGCACCGCCCCGACCCAACGGGACGCCGCCACCGGCGCCAACCTCACCGACGCCTCACTTCCGGCGACCTCAGGGACCCGTCCCGAACGGTGACCCGCTCAACCGCGCCTCTACGGGGTTAGCTCGGCCGGTTCGGTCTCGTGCGGGGATGACGGTCCCGTTCCCGATCCAGGGCGCGACCCTGCCCTACACCCTCGCCGGCCGCGGCCGCACCGGC
Source organism: Streptomyces sp. NPDC023541 (assembly GCF_055559995.1). Classification (NCBI taxonomy): domain Bacteria; kingdom Bacillati; phylum Actinomycetota; class Actinomycetes; order Kitasatosporales; family Streptomycetaceae; genus Streptomyces; species Streptomyces sp. NPDC023541. Next base: position 133,572 of record NZ_JBVHJO010000014.1, read on the forward strand.
TCCGGCAAGACCTCGCCTTGGGTCTGGATCCAGACGTTTGGAATCTGCAACACGGTGCATACGGACTTAACGCCAGCTTATTCATCGAGGTAGGAGAAGCGCATGGGCATCATCGCCTGGATCTTGATCGGACTGCTCGCGGGCTTCATCGCAAAGGCGCTGATGCCGGGCAAGGACCCGGGCGGCGTCATCATCACGATGCTGATCGGTGTCGCGGGCGGTCTGCTCGGCGGCTGGCTCGGCAAGGTCATCTTCGGTGTCGACTCCATCGACGGCTTCTTCGACCTCTCCACCTGGATCGCGGCCATCGTCGGCTCCGTCATCCTCCTCGCCGTCTACCGACTGGTCACCGGCAACAAGCGCCACCACCGCCACGCCTGAGCGACCCCGTCCCACCCAGACGGACAGCGGCTCCGCCTTCTCCTGAGGGCGGAGCCGTTCGTTGTCAGTCAGCAGGGCTGGCCCAGCGGAGGCGTGGCCGGAGTGATCCGCGCAAAGACCCGCGAAAATCTCCGTCCCGCTTGTCCGTGTATCACCCGGTTGCTGGGTAGGCGTGGGTCACCACACCTTCTATGGAGGTCATCATGGCGTCAACCCACCGCGCATCCATCGAAGAGCACCCCGACCTGATGGAACTGCGCGCCCGGCACGACCGCGCGGCAGCCACACCGCGCGCCCAGATGATCGAGGCTCTGGCCCTACTCACGGGTCTCTACCTCGCCGCTTCTCCCTGGATCGTCGGCTTCAACGGCTTCACCACCCTGGCGGTCACCAACCTCATCGCCGGTATCGCCTACATGCTCCTCCTCGGTGGCCTGGGCAACTCCTACGAGCGCACCCACTCCATGGCCTGGGCCGCGGCCGCCATCGGTATCTGGACCTGCGTCGCCCCTTGGGTCGTCGCCGGCGACGTCGCCCACACCCGCTCGATCACGAGCAACCTCATCACCGGTGTCATCGCCACCCTTCTCGCCCTCGCCGCTGCTTCCGCCGCCCGCGACAACGACACCAGCCGCCACGGCCCGGGGACACGCCGTCCCATGCCGGGTAGTCGCTGACGACGCGAACCCCGGGGGCGGGCGGCCCGCCGCCTGCTCCGGACAGCATGCGCCCTACGGCGGCGGCCGCCGACACCTTCGGCGAACGTTCTCTTAGAGACGACGCCCATCGCAGCCCGCTGTCCGATCAGGGCCAACAGCCCCTCCCACCTCATTGGTGGTTCGACTCGCCCACGAGCGGTTCACCCGCGTCCCCCCGGGCACTTTGTGCTGGCGCCAGTTCCTTCGGAAAGGCACCCCGGGTAAGTGCGCCGTTCACCCGGTTCAAGGAGGCGGCCGGGCCGTCCGAGGTCCCGGAGGAGGCCCGGACCGGTTCCGGGGTGGGTGGCGCAGTGGGCGCCCTCGCCACCTGTCCGTTCTGCGTCGCGGTCTGGGTGGTGACCACCCTGACCGGCGCTCAGATTCTGTGGCCGCGCCAGGTGAGGATCGTCACCGGCGCGCTCACGGCGTTCGCCGGGGCGGACGTCCTCCAGCTGGCCTACAGCGCCTTGCAGCAGAAGGCTCAGGAGTAGGACGTCGGCCTGTTCGCAGGGCGGAGCGGTCAGTCCCGGTCCTGCATTCCTATGCGCTCCGCGGCAGCTTGAAGCCCCGTTGCCGGTCTGGTTGGGCCGTCTGGGCGAACCACACACTCCCGGCCGCGAACCAGCAGGCGCATGCCATCCGCCCGACGGCAAACTCGCCGCGGCACCCTGTGTTCACCGAGTGTGTCGGGGTAACCGCACCGCAGGGCCTTCCTCTACCTCGGGAGTACCGGATGACGTTCAATCCGCTGGAGCAGCGGGGCATTCCGCTGGACCGTCAGCTTCGTAACTGGCGGGAGCTGAACGTCAAGCCTATCGACCCCGATCGCTGTGATCCGTACACCCGGTGCCGGATCATCACGATGAACGGGATCGAGGTGGAGGCGATCTTGTTCAGCCACCAGCTGGCCCGCAATACCGTGGATCCCGAGGTCAAGCGGCAGCTGGCGCAGACCCGCTACATCGAGGCGCAGCAGCAGAAGGTGGTGAACTGGCTGCTGCCAGGGTGTCGTCGGTGCTGGAGACGACGATCGCCTACGAGCAGGTGGCAGTCGACCTGACCTCGTGGGTGGCCCGGATGGAGCCGGATCCGTATCTGCGCCAGGCGTACGAGTTCGGTGTGCTGGAGGACTTCGACCACCTCTACCGGTACGCGAACCTCTACGAGATGATCGAGCACCGCAAGGCCGAGGCGATCGTCGACGGACTGACCGAGGTCATGCCGGGCCGGCCCACCAAGTTCCACCACCGTGACTCGGTCGACAACGTGCGCGACCCCTACGACAAAACCGCGACGGACCCGCTGTCGAAGTTGCACGCGCTGACCGTCCTGTCCGCGGAGCAGCAGACGATGAACTTCTACATGAACACCGGCCCGACCTACATGGAGCCGATCGCCCGGCAGCTCTACCAGGAGATCGGGCTGATCGAGGAGGAGCACGTCACGCACTACGAGTCCCTCGTCGACCCGGGTGAGACGTGGTGGGAGCAGCTGGTCACCCACGAGTACAACGAGTGCTACCTCTACCACTCCTTCATGGAGCAGGAGAGCGACCCCAAGGTGAAGGCGGTGTGGGAGCTCCACCTGAACATGGAGCTGGAGCACCTCTACACCGCCTGCGACTTGATGCGCCGTATCGACGGCCGCGACCCGGCGGAGATCCTGGCGCCGGAGCTGCCGAACGTGCTCACCTTCGAGCCGAACAAGGCCTATCTGCGCGAGCTGCTGGACACGCAGGTGGACCTGACCACGCTCGGAGCGGGCTACGTGCGCGAGGCGCACGAGCGGTTCGAGAAGATGCAGGAGCAGATCCACGGCGGTGAGGAACCGCCCAGCGAGCGCGTCATGGCCGAGCACGACGCGATGTTCGGCCGCGAGTACCGCGTCCAGACCGAGGGTGAACACCCGGACCCCGCCATGCGCGAGAAGAAGTGAGGCGGACGGACGTGGCAGACCTCAAGACCCCCCAGGCCGGGGACGACCGCGCTCCCGACACCGACGTCGTCGCACTCCTGATGCGCCAGCACGGAGACATCCGCAACCTCTTCGACGAGGTCGAGGCGGCGACCGGGGACGAGCGCCGCGACGCCTTCCACCGCCTCGTGCGCCTGCTCGCGGTCCACGAGACGGCGGAAGAAGAGGTCGTCCACCCCTTCGCCCGTCATGCCCTGCCCGGTGGCGCGGAGGTCGTCGAGGAACGCCTCGCCGAGGAGAAGGCCGCCAAGGAGAGCCTGCTGGCGCTCGAGGACCTGGACACCGGCGACCCGACGTTCATGCCGCGTTTCATGAAGCTGCGGACGGACGTCCAGGAGCACGCCCGCGCCGAGGAGCGCTACGAGTTCACCCACATCCGCCGAAGCACCGACGTCACCACCCTGGCCGCCATGGCCAAGGCGGTCAAGGCCGCCGAGGCCTTGGCTCCCACCCGGCCGCACCCAGGCATCGAGTCCGGAACGGCCAACATGGCGCTGGGGCCGGTCGTTGCCCTGATGGCCCGCACCAAGGACGCCGTACGCGAAGCCATGGGAGAGCCCTGACAAAGGGCCGACCCCCGCGCTCCGCTTCGCCGGCCCGGACAAGGGTGGCTTCCGTGCTGGCGGTCGGCCGACGCCTGCGTTCCGGACCGGTACGTTTGACGGTCATGAACGGGGTAGGGGCCGAGGAGGAACGCGGCCGAGAGTGTGGCCGTCTTGGCCCAGGCCGCGTGTAAGGAGATGAGAGCGATGCGTCATCGTCTGCTGATTTCGGCGGCCATCATGACCGCGGTGAGCGGGGTCTGCGCCCCATCGGCGTTCGCCGCCACGCCCGCCGGAGACCAGGACACCGCCTACGTCCAGGCCGCACACCAAAGCAATCTGGCCGAGATAGCGGCAGGCCAGGATGCGCAGAAGAACGCCGTGACCCCCTGCGTCAAGGACGTCGGCGCGAAGCTGGTCACCGATCACCAGAAGCTGGATGCGGACCTGAAGGCGCTCGCCGGCAAGAGCAACGTGACGCTGCCGACCGCGCCGACGGCCGAACAGCAGCAGAAGATGAAGGCGGTCCAGGAGAAGGCAGGGACGGCCGGGTACGACGCTGCCTGGCTCTCCGACCAGGAAGCCAGCCACACGAAGACCCTTGAGCTGATCGACCAGCAGGTCAGAGCGGGCAGCGATGCGGCCGTCACCAGTGCGGCCGAGAAGGCCCGCCCGGTCGTCGCCATGCACCTCGACATGGTCCGCGGCGGCACCTGCCACGTCATGTAGCGCCCTGTCTGGTCGACGGGTGGTACCTGTAGACCATCCGTCCGGCATCTGTCTCGTCCCCGGGGGCCGTCGGACGAGCGGTTCGTCTACCTGTCCGACGTGCTGCCCACCGCATGGCAGGCCGTGGACTACGCGGCCGTACCGCCGGGAGGCAGCGTCGCCGTACTCGGACTCGGTCCGATCGGTGACATGTCCACATGCATCGCCGCCCACCGGGCGCGCCGGCACGGTGATTGGCATCGACCTCGCACCGGAACGGCTGCAGCGCGCCAAGACCCGGGGGGCCACGCCTTCGCCCGGAGTGCCAGGTCGAAACCGGTACCTTCGACGCCCCCGGCGAGGCGGGGTACACGGTTCCTGAGCGCCTGTGGACCCGCCCCCTCCGCCGAGGTCGCCCGCCTGACGGCCGGCCGAACCGACGCACCCGCGCTCGGTCTCATCCCGGCGGAAGCCAGCGCCGACCTGCTGTTCCGGCTCGTACCCGAGCAGCGGGCCGACCAAGTCGCCGACCAGTTGCGCCTGGCCGGCCGGGCACTGTGGAGGTCTCCTCCACCATCTCGGACCCCTACCGGACGCCCCCCGGCCACCCCGCGCTCGCGGGCCTGACCCGGGCCGTCAGCCATGCCTACGGGGCTCCGGCCCGGCACATCGGCAACGGCGGCGCCGCTCCCGGCGCTCAACGCGCCCGCGTCTGCGACGTGCCAGTGCTCTTCTTCGGGACGGGACGCACGCCGAACGACGCCGGCGGGGCACGGCCATCAGCCACCCGGTGCCTGAGCAGCACCTGGCTGCGCAGCGGCCAGGTGCTGCTCCAATCGCTCCATGCGCTGCATCTTGGTCACCGTGGAGGAGTCCACTCGAGCGTGCCGGGGTCGTTACAGGATGCCGGGCAGAAGGCCCGTGGCGGTGGAAACGAGCCCGCTGGGGAGGCCGCTTGGTATGGCGGAGGCGTCAATCAGGCCGAGTCATGATCAATCCCAGCGCTACTCGTGTACCGCAACTACATATACCCGGGGTTTACGCGTCGGGGCCTGCACTGGTCCAACCGGTGCAGGCCCCTCCCGGACCAAAGCCCGGCACGGCTGTTGTCGATGACCGTTCACCGACTGATTCCAGGGGAAGAGGCGTCAGTATGAAATGACGACGTAGGAGTCGCCGCCCGGCTCTCCAGAGTTGCCGGGGGCCTCGATGCCAATTCCGCCGTTGCCGCCGTCGCCGCCTGCGGCACGGCCGTCCGGTGCGGGCTGAGCGGGCAGGCCGCCCTCACCGCCGGTGGCGCCGATGCCGGGGGAGCCGTCGCCGCCGTTCTGGATCGTGCCGGCTCCTGAGCACGTTCCGGTGCCGCCCTCGCCGCCGGCCCCGGGGACGATTCCCCCAGGACCACCACCTGCGCCACCGCCACCGCCGCCGGTGGCGATAGCCAGGGCGGTGGCATCGGGTGCGAGCAGGGCAGCAGCTTCTCCCGGCTCGCCGTTACCGCCGGGCGTGCCGACGGGAGCAACTGCACCGCCTTCGCCGCCGGCTCCGCCTTCGCCTGTGTCGACCGTGTAGACCGTGCCCGGCGTCACCGGCACGGTGCACGAGACGTAGCCGCCGGCCCCGCCGCCACCGCCTCCACCGCCGACCCCGGGGCCGGCTCCGCCGCCTCCGCCGCCTCCGCCGCCCGCACCCCAGACCCGGGCGGTCACGGACGTGACGCCCGCGGGCGCGACGAAGGTCCCATCGGAGGTGAATACCACTTCACCGCTGGGCGGGGGGGTGGGCGTAGGGGTGGGAGTGGGAATGGTTCCGACGACGGGACCCGCCTGGGCGGCGGCACCGTTCACGCCGACGCTGTCCCTGCCGCTGCAGATCTGCTGGACAGACGTTGCGGTTGCCGGGCCGCTACCCAGGAGCGGGCCATTGAGGAGGCCGTTTTGGAATGCCATCTGCGTGACCTCGGAGCGCTGATCGCACTCGACCACGTTCGCGCCCCCATCCGCATCCCCGCCGCCATGGGCGTGGACGAAGGCACCACCAGCCCCGAACATACTGGCGCTCCCGACCAGGGCAGCTACCAATGCCGCCCGGTGAAACTTGCGCACACCATCTCCCTGTCGTCCGATTCGTCGCCATCCAGATGGACACAACGTCAGATTGCGGACATTAGGCGAGGTTTGCAGCCCTTCGACCGCAACACGCCTGAGTTCGTGAAGATGTGGCGAGCGCCGACGGGTGACCGGCTCCGTTTGCCCGCCCTACCTCAGGGCGCCTGGCATAACCCCACCGCGCCCCCCACACCACCGGCCTTCGGGCAATCAGCCTCGACCTCCCCGAAACTCGGTACGTGGAGCCGCACCCTTCAACCAGGTATATCAAGTGACGTACCGCGAGCGGCGGACGGAACGCAGCGCCGCATGAGCTCGCTATCACGTGTCGATGTTGATGGCGGCGAATATCGCGGTGCCTTCGGCGTTGGTGACTATGGCAGGGCCGGCATTGCGGGACCCTGGGTAGGTCAGGGCTTTTCTGTGGCCGGGACTGTTGAACCAGGCTTCGATGATCCGCTCGGGTGGGGTGCCGATCCCTCCCGTGAAGAGGACCTCATGGCCGCAGTGTTCGAGGTTCGCCTGCTGCGCGTTCTTCTGCACGCAGGTACGGGCGGCCCGGGCCAGGCTGTCGCTCCGCTCGACGTCGGGCAGCCCGAGTCCACGGCGCCGTTCATTGAGCAGCGTCAGCAAACGGCCCTCAGCCGAAAGATCGGCCGCCGACCGGGAAGGCGCCGGGGCTGCCGACCGGGAGGGCGCGGGCGCCACCCTCGTGGGAGGTCGGGTGGGTGAAGGCTTCGGTGTCAAGGATGCTTGCGACGGTTCCGCTATCGGCTCCTGAGCCGCTGCCGTCGTCCGCGCCGGAGACAGCGCACCGGCAATCGGCGCCGTGGTGGGCGAGACGGCAGGACGCGGGGCGGCCTTGGAATTCGCGACCGTGGTGAGGCCGGAACCCGTGAAGGCGATGACGGAAGCGGCTGTGGCGGCACCCACGGCGGATGCTGCCGCGACACTCAGCAACCAGGGGTGCGCCGCCATCCACCCCGCGCCAGGGGCAGTGGAGCCGCCCGACGCCTTTGTCGCGGCGCTGCTAGAGCCACTGACCGTGGAGCCGGACAGGTCGGCACCGCCCCAACCGAACAACAGGGCAAAGGGAGCCAGTGCTCTGAGACGGGCGTTGAGGTGTTCGATGTCGGCGAACGCTGTCGAGCACCGGTCACAACCGTCCAGGTGGCGCATCAGACCGCGATGGCGCTTGCCCCGGTTTCGCGCTGCCGAACCCATCAGGCCCGCATAGTGCCGGCACTCCGCGTCGCCGCCCTCACGTATGTGCGCCTGGAGGTAAGCCGTGCGCAACCCCTCCTGGGCGCGGGCGAGCAGTGTGGAGACGCCGCTGGGTGTCATCCCTAGCAACGGGGCCACTTCCGCGGTCGCACGTCCATCGACCAGCCGGTGCCAGAGAACCGCCTGCCAGCGCTCCGGCAGCGAACGGAAGCTGCGTATCAGCAGGCGTGTCTCCTCGTTGCGGAGCAGAGTCCGCTCAGGTTCCGTGGTGTCGGGCAGGGACTCGCTCCAGGCCTCGAAGTCCGCGAGCGGTACGTGCGTACGCTGGGCCTTCGCGTCTTGAGCGGCGGTGTTGCGCACGACGACACACAGGTACGGACGCCAGGATCCGGTGGGGCCGGCACCTTGCCGCACCGCGTGCAGAGTGCGCGTGAACGCCTCTGACGCAAGATCGTCGGCTATGTACGCACTGGCGAAGCGCCGCGCATACGCGAGAACGGCCGCCCGGTGGCGCCGGTAGAGCTCGGCCAGCGCTCGCGCCGCGTCGTCCTGCACGCTCCGATCCGTTGGCCAGCCGTCACATGCTACGTCCTCGCGGTGGGAGGCGCGGAGTATGGCCGTGAGCTCTTCATCGGACAGGTCGGTGGGGTCGCTTGGGCGGGGGAACATGAAGTCTCCGGGTGTCGTGCGTCAGTGCTGCGAAACGACTCCCGTGCGTAGGGGCCGTTGGTCGTTCAGACAAACAGATGTACATAACAGATCCGTAACGGGGTGAGATGACCGTTCGCCGTGATGCTCCTGAAGGACGACAGGTCCTTCAGGAACCGCCTGCCGCTCACCACGGCAGTGGTCCTCTCACCAGTTGGAAGTCGCATGACACGCACGCCAGACCGCCGCCCCCGCAACCGCCGACGTAAACCCAAGACTGGCCGCTTCTCCACCGCCAAAGCAGCATGGCTGGTCTCGGCCGCCGTCGCCCTCTGCCTGGCCGGGGGTGCTGCCTTGGGCGATGACCGAGGACGGGGAGGCAGCGGCAACAAGGCGGAAGCCGCTCAGGGATCGGTTGCGCCGGTCGCCGTACGCCCTTCGCCTGTAATGGGTTCTCCGGCGCGGACGACGGCAGCGGCTCAGGAGCCGATAGCGGAACCGTCGCAAGCATCCTTGACACCGAAGCCTTCACCCACCCGACCTCCCACGAGGGTGGCGCCCGCGCCCTCCCGGTCGGCAGCCCCGGCGCCTTCCCGGTCGGCGGCCGATCTTTCGGCTGAGGGCCGTTTGCTGACGCTGCTCAATGAACGGCGCCGTGGACTCGGGCTGCCCGACGTCGAGCGGAGCGACAGCCTGGCCCGGGCCGCCCGTACCTGCGTGCAGAAGAACGCGCAGCAGGCGAACCTCGAACACTGCGGCCATGAGGTCCTCTTCACGGGAGGGATCGGCACCCCACCCGAGCGGATCATCGAAGCCTGGTTCAACAGTCCCGGCCACAGAAAAGCCCTGACCTACCCAGGGTCCCGCAATGCCGGCCCTGCCATAGTCACCAACGCCGAAGGCACCGCGATATTCGCCGCCATCAACATCGACACGTAGCGAGTTACTCGCAGAACGCTGCTGAGACTGCCATCCCATCCGGCACGTCCTGGTGGATCGCAACGGCCGGCACTCGTTAACCGCCCGCCGGTAGAGTCCTTCACCATAACGGCCGCTCCATGACGGCCACCCTGAGGACGCGCAGCACCGCTCGTACAGCGAATCAGTCGACGAGGAACTTCTGCTCTTGGGCTCACGCCTGAGGGCGCCAGGCAACTGGCACACGGAACAGGCGTGCTCGCCATCCTTCCGTGACCAGCCCCAAGTCGGGCCCACGCACTCACCGGTTCCGAAGAAACATCTGGGCACCGGCATGCCACCCTTTCGCCGACAGCGTGGTCGCCCCATCACGTACAAGGAAATCAGAGAGCAATGACCGCAGAGAGCAGCCCGCTGAATCCGTCCGCGATCAGCGATGCCGGTAACGATGGAGACACGGCCAGCGAAGTACGGCGCTCCTCTTCCGCTGCCGGCCCGGTGGCAGGAGCACCCCTGCCCAATGTCTTCCATCCCACCGCACCGGCTCCGCTCGACGAATCCTGGATAGCCGCCTTTGCGGATGAGCAGGACGCGTGGGTTCCAACAGCCAGAAGAGGCCACGATTACCGTGGCCGCGCGGACCGAACGGAGCAGGTGGCCGGACGAAGGGGATCCGCCCGCCTGAAATCGGCACTTGGCCGCCGAATCCGCACGGCACTTGTTGCCGGCGTGAGCGCTGCTGCCTTGACGGGCGCCGTGCTCGTCTTCGCCGACGACGAGCAGCGACCCGAAATTGGGATGCCTTCGAGTGCCGTGCGCTCGCCTGTGCAACCCCCCACCCCAGGGCACAACGGAAGCGTGGGGGCAAGTACAGCAGCGGACCTCCCCACCACAAGGGCCAGCGTGTCACCCTCCGCTTCCGCTCCAGCGCCCACAAAGACGGCTGTACGGCACAGCGCTGCGCCTGAGGTCTCCCGCAGCCCCCGGAAGGTCGCTTACATGGGTGCTGCGTCGGCGCTCTGCATAGATGCTTCCAGCACACGATTGCACCTTGCTGGCTGCGACGGTCGAGCCACACAGCTGTTCACCTATGGCAGTGCCCACGAGCTGCGGACCGCGAATGGCCTGTGCGCCGGGGTGTCCAGCGGCGAGTCGCGCGGTTCTCTCGTCGTCGCCGAGGAGTGCAACGGCGGCCAGAACCAGCGCTGGACCATCACCGGGGACGGCAGCATTCATCAAGGAGCTCTCTGCCTGGACGCCTTGAACGGAGGGACCCGATCCGGAACCCTGATACAGGTGTGGGACTGCGGTGGCGGCGATAACCAGGACTGGCGCCCTTCCGCTCCCAGCCACTGACAGGCTCGCCCAAAGGCTGGCACTCCGCTGCCCGAACAAATGACAGCTTGACCCGCTGGCGAACAATCTCGGGCCTGCCAGCGGTCACGCTGCACTGCCTGTTCTAGGGCACTTCGCGGAACTCGTCACCCCGTGAGATTGCATCTGTCATAACAAGCCCGACTCATGATCCTGTCACCAGCTCGTAGGCGTGTCGCCCTGAGAAGGGCGTGAATCTCACATAACGTCCACGTCTGTAATTTCCATCCAAAGGATGGTAGCGGCCCTGACAAGAGGAAATTCTGTGCGCAAGCTTCGTGAGGCTGCCCTGGTAGCTGCCATGGTCGGAAGTATTAGCGTGTTCGGCACCGGTGTGGCCTCCGCCCACGGCGACACGGAGACGGGCCAACCCGGCAACGCGACGGTCTGCAATCAGCAGTCCGAGGTCACGCAGGTGACGTACCAGAACGGCCTCATCAATGGCCCGCTTCTCGGTAGCGGCCCGGCGACCGCAACGTCTCCCCAGCAGATCTGCAGCGGGAGGGACAGCCGCGGACTGAATGGAGCCTCCGCCACGACCGGCGGCCTCGTGTCGACCCTCAGCAGCATTCTGCCCGGCGTCCTGTAACGCCCCGGCACGCCCGACCCGGGGGCATCGCCCGGTTGAACCGTGCTGCTCCAGAGCCGGGTCCCGGGGACGTCGAGGCTCACCGCCCCGGGCCCAGGGCGTGCAGGGCGCGGTGGCGTTATGGCCAGTGGCGCCCTGAGGCAGGGCGCGTGCACGAGACCGGTCACCCGCTACGCTCTGGCCACCTCTTCGCGAACTGAGGCGCGTTGCTGTCAGAAGGCTGCAAATCGCGCCTCATGTCCACAAGCTGACGTTCCATCCGCCAGGGATGGCAACAGATATGGAGATGTTGGGCGCAAGTTTCATCGGGCTGCTCTGATAGCTGCCGTGGTCGGGAGCGCCAGTGTGTTCGGGGCGGTGGTGCCTTCGTCCACGAGCCTTACGCCGAGGCGGCCCGCACGTGGCTGCACGGTGAGGCCGAGGTCGTCGACACCACGCACCTCACGCCCGCCCAGGCCGCCCTGCAGATCGCGGAGGTCGTCAAGAGTTGAGGTCCGCCCGTCGATCATCGCTAGTGGTGACACAAGAGCTGCTGAATGAGCATTTGTGACAAGCGGAGTGCCTCACTGGTGACAACCAGGCTGCTTCGGCCGGCCCCATTGGCCATGTCATCTGGCTCTGCCGTGACAACTACTGAGCTTTGGCTCACCATTCCCGAATCCGAAGAACGCCGCAGAGTACGAGGCGACCCGGCGTGCCACCGACGACTACGACCGCCAGGAGCAGGAGGCTGGCTACCCGCTGCCTGGAGAAGGCGAATGACCGCCGAAGTTCTCCTCGGCTGCCACGGCGGCGGCTACCGTGGCGGTGAGACCCGCCTGGAGGAGCCTGTGAGCGCCCAGCCCGAGCACACGCCCATCCCGTCGTACGCGCCCGCGCCCGGCGCTCCGGCCGAACTCCTTGCCCAGCTGCGCGCCGACCGGCGCGCAGCGCAGTGGGTGCCGGCCTTCGAGCGGGAGTGGGCGGCAGCGCTGGAGGAGCCCCGCAGGTCGTTCTCCCTTGGCGGGCTGTACGAGGTCGTCCAGGACTGGCAGGGCCGCCTGGCGCACGCGCCGGTGGTCGACGCGTTCGTCGCCTCCCTCTACGGCGACAGCGACACCGTCGACATGGCGGAGCTGCGGGGAAGCGCCGGTGACCGGACAGCCGTACGCGGTCCGCTTCTCCGCGTCAGCCGCCAAGGCCCTCGACACCCTGCCCGAACACGCCGAGGACCTGTATGGGACGTCCTGGACGGCCGCTGCGGCCGACCCGTGAGGCTTCGGCCAGTTCAACGCCGACGACCTCGAGGGCGAGGACGTGCGCTACGCATCCGTCGGCCAGCTCTCCCTCACCTTCCTTTGGTGGATGGAAGCGGACGGGCTCGGGAACCCGGCGGGGGACTCGGCGGCGGTCTGGCATGATCGCCCTGAGATGGGGAGGGGCGACATGGCCATTGACGACAGAGCCGATCCGGCGCAGATCATCGCCCGAGTGGGTAACTTCGCAGATCGCGAGCGCGCTCTCGAGGTCTGGATGTATCTGGCCACCAAGGCCGGGTGGACGGTAAGTGTTACTCCGGGCGCGGCGCTGGACGCCGATGCTGGTGACTGCGGCGTCGTCGAGGTAGAGGGTCTGCGTTATCGGATTCGTCTCACTCCTCGAGTGCGGACGACGCTGGTCGATGACGCGGGTGGTCGGATGTCGCAGCGTCCAGCGTTCGCGCACGCGGCGTGGGCCGACCCCGTGCTGGAGCCGGACAGCTTTGTGCCCTACCTCGGTGGCTGAGGCGCTGCGGTCTTGCTGAGGCGGCGGTGGCAGATAAGGGCTGCGGATATGCCGATGAAGGCGAGGAAGTGTTCTGCCTTGCGTTCGTAGCGGCGGTGCAGGCGTCGGCAGCCGGCCAGCCAGGACACGGTCCTTTCAACCACCCAGCGGTGACGTCCAAGTCGCTGCGAGGATTCAATGCCCTTGCGGGCGATGCGGGGCCGGATGCCTCGCGAGCGGAGCCATCGGCGCAGGTGGTCGTAGTCGTAGCCCTTGTCGGCGTGCAGTTTCGCCGGCAGTCGTCTGCGGGAGCCGCGGCGGGATCGGATGGGCGGGATACCGCGCACGAGTGGCTCAAGGCCGAGGCTGTCGTGCATGTTGGCGCCCGAGATGCCCAGCGAGAGAGGCAGTCCGTTGCGGTCGGTGACCAGGTGAATCTTCGATCCCAACTTGCCGCGGTCGGTCGGATTCGGTCCCGTCAGTGGCCCCCTTTTGCCGCCCGCAGGCTGACCGAGTCGATCGCACACCGCGACTAGTCCAGATCCCCGCGGGCACCGAGTTCGTCGAGGATGACACGGTGGAGCCGGGCCCAGACCCGGGCCCGGCTCCACTGGACAAAGCGCCGGTAGACCGTCTGCCAGCTCGGCCTGAACACCGGCGGAAGCTGCCTCCACGCGCAACCCGAGGTCGCCACGAAGACGATCGCGGCCAAAGCCTCGCGATTACCCGCCCGACGCCGACCCCCACCTGCGGACGTATCACCTCTGTCGGCGGCACCACCCGCCGGAACAACACCCCCAACTCGTCCGGCACCAGCCGCTCAGCCAGATTCGTCATGCACGGTTCAACGAACGATCACGCCATAAGAAACGATGTCTTAGAGGTCGTTTTCATCTCGATTGGCCATGTATCCAGTGATTTTCGGGCCGCTGGGTTGTGGTGCTTGCGTTGCTGGAGATGCGGGTTGCTTCTTGCTGGTCAGGTGGGGTGCCGGGTGAGGCGGGAGGTGGCTTGTGCCTGTCTCATCCCAGGACGCCCGGCTTTCGTGGCTGAGTGCTTCGGTAGCCGTCACTGTGCGCCTGGGCGCACTCGGTTTGCGGCGGTACGCCGGAAGCATGCCGAAGCGACGCCCGTATCCGAGTGATCTATCCGATGCCCGTTGGGAGTTGATCGAGCCGGTGCTCTCGGCCTGGCGGTTCGAGCGCCGCGGCCGGGCTCTGGATTTCGGGCGGCCGCCGGAGCGCGACCTGCGCGACATCATGGACGCGATCTTGTATGTGGACCGGACCGGGGTCCAGTGGCGATATCTTCCGCACGACCTCCCGCACTGGAACACGGTCTACGGCTACTTCGCCAAATGGGCCGATGAGGGCGTGTTCGCCCAGCTCAACGGCCTGCTCAGGCAGCTCTTACGTGAGAAGGAAGGGCGTGACGCGGAGCCGTCGGCCTGCGTGATCGACGCTCAGAGCGTCAAGACCTCGACCAGCGTCCCTGCTGCCGGCCAGGGCATCGACGCCGGAAAGAGGATCGTGGGCCGGAAGCGGAGCATCGTCACCGACGCGCTCGGACTCCTCCTCGCCGTCCTGGTCACGGCGGCGAGCGTGCAGGACTCCGTCGTCGGCACCGAACTCTTGGACCAGGTCGCCGTCGGCCACCCCGGGATCCGGAAGGTTTGGGTCGACGGAGGCTACCGCCAGCACCTCGTCGAGCACGCCGCGACCCTCGGCATCGATATGGAGATCACCGCCCGCAAGCCCGGTACCAGGGTCTTCACCCCGATCCCGAAGCGATGGGCGGTCGAGCGGACCTACGGCTGGCTCATGCTCCACCGCCGCCTCGCCCGCGACTACGAAACCCTGCCCAACCGATCCGAAGCCATGATTCACCTCGCCATGACCGGCCTCATGGCCCGCCGCCTCACCGGCGAAAGCACCATCTCCTGGCGCGACCCGACAGCACATACCAAACACCAGATTCCGGGATGAAACAACGGGAGAAAACGACCTCTTAGTCCGCCCCACCTCGCGGCCGCAAGAAGCCGAACTGTCCATGTCTCTCCCCGCCGCCTCCCCCGCACCGGCCGCGCACAGAGCTGGTGGGGGCTATGCCGTGGCGTAGCCCCCCACCAGCGGTGTCAGCTGCGGCTGCCGGCGACCTCCCTGAGTGAGAGGTCGAGGTTCGTGGAGCACAGCACGTCCGGGGGCTCGACGGGTGGAGGTTCCACGGTGCGTGAGGGGAAGGGGATCACCTGTGCCTCGTGTTCTTCCTCGAGGTCATTCGCGTCTTCTCCTCCGGTGTGGTCAGGAGCCGGCCACTGCACAGCCCGCCAGTGTGCCGCGGCGGCCCCTCCCGGTCGACGGTGCGCGGGCGCGTCCTGCCGGCCGGTTTCCAGGTCTGGTGGGCTGGCGGCGAGCAGGAGGGACAGGAGAAGTCCGGCGGAGCGGCTGGAGAGGATCTTCGCCGCTTGTTTGACGCCGGGGGTGCTCGGTCCGATGCGCGATCACGTGATCTAGAAGTCCACGTAGTCCGTGACCTGGCGCAGTGCCCCTCGCTGCGGGTCGACCACCAAGGCTGTCCCGGTTGCGGGATCCCATTCCTCCACGCGCACCATGCGACCGATCTCGGTCTCAGTGCCATTGAAGATGGCGGTCCATCCGGTCTGATTGAAGTATCGGAGTTGCATGGCGTCATGATCCCGGAGGTCCGGCGACCTGCTCGACCTCCGTGTCGTGGAAGCCGTGGTTATCAAGAAACCGGCAGGCTGGTGATACTGATGTCAAAGACCCGACGGACTGTGGAAGCTCACCCAGACATTCCTGTAGGGCTAACGGAGCTTGTGGCCGACCGGCGGGCAGCCGGGCCAGCGTTGCTGCCACAGATCCGTCAGAAGCACCCGCACATCTCCAGTCAGTGGAGCCGCGACTGGCTCCCCAAGCAGGGGAGGCCGCCGAGTAGGCGGGAGAGAGCGCGGTCAGTGGATTGCTGCTTTTCTATGCTGGTGCACACATTCACTCGTTGGGGGACTCCGTTGCCAGCGGGATACCGCACCGCCAGCAGTCGTTCGCGTGGTCGTCCTGGCAGACGTAGCCGATGGCACCATCCACGCACCATTCGGCGGCCTCCTCGGACAGCAGGTCGGGCCCGGCAAGGAACAGCCGACGAAATGCCGTGGTGTCCGCAATGTCGGCCGGCCGGTTGGTGAACCACTCGTCGAACCAAGGCTTGTCCCGGTGTATGCGCCAGTGCGCATTCTCTCGGTCGTCGACAGCCGTAAGGAACCGATCGACGATGCGCCCCCAACTCGGTGCCCCGAACCAGCCGTTGTCGGACGCACACAAGGATTCGATCAGGGTTCGCAGGCCGAACTCCTTCTCGCGAAGGCAGTACCTTCGCCCCCATGAGATCGCGACCTGTGCCATCTCCGCGAGTTCTTCTCGCGGATCAACCTCGTGCGCCGGGTCGTCAGGGTTGTGGCAGGCCAGCCCGAGCTCGAGTACGGACTGCCCTGTCGGTAGAACCCGGGACGGGTTGACGATCGCGAGACCGAGACCGATCCAGTCGACATGGTCGAACGACAGCATCGAGCGCACGAGTCGGGTGGTTGCCGTGTTGATCCGCATCATTGTGCCGTCGTGGAGCGGACTCTTCCCGGCATGCCAGTTCTCGACGGGTGTGTTGCGCCACACGGCGAGCGTGATGCGGGTGGCAGCGAGCCACAGCAGGGCGTCGTCGTCGAGGTGCCCGAACCGCTTGGCACACTCCTGGGCGCCGTAGGTGATCAACTCTTCCGGTTTCGGCCACCTGTGGCTGTCGGTCCCTTCAGGCCCTTCAGGCGGGTACTCATAGTCGTCGGCGTACTCGTCGAGGATCGCGCTCAACTCGGTTGCGCTGTAAGCCGCGCTGTACTCGGAGCTGTCCGGCTCCTCGACGGTGTACATGTCGTGGTCCCAGGAGACGTACACGTCGCCCCAGAGCACGACATCGTCGCACTCGCTGGCGTTGTCCGTCACAACCGGCCTGATGGTGATCGGGGCAGTACGCCCGTCGGTTCGCTCGCCGTCCTTCTCGGCGGCCCATGCGGTGATGATCTCGAGTGGCTTCGGAAGGAGAGGGCCGACCTTGGTGATGCTGACGGGTTCGTCGTCGTCACCGGTGTCGAACCGGCTGTTGACGAACGCGACCGCCTCGGAGGGCGTGCTGACGATGGACTGGGTACCGCTCTCGTTGTCAACCACTCGCCACAACGGGCTGTTCTTCACGGTGCTCTCCGATCGCGGTGAGTGCACCCGGGGTGGGTGCGATGCGCCGGGTCGCTCGGCACTGACACCAACTTATGGGCTGATCATCCCATCCGTAGTCCCGAAGGTGCTTGTCGGCGATGACGTTCGGTACGTTCGCGTGCAACCTGCTTTTCGCGACCGCGGCGACACAGCAGAGTCCAACAGTGGAGGAGGGAAGATGGCGCTGAACAAGAAGGGTTCCCGGCGCATAACCGTTGACGGGATCGAGTACCGCTGGCGGATCCGCAGGAAGCCCTCCTACATGCAGGGCCTCTGCTGGACGCCGATGACCTACGCCGTCGAAGCGGCCGGCGACAGCCAGCCGGGCACGACCTTGATCGTCACCAGCGGCCAGGCCCATCCCAGTAACTGGGTGGGCGTCGAGACGGAGCCCATTCGTCCAGCTCACGTTGCTGCCAGCATTCGAGAAGCACGGGATCAAGGCTGGGAGCCAACCCGGGTCGGCTCTCCGTTCCAGCTCGACCGATCCTCAGGATTCATCGCTCAACCATGAGACAAAGCGGAGTAGCACGATGCATCTGGCTCGGCATCATGGCCAGGTGACCACATGGATGCACTGCTACTGGGACGAGGAAGAACCTGGTTCTACTTCGAGGTCGACGGTGATCCGGCAGGTCGAACTCGAAGGGCCTGAGCTGATCCCGATCGCAGCTGCCTCCCTCGCCGAGTGGCAGCGGGCCCGCGACGCAGGCCGCCTCGACGAGTACGACAACAGGTTCGGAATCACCGCCGAGCTGCCCGTCTCGGAATGGGAAGGCCACGACCCCGAACAACTCACCTCCGAGGAGTTCGAGGAAGTCTGGGAGTCTGCCCGTCGCCAGATTGCATCCCGGCTCGGCTGACCGCTCGGCCCCGGTGGCTGCGTAGGTGAAAACGAGGTTCTGGCACAGATCTTGGGGAGTCGTCGCGGAGCGTTACCTCGATGTTCGATTGTGAGGAGACGGGTTCGTGTGAGACGGCGTACGCCTTGTCGTCCCACGGACAGAATTGACGCTCCCTCAGGGGTCTGCCGATCGCTGCTGCGGTCGGTTATGGACGGTGATGGTGCTGGTTATGCAGACCGATGCACCGTTCTGGGACTCTCTGGTGTTCGACGGGATCGACGATGTGGATGTCGAGGTGGTGACGGCCGCGTTCGGCACGGTCGAGGTGGTGGCGAGTGGCCGAGCGGCTGGCTCTGGATGTCCGGACTGTGGCCGCTTCTCGGACCGGGTCCACGACCGATATCAGCGGAGGCTGAAGGACCTACCGCTCGCTGATCAGGGCTTTGTGATCCGACTGACGGTCCGGCGCTTCATCTGCGGGTCGGCGGACTGCCCGCGCCGGACGTTCGCCGAGCCGTTCTCGCGGCTGGCTGCCCCGCACGCACGGTTCACCAAGAGGCTCAACCACGCCCTGGAGCGAGTGGGGCTCGCGCTAGCCGGGCGGGCCGGCGCCCGGCTGGCCGCCCAGCTCGGCTTCGGCGCGGGACGGATGACCTTGTTACGCAGGGTCATGGCATTGCCCGATCCACTGTTCAGCACGCCGCGTGTGCTGGGCGTGGACGACTTCGCGATCCGCCGTGGCCAGACCTACTCCACCGTCTTGACCAGCGTCGAAGACCACCGCGTGGTCGATGTGCTCCCGACCCGTGAAGCCGGGCCGCTGTCCGCCTGGCTGATCCGCAACCCCGGCGTGGAGATCATCTGCCGGGACCGGGCCGGCGCCTATGCCGAGGGCGCCCGGCGCGGTGCCCCCGACGCTCTGCAGGTCGCCGACCGATTCCATCTGTGGCAGGGCCTCGGCCGGGCCGTGGAGACCTGCGTCGCCGCCCACCGAGACTGCCTGCGCAACCCATCGCCCAGCAGCATGCTGCCTGAGGCCACCCCGGGTTCCGGTCGGCCGCAGGATGATGCGGAGCCCGTCGGCCGGCGGGCCGATCGGAAGAAGGCAGCACATGCCCTGGTCCACGAGCTTCTTGCCCAGGGTCACTCACGCCGGGCGATCGCCCGGCACCTGGGCTGGGGCCTCAATACCGTGCTCAGGTATGCGAACGCCGCACGCTGGCAGGACACCTTCCGCGAGAACCGGCCCCGGCCCAGCAGACTGGACCCCTACAAGCCCTACCTGGAGCGACGCTTCGCCGAGGGATGCACCAGCGTCACCCACCTCCACAGCGAACTCGTAGCCGACAACGCGCCCGTCACCTACCAGATGGTCCGCTCCCACATCGCCACCCTCCGCGGGGCTCCGGCCGGCACGCCGCCGCGACCGCCGACAGTGCGGCAGGTGACCGGCTGGCTCACCCGCCACCCCACCGCCCTGACCGAGCAAGACCGGGCCGGCCTGAAGCACGTCCTGGCCCGCTGCCCCGAACTGGACACGGCCGCCGGACACGTCCGGGATTTTGGCGAGATACTCAGCGGCCGTCTCGGTAGCACGCTCCCTGCCTGGATCGACGCAGTCGATGGCAGCCAGTTGCCCGGGCTCACCGGCTTCGCACTTCACCTGCTCCGGGACCTCGACGCCGTGACGGCCGGGCTCACCCTGGACTGGAGTTCCGGCAGCATCGAGGGCGCCGTGAACCGCATCAAGAAGATCAAGAGGCAGCTCTACGGTCGAGCCGGCTTCCACCTGCTCCGCAAGATGATCCTGCTCCAGTAACACTCCGAGACACCCCAAGATCTGCGCGAGAACCGAGCCGTGGCAGGATGGCCTCATGTTGATCCGAAAGGTCGATGCCGCGTAGGCGTCCGAAGGCCGTCCGCGCAGAGCGGTGGCGGCCACGATGGCAGTATCCGGTCCTGAGGGTCCACGGCGTCTCCGCGCGAACTCGTGCAGCAATCCGCCGGGTCGAAGACCAGGAGATGTGGCCCAACGCGGTCGCCAATGCGCTCTCTCGCTTCGAGTGGGCCTTTAAGCAGCCTGGACGCTACCTGAATGCCTCCCAGGCCTACTCGCCCGGGATCGAGGTGGAAGATGCCCGTGACGACCTGGAGTGGGCGATGCGGCACCTTCCTCCCGGAGCCAAAAGGGACTTGGGCCGACTGATCGCGCGCATCGATGAGGAATTCGAGCGCCGTACCCTGCCGGAGCCCAACTACATCGAGTTGGCGATCTTCGGCTGGTGGTGGACCAGAATGCGAGAACGCTGACGGGCCCGGGCTCGTGACGTTCCCTGCCATCGAACACGCCGCCACTCTCCGCGACGACTCCCCAGACTCTGTGCCAGAACCTAATTCTCGTAAACATTCGCGGGCGTCAAGATCCGCAACTGCTGCCCAAACCGGCGGACAAACGCTGCCCCTAGAAGGGTTCTGGCTCGCTTTCCGTGATGCGCGCACGCTGAGTGACGGCTGACCCTCCGATCAGGCTCCGGGAAGTTGCCTGAAAATGACCAGGGCCGAACTTGATGTGGTCGACAGTGCGGCGTCGTGGAAGAGACGTCGCCCCTCCTGGAGGGCCTGCTATTACCGTCCATCGCAGACGTGTCGGTGCTGTCGATGGACGTGAGTCACGAGGCGATACGCATCGACGTCTGCAGTACGGCAGCTAGGGCGGCATGCCCGGACTGTGGGAGCGAGTCGACCCGGGTGCACAGCTCTTACCTGCGGTTTCCTGCGGACGTGCCGAGTGGGGGACGTCTGGTGGTCCTGCAACTGCGAGTTCGGCGGTTCTTCTGTACGGAGTCTTCGTGTGCTCGGCGGACGTTCGCTGAGCAGATGTCTGGACTGACCCGGCGGCACAGCAGGTGGACGGAGCGGTTGCGATCGACCCTCGCCGCGGTGGGTCTCGCCCTGGCCGGCCGGGCCGGCGCCCGGATGGCACGGGCCTTCGGGGTGCCCATCAGCCGCAGCGCGGTGTTGCGGCTGCTCGATGCATTGCCCGAACCCGAAGTCCCAGCCCCACGGGTGGTCGGTGTCGATGAGTACGCCACACGCAAAGGACGGGTCTACGGCACGGTGCTCGTCGACGTCGAGACCCGTCGGCCGGTGGATCTGCTGCCTGACCGGGAGGCGTCCAGCCTGGCCGCCTGGCTGGCGAAGCGCCCCGGCATCGAGATCGTCTGCCGGGACCGCGCGCCGTTCTTCGCAGAGGGCGCCACAGCCGGTGCACCCCATGCGACGCAGGTCGCCGACCGCTGGCATTTGTGGCACAACCTCGGGGAGGCCGCTGAACGGGCTGTCGCCCGCCACCGCCAGTGCCTTCGCGTCCTGATCCCCGATCGCGAGGGGAAGGCCGAACCACCGACGCCGCCCGAGGACAAGGCGGACTCGCCATGGCGGAGCGAGCGATTCGCCAACCGCGTCCGAGCCCGGCACGCCACGGTCCACGCGCTGCTGGAAGCCGGCCACAGCCGTCGCTCCATCGGGCGTCAGCTGAACATGACCCACCGCACGGTCAAGAGCCTCGCCGACGCTGCGAAGCCGGAAGACCTCTTTCGCGGCCAATGGCAGTACAACAGGACCTCCGTCCTCGACGAGTACAAGCCCTACCTGGACGAACGCTGGGACGAGGGCTGCACCAACGCCTGGAAGCTCTGGGAAGAGATCCTTCCATTGGGCTATCGCGGCAGCTACGGCCGGGTCAGCGCCTACCTGCGAGAGAAGCGCACCTCGCCACGGCCGGTCACCGCGCAACCGCCGGCACCCCGCGTGGTGACGAGATGGATCCTCAGCCGACCCGAAACGCTGACCGAGACCGAACAGCTCCGACTCAAGACCATCCTGGCCAACTGCCCCGAACTCGATGCCCTGACCGGTCACGTCCGGTCCTTCGCCCACATGCTCACCGAGCGCCAGGGCGAACGACTCCCGCAGTGGCTCGACGCCGTCCGCCAGGACGACCTGCCCAGCCTCCACACTCTCGCGGCCGGCATCGACCGAGACCGCGACGCGGTCATCGCCGGACTCACCCTGCCCTGGAGCTCCGGCGTCGTCGAAGGACACGTCAACCGGATCAAGATGCTCAAGCGCCAGATGTTCGGTCGGGCCGGCTTCGCACTGCTCCGCAAGCGAGTCCTGTTGGCTCACTGATCGATGTCAGATGCCCGCGATAGTTTCCCCACATGGGTGTGTATCTGATGAGCGTTGGCGCGGAGGAATGGTTCGGTGACGAGGAAGACGGATGGGGTGGAGTTGCTTCAGCACTCGATGCTGAACTCAGGCGGCGGGGTCTGCCGCCCTACGAGGACGTCCCCCCAGAAACGGACTTCGCACCTGGCTCAGGGCAAGCTTTCGAGGAAAAGCTGACCCCCGACATGACCGGGTTCCTCACCTTGTGCCAGACGCACCTGTCACGAGAGGAATCGGAGATCCTCTGCGGCTGGACCGTGCTCGTGCCCTTCTCACTCGATAAGGAGATCTGGCTGCCCATCGAATCCGACGACCACGAGTCCATGGTCGCCGGCGCTCCTCAGGTACTACCGCTCGCCGAGAAACTCGCGGCAGCCATCAACCTGCCACCCGAAACCCCGGCAACATGCGACAACCTCGACCTGAGCACGTGGTTCAGGCACCAAGCAAAGGAACTGGCCACCACTCGAACAGGACCGTGGACCACAGACCTGGACACAGCCTTCTACGTCGCACTGTTCCTGCGTGCTGCCCAGCACTCGATCCGACGCGGCTGCCCCATCGTCTGCACCTGAGGCTGCCCATCTTCAGTCCACGATTCTCCAGCGGAGATCACTCAGCGTGCGCGCTTCACGGAAAGCGAGCCAGAACCCCTAGAAGTGAACAAAGCCACGGACGGAGTGCGATGGGTGAAGAATCTTATCACGCATGAGGTGATGCGCATCCCCGACTTGCCTGTGAAGGCAAAGCTCCTTCCGCAGTGGGTGGCGGAGTCTTCCAGGTGGCCAGGAATGAGCGGCCAAGTACTCGTTGTCGGAGGTCACACGATCTGCGAGCTGCCGTCGGGGACATCGGATTCAGGGCCGGTCCCCTTGGGAACCCAGCGGCGTCGAGGTCAGCGTGGTCATAGCCAGGGAGAGGGAACAGGAGGCTTGTCAACTCTCTCCTCCACATCGTGGGCATGTGTGCGACGTGCAGAACAAGGGCGTGTCCGCGACTAGCATCGGCGTGTTCGCCGACACCTTGGAGTTTGCCGCTATGTCGTTGCCGCGTCTCGGAGTCGTCATCGTGACGATGGGCACTCGCCCGCGTGAGTTGGAGGCTCTCCTGGCCTCCGTGGAGAAGCAGGATGTTCCGGCAGCGGGGGTGGTGCTGGTGGGGAACGCGACGCCTCTCACGGACATCGCGGCGGATGTAACCAAGGTCCCGCTTGAGGAGAACCTGGGCTGCCCCGGCGGCCGCAACGTCGGGCTGAAGCTGCTGCGCGAGTCGGGCGACGTTGATGTCGTCGTCGAGCTGGACGACGACGGGCTCCTCATTGCCGATGACGTGTTCCGCAAGATCCAGCAGCTGTTCGCCACGGACCCCAAGCTCGGGATCGTCGGCTTCCGGGTCGCGGACGAGCACGGACACACAGAGCGGCGCTGGGTGCCGCGCCTTCGTGCAGATGATCCGATGCGCCGGGGCCTGGTCACTGCCTTCCTCGGAGGCGGCCATGCCTTCTCTGTCCCGATGCTTGAGCGGATCGGCGATTGGGCCGGCGAGTTCTTCTTTGGGCATGAAGAGACCGACCTCGCATGGCGTGCGCTGGACGACGGCTGGAAGATCCTTTATGAGCCCGACCTTGTTCTTCAGCACCCCAAGACCTCCCCGGCGCGGCATGCCGTCTACTACCGCTTCACCGCGCGAAATCGAGTCTGGCTGGCCCGGCGGCGACTGCCTCTTCCCTTGATCCCGCTCTATCTGGGCGTGTGGATCGTGCTCACCCTGGCGCGCATCCGGTCCGTCAGCGGGCTGAAAGCGTGGTGCGGCGGCTTCGTGGAGGGGCTGCGCAATCCTTGCGGTCCCCGCAAGGCCATGAAGTGGCGCACGGTGTGGCGGATGACGCGCTTGGGGCGCCCTCCGCTGATCTGAGCGTCAGGACAGTGGCCGCAGATGACGGTCAGCGCCAGGGGCGCCGGTCGGCAAGCTGGGTGACATTCGTCTGGGCCTTCAGGTCCTCCTCGAGCTTGGCCGAGCGGAGTGCCAGGAACTGGATTTGGGCAACGGCAAGGGCAAGTTGAGAATTCAACTCGCGGTTGCGGCGGCGGAGCCGTCACGCCGGTCGACGTCGGCTTCGACCGCCGCCGCCCCCGCTTCTCCTCATGGTTCGCATTCCGGCGGGGCCGCTGCGGGATCGGAATCTCCGGCACCCACAGCTTCTTCGTCGCGTAGACGTAGAACTGCTGCAGGTGGGAAATCTCCTGGCTCCACGTATCGCCGTCGACGCGAGGCCCCCGCGGATCTTGGCGTCGCCAGAAGTGGTAAGCCGTGTGATCGGCCTCCGTCGCGTACCTCCAGTTCTTCCCGCCCCTGCTCAGGTGCAGGAAGTTCAGGTGCCGGCAGACGGCCGACGCCCGGTTGTTCTGGCTGTTCAGCGGACCCGCCATCAGATTCACCTGATGGAAGTACGAATTCAGATCCACGTCGTAGACGAAGACCGGCGATAGCAGGGACGGCGTGCCGTCGGGACTGCCCAGGTCATCGAGCCATAACTCCCACTCGTCCGGCGAAACCCGCAGGTGCCAGGGCTGAGGCTCAAGCTGCGGTAAGTCGCGCGAGCTGTAGTGGACCGACCAGGCTCCATGTCTCAACACCCGGTGGGCGAACAGGCCCAGGATGCTTGCATCGGACATGAGGGAAGCGGCCTCTCACGATCGTGTCGCTGGGAAGGGGAGTCCCGCATCGGCCCCCGGGTGAGCGTGGGAACGAAGACCGGGCACGACTTCGGTGGGCGGGCGGTTGCGGGGTCAGGCTGTTCTCCACGGCACGGGGCAGCCGGAGAGTAGTTCCGCGCGGGCCCTGATGGCCTCGGCGATGTCCTCGTGGTGGCCTTTGGAGATGACCTGCAGAAGCTGGGCGAGAGCGACAAGTTCCCCGCTCTTTCCCGCGGGTGTGTCGAGGATGTTGGCGAAGGTCGCACGGACACGTTGAGCGGTCGCGGGGCACCGCAGGCTGTAGGCGTAGAGGAGGCCGGCGTCGTATCCGACGGGCAGCCGCCTTATCTAGACCTCGTGTTGATACGCGCAGGTCAGAGGGATGCGGCTGGCTGAGGGACGTGAGGTCAGTATCGTCCACGCAGGCGGTCATCGGTGACCGGCCTGCCTTCAGGTGGGGGTATCGCCGATGCAATTGGGGTCAGCGTGCGCGTTTGTCGATGAGGACGGCCAAGCCGTCCAGGATGCGCTGTAGGCCGAACTCCCATGCCTGGTCCTGGCCGTGGGATTGGGCTGCTGAAGTGAGGGCCGCGGTGAGGGCGGGAAATCGCTCGCCGTGTGCCTGCATCAGGTCGCCGAGGATGGTGCCCAGTTGGGCCTCGGGGTTGCCCGCCGGGCCTGTCGCACGGGCCTGCTGGGTGATACCGCGTACGTGACCGACCAGTAGGACAGCCGCGTCCATCCGTTCGGCGCCGCTCAGCCCTGTGCCGTCCAGGGCTGAGACGGCACGCTCCAGCCAGGACAGTTCCGCGGGTCCCATGATCCGCGGCCCGACGGTGGCGTCCAACGCCCAGGGGTGCTGTCGAAAGACGTGAATCAGCTCGCGGGCCCATTCCTCCAACTGCTCACGCCAGTCACTGTGCCGTGCCCTCACCTGCGGATACGGGCCGATCGCGGTGTCCACCATCAGAGCGACCAGCTCAGCCTTGCCCGGCACGTACCGGTAGAGCGCCATCTTGGTCACGCCCAGTTGCGCGGCGACCCGCTGCATGGACACATCGGTCAACCCCTCCGCGTCGGCGATCTCGATCCCGGCCCGCGCGATGCGGTCCAGGTCGAGTGTCGGCCTTGGCCCGCGTGCGGGCTTGGGGTGCGGACCCCACAGCAGCCGCACCGCCTCGGCGTGCTCGTCGCCCATGTCTGCCGCCCCTCCTGACCGACCTTGCCGAATTAACTGTGTCTACGGTACACAGTAATTAACAGTGTCCGCAGGACACAGTTTCTAGAGTGGAGGAATCCGTGAACGGGAACGTCCTCATCTCCGGCGCGAGCATCGCCGGGCCCGCGCTGGCTTACTGGCTGGGACGGCACGGCTTCAAGCCCACCGTCGTCGAGCTGGCTCCAGCCCTGCGCGGCGGCGGTCAGGCCGTCGACTTCCGCGGCGAAACACACTTGACCGTGCTGGAACGCATGGGCCTGACTTCCGAACTGCGCCGCATCGAGACAGGTGGCAGCCCGATGCGCTTCGTCGACGAACGCGGCCGAACACTGCTGCACCTGCCGGCCGAGTTCGCCGGCGGCGAGATAGAGGTGCTCCGCGGGGACCTGGCCCGGGTGCTGTACGAGCACAGCCGCCCACACACCGAGTACATCTTCGGCGACTCGATCACCCGCCTCACCGAGACCCCCTCCGGCGTGCGGGTCGACTTCCAACAGGGAGTCTCACGCGACTTCGACCTGGTCATCGGCGCGGACGGATTGCACTCCAACGTCCGCCGCCTCGCCTTCGGACCAGAGGCGGACTATGTGAGCCACCTCGGCTACTACGCCGCCACCTGGCAGTTGCCCAACGACCTGGGCTTGGGAAAGGGCTCGGTCGGATACAACGCGCCGGGGCGTCTCGCCTCGGCCGGCGCCGACCATCGGGACCCGGCACAGGCAGGGGCGTTCGTCGTCTTCGCCGCGCCTGAACTGTCGTACGACCGCCATGATCCCGAACAGCAGAAGCATCTGATCGACAACGCGTTCGCCGGTCTCGGCTGGGAGGTGCCCCGCCTGCTCGCCTCACTGCAGCAGGCCCCCGACCTGTACTTTGACTCGATCAGCCGCGCAGACGTGGATACCTGGTCCACAGGGCGAGTGTGCCTGGTCGGTGACGCCGCCTGCGGGGCCACCATTGGCGGCATGGGGACAGGAACCGCGGTGGTCGCCGCCTACGTGCTGGCCGGCGAACTCGCGCGAGCCCAGGGCGACTACCGGGCGGCCTTCACCCGGTACGAGGGCAGGCTTCGGAAGTACGCCCAGGGCTGCCAGGCAGGCGGCGACCGCACCGGCAGGTTCCTCGCCCCCGGCACCGCCACCGGCATACGTCTCCGCAACACCCTGCTGTCCCGCCCCTTGTTCCTGAACGGAATGCTCAAACTGGGGGAGAAAATCAGCAGCACCGTGGACCTGCCCGACTATCCGTTTGACACCAGCCGCGTCATGCGATGACTTGATCACGGCAGACGCCTGAAAGCCGTCGATTCTCCGAGCGCCAGCCGAGCATCGAGGCTTTCGTTTGGTGGCCAGCCGAACAGGCACCTCGCCGTGCGTGACCCCTTCTGGGAAGGTCAACTCGGGCGATCGATCTGAAGGGACGGACAGTGCCGATGTGAGAGCCCTCCGAGGCTGATCTCCAGCTCCTCCAGGAGGTGTTCGTGCGGGCTGCGGAGGATTTCGGCTGCCAGGTCGTCGATGGGGCTCGGGCTGAGGGCTGGAGAGGACGGACCCTGGGCGGCATGGTGACGGTGAACGGACTCGCCATGTGGCTTCGGGTCGTCGTCGCGCCGGCGGACAGGGTCAGTGAGAAGCTCTGGACGGGTAACGAGTCCGCGCAGCTCATCGCGGGGGCATCCCGACCGGAAATTCTGGAGGTCCGGGACTGGGCTGAGGAGGGTCTCCGTTTCCGGGGCGAGCTTTCGACGTTCGTCGAGGACGGCCCGGTCTCCGTGACGCCCGAGCTGCGGGAGCCCGTGCGGTTGTCGGAGAGCTGGTGGAAGGGGCTTGAGGCGTCCCTCGACGCGGTGGCGGCGACCGCGACGGACCGGGTGTCGGTCCGTCAGGACCTGGTGAAGCGGCGCCTGGAGTGGATCAGCGGCGGCCGAGTCGATCCAGAGGTGGCCGTGTGGAAGGCCAGTCATGGTGATCTGCACTGGGCGAATCTGACGGCTCCGGCATGCGTTCTTCTCGATTGGGAGGGATGGGGGCTGGCGCCGGCGGGGTGGGATGTTGCCGTTCTCCGCGCGTACTCACTCTTGCAGCAGCCGTGGCGGCGGAGATCGCGGACCGCTTCTCCGGGCTCCTGACCGGTGCTGGAGGACGTCAGGTTCAGTTGTTCGCGGTGGCCGAGCTGCTGATGGCGGGCAGCAGGGGCGATCACCCCGAGCTGACGCGCCCGCTGCTGGGCCTGGCCTCCGAGCTGCTGGGCGAGTCGGCCGAGGTCATTGCCCGTCGGGTGGGCCTGCCTGCTGCCTGATCATCTTCCGAAGACTGGTGCGGGCCGCCGCAAGGTCGGCCTGCAGTTCCGCGACGCGTGAGCCGAGCTGCTCGGCCTCGGTCCTGGCCTGGGCTTCGGACCGTTCCAACTGCCGGATCCGTTCGGTGAGTTCGGTGACGCGGTCGGTCAGCTGGCGATTGCTGACCTGGCCGAGTTTCTGGCCGAGTTGCTGCCGCACTGCTTCACGGAGCCGGTCGCGTTCGTCCCGCAGAGCGGTGATCTCTTCCCGGGCCAGGGCGAGGTCGGTCGTCAGACTCGCCGGGCTGGTCTGCCTGCCCTGGCTTCGGGCCTTCGCGGGTTCATGTGACTGCTGGTCGATCGCGGCCTGGACGTGCTCGCGTACTCCTTCGGCGTAGACGAGCCAGGTGGATACTCCGGCCGCTCGGGCGACCGTGGCGAAGGTGATGCGCTCGCCGGCCGC
Organism: Streptomyces sp. NPDC023541; assembly: GCF_055559995.1. Classification (NCBI taxonomy): domain Bacteria; kingdom Bacillati; phylum Actinomycetota; class Actinomycetes; order Kitasatosporales; family Streptomycetaceae; genus Streptomyces; species Streptomyces sp. NPDC023541. Next base: position 162,489 of record NZ_JBVHJO010000014.1, read on the forward strand.
CGTCAGGTCCTGGAGTGCTGCCAGGACGTTGTGCCGTTTGCGCTGGCTGTCCGCTCTGCGGGCCTCGGCCAGGACCTGAGCGGGTGTCCGGGCCGCCGTCATGGAGCCGTCTTGCGGACGATGGACAGCGGCAGCAGCGGTCGTGTGCTCCCGGATCTGACCTGCCGCAGGATGGACGCGGCTTCCTCGATTTCCGCTCGTTCGTCGTCCGGCAGGGCCGTCAGGCCGTCGCGCATCGTGGCCGCGACTTGCTGGTAGGCGGCAATCTGTGCGGTGAGGTTGCCGATCACGAAGTCGGCGGCGTCCATCGCCTGGGCAGTCTCGCGGTCCGAGCGCAGGCTGTTGATCTGGTCCTCGATCGCGGGCAGGTAGGAGGGGTCAGGGCGGTAGAAGCCGCAGCCCGCGCATTGGAATCGCAGGGGGCATGCCTGCCCTCCGGCCTTGACGTTGGACGGTTCGGTGCAGCCGCCGAACGGGACGGCGACCGACCGGTGCTCGTAGGCTTGCGGGGAGCACGGTCTCGCGGCTCCGTGCCGGTCGGTGACCAGCAGACTGAGCTTCTTCACCGCTTTCCGCTTCCGCTCCAGGGTGACGCGGTAGTAGCCCATCGTCGTCTTTGGATCATCGTGGTCCATGAGGGATTGCAGCACGTCAAGGGGTGTGTCGGCGTCCGCAAACCGTGGCGCGAACGAGTGCCGGAACGCGTAGGGGAAGATCAGGGAACGGTCGAACGGCACCAGATGCCCGTCGGGGCCGATGACGTCGCTGAGCAGTTCCGGGAGCGTGTCGACCCAGTTGCGGATGGCCGCGCTGAGGGACACGGAGTTCATGTGGGCGACGCCGCTGTAGTCCGAGATCGCGGGAAAGAGGTAGGCGTCGCTGTGCCGTGGTGCCGGGATCTCGTCGCGGTGTCGGCGCTCCGCCGGACGGCTCTTCGGGTCGGCCGCGCCCACCCCCTACATCGCGGCCTGGCACCAGGCGCCGGCTCGTCGGGGGCGGGGAACTCGCCCTGCACCTGGAACTGTTCACGGGCATACCCTCCCCACCGTGCCGGGCCTGCGGGCCGCCGCCCGCTGGCGGGACGGACATCATCCTCTACCGCGCCGACGCCGGGGGCCTCATGCACGAGCTCGGCCACAACCTCGGGCTCGACCACGCGGGCACGGACGCGAGGCCCAACTGCAAGCCAAACTACGTGAGCGTGATGAACTACTCCATGTCTGAGGGGATCCCGCGCGTGGGCGGTGGGCACGTCGTCGACTTCTCCCCGGCCCGGATCACCCTGTTCGGCCGGTCGCCCGGCGACAACCTGCCAGGCCGGTCCCGGGAGGTGCTGCCCGACCTCAAGGAGGACGACCTCCACGAGAGCATCGTGCTCGACCCGCAGGACGGGGTGAACCAGTTCGTCTTCCTGGACGGTGCGGGTGCCGTGCGCACCGTTCCCCTGAACCGCAACCCGGACTGGAACGGCGACAACTGGCCGGGCTTCGGCGACGACGGCGACGCGAAGCAGATCGTCAACATCGATGCAATTACAGGCCAGCCGGACTGCACCAACATGACCACTGACGAGTTGCTCAAGGGCCACAACGACTGGGCCCGGGTCAAGGACTTCATGCCGAACCGCCTCACCGGCGGAGCGGCGGCGGCGACCGAAAACCCGCCCCTGCCGACCGCTGAGGAGGCGGCTCGGATCCGCGGACTCCGCAACACCACCGACCTCACCCTGGCACTCACCGACGCACCGGACCCGGTCGCCGCCGGCGAGCGCCTGACCTGGACGGTCGGCGTCACCAACAACGGCCCGAACTCCTCCACGTCCACCCAGATCACGACCGAGCTGCCGGCCGACGTCACCGACCCCACCACCACGGGCCCCTGCCTAATCTCCGGCCGGACGGTCACCTGCAACCTCAGCGAGGTGCCGCAGGGAACCCACCGGGAATACACGATCAGCGCCCAGGTCCCGGCCGACCTGGTCTACCGCAACGGCGGCCCGAAGACGATCACGGCCACCTCCACCGTAGCCAACCTCGCCGGCCCGGACGCGCAGCCGGCCGACAACACCACTACCTCCGACACCAGGGTGATCGCGAAGGCGGACGTACGGATCACCGATGCCCGGGCCACCAGCCCGCTGGAGGTGCTCATCGGCGAGCCCGCCACCGCCTCGCTGGAAGTCACCGTCGCCAACGCCGGCCCGTCCAGCCCGATCGACACCCTGCTGACCACCACGGCCGCCGCGGACGCCGACGTCACCGTCACACCCGCGACGCAGACTGCACAGCAGACGGCGCTGCGCGTGGGCACTCCGCAGAAGGCCACGTACGCGGTGCAGCTCGCGTGTACCTCGCCGGGCCTGAAGCAGGTACGCCTGGACTCCCGCCTGGCGCTGAAGAACGCGGAGGACGTCGACCCGGACCCGAGCAACAACACCGCCTCCACCTCGTTCCGGATCGACTGCGTGGTGCCGATCGCGATCAACGTCCGGCCGGGCGGCTTCCCGAACTCCGTCAACCTCAACACCGACGCCACCCTGGCCGCGCTGACCACCCGGGTCGGCGAGTACGGCCTACCGCTGGCCTTCAACGCGACGGCGATCGACGTGTCCCAGACGTACTGGGGCCTGCGGGAGCGGCTGTCAACACCGCCACCCCCGCTGGCGCCCGGGAGGTCCACGGCAGGGGCCACCCCGGTGACTCCTACGAGCTGGACGAGCGCACCCGCGACGGCGACACCGACAACGTCATGCACTTCAAGCCCAGTGAATCGGGACTGACCCTCGCCTCCACCCGGGCCTGCCTGAAGGGCAAATACCGGGCCGCGGGCGACCAGGTGTACACGTTCCAGGGCTGCGACTCTGTGAGGGTGGTGAACTGACGCCCGACGCGGAGACCTGAACGTGCCGCAGGGCCCCACCTCCGCGTGGGGCCCTGCGGCCGGTCGGCGACGGGCACGGCCCGTCGGCGGCCGGCTGGCGCTCTGGTATCCGCCGCCGGAGACCATCACCCCGGCCCGGGTCGCCGGCCAGGCCTTGGACGCGTTCTGCTTGATCCGCGCCGACAGCAGCCGGTCGACCGCGCGGCTCACGGGTGTGCCCGGCGTCGGCAGGTTCGTGTGCGTGGAGGGCCGGGTCAGGTCATGGGCCGCCTTCGCCGCCGGGGATAGAGAACGGCTACTACGAACAGCGGGACGGCAGGTAGGCGAGGATCTTCACCCAGCTCCAGGCCGAGGCGGACGCCAAGGGCCTGATCACCTGGGAGGTCAACGTCGACTCGGGGCGACTCTCCGCAGTTCAAGCCGGTCCTGGAAGCGATTCGAGTGCCCAGGCTCGGGCTCGGCAGGCCGCGTAAACGCCCGGACCGTGTGCGAGCCGACAAGGCCTACGACTCCCGCAGTAACCGCTCCTACCTGCGCAGACGCCAATCAAGGCCGCGATCCGCCCCGCTCAAGGACCGGCACATCAACTTCCTGGGCCGCTACCTGTTCAACATCAAAGCCGGCGGCCAGGGCCCAAGGCCTGCGCCCCTTCGGGGACCCGGTGGCCGCGGAGGACGACGAGGATTGACGGCCGGCACACCCGAGTGACCTGGCCACTCGTTGCGCCCCGCGGGGGCGTGGCATCCGCCTTGTTGTGACGCCTTCGCGGCAGGCGTCACAACACGTCGGGTGCACACTCCTGGGCGGAATCCTTGGATGCCGGGTGATCTGCACCGCCGGCCGGGGCGGCGGCACGCAGCGCCCCTTCGACTCGGCGGTTGCTGGTCATGGATGCCGTGACGGCTGTCATCGCCAGGAGGAGGGCAGCGGCGGCGTAGAGCGGAGTGCGGATGTCGTGGGTGGTGGCCAGCCAGCCGCCGAGGAAGGCCCCGAATGGGGCGGCGCACATGGCCAGCATGCGGGAGGTGGAGGCGACCCGGCCCATGAGGTGGGCCGGGACGATCGCCTGCCGGAGGGAGGGGCCGAGCACCATCGTGGCGCCCATGCCGGCCCCGCAGACGGCGAGCGCGAGCCCGGCCACGTACGGGTTCGGGGCGGCGGCAAGGCCCAGGATGGCAAGCCCTTCGACTGCGGCCGTGCAGGTCAGTGCGGTGCCGGTGCCGAGTCGTCGGCCGAGGTAGGAGGCGATGCCCGCGCCGAGCAGGCCCCCGGTGGCCTCCGCCGTGAGGAGCAGGCCGTAGCCGAAGGTGTCGATGCCGAGGCGGTCGTGCGCGAAGAGGGCGAGGACGGTTTCCACAGCGAGGAAGGCGACGTTCCCGACCGCTGGGCGGAGCGCGAGCCCGAGCAGCAACCGGTCCCGGAAGAGGTACGAGGCCCCGGCCCGCGCCTGCCGAAGCAGCGACTCGCGGACCTCCGGCACGGGCCTGGGCATGGCGGGCAGCGAACGTACGAGCAGTGCGGAGAGCGCGAACGACACCGCGTCGGCGAGCAGCGGAACCGCCCGTCCGAGCAGGAGCAGCGCACTGCCCGCAGGCGGCCCCGCGAAGCCGGACGCGGCGGTCTGGGCGCCGCGCAGGCGGGAGTTGGCGCGCTCCAGGAGTGCGGGGTCGCGGCCGAGCAGATCCGGCAGATAGGCCGTGGCGGCCGTATCGAAGAAGAGTCCGCCGAGGCCGAGCACGAAGGCGACGGCCGCGAGCAGCGGAATGCTCAGCACGTCGAGCGCGGCCGCTGCCGCCGGTATTGCGAGCAGCACCGCACGCGCCGCGTCCGTGACCCACATCGTGCGCCGGCGGTCCCAGCGGTCCACCAGCGCACCGCCGAGCACCCCGAAGAGCAGCCACGGCAGCGTCCCGGCAGCGGTGACGACTGCGAGCGCCATCGGATCCCGCGTTAACGTCAACGCGAGCAGCGGCAGCGCGGCGTGCGACACCCCGTCACCGATCGAGGACACCGTCTGCGCAGTCCACAGCCGTCCGAACCCGGTCGGCAACTTCCGCACTTGTGAAGTCACTTGGCGTCCCCTTCGGCCTGCTCGCGCGGTGCCGGGTGGAACAGTGCGAAGACGAGTGACGCGTCCGGCAGCGACGGATCGGACAGCTCCCGGTACTCGTCCGCCAGAGCCTGCAACCGCGCCCCCAGCTGCGCGAACTGCTCCTCAGTGAGCCGCAGATGCGCCATCCGTACGTGCCGCTCGCCATCCACCGGCGACGCCTCCAGGTCCGCCACCGCATGGCGCATCAGCACATCCGGCCCTCCCTCGCCCGGATCCGGCAGCACGATCGCCCGTGCGGCCATCGCGTAGTACCGCTCGGTGACACCCCGCACCTTCCGTGTCCGTACCACCTTCACCAGGCCGGCCCGCTCCAGCAGACGTACGTGATAGCTGGAACTCCCCTTCGCGAGGCCCACGCGCTCGGCGATCTGCGTAATCGTCGCGGGCTCGAAGCGGAGCGCGGCCATGATCCGGTGGCGCGTGAGATTGGAGACGGCGCGCAGCTGCTCGTCAGTAGTGACGTGAAACGTCTCGGGAAGATCATCGGTGGACATGCGAGCAATGGTCAACGACTCTTGACCATTGCGCAAGGGGGATTTCGCGTGGACTTCCTGAATCTGCTGTCCGGCGCGCGAGACCTTCCGTCAATGCACCCCACCCCGCTGCCGATCCAGGGAGCTGTCAACCACCCTTCGTCTAGCCGAGCATGGAGCGGGAGTGGCGGGCCGAGCCGCCTGGTCGGCGATGGCGATGCCGTCGCGGCCCTTGCGGCGGGCACCCGAAGCCAGGCCGATGCGCAGGGAGTGCCTGGTCCAGGCGATCGGCACCCCGGCCCGGGCGGAGATCCGTTTGATCGGCCGGGTGACGGAGTCCGGGCCCATGCCTCCAGTGATGTGGCGTCACTGGTCGATACCGACGAAGGCGGGATGAAGGGGCCGGCCCACTCCTGTCCATGCTCGCCGACCAGGCGGGTGCGGTAGGCGGTCCACGCGCGGACTGGGCAGATCTCGGGGTCCTCTGCGTAACCGATCTTGGCGTTGCGGACCGCTGTGCTTGGTCTTGCGCGAACGCTGGAACCTTGGCCAGTGGATACGGGACACGGTCCGCGCATGGTCTGGGGTGCCCTGGGAGCATCTCCATCCGGACGAGGACCCGCGCCTATTGTGTGGGCTCACGGAATTGAGCTTCGGCACTCCCGACGGGCTGTGGCCGATCGCGAGTACGGACCGAGGCGAAACTCTCTTCCTCGTCGAGGCGGACAGCGCACGCCCGTGGCTCCTGGTCGACGACGGCGAGGGCGGCTGGGCACGGTACGACATGATCTTCGCCGAATGGCTCAACCGCTACCTCATGGGCGAAGACATGGCTGGCCCCAACAGCTCCGCCTTCTACCCCGGTCCGGTAAAGCTGCACAGGCTTCCTATGACTGTCAACGAACGTCCGGAGCCATGGTTCGGGCCAGACCGCGGCCTGTAACTCTGCCCGCACACGCTGCCGCACTCCTGCCCATATGGAATCGTTCATGGGGTGAGCGTAGGCGCGTGATGTCGGCGTAGCGCAGTGGGTTGCGGGGAACGGCAGGGCTACTGACGGCATCGCGTATCAAACTGTCGTGAGTAGGCTCGCTGGCGGTGGTCCCGTATAGCTGTCAGATGCTCGTGAGGTCCACCCATACCCACGGTTTGTGGTCCCACGAGCGCACTTCGCCGACGACCAGTTCGATGGTTGTTCCCACCGGCGGGAGGTCCTGAGCCAGTCGCCTAACGCCTGGCTCGCTGCCGCGGCGGATGGTATCGAGAGATGCGCCGACCGGCTCGTATTGGTTGAGCTTTGCTGTGATGCCCCATGGCTGGTGGCTAGTGATGGTCGCTTGGACGGGTTCGCCCGGGTGAAGTTCGCTGAGGGGGCGCTTCGGGTTGTCTGGCATGGCAGCATCATCTCTCCCTTTCCCCCGCAGGGCGTCGGCGGGGAACGTAGCTCGCCCAGGTCATGCCGGAGACCTTGGCGAGCACCGCCAAAGCGGAGGGCTCAGGGAAGCCGGAAACGGCTGCACATCACGGCAGCACGAGTCTGCATCTGATGCGATTCGCGGGCCTTAGCCTTCAAAAACAACCACTACTTTGATCTTTTCGTTAGTTCTGTGGGGTGGGTGGATGGTGAGTCCGGTGTGGGTGAGGAAGGACCAGGGGAGCTGTCGGTTTTGGTGCGGTGGATGCCTTGTTCGGTGGCGTCGGCGACTTCTGCGAGGTGGTCGCCGGCGAGGTTGGCGAGCTCGCGCTTTTTGAGCGAGGACCACAGCAGCTCCACCGGGTTGAGCTCAGGCGCGTAGGCGGGTAATCGTTCGAGGGTGAGCCAGTCCTGATCGGCGACCCAGGCCCGCATGGTCCGGCTCCAGTGGGCGGACAGTCCGTCCCAGACCAGCACCACTCGCTCCCCGCGGTAGAACACCTTGAGCTGTTCAAGAACCTCGATCAGAGCGGTGGTGTCGTAGCTGCCCGGCTTGAGGTGGAAGCGAGGCGCGGGCCGCGTTCTTGATCGGCGGCGTGGTATCCGAGAGCCGCGGCCATCGAGGCTCGCTTCCAGTTCAGCCGATGCCGCAGGAGCGGGGTGCGGACGCGGGGTGCGTAGGTGCGCCGGACCTGGGGCAGTAGCGATACGCCCGATTCGTCGAGGAAGACGACCCAGGCACGTGTGTTCACCGCCCCCTTTTGATGCGCGGCCACTCATGCGCGATCCAGCGGGCGGTCTCGGATTCGTCCCGCTCCACCGCCCGACGCTCAGGACGCTGCAAGCTCCACCCGAGCCGGCCGGTCAGCAGCCGCCACACCGACGCCCGCGACAACGACACCCCTGCCACCCGCTCGACCACCAGACCGACCCGCTCCAGCGTCCACAGATCAGCCTCGAACCCGTGCGCCTGGGCGCCTCGCTCCAGAGCGGTCCGCACCTGCTCGACCTGGCCGTCGTCCAGCTTGGGCGGACGACCGGTGGCCGGACGCCGCCGCAAAGCATCAGTGCCACCCTCCTCCCACACCCGTTTCCACCGCCGCACGCTCTCATCGCTGACTTCCAGCATCCGTGCGATCTCGACACTCGAGCGTCCTTGCCCGAACAACTCGGCCGCCCGCACACGCCGAGCCTCGGCCAACTGCGGCCGTGTCAAAGGAGGAATGACAGAATCGGAAGCGACAGACGAAGGCTTGAAAGACACGAGCCCAGGGTCCCACCAACAAGCCCACCACACCCACAGAACTAACGAAAAGATCAGTAAGGGTTGTCCCGTAACCCGAGGAGTTGCGCCGCGGCCTTTTGGCCACGAGGGCCTCCGGCTTGGTCGCGGCTCCCTGAGGCATTGCGATCCCGCTGCTGGGTGCTGGACAACTCCCGCCACTGGTCCACCACGTCGTCCACTTCATCCAGGGCCGGATCGCGACTTCCGCTGGGCGCGTGGGCCGGTGACCGGTCAGCGCGTAGTGGCAGATGTGCGCATTACCAGGCCTGCCGGGCACCGGCTATCTCTGCGGTCGTGCCCGTGCGGAGACAGCCGAGCAACGCTGTCATGACCCTGCGGCGCCCAAATGCGTAGAGCGCCGGCTCGACGAACCAGCGGCAGAAGCTTGGGTCCGGGTCGTAGACAGCAGCAGCCATCAGCGGATCGAAGAACTCCTCAGACAGGGTGGCGCGTTCCAGCAGCGGCCTTCGTGCAGCTCCGGCCAGGTGCCGCGCACGTCGCCTCTTCAGTCACGTCGGCCGCAGCCTCAAGGTCCAGCAGGCGAGCCACTTCGGCTGCGCATGCAAGGAATGTACGTGTGGATGCCTCGTGGCGGTCACCTCTGCTCATGGCAGGATTCTCGACCAGGCCTGAGCAGAAGTGGTCGCATGGGCGAGATGATCTCGATGTGGCTGGTGTGATCACGGCGTCGGAGCCGTCCTAATTCCTTGGTAACGGGCCGTGGGAGCTGGGGGTTGCCACCAGTCCGTTCGAGCGCCGGGGGCCGATGCCCTTCTCTCATCCCGGCCTTCCACAGTGCAGGTGGTGGCAGCCTCGCGGGCACTGACCGTACGCCTGGAGCCGTCTGGGCACTCGATCCGTTTATCCAGAGCGGCGGCGCTCGGTGTCTTCGAGGTCGCCACCACCGTCAACACTGTCCGCTTGATCACTCGTTGGTGTTGGTGGTGCGAGCCCGCCGCACGGTGACCTCCTGATACTCCAGAGCCGTCTGAGTTCCCGAGGAGACCGGGGCCCGTGGGGTGCGCTGGTGCCACGAACGGCTAGTGAGGTGGCGGACCGACCGGATGGTCGAGTCCTGGAATTAGGTCGCTGCGTGGCCCGCATGCGCTCGCAACCAGCGCAAACACCGCACCTCTGGGGAGGAAAAGTTGATCTACTGCGGCATCGACTGGGCCGAGAGGACACACGACGTTGCCTTGGTCGACGACACCGGCCAGCTACTTGCGAAGCGACACATCACGGACGACGCGGCCGGCTACAGGAACCTGATGGACCTGCTCGCCGAGTACGGCGACACGGAGGAGACCCTGATCCCGGTCGCGATCGAGACCTCCCGCGGTCTGCTGGTCGCGGTGCTGCGGGCAGGCAAGCGAAAGGTGTTCGCGATCAACCCGATGGCTGCCGCCCGCTACCGCGACCGGCACGCGGTCTCCCGCAAGAAGTGGGACCCCGGCGATGCCCTGGTCCTGGCGAACATCCTGCGCACGGATATGCATGCCCACCGGCCGCTGCCGAACGACAGCGACCTGGCCCGCGCGATTGCCGTACTGGCCCGCGCTCAGCAGGACGCGGTCTGGAACAGGCAGCAGGTCGCCAACCAGCTCCGCTCCCTGCTGCGCGAGTACTACCCCGCCGCTCTGGAGGCCTTCGCCAAGTGGGACAACGGCTTGTGCCGACCGGAGGCCCGCGAGCTGATGAAGCTCGCGCCGACACCGGCCAAGGCCGCGAGCCTGACTCGCACCCAGATCACGGCGGCTCTCAAGCGTGCGGGCCGCAAGCGCGGCATCGAGTCGGACGTCGAGCGGCTGCGCGAGGCATTCCGCACCGACTGGGCCCGTCAGCCTGAGCTTGTCGAGGACGCGCTCGGCAAGCAGACGCTCGCCCTACTCGGACAGCTCACGGCCGCCTGCACCGCCGCCGCCGACCTCGCCCAGGCTGTCGAGGAGACGTTCCCGCAACACCCGGACTCCGAAATTATCCTCAGGTTCCCCGGCCTCGGTATCCAGCTTGCCGCCCGGGTGCTGGCCGAAATCGGAGACGACCGCACCCGCTTCGCGGACGCCCGTGGCGTGAAGGCCTACGCGGGCGCCTCACCCGTCACCCGGGCCTCCGGCAAGAAGTCCAGCATCACCAGACGATGGGTGAAGAACGACCGGCTCAACCACGCCGGCTACCTCTGGGCGTTCTCAGCGATCACTGCCTCGCCCGGTGCCAAAGCCCACTACCGGCGGCGACGTGACGACCACGGAGACTGGCACGCCGCTGGCCAGCGCAATCTGTTCAACCGGATGCTAGTACTGCAACGGTGTTTGCCGTGACGGTTGGGCAGGTCGGTCGTTGGTCAGTTCATGGGTGGGGAACTTGTTGATGCCCGGTCGTGGGCTGG